>DATIXJ010000020.1:0-28372 GCA_035518715.1 Bacteroidota bacterium | reverse complement strand
CCGGATGTGGTCTTGACACTGTCGATGGTTTTGTTGATGCGGTTACGCGTGTTGGTGGCGGACGCGGAATAGCTCACGCCGATCATTTCGTACCATGAGAGATCGGAAACATCCGAAGACTTGTCGGATCGGAACGGATAGCTCTGACTGTGATTGAACTGAAATGACGGCAGGGTTTCGTAGAGGTTACCATGGACGAGATCCTGCCTGCGGGAGATACTCAAACCCGCACTGTTGCTCGTCCCCTCCCACGACTTCGAGAGGGTTGCGTTGGAGGTGATATCCTGCTGCAGCGCCTGGTTGAGATCGATGGTGTTCTGATACGCGTTGTTGCTTGCGAACGTGAAATTGGCGTTTAGCCGGAGCGTCGGATCGATCGTCTGTGAATGCGTGAGGTTCAGATAATAGGATTCCGAGACGCTGCGGTCGGGATCGGATGGTTCGCCCTGGAGGAGCTTGATATAATTTCCCGAAATATCGCCGTTGAGATAGTAGCGAAGCGCATAGCGGTAGTCCGCATAGAGTGCCCAGCTTCCTTTCGTGTAGAGATCGGTTTTGAGGTTGGCATCCATGTAATCGCTGATTGCCCAGTAGTACCCGAGATGGTGGAGCATGCGGCCGTGTGTGGCGTCCTCGGTGATGGCGGGTGCGATAAATCCCGAATGCCGTCCGCCGCGGGCGGGAAATACTCCGAGCGGGAGCCAGAAGACGGGGACGTCTTCGATGTAAAAATAGATCGGTTCCGCGACCACCTTATCGCCCGGCATGACTTTCATTTTCGGACTGCTGAAATAATAATGAGGATCCGGATCATCGCAGGTGGTGTACCTGCCGTCGGCGATGAACAGGACGTCAGGTGCCAGCTTCTTGATGTCCTCTCCGTGATAATATCCCTGGTCGATCTTGGTGTCGGCGAGGGTGATCGTTCCTTTCTTGGTTTTGAAATCGTACCGGAGTCTTTTCCCCTGATATTGTTCGCCCCCGTCGATCATAACCGGTGTGCCGCGCAGTTTTGAGCGGGACGTATCGGAACTGTCGGGAACGCCGAATGCGGACATCGTGGAAGTGTTCCAGTCGACATCGATGCGCTCCGCCTGCAGTCCCATCTTCTGATATTTGATGTCTCCCTTCCTGTACATCGACATGATCTTGGTTTTGTAGAAGAAGACAATGGAGTCTGCACTGGAATATGCTACAAGGGTATCAATCCCCCCGGTCTCTGCCGACTTTTTGGATGTATCGGTCTTTGCCGTATCGGGTCGTGCGGTTGTTGAATCGATGCGGGGAAATTCCTGACTGAACCCGGAGGTCGAAACGAGGAGAAGGAGGATGGAGATGCACCCGAGGCGCATAGGTTGTCAGAAAACGAGACTTGCTGCTCCGATGATGCCTGCGGGATTTCCGAGTCTGGCACGCAGGACATGGACCCCCTTTTTATGGGGAGCGAGAACGCGGGATCGCAGCGAGCTCTCGATTGTCTCGAAGACAAAATCCGGAGCGGCGGAGATACCCCCGCCGATCACCGCAATACGAAGGTCGAGAATGTTGACGGCGGAGGCGAGGGCATATCCGAGAAGCTCGCCGGCCTCACGGAGAATTTCGAATGCTTTCGGATCCCCCATTTCCGCGGCCTGTGAGATGATTGCCGGCTCAATTTTCTGGAGATTGCCGTTGACAAGGGAGATGATCTTCGACCGCGCCTCTTCCTGGGGGGAGCTTTCCAGAATTTCGCGCGTGCGGGTCGAGAGATAACGCTGGCCGATATACGCCTCGATACAGCCGCGTCCGCCGCAATTGCACGGACGGCCGTTGTAGTCGATGGAAACATGCCCGATTTCGCCGGCACCGCCGTGCGGCCCGCGGTAAATTTCCCGATCCATAATAATGCCTCCGCCGACACCCGTTCCCCAGATGACGAAGAGAAAGTCCTTGTGCTCGAGGCCGACCCCGTACCTCGCTTCTGCAATCGCAGCACAATTGGCATCGTTTTCGATAAAGACGGGAAGAGGAAATGCTTTCCGGATGTGCTTTGCCACTTGTACCTCGTCCCAGTCGGCAAAGTTCGGGGGATTATGTACCGAACCGTCCTCGATCACAACGATCCCCGGCGCGCCAATCCCAATGCCGAAGCACTCGGCGGTTTTTTGCTTCGCAAGAATTTCCCGGATCGCGTAAATCAGCTGGGTCATGACGACCCTCGGACCTTTATCCGCCCGCGTGGGAATCGAGATCTGATCGAGGATTGCGCCCTTGGGAGTGACCATTCCTGCCTTGATTGTGGTCGCGCCCATATCGACCCCGACGGCATATTTTCTTGTCAGCTTCATCGCTGTTTATGTTTCCAGAGTTTGTTTAATCTCTCATGTATACTTTTTTCCTGACCGATATCTGTCGGCCGGTAGTAGATTTTGTCACGGAGAGCATCGGGAAGATATTGCTGCTCCACGAAATGGCTGTCATAATCATGGCTGTAGCGGTATTCCTTCCCGTAGTCGAGTCCCTTCATGAATGCCGTTGGTGCGTTCCGGAGATGAAGCGGTACTCCTTCATTCACCGTCTTCTTCACGTCCTCGAGCGCTTGATCGATCGCAAGATAGGAAGCATTGCTCTTTGTGGCGGACGCAAGATAAATCGCGGTCTGGGAGAGCACGAGACGCGCTTCCGGCATACCGATATAATCAATAGCGGTGAAACAGCTGGTTGCGAGCGTCAGGGCATAAGGGTCCGCATTGCCGACATCTTCCGACGCGAGAACGATCATGCGCCGTGCAATGAATTTCGGATCTTCGCCCCCCTCGAGCATGCGTGCAAGCCAGTAGACGGCCGCATCCGGATCAGATCCTCTCACACTCTTGATAAAAGCGGAAATGATATTGTAGTGTTCTTCTCCTCCTTTGTCGTACTTAATATTCCTCCGTTGAAATGCTTCTTCGATCGCAGCACCCGTCAACGACCCTGAGGCGCCCGGCGAGGGAGAAAGAAGGAGAATCGCGGTTTCGAGGCCGTTGAGGACAATTCTTGCATCGCCGCCTGAGAGCAAGACGAGGAGCTCACGTTCCTTCTGGCCGATGCGGATGTTCTTCGCGCGTATCGCCTCATCCTGTTCAAGTGCCCGGTCGATAAGGGTGTCGAGATCCTTCGCTGCAAGTGGTTCCAGGATATAGACAAGACATCGGGAAAGAAGCGGGGAGATCACCTCGAACGAGGGATTTTCCGTTGTTGCTCCGATAAGTGTGATGATGCCGTCCTCGACGCTATGAAGGAGAGCATCTTGCTGTGCTTTGTTGAAGCGGTGGATTTCGTCGATGAAGAGGATGGTGCGCTTGTGAAGCTTTGTGCGGTTTACGGAGGCACGGTCAATGACTTTTCGGACTTCTGCCACACCGGACGACACCGCATTAAGCTGGAAGAAATCCGCTTTGCTCTGTTCGGCAAGAATGCGGGCAAGTGTAGTCTTGCCGCATCCGGGTGGCCCCCAGAAAATAATTGACGGCAGGGAATCATGCTCGACGAGTACGCGAAGGGGTTTTCCTGCGGCGAGAAGATGCTGCTGCCCGACAACCTGATCGAGGGTGTGGGGGCGCATCCGCTCTGCCAGAGGGGCATCGGAGCGCCGGCGGACGGCCTTTGGGTTCGCACTTCCTTCCGGAAACAATTCCATACGTTCGGGTGTGAAGAAGTCCTTGCCTTGTGCTCCGCTGCCGTACTGCCTATTTCTCTTTTCTTACTTTGTACACGGTTTCTCCCTCTCTTGCCATCCCGTATTTTTCTCGCGCTACTTTTTCGATCGCTTTTGGATCATTCTCAAGCGCCTTGGATTGGGCCTGCAGCCGTTGTTGCTCTTCCTGCTCCTTCATGATTTTTTCCTGCATTTCGTGTTTGCGCGATTCCAGAGCAAGGTGCTGGATAATACCCTTGTTACTGAAAGTGACGAACGAGAAAACGGGGACTGCAACGAGAAGAGTGAGGAGGAAATTTCTGTTCTTGATCGATTTCTTCAGCCAGCTGCCCACGTTCGGCTGAACTTTCCGGTAGTACTGATTGTCCATACCGGTCAATGTACCATAATTTTGCCGAATATCAAAGCTCAGTCAGATCGCGGCACGGGTTCCGAGCCGATTATTCCAAAATGGCGCGGGTGTCTTCGTACACAACAATCTGCAGTCGCCGGTTCTTCACGATTTCCTGTACCAGCTTGATTTCGGCCGATAGGCCGTCCGGAGTCTGCTGGCATTCCTGTGTCGTTCGAGGGCGAGATGAATCAGCTTGTCCAGCAACCGGGGAAACGAAATGCCCGATACATGCCAGAGTTTCGGGTACATGCTGATCGAGGTGAAGCCGGGAATTGTGTTGATCTCGTTGAAAAAGATCGTGTTCGATTTTTTCTTCACGAGGAAGTCGACACGGGCCATGCCGGAGCAGTCGATCGCGCGAAATGCGGAAAGCGCAAATTTCTGGAGTGATTTCACCGTGTGTGCCGGAAACTTGGCAGGGATGTGCGCCACCGATTTTCCATCCACATACTTTGCATCGTAATCGTAAAACTCGTTCGATGCGACAATCTCTCCCGGAACCGATGCGATCGGTTCATCATTCCCTAACACGCTCAGTTCAATTTCCCGCGCGTTTTCAATCCCTTGTTCGACCAGAATCTTTCTGTCGTATTTCAGCGCCAGGGAGATTGCGGCACGAAGTTCTTTTCTGGAATGCGCCTTGGAGATTCCCACGCTCGATCCGGAATTGGCGGGCTTCACGAAACAAGGATAACCAAGTTTTCGCTCAACGAGTTCGATCGTCTGCGAAGGACCCTTCGAAAAATCCCGCGAGAGAAACCAGAGATACGGGGTTACGGGAATGCCGGCATATTCACAGAGCTGTTTCGTGATAATCTTGTCCATGCCGACGGATGAACCAAGTACGCCGGCTCCGACATACGGAATTCCCGCGAGCTCGAACAATCCCTGAATCGTCCCATCCTCACCGAGTTTTCCATGGAGGACAGGAAAGATGACATCGAGTTTCCGGAGCTCACCGGACCCGCTGCCAATCTGCTGTAAACCGTGATGTCTCGGATCAGGGGTAAGGATACGGTCAGGGACGCGGGAAAGGGAATTCCCCGACTTTAGCAGTCGCAGGGCGTCGGGTGTGCTGAGCCACTTGCCATCCGGGCTGATGCCGATAGGTACGACCCGGTACTTTCGCCTGTCGAGACCATTGATGACGGAAGTTGCGGATACGAGGGATACTTCGTGTTCCGCGGAGCGGCCGCCGAAAATGACGCCGACAACAATTCTGGAATGCTTCTTCGTCATGAGTTCTTTCTTATCATTTCCCGCACGAGATTGCGGATTTCTTCATCATGGGGAATTTCTTCCGCCGGCTCGATCGAAGTTTTGCACTGCGGCTTATTGGAAAAATCCTTCCCGTACGATTCCTGGCTGATATTCCGGAGTTTGTCGAGTTGTTCAGGTGTGAGTGATCGCTGACCGCCCAGCATGCGCGCCACAAACTCGATATGTGCGGCATGCTCCACTTTCTCCATCTTGAAGTAGGCGTCCCAGAGATCCGGTCCGTATGTGACAACCCCATGATTTGCCAGGAGAATCGCATTTGCTGTTCCGACGTACGGTGAGATCGAATCTGCGACCTCTGAGGTTGAAGGAGTCGCGTAGGTGGCGAGCGGGACTGCTCCGAGTCCCACGATCACCTCGGGGAAAATGCATCTGTCGAGAGCGAGACCTGCGGCTGCAAAACCTGTGGCATGAATGGGATGAGCGTGGACCACGGCTCCGACATCCGATCGTTGCCTGTAAATAAACAGGTGCATCCCGAATTCCGTCGATGGGGCCTGGCCGGAATTTCGGGGTGTGCCGTTGGCATCCACTTCAACAAGGTCGCTGGTCTCCACCATTCCCTTGTTCACACCGGTGCGTGTCGTGAGAAACCCGCCGTCCTCCAGACGGGTACTCACATTGCCGTCGGTGGCAGTGACAAATCCGTGCGCCGACAGGCGGTGACATATCTCGACGAGCTCACGTGCGGTTATCTCATTCATCCTTCACCGAATTCAGAAATTCCAGAAACGCTCAGATGTCGAGCGGGATCAATATAACTCTCGCTGCATCCAGAATCAAACTGCAATACGCCGTAACGCATTGCATCGTAAGGCATAACCTTGCTTCTCACTCAACTTCTTCAGATATTGATTCGGCTATGGATCTCCCGGGCGAACATCCGCAGAATCGCTTTCTGCGCCTCCTTTCCGTAGAGGCCTTCCAGAATCATTTTGTCTATAAATTTCTCCTCGGCATTCTCCTCGTTGCCGCAATCATCCTGATGTTTCCGCATCCCGAAGAGATCCAGTATGATTTCAATGTCGGGACCGTCTGGACGGACAACGATCTCATCTCGCCGTTCGCATTCCCGATCTTTAAGAATGATCAGCAATACGAGAAGGAAAAGGATGATGCTGTCCGTACCATCGATCCGGTATTCGACCGCATGGATTCCGTGCCGCAAAGCGCGGTGGCACAGTTGCGGAACATTTTCCAGACACTGCAAGCGGCAGCGGGAGCACGTGTCCGGTTGCAGAAGACACGAAAGAGTGATGATTCGCTGGCGTTTATCCAGCTTGCCCGGCTTCTTCCGTTTTCATTGACGGATCCGGAGTGGGATTTCCTGCTGAAGCAGAACTCCGTCCGTCGCCAGATGTTCGGGTCGCTGCGTGAACTGCTCGCCGGTAATCTTGATGATATCTATCGTTCCGGTCTGATCGATGAGACCAAATCAAAGCTCTCCCGACCTGAAATTGCGGTGCGAAGGGGATCCGTTGAAGACATCATCCCAACGGGAAGGATTTACGACCAGACGGAGGCGAACGGTTTGCTCGCTGGCAAACTTGACCGGTTCTTTGGCGGGGGAAATTCCGGCACGTTCAATGTGAAATTAGCGGGATCAGTTCTCACCCCGGATCTCGTGCTCGACAAGGCCGCCACAACGCTGGCAGCAGAGGCGGCGCTCGAAGATGTTCCGAGAACGGTCGGCTACGTTCTCGAAAACGAACGGATCATCGGGAAGAATGAACGCATCACGCCTGACGTAAAACTCAAGCTCGAATCGTTCCTTAAGGCGAAGGCCGAACGCGGGTCGCCGCTCAACGAGTCGAAACACTCCGTCGGGATTATCCTGCAGGTCCTGGTCATCCTGAGTCTCTTCACCATGTACCTTTTCCTGTTCCGGAAGAGGATCTTCTCGGACAACAGCCGGCTCGCGATCATCGCCCTCCTCATCGTGATGGAGACGGTCTGCGCGTATCTGTCAGTTCAATGGGGAGTTTCGGAACCTGCACAATATCTCATTTTCGTTCCGGCTGCGTCGATGTTGCTGACGATCATTTTCGACTCCCGTGTCGGGTTCTACGGCACCGTGACGATTGCGTGGCTCGTAGCGGGTATTCATGGTAACGACTACACGATTGCACTCACGTCGCTCGTTGCCGGAGCGCTCAGCGCGTACACCGTGCGCGACTTGCGCAAGAGAACACAGATCTTCCAGTCGATGATTTTTATTTTCATCGGGTATGCCATTCCCATGGTGGCATTCTCGCTTGAGCAGTTCGACGGATTCAGGACCGTGGCGATGATGCTGACATTTGCCGCAGTGAATGCGATCGTTTCGCCCGTGCTGACGTACGGTCTCCTGATATTCTTCGAGCGGGTATTTCATGTCACGACGGACCTCACGCTGGAAGAACTGGCCGACGTGAATCATCCGTTGCTGCAGGAGCTTTCCGAGAAGGCACCGGGCACATTTCACCATAGCCAGACGATCGGCAGTCTTGCCGAAGCGGCTGCAGAGGCGATCGGGGCAAATACGATCCTCGCACGTGTGGGTGGATATTATCACGATATCGGCAAGATGCTGAAACCGGAATATTTTGTCGAGAATCAGGTCGGAGCATCGAGCCGGCATAACCGCCTCCGGCCCCGGATGAGCGCCCTCATCATCCAATCACATGTGAAAGAAGGGATCGACCTGGCGCGACAGAACGGACTGCCGGAGAGCGTCGTTGCCTTCATTCCACAGCACCACGGCACGACAAGGATTTCGTACTTTTATGACAAGGCGCTGAAACAGGCGGCGAAGAGGCCACAAAAAGAGAACATCAAGGAAGAGGATTTTCTTTATCCGGGACCGAAACCTCAAACGCGGGAAACCGCAATCGTGATGCTCGCAGATTCCGTCGAGGCATCTACCCGTTCGATCACCGAGATGACCATCCAGCGTCTCGAACAGTCGATCGACAATATGATCAAGCATCGCTTCATTGAAGGTCAGCTTGATGAATGTGAGCTGACGCTCCGTGATCTTACCAATATCAAGGACGCATTCCTGAAAATCCTCATCGGCATCCACCATCAGCGCATAACCTATCCGGAACCGGAGCCGCTGCCGCCTGTTGTGGAACTGCCGCCGGAGGCGGTTGAGCCGACCGTTCAGCCACCACCCGAAATTGTCCCGCAGCAACCTGCGTCCCAGATCCCGTCGAATGAAGCCGGAGCAAACCAAAACTCTTCCTCTGGTATCGCGCGTCCTGATGATCTGCCTCAGCAGCCGTCGGGTGAGCAATCGTCTCCCACATGAAAAACCATCTTCGATCGTATCTCCATTATCTTCAGCTGGAAAAGAATGCAGCACGGAATACGATCGCATCATACGCCCTCGACCTGACCCGATACCTTGATGTGCTGGAGCAGAACAACGTCTCGGCGCCGGATGCGGTCCGTCCGAAGCATGTCACCGGATACCTCGCGATGCTCCACAAGATGGGGTTGTCGCCCCGGAGCATTTCGCGGAATCTCTCCTCTGTGAAAATGTTCCATAAGTTTCTTGTGGGAGAAGGAATCACGACGAACGATCCGACACAGCAGATTGACCCGCCGAAGCGGTCGCGGGAACTGCCCGATGTCCTGAGCCAGCACGAGATTGAGCTGATTCTTCGCCAACCCGATGTTGCAACACCGTTAGGTATTCGTGATAAGGCGATACTCGAGACGATGTACGCAACCGGAATGAGAGTTGCGGAAGTGACCGGTCTCCACCAGTCAGATGTCCTTCGCGATGACGGCGTCGTGCGGGTATTCGGGAAGGGATCGAAGGAACGCCTTGTGCCGATCGGGCGGTCGGCGCTGGAGTGGATTGCGAGATACTCCTCCCAGGTTCGCTCATCGCTTTCGGGTAAGAGAAAAGGACACGATGTGCTTTTTCTGAATGCCAGAGGAGCGCCGCTCTCGCGCATGGCAGTGTGGAATATCGTCCGTGCAAGTGTTACAAAAGCAGGGATCAAGAAAGAAGTTCACCCACACACGTTCCGCCATTCGTTTGCAACACACCTCCTTGAGGGCGGGGCAGACCTGCGAGCTGTGCAGGAAATGCTCGGACATGCGGATATCACGACGACGCAAATTTATACGCACATCGACAGAGAGTACTTGAAAGAGGTGCACAGGACGTTTCATCCGCGCGGTTAGATTCAGCGAGTTATCAGAATGGAAGAATTCAAATACAAACATGACGAGCTCTGGTGTGAGAGCACAAGCCTGCGTGAAATCGCGCGGGCTGTGGGGACACCGGCATACATCTACAGCAGACGTTCCATCCTCGACCATTACAGGTGGATCGAACGCGCCCTTTCCGGATTCGATCATCTTTCATGTTACGCGGTGAAAGCGAACGCCAACGAAACCATACTCCGCCTTCTTGCCTCAGAGGGCATAGGCGCCGATGTCGGATCGATAGGCGAGATGAAACTTGCCCTGCATGCCGGTTTTCCGCCGGACAAGATCACGTTCAGCGGTGTCGGTAAACGGGATGACGAGATTGCATTTGCCCTGAGCCGGAATATCATGTCTCTGAACGTCGAATCTGAGCATGAGCTTGCCGTCGTCCACAGGATCGCCTCGGAGAACGGTCAGGTGGCTCGTGTGCTCTTGCGGGTAAATTTTGATATTATGTCCGAAACGCATCCGTATATCACAACAGGACGCAAGCACAACAAATTTGGGCTCGATCCGGTGAAAGCGCGCGAGCTGATTCGCGGGATGAAGCAATTTCCGTCAGTCAGATTCCTCGGCGTACACAGTCATATCGGATCGCAGATCACCAGAAGTGATACCTTTGTTTCCGCCGCGAGGGCGATGGTAGAGTTCATCCGAGAACTTCGGTCTGAGGGAATAGAGACCCGTGAGCTTAATTTTGGCGGCGGTTTCGGTGTTCAGTATCGTGGTTTTGTCTCCCATCCGCTTCTTCCTCCGGAACCGGAAGGAGGCGAGATGCATCTCTCCACCGTCAAACTGCTCGAAGCGGTTCTGCCGGAGCTCCGGAAGGCCGAATGCCGGATCCTGATTCAGCCGGGTCGCTCGATCATCGCCCATGCTGGAATTTTATTGACGAAAATCTTATATAGAAAGGTCAGCGACTCCCGCACGTTTCTCATTGTCGATGCCGGGATGAACGATCTGATCCGGCCGAGCTTGTATCAGTCGTATCATCAGATTGTTCCCCTCGAGCTGCGGGACGCACGGCATGAAACAGTCGACATTGTCGGCCCGCTCTGCGAAAGCGGAGATTTCTTTGCTCTGGACCGTCCGATGCCGGTTTGCGAGAGGGACGAGATTCTTGCACTGCTCTGCACCGGCGCGTACGGTTATGTGCTCAGCTCGAATTATAACGGAAGACCCCGGCCGGTCGAGGTGCTTGTCAATGACGACCGGTTTGAAACTATCAGACCTCGCGAAGTGATTATCCAATAGGATCCTGAAATGACCATGAAGACGTATGATGTTGCGGTTGTCGGTGCCACAGGACTCGTCGGTCGAAAGATGCTCGACGTGCTCGCCGAGCGCAAGTTTCCTGTTAAATCGCTTCGGCTTCTTGCCTCCGCACGATCTGCAGGCAAGAAGATCACGTATGCCGGCAGGGAGTATATTGTCGAGGAACTGAATTCAGGGAGCTTTTCCGGCATCGACATTGCACTCTTCTCTGCGGGAGCGACAGTAAGCAAGACGTATGCACCGATTGCGGCCGGCAACAAGGTGCTGGTTATTGATAACAGCAGTGGGTTCCGGATGGATCCGGAGGTCCCACTCGTCGTGCCGGAGGTGAATCCGGAGAAAGTTACCTCTCATAAAGGAATTATCGCCAATCCGAACTGTTCGACAATACAAATGGTCGTGGCGTTGAAGCCGCTCCACGATAAATGGAAGATCAGGCGCATCGTCGTTTCGACATACCAGTCGGTAACCGGTGCAGGAAAACGCGCGGTGGAGCAGCTTGAAGCCGAAATCGCCAGACACCCGCACCCTGAGCGGAAATTTCCGCATCCGATTGCCTATAACGTCCTCCCGCAGATTGATGTGTTCATGGATGGCGGCCATTCGAAGGAAGAGTGGAAAATGGTCAATGAGACCGCCAAGATTATGGGCGACGAAACGATCAAAGTTACGGCAACCTGCGTTCGCGTGCCCGTGTACGGAGGTCACAGCGAATCGGTCAATGTGGAATTTGAACGCCCCTTTACACTCGACGAAGTCCGGGAAACTTTTTCCCACGCTCCCGGTGTTTGTTTACAAGATGATGTAAGCCAGAATATTTATCCCATGCCTACGTGGGCACACAACCGGGATGAAGTATTTGTTGGACGGCTCCGGCGCGACGAAACGGTTCCGAACGGGCTGAACCTTTGGATCGTATCGGATAACCTGCGGAAGGGAGCTGCCACAAATGCCGTGCAGATCGCCGAAGTTTGGATACATCGGAAGCAATAATCTTAACATTGTCCCAAGGAGAGTTGGTATGAAATTCTTTGCAACGCTTGTCCTGGCATATTCAATCACCGCATTTGCCGGAGAGATGAAACCGCTGAACGTGGGTGAGTCCGCCCCGTCGTTTTCGCTCAAGAATTATGACGGAAGGGAAATCGATCTGAAGAGTACGCTGAAGGATCACAAATTTGCCGTGGTGATGTTCATCTCCACGCAGTGCCCTGTGTCGAATGGCTACAATGACCGGATGGAAAAGCTCTACGAAACGTATTCAGGGAAAGGGATCGCCTTCATTGCCGTGAACGCGAACAAGGCGGAGGACATTCAGGCCATTGCCGATCACGCCAAGGAACACGGGTTCAAATTTCCGGTCGTGAAGGACGTAGCCAATAAGATTGCCGACCAGTACGACGCACAGGTGACTCCGGAGATCTTTGTCCTCAACCCGGAAGGCAAGCTCGTCTACCATGGCAGAATTGATGACAGCAGAAACCCCGACAAAGTCACGTCTCATGACCTTGCAGATGCACTCGACAAGCTGATCGCGGGGAAAGAGCTTTCCGTAACGACGACAAAAGCATTCGGCTGTTCCATTAAGCGAATGACTCCTTGATGCGGTTCATTCTCATACCGGTTTTCCTCACACTGGTATTGGCCGGATCGTCTGTCTGCCGCCCTGGTTCTGCCGGGGACTCGTCAGGCATGGTGAAGCCGGTGAGTGTTGCCGAGCTCAAATCGATCATCCACGCAGATTCAGGACACGTGGTTCTCGTCAATGTATGGGCGACCTGGTGCAAATGGTGCAAGGAGGAGATGCCGGATATCCTCAAACTCCGGAGCAAATTGGAGAAGAAAGGGTTCCGGCTGATTCTTGTTTCTGCCGATGATCTCGATATCCTGGATCATGATGTGAAACCGACCCTTCGCAAGCTCGGCGTGAGATTTTCATCCTTCATCGTGAATGAACCAAAAGAGGACGAGTTCATCAATGGCATGAGCCCCGATTGGAACGGAGCTCTTCCGACATCATTTATCTATAACAGAAACGGCGTGCTCTCCGAAACTCTGGTCGGTGAAAAATCGATTGGAGAGTTCGAAAAAGCAGTGAATAAATATCTTGCCCACTGATTTCCGGATCTGTTTGGAATTCAGGGTCTGATTTGGTATACTGATCCCGTCATCCCGCTCTCCCTCAAAGGGATGCGGGATTTTTGTTTTACGGAAACCATGAAGAAACCATTTAAAGAACGTCTTAAAGCCGGTCCGATCATCTGTGATGGGGCGATGGGGACATTGCTCGATCTGTATGAATATCCGGAACTCCCTCATGAAATCCAGAACATCAAAAACCCGGATATCATCGAACGGCTCCACAAAGAGTACATTGCCGCGGGCTCGGAGATCATCGAGACGAATACATTCTCCGCAAACCGTTTCCGTCTCACACAGTTTCACCTTCAGGAAAAGCTGCGCGAAATCAATGTGAAAGGTGTGGAAATTGCCCGCAGGGCGGCGGGAGAAACTGTCTACGTTGCCGGTGCTATGGGACCGACCGGCATGCTCCTCGAACCGATCGGGAAGGTCAAGCACAGCCAGGCGCGTGATGCGTTCAAGGAACAGCTTGAAACTCTTCTCGAGGCAGGCGTCGATCTGATCATGCTGGAAACGTTCGTCAGCGTGCAGGAACTGGATATTGCCCTTGGTGTTGCGAAAGAACTTACCAAACTCCCCATTGTCGCACAGAAAGCATTCGCAGAGGATGGTGCGATCCTGAGCGGCTCATTTCCGATCGATGTCATCGAGCATCTCATCGAACAGGGTGCGGATGTCGTGGGGGCGAACTGCACGGTCGGGCCGCAGCGGATGTTTTCCATAATCCGGAGTGCCTACAAGGACGGGGTTATCCTCTCTGCACAGCCTGCTGCTGGAATCCCGACACTCCTGAACGGCCGGTCGATCTACCACACGACTCCCGAGTATCTTGCTGCCTATGCCAAGGAGCTTGTGGAATCCGGTGTAACGCTCGTTGGTGCCTGCTGTGGCTCGACGCCCGCGCATATCCGGGCGATGGCAGCCGCCGTGAAGGGACTCAAGGTCGGAAAACCCGCACCGAAGATTTCTGTAAAAGCCGAAGCTCCTGCCCGGGAAGAGCCCCAGCCCCAGTATTACGTCGAACCCTCGCGGTGGTCGAAGTTCGCGCACAATGTCGGCAAGAAATTCATGACAACCGTGGAGCTCGACGTTCCCCGAGGGCTGGATATGTCGACGGTCTTCGAAGGCGCGCAGTTCTGTTACGAGCGTCGTATCGATGCCGTCAATATCACGGATGGCGCACGGGCACGCCTGCGCATCAGCTCGATTGCTCTGTCGCTGCAGATTCAGCAGCGCGTCGGGATCGAGGCGATGACCCATCTCGCAACCCGCGACCGCAACCTGATCGGATTACAGGCAGAACTTCTCGGTGCCTACTCTCTTGGTATCCGAAACGTCCTCTGCATTACGGGTGATCCAGCCGGGATTGGTGATTACCCCCATGCAAATTCAGTGTATGATGTGGATGCGGTTGGCTTGATCCGGGCTGTGCATTCGATGAACCAGGGAACAGACATCATGGGGAATTCGATCGGGACGCCAACGTCATTCTATATCGCAGCTGCGGCAAACCCTTCGGCGGATAATCTCGATGCGGAAATCGAAAAAACGGCAAAGAAGGTCGAATCTGGTGTGAACATACTCTTCACACAGCCGCTCTTTGAAATGAAAACGCTCGAAACGTTCCTCAGGCGGATCGAACAATTCAAAATCCCTCTCATGGTCGGTATCATTCCGCTCAGAAGTTTCAAGCATGCGGATTTCCTGCACAATGAGATTCCCGGCATGCGGATTCCCGAACAGTTCCGTGAGCTGATGCGGAGTGCCGGCAAAGACGGGATGAAGGTCGGTGTGAAGCTGGCGATGGATTTTCTCAAAGAGGCAAAACCGACTGTGGCAGGAGTCTACATGATGCCTCCCTTCCAAAAATATCATGTCATCGAAGATCTGCTCAGTGTGATCTGAGCTCCTGAACCCAGTCAGCAATCAGTTCGAAGGATACCAGACGTACTTACCGTGGGGGTCGATATATCCGCGCTTGTCGCCAATGACCACCATCGCCCTCTGATGATCGAATCCTGAAGCGTAATCGAACTGAGGTGAGATGACCAGTGTCCCGTTCCGGTCGATGTAGCCCCATTTGTCATCAAGGCAGACCGGTGCAAGTCCCTCTGAAAATGACGAGACCGCGGAATATTCCTCACGGATAATTATTTTTCCTGCGGAGTCGATAAATCCCCAGTGCCCGGAGCTTTTTACGGGTGCGAGTCCATCATGAAATGATCTCGTGTCATCATACGCAGGTGGAACGACCATCGTTCCTGTGGTATTGATGAACCCCCATTTCCCTTCGACCTCAACTGCCGCCAGTCCCGACGAGAAGGGGCGGACACTTTCGAACCGGGGTTGTATGATCATCTTCCCGGTATGATCAATGAAGCCCTTCTTTCCGGCCAGCGCGATGTTGGCAAGCCCTTCGGAAAAATCCCCCGCCTGGTCGAATTCGTACGGGATCACGAGTCTGCCGGCATGATCAACATATCCGAACGAATCTGAAATCACGACCCAGAGAAACATGCGAAGATGCTCGACGCAGGCAAGCCCCTCCGAGAAATCCGCCGCTCCATCGAAGAGCGGCTTGATCGAAATTCTTCCGTTGGTGTCGATGTACCCCCACTTGGTATTACTCACCGCTCCGACTCCCGGGTGCCGCACACGAGCGAGTCCTTCTTTGAACGATCCAATCTTGTCGAAGCCCCGAACTTCCCGAAAATCTCCCGCCCGATCCGTGAATCCGACTTCCTGGATATCATACGTTCCGTTGCTCAGCTTCTCGCCTTTCTTCACAAATGCGAAGCCTTCCGAAAACCGGTCTGCTTCGAGGTACTGCGGAGCAATGCTCACTGATCCGGCAGTGTCGATAAAACCGCAGAGCTCATTGATGATGACCGGCAGGAGCGGCTGACAGGTTGCGGATGTGCATAATGAGATGGATACCAGCAGGAATACACTAAGAGACAATACCGGAATCTTCACACAAACGGAATGCATAAAGTCGGGCGAGAATGTGTTCATGCCGTTACAATCTGCCGAACACCTGATTGAGGGTCCGATGGAATCTGTGAATGGAGCGAACCGGTGGTGCATACATCAGTATACATTTCTTGGAGACAACGGGCAAGCCGAGCCGGCGGGCTGTTTCGTACACCTCCAGCGATGCGCTTCCCTGCTACAGCCATATATGTTTGATGCCGATAGAGGCGGCTTCTTCGAGTGCCGGGATTGCCTTTTGCGGCGAAACGGAGATGAGAACCCCGTCGATCCTGCCGAAGAGACTCGAGAGATTCGGAAAGCACGGAACACCGCCGATCTCTTTTTCGGTTGGATGGACGGCGAAGACTTCGAAACCCCGCGCATTCAGCTCCGCGAAGGCCGCGTTGCCGAACTTCTTTCCTGTGCGCGAGAATCCGACCACAGCAATATGCCGGCACTCGATAAATTCTTCAATGAGTTCGTTCATGGCGAAGATCCTTGTTCAATCCAGGATGAAATCCGAATTTCAGATGAAGAACATTTCTGACTCGTTAAGGATGCAGTCAGAACTCAGGTGGAATGATGACGGGGAACGGCAGGTGATGCGAGGAGGATGATCTCTTCCGTGTGCCAGGCAGATCTTCTTCAAAGATACTGAATTTACAGACGAGTTGCTGAAAGGAGAGTGACGTTGAATTAGTTTCCGGAATCGAAATTCAGGAATTTTCGCCGGATGGGGTTGGAACAGAAAATCTCTTGCGCAGGGTATCGCTCACTCTGGTCGGCCTGCCTGTTGTTGTGGAAATGGGACACCAGAGCGTCCGAGTAGAGGCGAGGAGCCGCTTGTCGCTCTTCCGACAGATCTCGGTCCTTCGTTCGAAGAGCTGACCGACCGCACTGCCGACCCACGTCCGGGCGAGTATCGTATCTTCCCGCATCGCGGGATGCTTGTAGTCGATTTCGTGCCGGACGACGACCCAAACAAGTGCGTCACGCTCGGCCTTTGTGGATGCGGAAGTCCAATGCGCGATCGCAATATCCTGTACCCACCGCATATAGACGAGATTGCCGACGTGGCCGAGCTGATCGATGTCAGTCGGACGTATCTCAAATTCCATCTCAAACGGTTCAATTGTTCTGATTGATTCCATGCGAAGGTATCGGTTGTGCTCAGAGCCAGATTGCCGGACGGGAACGGAATACTCCGGTACAGAAAATATATGGCATTTGAATCAAAAGCTCAACTCCGATCTCCGGGTCGGGTTCTTGTTTGCATCAAAATATTTTTGTAAGATGATTTGCGTGTGAACCGTCTGCGAAGCTTCACGGACGATGAAGAATATTCATCACTCATGAAACTCCTCGATAAACTCGCGCACTACCTGTCGCTGGCGGAGCGGTCCGCTCTGGTTGCGCTCGTCTTTTTTATGGTTGCTCTCTCGTTTCTTCAGGTCGTCCTCCGAAATGCCTTCTCTCTCGGCATCCTCTGGGCCGATCCTCTCCTGAGAACGATGGTGATGTGGGTCGGATTCCTCGGCGCGGTGCTTGCCACGAAAGAAGAGAAGCATTTTCGGATCGATCTTCTCGAGAGATATCTGACTCCCCGATCGCGTCACGTCGTCAGAGTCTTTCTCGAATTGTCTGCCGTGGTTGTCACATACCTGCTGACACGTGCGGCGTGGCAATTCCTGATTGAGGGAATTGGACCCGAGGAGAAGGATCTCTTCGATATCCCGCGGAGGGTCTACTTTGTCATTCTCCCCGCAGGTTTTGGCCTGATGGCGGTTCATTCTCTCCTGAATGCAATTGCGCATCTTGCAGGGTTCCTTCGTCCGGCAGCTCTGCCCGCCGATAGGACTCACCGGCACCCGGACGGTGTTGTATGAGCATATTCGTTCTGGGAGTCATTCTTCTTCTCCTGGCGATCGTGGGTATGCCGCTCTTTGTACTCGTGGGGGGATTGGCGATCTACCTCTTCACCAGCTCGGGGGGGGAATCGACATACATCATCGCGGAACTGACGCGGCTCGCGGATTTTCCCAACCTGATCGCAATACCGCTCTTCACATTTGCCGGGTATGTGCTCGCGGAATCGAAATCTCCCCAACGGCTTCTCAATCTGAGCCAGGCGCTCGTCGGGGCAGTGCCCGGTGGACTAGCCATTGTGGCTCTCCTGGCGTGCGCGGTTTTCACGGCGTTCACCGGCGCATCGGGAGTTACCATTGTGGCCCTTGGCGGTCTTCTCCTGCCGGTCATGCTCGAGCAGCGATATCCTGAAAAATTCTCACTCGGCTTGCTCACGACGACCGGAAGTCTCGGGCTTCTCTTTCCACCGAGTCTCCCCATCATTCTTTATGGCATCGTTGCTCAAATTTCGATTAATCAGCTGTTTGTCGCCGGCCTCGTTCCGGGCATACTCCTGATCGTCCTCCTTGCTGGATATGCGGTCGTCGTCGTACGGCGTTCTCCTGTCCGGAAGATAGCCTTCAATCCATCTCATGTAGTTCGCGCACTCCGGGCGGTTATCTGGGAGCTTCCATTGCCGGTGATCGTGCTCGGCGGCATCTACACCGGAACAATCACCGCTACGGAGGCGGCATCGGTGACGGCATTCTACGTGCTCATCATCGAGACATTCGTTTACAAGGATATCCGTCTGCTCACCGATGTTCCCCGGGTCCTTCGAAAGAGCATGGTGCTCGTCGGTGCGATCTTCATCATGTTGGGGATGGCGATGGGGCTGACCAACTACTTTATCGACCAGCAGATTCCCCAACAGCTCTTTGGCTGGACGCATACGTTCATTTCCAACAAATATATATTTCTTCTCTGCCTGAATGCCGTTCTTCTCGTCATCAACATGATCGAAGTCTTCTCCGCGATCATTATCTTCGTGCCGCTTATTGTCCCGATCGCCAATCAGTATGCCATCGAACCCATTCACCTCGGGATCGTCTTCCTGCTCAACCTCGAGATCGGTTACATGCTTCCCCCGCTGGCGCTGAATCTCTTCATAGGAAGTCTCCGGTTTGAGAGGCCTCTTACGCTCCTGTACAGAGCAGTCCTGCCGTTTGTGGCGATCCTTCTGTTCGCTCTTTTTCTCGTTTTACTCTTTCCCGACATGAGTCTCTGGCTCGTGCATCTCCTCAATGTGAAATGATCCTCAACATGTTGTCCCGTTCACATCGTTCTCTTGAATCTTCGGTAAAATAGCTTTATCATACAGTATCACCGCCACCATCATGGCGTTCTTTACACCAGATTGGAGTTCTCATGAGTATGCGTTCCTTCGTCTTGCTTCCGCTGTCAGCCGCTGCCATCCTGTTTTTCCTTTCCTCCGCGTTCGCACAGATGAATTTCTGGCAGTTGAAATCCTCCGCGGTCGGCCTCAATGTCGGTATCAATCCTCTCAATCCCTGGACCGTGTATTGTGAGCGCACGTCGGGCGTCCTTTCGGTCTCGCGGGACAAAGGGCAAACGTGGACCGACCTTCCGGCGTCACCCGGAATTTCCGGTATCCGCGAGATCTACGTACATCCACACGATACGATGACGATCTTCGTCGCAGAGTTTTTTGACGTCGGATTGATGAAGACGACAGACGAAGGTGTGACCTGGAGAACCGTCCTTCCAAGTTATGGTATCGACGGCGAAAGTATCGACGTCGATCCTTCTCATCCCGATACAATGTATGCGGGAAAATACTCTGACGGATCGGTCTACAGGAGCACCGATCGCGGAGAGACCTGGAATTTGCAGGGAATCTCAGGACCGCATCTCTGCGGCCTTATCGTCCGCCCCGACAGCGCGAATATCGTGTATGCCGGAACGGGGTCCAGCACGATTTCGAAATCGACCGACGAGGGGGTGACCTGGCGGATGGTTAATAATGGCGGAACCGATGAAGTCCCGAAATTTGCCATCAACCCGCAGCACCCGCTCATCGGTTATGCCGTGACCTTTGGCCTGCCGGACACGCTCGATAATTTCTGGAAGACGACTGACGGCGGGGAAACGTGGTTCAAGACCGGTCTGCAGAAAGTCGGCGTCTGGTCCATCGCGATCGATGTACAGCATCCTGAGACGCTCCTTGTCGGGAGATTCGGCACAACGGTAGGGATTGAACGCACGACTGACGGCGGTGCAACCTTCCAGCATTATGAAAACGGACTCCTTCCGAATTTTGCTGCGTGGAATATGCATATTCATCCGCTCGCTCCGTCGGAAATCTGGGTTGCCGGAACCATCAATTTCTTCGGGCAGGGGGGTGTGTTCCGGTTCACCGACAGCAGTGAGAATTCTCTTTCACAGGGGTGGAATATGATCTCGGTTCCTGTTGCAACGCCCGATGCGCGGCGAACGACGCTCTATCCCAATGCATCTTCTATGGCATTTACCTACGCGTTCAGCTATACGCCGGTCGATTCACTCCGGTCGGGAATCGGCTACTGGCTGAAATTTCCTGCAGACAGCGCAATTGTGGTCACGGGAGATCCGGTCTCGGTCGACACAATTTCCTTGAACCGCGGCTGGAATATGATCGGTTCGGTCTCAGCGCCCGTTGCCGTGAACACCATCAATTCCATCCCGCCGGGAATGATCACCTCGCAGTTCTTCGGCTACTCGGGGAGCTATGCTATCACGGATACGATCTTTCCCGGAAAAGCCTACTGGGTGAAAGTCGATACGAGTGGTGAACTGGTGCTTGGCGGCGGCGGCGGAAGCACCGCTCACCGGATACGGGTTACGTCTTTAAACGAGAAACCGCCATCGCCTCCCTCTGCAGAGGGTGCTCAGGTGCAGACGCTTCCGCCGACGTACGCGCTCGAGCAATCGTATCCGAATCCATTCAACCCGAGCACGACGATCAGGTACCAGCTCCCGTCCGAAAGTCATGTTTCAATTAAGGTGTATAATGTCGCAGGGCAGGTGGTTGCAGTTCTGCGGGACGGCATTGAGCCGGCAGGTTTCCGGAGCGTCACGTGGGACGCGTCAGGATTTGCCAGCGGCATCTATTTTTATGATTTGATCACGAGCCGAACTGACAAACCGGCAGAATCGTTCAGCCAGGTCCGGAAAATGATGCTCATCAAGTAGATTCTGTGCACTTTCTGATCACAAGCCGGCCTCTTCTTGGGCCGGCTTTTTTATTCGGTCGATTACTTCCGTATATTTGTCTTATGGCGGATCAATTGAATTTTAACGCAGGTACTTTTCAGGTTTGAATTGAGCAGCAGGAATTTTGATCGGATGATTCAGCTGGTGGATGAGTTCTTCCAGATGAAGAATGATCCCGAGCAGCTTTCAATTACACCCGAAATCATGGATCGATTGAAGAGGATGCATCCATCGACGATGAGCGAGCGTGCGAACGACGATGGTCCGGTTGCCTGGGTGCTGATCTTCCCGACAACGCATGATCTCATGAAGAAATTTCTGGAGGAGCAAATTTCCGAAGGTATCCTGTTTGAAAAGACAGAACCCGGAATCACCTACGATTCCATTTACCTCTGTTCCGCAATTGTCCTACCTGAATTCCGCCGGACCGGTCTCGCAGAGAACATGACCGTTGAAGCAGTCGATAATATCCGCAAAGATCATCCTATCAGAACCCTCTTCTATTGGGCATTCAGCCCCGAAGGCGACCTGCTTGCAAACGCGGTCGGACGAAAGACTTCGCTTCCAGTCTACAAACGGTCAGAATAAATCTGCACCCTACGGGATGTTCCCGGCACACATCTCTCCGGGATATTACTGACGTAGTTGCATTTTCGGGGAATTGTCTCTCCTCCGGGTACTTTTGACTATGATTCGTGATTATGGTAGATTTAGATGGGGTTGCCTTCGGACTCGTTCAGAGTCCTTTCACATCAGGGTGTTCGTCCGCTGTTCTCGATTCCGTGAAGTAGTTCCGCACTTTTCTGGAGAGTGACGAAGGTTCATGAAGCGATCTCTCGGTTATCTGGCGGTCTTGTTCGGTGTTTTCCTCGTCGGGGCGGTAGTTCACCTCACCCAAAAGCGCGAGATCGTTGTTCCCGTCTCGCCGAACGAATCCATCGAGTTTCGCGGCTCAACGGTTGCCAGCGACGACGAGCTGGAGTTTCTTGCCGCCTGGAATTCGAACCCGGAAGTGATACACTTCCGTGCGCACCTCCGCGACGGCAGAACCGTCGAGTCGATTGTGCCCCTGCGGCAGTACTATCCCTTCTATTACATCACTCTTGACCTCCTACTTTCTGTTCTCATCTTCATCCTCGGCCTGTCGGCGTATCTCATGCGGCCGGGTCAGCAGGTGACACGGATGTTTTACTATACATCGTGTGCCGTCGCCATCGCCGTGGTCGGAGTAAAGACCATCACTTTTACTCCTCCCCAGCCTCTTGGATATGTTCTCAGCCTCGTGTTCTTCGTCGCGTACGGATTGATCCCGATCCTCTTCTATCACTTCATAACCATTTTTTCTCCGACGCCGGTTCTTGTCGGAAGGAAGGTGTTAAAGGGTCTGTATGTCGCATCAGTAGTTCTTGCCGGCATGCACTGGATGATGTATGCCGATGCGGCAGTGAAGGAATCGATTCCGCTCTTCGATCGGTCGCACACCGTATCGATGGTGCAAAACGGGTTTTTCTTCATTCTGATGATTCTGGCGGTTGCACAGCTTGTCTGGTCGTACCGGAAAACGCGGTCGCTCCTTGAGCGGCGGAAGATACGGCTTACGATGTTCGGCATCTGCATCGGAACAGCGCCGTTCATTTTTCTCTGGCTCCTGCCACAGGTCTTCGGAGGCCAGCCGCTCATTCCGGAAATCGTCTTTAAAATGTTCCTCCTGATGATTCCGCTTTCATTCGGGATCTCGATCCTGCGGTATCGCATTATGGACCTCGACGTGCTGATCAACCGCGGCGCGGTCTATGCAATTGTCGTCGGCGTTCTCCTCGTGGTGTATGCGGGGCTGATCAGTGTTGCGGTTGCCATCATCGGTGAGACATTTTCCTCGTCCTCTCGAATCGTCTCCTCAATTGCGGCGGTTGCGGTAGCGCTTCTCTTTCATCCCCTGCAGAAACGCGTGCAGGTTGTGGTCGACAAGACGTTTTTCCGCATCGAGTACAATTTTCGCGAATCGATGCGTTCGATCGGGCTCCGGATCCGTGATGCGCTGAATGTCGAGGATCTCGCGGAGTGTATGATAAACGAAATCAATAAGATCCTTCCGACGGACCGTATCGGATTTTTCCTTCTCGATCCGGATATCGGCTATCTCCAGCTGATTGCTCACCGGGGCTTTCCCATCCTTGAACGGCACGGAGTCCATTTCGAAAAAGAGCAGCTCATTTCCTCACTACAGATTCCCGTTTCACTCCCGGAGCACATCGAGCCGTCGGTGGAGTATGAAACCGCCGACCGGAATGTGTTCGAACGGTGGGAAATCTGTCTCGTCTGCCCGATCCTCGATGCAAAGAAACTCCCGCTTGCCTTTCTTGTCCTCGGTAAGAAAAAATCCGGTGTGCGGTTCACGGCGGAAGATATCGACCTGCTCACGACGGTTGCCCGCGAAGCCGGAATCGCGCTCGAGCGGTTGGAACTCCAGGAGAAGGTGGTTCTCGAGCATGCCGAAACCGAACGTTTGGGAGAGTTGAACCGCATGAAATCACTTTTCGTTTCGAGCGTTTCGCATGATATGAAAACTCCGCTGACGTCGATCCGGATGTTTGCGGAACTCCTCCGGACGAAGCCGAGATCCGACAAGGAAGCGAAAAATTTTCTCCAGATTATTGAAGCTGAAACCGATCGTCTCACGCGTCTCATCAACAATGTTCTTGATTTTTCGAAAATCGAACGGGGTATCAAAGAGTACCGGTTCGAGGATGTGGAATTGAACGATCAGACCCGGCGTGCACTCGAATCGATGAGCTTTCAGTTCACGAGTGAGCATGTCGATCTGAAGAAGAAACTCTTTCCCGAGGACCTTGTGATCAGAGCCGACCGGGATGCGCTGATGGAAGCTCTGCAGAATCTTCTGACGAATGCCGTCAAATACACTCCGGAGAAGAAAGAGATCGGGGTTTCGACCGGAACGGAAGATTCAAAAGCATATATCCGTGTGGAAGATAATGGCATCGGCATCAGTTCTGCAGAAGTCCAGAAAATTTTTGAACCGTTCTATCGTGCCCCCGAAGGAAGGGATCGGGGAGTCGGTGGGGTGGGCCTCGGACTTTCAATCGTAAAGCATATCATGGATGCTCACCATGGTCTCGTTCGTGTTGAATCTCATCCAGGGAAAGGTTCATCGTTCACGCTCCTGTTTCCGACAAAATTTTCAGAAATCGGAGGTGATTCATGAAACGCATACTCATTGTTGAGGATGATCCCGCAATCAGCCTCGGACTCACGACAACGCTTCATGATGAGCAGTATGAAGTGCTTTCGGCAACCGATGGGGAAAAGGGATTTGCGCTGGCGAAGGAGGGAAGCGCTGATTTGATCATACTGGATATCATGCTGCCGAAGAAAAACGGCCTCGATATTTGCCGCGATCTGCGCCAGGAAGGGGTTGCAGTTCCCATTCTGATGCTGACGAGCAAGAAAGGTGAGGTGGATGAAGTTCTCGGGTTTGAGGTCGGCGCAAACGATTATATTACAAAGCCGTTCAGCACACAAAGACTTCTTGCCCGAATCCGGAATCTTCTCCGGTCGGTGGGTCCGGGGAAAGAAGAAATCCCGTCGTATAAATTTGATGAGTGTGAAGTCGATTTCAAGAAGCTGATTGCCACGAAGAATGGAGTCTGTCTGGAACTGTCTGCAAAGGAATTTGATATCCTGAAATGTTTTTTTCTGCATGAAGGTGAAGTTCTCTCGAGGGACGTTCTCCTCGATGAAGTATGGGGATATGAAACGTATCCGACGACGAGAACCGTTGACAACTATATTCTCGCGCTGCGGAAGAAGATTGAGGACGATCCCGCACGGCCGAAGCATTTTATCACGGTGCACACAGTAGGATATAAATTCGTGAGAAACGCGTGAAGGTATTTATTCATTTATGCAGTTACCATTTTGTCATTTCAAATTGACTCAATGGCTCAATGATCCAGTAGTGGAATGACAACATGTCCGAATGACCCCTTTGGGGACAATTCTGAAATGAATGAATTTCCTGGCCACTCGGCTAATGAAAAAATGGGAAATGAATCAATGAACCGATCTCTCAGCCATACAGGAGCAACCTGTGGGCCCGAAAAACAGTTCAACTAGGCAACTGCACCCCCTCGATCGTCGGGATTTCCTGAAGCTCGGTATTTCCGGCGGGACTTTTCTTGCCGTCTCACCGATCTTTGGCAGAGCAGGAGAAGAATCATCTCCGCAGATTCAATCACCGGCGCCTCCGCCATTTGACCTCGAAGAAATATCAATCGCCGAGCTAAGCGACGGGATGAAATCCGGAAAGTATACCGCGCGGTCGATTGCCGAGAGTTACCTGAGCCGCATTCAGCAGATCGATAAATCGGGACCGGGGCTCAACAGCATCATCGAACTGAATCCCGATGTACTCTCGATTGCCGATGAGCTTGACGCGGAACGAAAGCAAACGGGTACGCGCGGACCGATGCACGGCATTCCGGTGGTCATCAAGGACAATATCGATACTGCCGACAAGATGTCGACCACAGCGGGTTCTCTTGCTCTTGTGGGATCGAAGCCCCCATCCGATTCATTTCTCGTGCAGCAACTCCGCCGTGCAGGTGCCGTGATACTGGGGAAAACGAATCTCAGCGAGTGGGCAAATATCCGGTCGAGCCATTCGACGAGCGGCTGGAGCGGCAGGGGAGGGTTGACGAAAAATCCGTATGCTCTGAACCGCAACACCTCGGGATCAAGTTCCGGATCGGGTGCGGCTGTTTCTGCTAATCTTTGCGCCGTGGGAGTGGGTACGGAAACCGATGGCTCGATCGTGAGCCCGTCTTCGCTCAATGGACTTGTGGGAATCAAGCCGACGGTCGGTCTTGTCAGCCGGACCGGCGTCATCCCGATTTCACACACGCAGGACACGCCCGGACCGATGGCGCGTTCGGTTCACGATGCGGCGATCCTTCTTGGTGCGCTGACCGGAGTTGATTCGGAAGACAGGGCAACAATCGCATCGAAGGGAAAATTCTCTGATGATTACACCAGATTTCTTGACCCGAAAGGGTTGAAGGGTGCGAGGATTGGCGTCGTTCGTTTCTATTTTGGATATCATGAAGGTGTCGACCGGCTGATGGCGGATGCGCTTACGGTCCTGAAGGAGCAGGGAGCAATTCTCATCGATCCCGTGGAGACAAAGACATTCGGCCAGCTCGGGAATGCGGAGGATCTGGTGCTCTCGTATGAGCTCAAGGCGGACATGAACAAATATCTGTCGCGTCTCGGTGTGAATTCACCCGTTCACACATTGAAGGAGATCATCGAATACAACGAGAAGAACAAGTCGTCGGAAATGCCCTATTTCGGTCAGGATTTGTTCATCAAAGCCGAAGCCCGCGGACCGCTGACGAAGAAGGAATATGTCGATGCACTTGCAAAGTGCAGAAAGATGATGCGCACAGATGGAATCGACGCGGTGATGAAGAAGTACAAGCTTGATGCTCTCGTGGCACCGACGGACAGCCCTGCGTGGTTGACGGACCTGGTGGATGGTGATCACTTCCTTGGAGGAAGTTCGACTGCGGCCGCGGTTGCAGGATATCCGAGCATCACAGTTCCCGCAGGGATGGTCTCCGGATTGCCGGTGGGGATGTCGTTCTTCGGCAAGGCCTGGAGTGAGCCAATGCTCATCAAGCTGGCGTATTCGTTCGAGCAGGCGACGAAGCACAGAAAGGTGCCGCAGTTTCTTCCGGCGACTGATATGGGATAAACCCGATGGCAAACGGATGTGGAGATCTCTGGGTGGTGAGGTCGATTTCATCCTCTTCGCGATACTCTCGCAGAGGGTGCCTTATCATCGGCGGGCCTTTATTTATCCTGTTGCTGGGTATTCTGTATGCAGAATCAACAAGCTATATTTGTGAGACTGGCTGGGAGACTCCATAAGGAGAAGGAGCACGATCAGAGATATCGAGTAGTTCTGCGGCAAGAAATCTGCAGCCAACAAATTCTCCGGAGATTCTATGCATTATCGCCATGGTTGTATTCCAATATTGCTCTTCGTTATCCTCTCCGTAATTCTCTGTACCGTTGGATGTGACGAAGAATTCCCCTACGTAAAAGGAGGAAATCCCACCCGTACGCAACGAGGTATGATGCGCGATATCTCTGCAACGAATTATTCAACGACGCATTTCTTTGTTGATACACTCTACAGAAGATATTATGAGCCACAGCATCAAGCCATTATTCCGGCACTTACACCTGAGATGATACAAAATGAAGTTGTTCAGCTTAACGTATTCTTATCTATTAAAAACTCTTCACAACTCGTTAACGCAAACTATGAATTTGCGTTTGCATATACCGATCTTCCTTCTGTTCATGGAGGCTCTTACAACTTCGGGGATCTTCCGCAATCGCGAGACCATGGAAAGTTTGAACAGGCAATCTTCACGAGACTCATTCCCGGTCAGAATTACACCTACAGTCCGTTCGGTGGCTATTTGAATATTGATACGACCTTCACGGATGATCAAGTTGTGGCCGTGTCATACACGATCAGCAAGGGTCAAACTTGGGGAGGATGGCTGGGATCCACTGATACAATGGTTCTGAAGCTTATCAGCCGCGATATCTTTCCAGCAGCAGTATTCAACCGGCGTGGGATCTCATAATGAAGAATTTCTACGAGACGGGCATGACCAATCTGAGCTCGTCCAGATTCTATATGCGCGTAATCTACCGGAAAGGGAGCCTGTTTTCTGACCATATTCTGGGGATCGACCTGCTGAGCATTCTTGGATTGGACAAATTTGATTTGAGTGGTCTACCAAACCCGGATGGCAGGTTTGATTTTATTCCGGGACTCACCGTTGACCCAGGACCGGGCGAGATTATGATGCCCACGCTGAGGCCATTTGATTCGACGATAGTTGAGTATTTTAAGTCTCGGGGAATTGTTGTGCCGGATTCTCTTCTTGAGAGTTCTCAATATGATACTTCCTATGCTTATTCCGGACCGTGGCAGGCGGATTATTATCTCGAGGCAGTCGAATACTGATCTGGGATTTCGGGGGTTTCAAAAAGCAGGGGCTTGTCAGTTTGTTCTCGCCGAAGAGTAATTTGTTTGAAAAAGAGAATGACGCAATTTGGCATTGTTATGACCAGCCCCCTGCAGTGGTGCCAATGTTGAGTTAGTTTTTCCCCCATGTTCAGGCATTGGCAACCTGTTGAGGGAAGTATGCTTCTGGTGCCGGAGGCCGGTAGTCCAGAGAGCTGTGTGGCCGCATCGTGTTATCCTT
>DATIXJ010000019.1:0-62989 GCA_035518715.1 Bacteroidota bacterium | reverse complement strand
CGCATCAAAAAGAAACGTGCTGATCGAATGGAGTGAATAGAACCATCCGCGCGTCTGGTCAATTCCTTCACAAATATAATCTGCCGGATGCTGCTCACCGCTGTCGAGCAGGTCCTTGTTCTCAAAGGGATAATGCCACTGGGCAAACTGCATCCCTCCCGAATCGAACCAGACATCGATAAGCTCCGGAGTTCTTTTCATCTTGCCGCCACACTGGCACAAAAATGTCACATCGTCCACAAACGGCTTGTGCAGATCGAGGGGTTCCCGAACACCCTGCCCCTTACGATATTCTTCGACGCTGCCGACGCAATGTTGCATACCGCATTTTTCACAAATCCAGATTGGCAGCGGAGTCCCCCAAAACCGGTCCCGTGAGAGCGACCAGTCCTTGTTCTCTTCCAGCCAGTTGCCGAACCGACCCGAACCCACTTCCGGCGGATACCAGTGAATCTCATTATTGAGCTCAACCATCCGCTTTGCATATTTCGTCGTGGCGATATACCACGAGTCACGCGCGTAGTACAGAAGAGGCGTTTTGCACCGCCAGCAGTGGGGATAACTGTGCGTGATCGTTTCCTTCTTATAGAGAAGCCCGCGCCCTTTCAGGTTCTGGATAATGAGCGGATCTGCGTCCTTGACAAAAAGTCCCGCAAAGTCTTTCACTTCCGGACCAAATTCACCGCTCTTGTTCACCGGATGAATTGTGGGAAGCCCATACACCTTCGATGTCTGGTAATCATCCTCTCCGTATGCCGGAGCCATATGCACGATACCGGATCCATCCTCAACGGTAACAAAATCCGCTCCAACGACATACCAGCCCTTCTCCTTTACGGTGTGATAATCGAACAGTCTCTCATATTCTTTCTTCACGAGCGCCGTTCCGGGAAAGCGTTCGACAACTGAATATTCCCCTTCAAGAACCTGCAGCCGTGCTTCCGCGAGTATGAGGTACTGATCCTTGTGAAGAACTTTCACATACGGGATGTCGGGATGCACCGCGAGCGCGACATTTGAGATGAGCGTCCAAGGCGTCGTCGTCCAGACAAGAAAATAGGTATTCTCCACTCCTTTCGCGCGAAACTTGACGTAAACGCTGACGTCCTTGACGTCTTCATATCCGAGTGATACTTCGTGCGACGATAGAGGTGTTTCACACCGGGGACAGTAGGGCTGAATTTTATATCCCTTGTAGATCAGTCCTGCATCGAAGTAGCGCTTCAACGCCCACCAGATCGATTCAATATAGTTGTTGGTGAACGTGATGTACGGGTCGCTCATGTCGACCCAGTAGCCCATCCGCTCGGTCAGCTGTTCCCACTCCGCTTTATACTTCCAGACAGATTTCCGGCATTCTTCGTTGAACTTCGCGACTCCGAATTTGACAATGTCGTCTTTGTGTTTGAAGCCGAGCATCTTCTCGACTTCAATCTCCACGGGAAGTCCGTGGGTATCCCATCCGGCTTTCCGGTGGACCTGATAGCCGCGCATCGTCTTATACCGGCAGACCAGATCCTTCAGCGTTCTGCTCATGACATGATGGATGCCGGGCCTGCCGTTCGCCGTGGGCGGTCCTTCATAAAATGTGAACCCTTTTTGCGCATCCCGGGTTGAAACGCTCTTCTCGAAGATTCTGCTTTCCTTCCAGAATTTCAGGATGGAAAGCTCCACTTCAGAGTAATTGATTTTATCTGTGAGTTCCTTGAACATCAGAAGACCACATCATCCAAGTTCATTTCTTATTCACCAGCGAGATGAGCCAGAGTATCACGCTCGCCGCCACGCTGATCAGAATGCTCGTCGTAATCGGAATATAGACCTGAAAATTTTCTCTCTTGACACTGATATCTCCCGGCAGCCGGCCGAGAAACGGGATCTTATCGGAAAACATCATCACGAAACCGATACCGGTGATCACGATGCCGAGAAGAACCAGCACCTTTCCGAGAGAAGTGATCATTTCAGAGTCTACCCACCATTTCCTTCATGATTTTTGTCAGCTTCGGTTCCGCCTTGTTCGCAACTGCGATAACTTCTTCCACCGTGACCGGCTTGAGTGTGTCGGGGAAGCACTCATCGGTGATGATCGAGATTCCGAAGCAGTGCATTCCCATATGATTGGCGACGATATTTTCCGGAACGGTAGACATGCCGACCGCATCGGCACCGATGCCGCGCAGGAAGCGGTATTCCGCGCGCGTTTCGAGATTCGGTCCCTGGACGGAAACAAAGACCCCGCTTTGAATCGTAATCTTCAGATCGGAGGCAACGTTTCTGGAGAGATTGATGAGCTCACGACAGTACGGTTCCGACATGTCGGGAAACCGCGGACCCATCTCTTCGTCGTTCGGACCGATCAGCGGATTGTCGCCCTGCAAGTTGATATGGTCGGTAATGACCATGAGATCGCCTTTCCGGAATTCGGGATTCAGGCCTCCGGCCGCATTGGAAATCAGCAGCGTTTCAACCCCGAGCCCGACTTTCTTTGACATTACGCGAACCGGAAACGTCACCTGCTGAAGCGTATATCCTTCATAGTAGTGGAAGCGGCCCTGCATTGCCACAACCTGCTTGCCTGCAAGCGTACCAAAGATGAGCTTACCATGATGCGATTCGACCGTTGAGACTGGAAAATGGGGGATATCTTCATATTCCAGCTCCACTTCCTCTTTGATTTCCCTGGCCAATCCGCCCAGCCCGGTCCCGAGGATGATGCCGATTTCCGGTTTCATCTTCGTTTTCTTGCGGATGAACGCGAGCGCCTCACGAATGTGTTTTCTTAATTTCATGCTCATACTGCGAAATCCTGCTACTGATGTTTACTCCTCCTGCCAAAAATGCCCGTTCCGATGCGGACGATTGTCGATCCTTCCTCGACAGCAATTTCCAGATCACCGGTCATCCCCATCGAGAGCTGAGGAAGAACGATGCCCTGTTTCGCCAGATCATCTCTGACCCGCCGCAATTCCCGGAACGCCGGGCGTGCGGATTCGGGGTCAGGAAGAAGAGGGCCGATCGTCATCAACCCCGTGAGCCGTATATTCGGAAGATCCGAAAGGCGTTTCGCCAGCACGGACACTTCCTGCGGATGAATGCCGAATTTCGCCGGTTCGCCGGAAGTATTCACTTCCATCAGCACTTCGATGGTGCGGTTCAACTCACCGGCACGTTTTGCGATCTGCTCCCCGAGGGATACCGAATCGACTGTCTGGATCACATTGATCCACGGGGCAATGCTCTTGACTTTGTTCGATTGCAGGTGTCCGATAAAATGCCATCGGATTTTCCGGTCTGCCAGCTCGTTATGTTTGGGGAGAAGTTCCTGGACATAATTTTCTCCCACTTCCGAGATCCCGGCATCAACCGCCTCGCGCATAAGCTCAACGGAAAACGATTTTGTGACTGCGAGAAGCGAAATTTCTTCGGGTTTTCTTCCTATCCGTGCACAGACTGCTGCAATCCGTTCGCGTTGATGCTGAATATTTTCCGCAATCATCGAGATCGAAATACTTAATATACTCCATTTTTCTACAAAAAACAACGGATTTTACTCGTGCGTTCATACGAGTTACTTGACTTCAGCTTTCCTTTTTATTTATATTCATTCAAGACCACTTTTCATTCACCACACAGCGCGCATGAGCAATTTAGAGTACGATAATCTTGACGACGAGCCGGACGGACAGAGCGATAACCGCGAACGGTTCGAGGAAGAGATCAAGAAACTCAAAGATCGCCTGCACGACAGCGGCGGAGGTTCCACCAATATTGAGGTTCTGGAGGAAATCGTCGCATTTTATTTCGACCACGAACGTTACGAAGAAGCGCTCCATTTCATCACACTCCTCCTGGAGTATGTGCCCTTCAGCGCCGACACCTGGCAGAAGAAAGGTTCCATTCTCAACAGTCTTCAACGGCACGAAGAAGCGCTCGAGTGTTTCGACCGTGCACTTCAGCTGAATCCGGTGGATCTCGATCTTCTTATCAGCCGGGGATGCACACTGGATGCTCTCGCCCGATACGAAGAGGCCCTCCAGTGTTACGACAAGGCCCTCGAGGTTGACGGATCGAACGATGATGCGCTCTTCAGCAAGGCCCTCACCTACGAACGCATGGACCGTTTCGAGGATGCGGCAAAAATTTTCCGGTTTATTTTGGACGGCAATCCGCAGCACAAGGAAGCATGGTACGAGATGGGGTTCTGTAACGACTGCATGGACCGTATGAGCGATGCCCTTGCCTGTTACGACCGGCACCTTGATCTCGACCCGTACAATTATAACGCGTGGTACAACCGCGGCATTGTGCTCAACAGGATGAGCCAGTACCCGAAGGCCATTGAAAGCTATGACATGGCTCTCGCCATCAAGGAGGATTTCGCCGCAGCGCTGTACAATAAGGGAAATACGTTCGCAAATATGGGCCGTCTCTATGATTCCGTCGAATGCTACAAGCTGACGCTGCGAATTGATGAGCGAGACGTTCCCGCCTGGCACAATATGGGGAACGCGTATGAAGAGCTGGGGATGTTCAAGGAAGCAATCAAGTGTTTCACCCAGGCGCTTCGCTACGACGCGAATCATTACGAATCGTATTTCGGCAGGGGAAGTTGTCACGATTCGCTCGAGCAGTACCGGAAGGCCTACAATGATTACAACCGCGCCCTCGCTCTCTGCAAGGATTATCCGGAGCTCTGGCACGCAAAGGCGGATGCCGCGTACAACCTCGGCAAGTGGCGCGAGGCGCTCTACAGCTACAGGATGGCGGTGAAGTTCGATCCCTCGAATACCGAGGCATGGTATGATCTCGGTGAAACGCTCCTCGAATACGGATATTTCCGCGAGTCTCTTAAGGCCTTCAACAAATGTATCGAGCTCCAGCCGAAGTGGGCGGATCCGTATTACAGCAGAGCGAAGGTGCTTTTCCTCCTGCGCAAGACCTTTGATGCACTCGAATCGCTCAAGACTTCATTCCGCCTTGATCCCGACAAACGGAAAACGTTTGAGAAGGAATTTCCCGGAGTCCGCTCGGTGAAGGAATTCACGAGCCTCTTGGAAAAATAAGAGCTCTTTCGTACCTTACAAGCGATACCGCACATCAACGGTATCGCTTTTGTTTTTATGAAACCGGAACTCGACTCCAAATACCGGCACCTCCAGTCCATCCTCCGCGACCTCGGCAGCGTCGTCATCGGATATTCTGGGGGCGTCGACAGCACTCTTCTCCTCAAGGTTGCCGTTGACGTTCTCGGTACGAGCGCCCTGGCGGTGATCGGAAAATCGGAAACCTACCCCACCGAAGAATACAAAGAAGCCGTCCGGCTCGCAAAGGAATTCGGCGCGCGGTTTATGGAAGTCCGCACCGAGGAAACGGACAATCTCAAGTTCACGGAGAACCCCGCCGACCGGTGCTATTACTGCAAGACGGAACTTTTCTCGAAACTCCAGGGCATCGCAACCGAGCAGGGGATCCGGTGGATCGCTGACGGGACTATCACCGACGATCTGAAGGATTTTCGCCCGGGCATGAAAGCAAAAAGCGAGCAACAGGTGCGATCTCCTCTGCTCGAGGCGGAACTCAGTAAAGCCGATGTCCGGGAAATCTCGCGGGAACTCGGCATTCCCATCTGGAACAAGGGATCATTCGCATGCCTTTCCTCACGCTTTCCGTACGGCTTCGGGATTACGCGGGAAGCACTTTCGAAAATTGACGCAGCAGAGACCCTCTTCCGCGTGCTCGGCTTTCGTGAATTCCGGGTTCGCCACCATGACGACAAGACCGCGCGCATCGAAGTCGGCGCGTCGGAAATTCCGCGCCTGCTCGACGAGCAGCTTCGCTCCAAAATCCTTGAGCATCTCAAGAGTCTCGGGTTCACGTATGTGACGCTCGATCTGCAGGGGTACAGGACCGGCTCCATGAACGAGGTGCTTCAGCCGCAGGACATTCAGCTTTCTCTCCGATCGGATACCGTTTCCGACAAACCACCGCTCTCGTAACCGGCTCGAACGTTGACCCCAGGCCACGCGACAAACCTGACATTCTTCGTGTTCTGATTTATAGTGATTCCCGCAAATTTTGTGGATGTATTGCATTTACACGACCGGTTTTGTAATTTGATTTAAGGTATAAGGATAGGTTCATGCGTTCATTTGTCATCTTGATAGTCGCCGCAGCTTTTTGCAGTGCCGCGTACGTTTCCCCCGCGCTCTCCCAGGAAACCGAGTTTGGACAGAACAAGGTGCAATACACGACGTTCGACTGGTCGTTCATCCAGTCGAGCCACTTTGATGTCTACTTCACGAACGGCGGGGAATATCTGGCAGATTTCACCGCGGATGCCGCTGAATCGGCGTATGTTCTGATCAGCAAATCGTTCCGCTACCAGCTCAACAACCGCGTCTCCATCGTCATTTACAATTCCCACAACGATTTCCAGCAGACCAACGTCGTCAACTCGTATCTCGAAGAAGGCATCGGCGGCGTCACGGAGCTCTTCAAGAACCGCATGGTCCTCCCCTTTGAGGGGGACTACAAGAAATTCCGCCATGTCATTCACCACGAACTCGTTCATGCCGTCGTCAACGATATGTTCTACGGCGGCTCAATTCAGTCGATCATCACGAACAACATCACGCTCCAGCTTCCGCTCTGGTTCAACGAGGGACTTGCGGAATACGAGGCACTGAAATGGGAAACGGATTCTGATATGTTCCTTCGTGATGCAACGATCCACGAATATCTTCCGCCGATCGAACGGCTTGGCGGATATTTCGCCTACCGCGGCGGGCAGTCGGTATGGAATTACATCGCAACAAAGTACGGAGACCAGAAGATCTCGGAAATTCTCACGCGCATCAGAGGCACCCGCAGCGTTGATCAGGGATTTCGTGCCGCCATCGGCTTGAGCATACCGGAATTATCGGACCGGTGGCTGAAGGAACAGAAGGTTCTCTACTGGCCGGATATCGCGAAGCGCCAGGAGCCGGCAGATTTTGCCAAACGGCTCACCGATCATACAAAGGACGGCAGCTTCTATAATACCAGCCCATCCATTTCACCGCAGGGAGACCGGATCGCGTTCATTTCCAACAGGGACGATTATTTTGATGTCTTCATCATGAACGCGGCGGACGGGTCGATCGAGAAAAAACTCGTCAATGGTCAGCGCACTGCTGATTTCGAGGAGCTCCATCTCCTCACGCCCGGAATGGCATGGTCACCAGACAGCAAGCGCCTCGCTCTTGCCACGAAGACCGGTGAGAAGGACGCTATCATTATTATGGATGTGAATTCAGGCGATGAACAGAAAATCGAGCTCGGGCTTGACGGGATCTTCTCGGTTGCTTGGTCACCGGTCGCCGATCCCGGTCACAACGGTACGCTCGCTTTTGTCGGCACGCTGAACGGAAGGTCGGATATCTACACGTATGACATCGATACCAAACAACTGAAGAATCTTACCGAAGATGTCTTCAGCGATGCCGATCCGGCATGGTCGCCCGACGGCAAGAGCATCTATTTCGCATCGGACCGGGGATCGAATCTCGATCCGAAGGCGGTTCCGGCGGATTTCAAGATGCAGCACTACGATTTCCATCAACTGGATCTGTACCGGATCGATGTCGCTACACAGATCATCACACGAGTCACGGATCTTCCTTCAAGCGATGAAACCTCGCCGGTGGCAACGCCCGACGGGAAGCACCTCCTCTTCATTTCCGATATGAACGGGATCAACAATATTTACATGAAGGATCTCGACAGCAACACCATTTATCCTCAGACCAACTCCCTGAGCGGTGTTTACCAGTTGTCACTCAGCCGTGACGGAAGCAAGCTTGCGTTCAACTCTCTCAACAATGCCGGTTTTGACCTCTTCCTCATGCATAATCCACTGGACAGGGAAGGAAAGCCCGCCACACTGGAGCCGACGGGATTTATCAAGCGGTCGCTTCAGACCCGACGGCCCGATACCCTGTTTGCCAAGAAAGACAGTATTTCATTTTCCAACGACGTCGTCATCAAGACCTCGAAAGAGGACACGTCGGCACAGTACAGCAGTGAAGTGAAGATCGATCTCCGGAATTACGTGTTCAGCGACAACTTCCGGGACCGCCCCGAACAGCACACCGATTCCTCGAAGCTGAGGGTAACAAATAATCTGGATGAGAACGGAAATTACAAGGTCAACAAGTACAAGCTGAACTTCTCTCCCGATATCGTCTACGGGAATGCGGGATACAATACGTATTACGGCGTGATGGGGACAACGGAAATGGCGTTCAGCGATATGCTGGGAAACCACCAGTTTTATATCCTCACGAATCTTCTCTTCGATCTGAAGAACAGCGATTACGCCCTCGCATATTTCTATCTTCCCAAGCGGCTTGACCTCGGCATACAAATTTTTCACAGCGCGCGGTTCCTTCTCCTCAGCGATCCGACGGGAAATTCCGACACGCTCTACCGCTTTACAAATTACGGCCTCACGGGAATCGGTCTCTATCCTCTCGACAAATTCAACAGGCTCGATTTTTCATTATCGTGGTACAACATTGCAAAAGACAATATGGATGATTCTTTTGCGCCTTCGGAGCAGCGGACTGTAATTGTTCCATCGGTCAGTTATGTGCACGATAACAGTTTATGGGGAATCACGGCACCAGCCAACGGCAACAGATATAATATCACGCTGATGGGAAGCCCAAAGCTCGGCAGCCAGTCGCTTGGATTCTATTCCGTATTACTGGATTATCGGAATTACTTCCGGCTCTGGAGGAATTATGCATTTGTGGTGCGGCTTGCGGGCGGCGGGAGCTTTGGCGAGGATCCTCAGCGGTTCATCATCGGCGGTGTCGACAACTGGATCAACCGGGAGTTTTCGAACAACCGGATCCCCATCGACAAGCCCGAAGATTTTGTATTCCTGACGGCTGGTATCCCCCTTCGGGGCTACGATTACAATGCACGGCTTGGAACAAAATACGGGCTCATGAACCTTGAGCTGCGATTTCCTTTTGCGGGATATTTTTCGGCAGGGCCATTACCCGTATTTTTCCAGAGTCTCGGCGGCGTGATCTTTCTCGACATGGGAAGCACCTGGACGCTGGGAAGAGATGTCAAGCTCTTTGATCGCGACGCAGACGGAGTGTATATGCGCGATCTTCTGGCGGGAACGGGTTACGGGGTCCGGATGGTTTTCCTCGGCTTCCTTCTTAAACTCGATGTCGCCTGGTCGTTCGATCTCCAGCAGACATCAACACCGAAATACTACTTCTCCGTCGGCGAGGACATTTAAGCAACTCGCCCGGCACGGCTCTCAGCGCTTTCGGTCTGGAGCGGAAGCGTCACGGTAAACTTGCTCCCGCGAGCGGGCTCGCTTTCCACTTCAATTCGCCCTCGATGCAGCTCCGCGATCCATTTCGCAATTGAGAGACCGAGGCCACTTCCTCCCAGTTCCCGTGATCGCGCCTTATCAACACGGTAAAATCTGTCGAAGATATTTCGCTGTTCCTCCTTGGGGATTCCGATGCCGGTATCGTTTACCCTGATCACCGCATTACCATTCTGACGCTCCGAGATCAGCGTGATCCTGCCCCCCTCAGGAGTATACTTGATGGCGTTGTCGACAAGGTTCATCAGGAGCTGCCGGAGTTTGATGCGGTCTCCGGGAATGATGACGTCCTCATTCTTCGTCAGTTGAAGTGCGATATTCTTTTTCGTAGCAATTACTTCACAATCCTCATAGAGTTCGCTGACCAGATCGTGAAGATTGACCTGTTCCATCATGAGAATTTCGCCGCGTCCAAATTCAGCTTTCGACAAGGTGAGAAGGTTGTCGACGATTCGCGAGAGGCGCTGAATTTCCTCGAGGTTGCTGACAAGCACCCGTCGGTATTCATCCGGATCCTTTGGTCTCCGGAGGGCAAGTTCGACTTCCCCGCGCATGATGGTCAGCGGTGTCCGGAGTTCATGGGATGCGTCTCCGGAGAACTGCCGGATCTGGTCAAAAGAATTTCTCAGCCGCAGGATCATCTCGTTAAATGTTGAGACGAGCCGCCCGAACTCATCGTTAACCGGTCGCTCGGGGATCTTCCGGTCGAGGTTTTGTGCAGTAATTTCCTTCGCAGTCCGCGTGATTTCATCGACCGGCTTCAGTGATTTGTTTGCCAGCCACCATCCACCTCCCACCGAGATTGTCACCATGACAGGGATGAGGACAAGAAAGATCGCGTAGAGATCGTCGAGAACCTCACGGAGTTCGGAAAGCGGATAGGCCACATAAATGTCGAGATCACTCGTTCGCGTTGCTGCGACACGCAGATCTGTTCCCTTCGGATCGTTGACGGTCTGGATCTTGATCGTGTTCAAAGGTATTTCACCGATCCCGAGCGACTCGACCTCGACGGGAAACGAGCGGAAGACGATCGCCCCCCATTTGATGCTGGTGACCTCGATGATCGTTTTCTTCGGATTGACGAGGGCGTGTTCATAAATCTGATTCCAGAGGAGCTCGTCGGACTCGCTTGCCTCCTGGCTTGCCAGCGACGTATCAATACCGCCGGATGGAGGCGATTCGCCCTTCTTGCGCGCAAACCGCTGACTGGGCTTGGCAATCTTGAGCTTGCCCTCGATAAAGTTCTTCACCCACCGGACTTCATTCTGGAGTGAACGGTCCAGATTATTGGAAAGTTGCTGACTGGAATATGTATAGGAAATGAGTCCGAATGCAACCAGCGTCAGGAGGAAAATGAATGTGTACCAAAGAGTCAGCTTCGCGCGGATCGATCGGAAGGGACGGAACATTTTACTCTTCTTTCATGATGTACCCGACTCCCCGCACGGTGTGGAGGAGTTTCCGCTCGAATCCTTCATCAATCTTCGACCGGAGGTGATTGACATACACATCAACAATGTTCGTCCCGGTGTCGAAATTGTAATTCCAGATATGCTCGGAGATGAGCGTACGCGTGAGAACCCGGTTTGCGTTTCTCATGAAGTATTCGAGAAGCGCGTACTCCTTGCCGGTAAGTTCGATGACGCGCTCACCCCGGCGGGCGGTGTGTTTGACCATGTCGAGCTGTAAATCAGCGATTTTGATCGATGTGGCTTTTTCCGGACCACCCCTCCGCAGCAAGGATCGGATTCGTGCAAGAAGCTCTTCGAAGGCAAAGGGCTTTGCAAGATAATCGTCCGCCCCAGCGTCCAAGCCCTCCACACGGTTGTCGATCGAGCTCTTTGCCGTCAGCATGAGGACGGGGGTGGTGATCTGACGGGACCGCATCTCCTTCACGAGCGTAACACCGTCTTTCTTCGGCAGCAGGATGTCGAGGAGAATGAGATCGAACTGCTTCTGCTGGACGTTGAGAGATCCTTCCTCTCCATCGTACGCGACCTCGACTTCGAATCCTTCTTCCTGCAGTCCCTGCTGAAGAAAATTCGCCACTTTCCTTTCGTCCTCGACGACAAGAATTCTCATGAACAAATCCCCAGGATGTTGATAATCACCTTAAGGTAATTGTTTGCTCTGTCAATAAAAAATTAAAACATTTTAAGAGTCTCGAATTTACCCATTCACCATCTCCCGCACTCCCCCCTTTTTACTCTTGCGGGGTTTTCGTATATTCGTGTGCGCTATGCGAAAAGGACTCATCTTCCTTGCCGCGATTCTGGCAGTGCCTCTCTCGGGATGCCTGCAGCAGATCGCCGTAAGTTCCCTGGGCGGTATTATGGAGAACGGGTTCACTGTTCTGAACGAAGAACAGGATCTTGCTCTTGCCGAGCTAAGCGGTGCGTCCAACCTCAAACTCCTCGAAGCAGTCCTGAAAAGCGATCCGGACAACGAACACTATCTCCTTCTTGCTTCGGAAGGATACTCGAGTTACGCGCTCGCGTTCGCCGAGGATGACAGTGCAGATCGGGCGCGGCTCCTCTATTTGCGCGGAAAATCATACGGCATGAAAATTCTCCTTCACCACAAGGAATTCGCCGACGCAGCGTCGCGCAGTGTCGACGAGTTTTCAAACGCCCTTCACACGTTTTCCCGGGGCGATGTTCCGGCAGTATTCTGGACGGCAGTTGGCTGGGGGAGCGCGATAGGTCTCTCGCTCACCGACCCTTCGGCGATCGCCGACTTGCCGAAAGTGGAGGCGATGATGAAATTCGTTGCAGACAACGATTCGTCGTACTTCTACGGCGGCGGGTATTTTTTTCTCGGTACACTCGCCGGCAGCCGTCCTTCCCTTCTCGGCGGAGATACTGCCCGTTCACGTTCGTATTTCGATCGGTGCCTGGCGGTGAATAAGGGAAACTTCCTGATGACGTACGTGTATCTTGCGCGATCGTACGCGGTCCAGACGCAGAACCGGGGATTGTTCGAAGAGTGCCTGACCAGGGTAGATACGGCTTCGATCGATATTCTTCCTGAAGCCCGCCTCTCGAATGCCGTGGCAAAGAAGAAGGCGCACCTTCTGCGCGCAAGAATCGATCAATTGTTCTGATCTACGGAATCCGGCATATTTTTTTCACTGACCAGAAAGGCTCCCCTTTGAAACATCCGAACTGCGCGGCGCTCCTCATCGGCATGATCCTCGCTGTCTCCTCAGCGTACAGTCAGCAATACATCATAAAGTTTGCAACCCTTGCCCCGGAAGGCAGCACATGGATGAATGTCATGAGAGAATTTGACCAGGCCGTGCGAGCGGAAAGCAACGGAGCGCTCGGATTCAAAATCTACTCCGGCGGGGTCCAGGGAGACGAGGTTCAAGTCCTTCGCAAGATCAAGCTCGGCCAGCTTCACGGCGCGGGCATCACCGGCGTCGGGATCACCAGCATTGCCCCGGAGGCGCGGATACTTGATTCGCCGTTCCTCTTCAAGTCGTACGGTGAAGTTGATTATATTGCCGAAAAATATCGTAGCGAGCTCAACGCTGCCTTCGAAAAAGGCGGCTACGTGAATCTCGGTTGGGCTGAGGTTGGCTGGACATATCTGTTTACCAACACGCCGGTGAGATCACCTTCAGATTTGAAGAGCGTCAGGATGTGGATGTGGGAAGGCGACCCGGTGGCAGAAGCGATGTTTCAGGCAATGAGCATCAATCCAATTCCGCTCTCAGTGACGGATGTTCTCACATCGCTGCAGACAAAAATGATTGACGGGGTGTATTCACCGCCCCTTGCACTCATTGCGATGCAGTGGTTTTCGCGTGTGAAGTATATGCTGAATGCACCATTAGCCGATGCGACGGGTGCGGCCGTGATCTCCAAAAAGAAATTCGACGAGCTTCCACCCCGGCTCCAGGATATCCTCCTGCGTAACGGCAGGATGTATATGGCAAAATTGACGCAATTGAGCCGGCAGGATAACGCCAGAGCCCTGGAGACGCTGAAGCAGGGCGGCATGACGATTGTTGATCCTTCATCTGCAGAGTCGGTTCAACTGTACAACGAAATCGGCACCCGCGGCAGAACGCTCCTGATCGGTAAATTGTATTCAGAGGATCTTCTTCATCGTGTGGAAAACGACCTCGCAGAATATCGGGCTACGAACAAATCAAAATGATGTGAACCGGGGCGGTCACACGCCTTGATCGGACTGCTTCGCACATAAACTTCGTGGAGAATCAGCCATGCGAATAGCGTTCGTTCTTCTCTTCATTCCCCTTTCACTTGCCGCACAGGAAGGGCGTCTGATTCCAAATCCCATCCGGGATATACCCCGCTGGGCCCGCGACGAATTCCAGCGGACGATGGCGGACAAATACGCAATCACCTACAGTCTCTTTCCGCATACGCTGCTCGGCGATTTTGACGGCGATGGGAAAAAAGACGTCGTCATCCAGGTCGTGGAGAAACGGTCCAAAATGGCCGGGTTCATGATCATCCATGCGCGAAAGCCCCAGGCATTGTTCATTGGAAAAACCATCGTCGGAGCCGGAAGATCCATCGGCACGTCTGGCGATGATCTTTCCTGGGTGAATGAGTGGAGCGTCGTGTCGGCCAAAAGATTAGCCGCGGCCGATTATGGATCGATAATCGACGCAAAAGGGGATGCGCTCATTTTTGCCAAACGAGGAGCTCAAAAATTTCTTCTCTACTGGAACGGGAAGAGATACGAATGGCACCGCGTAGGAAAATAAGCGGTCAGAATGATCAGTTTCGGATCACCAGCGGCTTGCGGTCACTGAACTCACCAGCCACAAGACGGTAGGTGTAACGTCCCGATTTGAGACGCCCGGTATTCGCCGACGCGACATACCTTCCCGGCTTCTGGACAGCATCCACCACCGTAACAACCTCCCGACTCTGGTCATCCACGATTTTCAGGACGACTGCCGCCGACTCCCTGAGTTCATACGGAATTGACACCATTGATGATGCCGGACTCGGATACGCCAGACCCAGTCTGTTTGCCGGCATGAGACTCCGGACAAGTCCTGCCAGTTCCGGAATCTCGACTCCTTCCACAGCCGGGGAGCTCTCGTTATTCCCTTTGTCGAGTGCCGTTACCGCGTAATAGTATTTCAGTGATGCGACATTGGCAATAGTATCGGTCAGGGTGCTGGTTCCACCCGAAACGTTCGCTACCAGTTTCTCCGGATTATTCAAGTCGATTTTTGGAAAGCGCGACCGGTAAATGTTGAAGCGCTTCGCCTGATCGCCGTCAGGAGCACTGACCGGCTGCTGCCATGAGATCGAAAATACGCCGTCCTCGACATTTGCAACATGGACGTCGCGAGGCGGATCGGGAGGAATATGATCCTTCCACGCCATCGGGGGAATCAGCGATAAGAACCGGAACCGACCTCCAACGTCCAGATCCTTCTCGATGCTCGCGTACCGGAAGAACGAGATCCCCTCGCCACCTATGGCTCGGGACGTGTCGACCAGCGTGGCGATTTCATCAAACACTTCCGGCTTGTATGCGCCGATGCCAAAATAAATCTGACGGTTGTAGGAGTTCAGCGCCCAGTCTCTTGCCACCGTCACGAAATCCGGATTGGCAGGTTTGTCGCCCAGCGACCAGTAGATCTGCGGCGCAAGATAATCCACGAGACGATCCTGCAGCCATTTCCGGGAATCCTGATCCACATCGGAATAGCTCTGAAGGCCTCTCATTTTTCCGATATTCAGATAGACACCGATCGGCGCTGCGCCGATTTTCAGCATGGGCTTGAGCGGCAGGGCAGCATCCCGGAAGTCGCGAAGAAACTTGTTGATGTTTTCCCTTCGCCAGGTATCGCGCTGCATGCCTCCCCCATACCGGCGATAGGTCGCGTCGTCCTGGAGCAGTTTCTGCGGATACCGCAGGTAATCAAAATGAATCCCATCCACATCATAATGTTGGATGAGATCCATCGCGACATTGAGCGTGTATTGCCGGGCGGCAGGTATTCCCGGATCACACCAGTACTCGTCATCAACGGGCTGAACCCATTCCGGATGAGCGAGAACCATGTGCAGGGGAACCGACGGCGCTGGCCGCGGTCCCGATCTGACAAGGAACGTATTAAACCACGCGTGAACCTCCATACCCAGAGCATGCGCGATCGTGATCGCCGTATCGAGCGGATCCCATCCCGGATCAGCACCGAGCGTTCCCGTGAGCTGAACGGACCAGGGTTCATACCTGGAGCGGTACAGCGCATCGGCTCTTCCCCGAACCTGAAAAAAGATCGTGTTGAAATGTGCACGATGGAGCTTTTCAATCATCTCCCTCAGCGATTTCTGCTGCTCGGCGCGGTCAGTAGACTTGGGCCAGTCGAGACCCGAAACCGTCGTGATCCAGACGGCGCGCACTTCCCACTTCGGAGACCGCGGCTCAGCCGCATGGGACTGAAAAGTAACCACTGACAGAAAAAGAGAGAGAAGTACCAACCGCATGAATATGAGGCGTGTCAGGATGTGTGTTGGACGAAAGACAATCGAGCATCAATATATGCTCATGGACGACGAGAATCAAGAAAAAAGAGTGGGCAGGACATGATAACGGGGCATCGGGTGGGTCTGTTAAATGGATTGACTTTCAGAAAAATTTGCATTATATTTTTAGCTCGAAACGAAGAAACTGACCTCAATTTCATCACCTTTTAGAGTTAGGAGTTGAACGACCTCACGTGAAGAAAAATCGCGGCAAACTCATTTTTATCCTCGTCTGCATTTTCCTCTCCGTCTATTTTCTGTATCCGACTTACAAAGATTATCAGTTCACGAAGGAGCTCCGGGGACTCTCGACTGCGGACAGTTTAAAATTCGTCGACCAGAATGATCTCGCCCTGCGGGATGCACGGTTAAACCGCATCAAGCTGGGCCTTGACCTGCAGGGGGGCATGCGCGTCGTCCTCGAAGTCAACGTGCTTAAACTCCTCGACGATCTTGCAAAGAACAAGGACGACAACTACAATGCGATCATGGATCAGGTGCGCAACGATGCCAGGAACACCGACCAGGACCTCATTGACCTTCTCCGGAAGCGATTCCAGGAAAAGCAGGTTCGCCTGAGCAGGTATTACGGAAGTATTCGCGATAACGACGATGAAGTCATCAGCAAACTGCGGGATGAGTCGACCAATGCCGTTGATCGCGCCATGGAAATCGTCCGGAACCGTGTCGATCAGTACGGCGTTTCGGAACCTTCCATCCAGAAACAGGGCGGCAGCAGGATTATTGTCGAACTCCCCGGCGTCAGCAAGGAAGCTGAAGTCCGCCAGTTGCTTCAGGGTACAGCCCTCCTGGAATTCAAACTGCTGATCGATCCGGAAATCGCCATCAAGGTCTACAACTCCATCGACAAGGCACTCGCCGGCAAACCGCTCGACTCGCTGGGTATCGATACGTCGAAATCGCTCGCGCAAAACGATACGACGGCATCAGATACCTCGGCATCGACAGATACTTCTCTCGCACAGCTTCCTGAAGATCAGGCGAAGAGTCTTGCGCAGGCGCAGAAGGAACATCCCTTCTTTGCTCTTGCCGGGACGACTCAAAGCCAGAACTGGGACGGACAGCTTTACACCCTGGATGAGAACCGCGCGAAGGTCATGCGAATTCTGGATCGTCCCGAAATCAAACGCCTCATTCCGGCAGACATGGGTTTTGTCTGGTCGGCGAAGCCCGCCCAGACGGGCGAGGGAAAGCGCTGGTATGCGCTCTACGCAGTAAAGAAAACTGCCGAGCTCACCGGCGGTGTCATCACGAACGCCCGCGCTACCATCGATCCGACCTACAATACACCGGTCGTCAACATGGAAATGAACAGCGACGGTGCGCGCGACTGGGCACGCATCACTGGTGCGAATGTCAACAAGCGCATCGCCATCATCATGGATAATGCCTGCTTCTCTGCCCCGGTCGTCCGGAACAAGATCACGGGCGGGAACTCCCAGATCGAAGGCATGAGCGATGTAGCCGAAGCAAAGCTTCTCGAAATCGTCCTGAAAGCCGGTGCTCTGCCGGCGCCGGTCGAGATCATCCAGCAGGCGACCGTCGGTCCTTCACTCGGCGAAGATTCCATCACCAAGGGTGTCTGGGCTGCGCTTCTGGCACTCGGCCTCACGGCGATCTTCATGATCTTCTATTATAGTACGGGCGGAACTCTGGCAGACATCGCCCTTCTTCTCAACATCCTGTTCGTGCTTGGAGTGCTTGCAGGATTTCATGGTACGCTGACACTTCCCGGCATCGCGGGCCTTATTCTGACCGTCGCCGTCGCGGTCGATGCGAACGTTCTGATTTACGAACGTATCCGGGAAGAGTCCGTGACCGGCAAGACTCTTCTTGCAGCTGTGGATGCCGGATACACCCGGGCCTTCTCGGCGATCTTCGATGCAAACCTGACCGCTCTGATTACCGGTATCATTCTTTATCAGTTCGGCAGCGGACCGGTTCAGGGTTTTGCACTGACACTCATGATCGGTATCGTCGCCAGCGTATTCAGTGCTGTGGTGGTCAGCAGGGTTATCGTTGAGATTCTCATCGAGCGCGGCGTCCACGTCAGTTTCGGTTAATTCACTTCGGAGCACGACATGCGTTTCTTTCGTAAGACAAGTATAGATTTCATGGGCAAGCGGAACATGTGGTATATGATCTCCGCTCTGGTGATTCTCTCCGGCATTGTTTCGCTGGCAGTCAAAGGGTTCCACTTTGGCATCGATTTTCTCGGCGGAACGGAAATGATCGTGGAGTTTTCCCAACCTCCCGACGTGGGAAAAGTACGAGATATGATGGACCGTGTCGGGTTCCCAAAATCGGAGATTAAGATGTACGGCCAGGAAAACCGGCTGCTCATCAGAACCGAGCTGCAGGGAGAAGGTACCACGGTCGGCGACAAGATCCGGACTTCGCTGCAGCAGAATTTCCCGGAACTAAAACCGGCGGTTCTCCAGGATCAAAAGATCGGACCACAGATCGGCATTGAGTTGCGGCGCAACGCGGTGTTCGCGGTCCTTGCCTCACTGATTGCGATGGGACTCTATGTGGCGTTCCGGTTTGAGTTCATTTACGGCCTCGGTGCAATCGTGGCACTCTTCCACGACGTCATGGTTGCGCTCGGATTCGTTTCCATCTTCGACGGGCTTACCTCCTACACGAATTTCGAGATCGATCAGAATATGATCGCGGCCTTTCTCACCATCGTCGGCCTGTCGATGAACGATACCGTCGTTATCTTCGACAGGATCAGGGAAAACAAGAAAATCTATAAATCGATGAACCTTGTGGAACTGATCAACAAAAGTCTGAATGAGACGTTGAGCCGAACCATCATCACGTCCGGCACGATCTTCATCATCACGCTCATTCTGTTCTTCTTCGGTGGCGAAGTGAACAGAGGATTTGCATTCGCGCTTACCATCGGCATCACCACCGGAACGTACTCATCAATTTACATCGCCAGCGCAATCGCTCTCGATTATACCAACAGAAAACTTGCCAGAAAGGCAAAGGCAGTTGTTGCCGAGAAAGCCGGATATGAGGCTCTCCACTAAAGAAACAAGCGGCGTCGTTGTCATCAATCTCGAGGGAAGCGTCCTGGGGGGACCGGATGCAACAGCCCTGAATGATACCCTTCACAAGCTCATCGAGAAGAAGAAACGAAAGGTGCTGGTTGACCTTTCGAACGTGGAAACGATGAATAGCTCCGGTCTCAGCATGCTCATCGGCGCACTGCAGACCATGCGGAATGCCGGCGGCGAGCTGAAGATTGCTGCCGCATCAAAAAAAATCGAAAGCCTGCTCGTCATAACCAAACTCAGTACGGTGTTCGAGCTTTATCCCACCACGAAAAAAGCGATCCAAAGCTTCGAATAGCAGTTCATGGATACGTCCAACTGTGCGACTCCGATGCCTCAGTTCATCATCGGAGTTTTTTATTGGTCAACCGGTCTATGCCAGTCCAGATAGTGGTCGGCGCCCAGTGGGGCGACGAAGGAAAAGGAAAGATTGTCGATCATCTCAGCGAGACGATTGACATCGCTGCGCGCTATCAGGGTGGAGCGAATGCCGGTCATACCGTTGTCATCGGCGACACCGAGTACGTCCTCCATCTTATTCCCTCGGGAATCTTCCACCCCAACGTCACCTGCATCATCGGCAACGGCGTGGTCGTTGATCCGCTGGCCCTGATGGACGAGATACGACAGCTCCAGGCGCTCAACATCTCCATTACCGGTCGACTGCTCATCAGCCATCATGCCCATCTTATCATGCCGTATCACAAACTTCTCGACACGATCCGCGAACAGACATCCGAGAAGATCGGCACGACCGGCAGAGGTATCGGACCCGCGTACATCGACAAGTTCATGCGTGTGGGGATACGGATCGTGGATCTCCTCGACAGAGATGTCTTTGTATCAAAGTTGAAGCGCAATATCGATGAAAAGAATCAGATTCTCAGGAAGATCTACGGCAATCCCGAACTTGACGTCGACAAAATCGTCAGCGACTATGAAGAGTTCGATAAGAAAATCGACGAGTACGTCACCGATACGGCAGTCTATCTCAACACCGCTCTCCGCAACGGGAAAAAGGTTTTAGCAGAAGGAGCTCAGGGAGCACTCCTCGATGTTGACCACGGGACATATCCCTTCGTCACATCATCGAACCCGACCTCAGGGGGCGCATGCACGGGTCTGGGGATCCCGCCGACTTCTATTGATTCTATTCTCGGCGTCGTGAAGGCATATTCCACACGGGTCGGAAACGGACCGTTTCCCACGGAACTGACCGATGAAACCGGGAAGATGATGAGGGAAATCGGCGGCGAATACGGGGCAACTACCGGGCGACCCCGCCGATGCGGTTGGTTCGATGCCGTCAGTTTACGGTACTCCGCGATGGTCAACGGCATCACCAACATCGCCATCACAAAACTGGACGTCCTCGACACGTTCGATGCAATTCTTGTTTGTACCGGATATACGCTTCACGGCAAGCCGCTGAAATCCTTCCCGTCCGATATGAGCACGTTCGACAGACTATCTCCCACCTATGAATCCTTCCGGGGATGGAAAAGTTCCACGCGCGATATCACGAGCTTTGTAAAACTGCCGGAAGAGGCGAAGCGGTACATCAACGCTCTCGGGAACCTCACGGGCACGACCGTCTCTCTCGTTTCTGTGGGAGCCCGCCGCGACCAGACTATTTTTCTGAAGCAGTGACAAGACCCCGGTCGGCAAATATTAAGATCCTCCTTCTCGCTACGGCACTCCTGATCGTGCTCGGCACGCTCTTCTATACGCAGCAAATCGTGAGGCAGCTTCTTGAACGCGAGAGAGATATCGCGGCTCTTCACGCGAGGTCCCTGGAGTTTGTTGCGAACAGACCCGCAGACCATGGCGCAGACCAGTCGGATTACAGCTTCATCTTCAGCGAGATCATACAGAATATCGATTTTCCGATGGTCCTGACGGACAGTCAGGATCATCCGCTCCCGGATTACATTATCAATGCCCGCAACATCGAGCTGGACACCGCGCTGGCGCCGGAACAGCAGAGAATCGTACTCGAACAGATTGTCAGGAAACTCGACTCGCAGAATCCGCCGATTGATGTCATCATCCGCGTGACCCCGACCGATTCGATCGTCCAGCGATTGCATTATGGCGAGTCGGCGATGGTCACACGCCTCCGATGGCTTCCGTATATTGAGATCATCGTGGCGGGAATGTTCATACTCATGGGGTACGTCGGATTCAGCCACATCAAAAGGAGCGAGCAGAGTAACATCTGGGTTGGCATGGCGAAGGAAACCGCCCACCAGCTCGGCACCCCCCTTTCCAGTCTTATGGGATGGCTCGAAATGTTGAAGGGAAGCGCCGGAGAACATCCGAAAATTCTTTCAACCCTGGAAGATATGGACCGAGATCTTCAGAGATTGCAGAAGATCACTGACCGGTTCTCAAAGATCGGTTCGAAGCCAAGTTTGCGGGAAGAAGATCTTGGCGCGGTGATCGGATCGGTGATCGAGTATTTCCAGCAGAGACTCCCGTCGCGTTTGGGACAGGGGAAGAACATCGAGATATCGGTGGAAGCGTCCGGCCGGGTTGTCGCACGGATCAACAAGGAGCTGTTCGAATGGGTGATCGAGAATCTCATCAAGAACGCCATCGATGCCATGGAAGGCAGCTCCGGAACGATCACGTTCGTACTTCAGAAAAAAGATGATGAGGTCATCCTCGACGTGAGGGATACCGGCAAAGGGATCGATCTGAAGTCGAAGAAAGATATCTTCAGGCCGGGATACAGCACGAAACCGCGCGGCTGGGGGCTCGGACTCAGTCTATCGAAGCGGATCATCGAAACGTATCACGACGGAAAGATTTTCGTCAAGGAAACCAGGCCCGGCCGGGGCACGACCTTCAGGATCCGGCTGCGCGCCTGAAACGCGAAAGATGACAGGGCCATGCATTTCTCTCACTGCACACCATTCCTGCCGGTCGCAGATCTGAACGAAACGCTCCGGTACTACAAAGACCGCCTCGGATTCTACGATGAATGGATCTGGAAAGGCGGGTTCGACGGAGGAATACGGCGGGATAATCTCCACCTCCTCTTCAATGCAGATCCGGACTATGTGAACCGCTGCGATCTTCTTGGCAAGGGTTTCGAAATTGTCTGGTTCGTGAAGGATCTGGACGACATCTACAACGAGTATGCATTAAAAGACATCCAGATCATCGATCACCCCGGAAATAAGTCGTGGAAGCGGAGGGAGTTTACTATCCGGGATATCAACGGATATTCCATCAGAATTTCCGAGGCACTGGGATAGCAGACCATTCGTGGGACGCGAATGTGTTGATGCGTTCTGTTTGCAACTCATGGAGAGTTTTTGCATTTTAGATCACACATCTGTGCTCGTGATTTCCTTCCGAGACGTTCTTTCTAACCCGTTCTCCATTATCGAACCTCTGAGGAGCTTCTCATGAAACGCTTCTTCTCCGTTGTTGTTGTACTCGCAATTTCCATACTCTCGGTTCACTTCCTGCGACCCGACGAGGGCATGTGGCTGATGACACAGGTCAGCAAACTTCCCTTTCAGGAAATGAAATCGCATGGTCTGGAATTAACCCCGGATCAAATCTACAATCCGAATGGAACAAGCCTCAAAGACGCCGTGGTGCTTCTTCCCGGGGGAACCGGCTCGTTTGTTTCGGCAGACGGATTGATCATCACCAACCACCACATCGTCTATGGCGCGCTTCAATCGGTAAGCTCCGTGAAGGAGGATTACCTGAAAGACGGCATGTACGCCAAGACACATGAGGAAGAAATTCCGGTTCCATCCTATTTTGCACGCATCGTTGTTTCAATCAAGGACGTGACGGATGATATCCTCACCGCCGTCAGCGATACCATGACGCCCGTTGCCCGTTCCGCGGCGATCCGGAAAAAGACCGAAGACCTGCAGAAGGCCGCCAAGGGGACCGGCGACATCGAGTATGAGGTGTCTTCCACATTCAGCGGAGGGAAGTATCTGCTCTATGGATTTCAGGTCATGAACGATGTCCGGCTGGTCTATGCGCCTCCCTCCTCAATCGGCAATTACGGCGGCGAGGTCGATAACTGGTACTGGCCGCGTCATACGGGTGATTTTGGATTCATGCGCGCGTATGTTGCTCCCGACGGGAAACCCGCAAAATATTCCAAGGACAACGTCCCCTACAAGCCGAAGATCTTTCTTCCCATTTCCTCCAAACCGTTGGAGACGGGATCCTTCGCTATGATTATGGGATATCCGGGGCGGACATTCCGGTACCGGACATCGGCGGAAGTCCAGCTTAGCAGGGACCAGTCGCTTCCCATGCTGATCGACCTCTATAAGACGCGCATGGATATTATGGAGGCGGCGGGAAAAAAGGACCGGGCCGTCGAAATACAATACGCATCAACCTGGCGCGGACTTGCCAATGCCTACAAGAACTATGAAGGAACTCTCGAGGGAATGCGCCGCGCGGATATTCTCACTGTTCGTCAGCAACGGGAAAAAGAGTTCGGCGTTTTCCTCCAGAAGAACCCAGAGCTGAATAAGAAGTACGGAACAATTCTCGCCGATATTGCGAAGGCAACCGACGAGGTGCGCACCTTTAATAAAGAACAGCTTGTCATGTCCCAGATCTACGGGAGCTCGGCGGTACTGCGGATCGCGCAGCGCTTCAGCCGGCTTGCGAAGAGTTTTGCAAAGGACTCCGCAAGCGGGGATATGAAGCCCCCTGAAAAGAATGTCAAGGAACTTCGGGACTTCCTCGGCACTGCGTTCAAGAACGTCACGATCTCGGTCGACAAGGATGAGCTCGTGGCGATGATGCTGAAAGCAACCGAGCTTCCTTCCGATCAGTCAATCCGTTCCATCCAGCAGATCGTCGGACAGTCCACCGATGGTGCCGACAAGGTGAAAGAAATCAATGAATTTGTCGACAACCTCTACCACGACAGCAAGCTCACCACGGAGGACGGATGTCTGAAACTCCTTGAGAAATCGGCAGACGATATCCAGGACGACAGATTTGTGAAATTCGTTTCGATGCTGGACAACGACAACGAACCACTACAGGCAAAGAGCTCGAAATTGACATCGGCCATTTCGCTCCTCGATTCACGGTACATCGAGGCACTGATGGCGTGGAAAGGCGAGAATCTCTACCCGGACGCAAACCGATCACTCCGACTCACCTACGGCGTCATCAAACCCTATGATCCCCGGGATGCCGTGCATTACGACGACGAGACCACTCTCGGCGGCGTCATTGAAAAGGAGACCGGCGAGGATCCCTTCATTGTACCGCCAAAACTCCACGACCTTTGGGTGAAGAAGGATTTTGGAAGATGGGCCGATCCAAAACTCCATGACGTCCCCGTGGCATTTCTTGCCAACCTCGATATCACCGGCGGGAACTCCGGCAGTCCCGTGATCAACGGGAAGGGAGAACTCATCGGTGTCGCATTCGACGGAAACTGGGAATCGGTCGTCGGGGACTATATCTATCAGGAACCGCTCAACCGGGCGATCAACGTCGAGGCAAGGTATGTCTTGTTCATTCTGGACAAATATTCAAATGCCCAGAACATACTCAACGAGCTCGTGATTCATTAGGCGTTTTCGGACCCGTTCCTTCCTGCGAGCCCGGGAAGGAACGGGTAAAAATTATTTAATATTGTAATTGCTTCGAGTACGGTCAGCACGTATGTCGTTGAATTGACACAGGTTAGTTGATCGTCCGGAGTCCGTCCCCGTACGTTCCGGAACCAATCTCCCCTTGAGATTCTCAATTTTGTTAATTCCCGGCTTGACTTTCATGAAGTGCGTTTGTATCATTTTATATCTGACCTTTAAGCCCAAGATCCACTCTACCACTCAACATCCTGGGGGATTTATGAAGACATTTGGTATCCGGTTTCGGATTTCCACGGTTCTTGTCGTTCTCGCTGCATCTCTTCTTTTCGTTCTACCTCTTTCTGCAGGTCAAATTGTCACGCGTCAGCAATCGTTGCGAGAGCGCGAGATGAACGCAGCCCGGCAATTGAGGGAATATCGCCACCGTCAGGCAGTTGCGCAAAAGAAGGCCCTCAGCGGAGAGCTTTCCTCTGTGCGACCACGTGTTGGGATCTCTCTCAATCGTACCTCCTCCACGACATCATCCATTTTCTTTTACGACAACTTTGAGGCAGGCGCACACACCTGGACAACCCAATTGTACGGGGGTACAACCGACGATCTCTGGCATCGCACCACACTCAATGCGAGCTCTCCCACGCACAGCTATTGGGCAGGTATAGATGGACAGGGAGATTACAACACCGGTAGAATTATCAATACCGCACTGGTCTCGGAACCCATCGCCCTCACCGGTGCAATCGGACCCATCACGCTGATGTTTGCGGAGAATTATGAAACAGAACAGGGATGGGACGATTGCATGGTCGACGTGTCGAATGATAACGGAACCACCTGGACGCACCTGCGCGGCGGCTACGGCGCTGCACCCTCAGGGAGCAGCGGAGGATGGACAATCACCTCTCTCGATCTCACACCCTATTCCGGTCAGACAGTTCTCATCCGGTTCTACTTCTATACGTTTGATGCCAACTTCAACAATTTTCCAGGATGGTTTATTGATGATATCGTGGTCTTCGATCAGGGCGGGATTATTGAAGGAAGGAAGTTCTTCGATGTCAATAATAACGGCGTGAAAGACCCGGGCGAACGCGGCATCAAGGACTGGATCATCACCGCAAGCGGACCTGTTTCCATTACCACAACAACCAATGTCCGCGGACATTATCTGTTTACGCTTCCTCTGGGAACGTATACCGTTTCCGAAACATTCGAACCGAACTGGACACAAAAGTATCCGCTCTCGGGAACCTGGACTATCAATCTCTCAACACCCGATACGGTTGTCGACAGTATCCACTTCGGAAATTATACGCAGGCCAGCTTCATCAACGGCACCAAGTTCAACGACATCAACCGTAACGGCACATTCGACGGCGGAGATACCGTGCTGCCGAACTGGAAGATCGTCCTGTCGGATACCAACGGCAACATGATCGATTACGATCTCACTGATTCCCTTGGCCAGTATTCTCTCTTTGTCTTCCAGCCGGGCGTTTATGATGTGAGTGAAGTCGGCAAGCAGGGATGGGTGGAATCATACCCGGTGAGCGAATCGTACCGGATTACTATTCCCGATCTCAACACCACATCGAACGGAAACGACTTCGGAAATTATTATGATGATTCCGTCAACACCATTATGGGTCAGAAGTTCGATGATGTGAACCGGAACGGGATCAAAGACGAGCACGAGCCGGGGATCGCAGGGATTACGATCAAGCTCTCCGGGACGAAGAGCAAAACGGTGAAGACCGACAGCAGCGGCTTCTATCAGTTCCTGAGTCTGCCGTCGGGGAATTACAAGATCAAGGAAGTGCCGCAGATGGGCTGGTGGCAGTCGTTCCCGGAATCGACATACAGTGTGACCTGTTATTCCGGAGAATTGATCGACACACTGGATTTTGGAAATTACGCGATCTCGACCGGTTCAGTTGCCGGGATGAAGTATAACGATCTGAACGGCAACGGCGCGCAGGACGGCGGCGAGACCGGACTGCCCGGGTGGACCATGAATCTTACCGGGACGACGTATTTCGGTTCATCTGTCTTCTCCTCCGCAACGACTGATGTAAACGGACAATTTTCGTTCAGCGGGCTCTGGCCCGGCAAGTACAATCTCAGCGAAGTCTTCAGGACAGAGTGGCGCCAGACACAGCCGGATCATCTCCAGCCCTACACCGTGAATCTCGGTGTGGAGCAGAATCTGACCGGACTGAATTTCGGTAATCACCGGGACAGCACGTTCAGTCTGGCATTCCGGACGTTCCTGCCGGAGAGCCTCGCGCTCGCACGCGATGCCTCCAATAAGCATAAGCCCGTTCCTGTAAAGCCCACCCGGGTACAGTTCAGATTTGTGGTCGTGGATACAAGTTCCGGCCCGCAGCAGATGGCCCTGCTCACGACAAAATTCAACGTCGCCGTCAAAGATTCCATTGTGGTGAACAGGCCCGCGATACAAACCTGGAATCCGAAAATGACGAGTGTGACCATCAATTTTGCCACACCAGTTCTGACCGGCGATTCGGTGGTCTTCTCGGGCATCGGCATCAAACCAAAACCGGAAACGTTAGGCAAGACATTCTGGACCAATAACTCCGCGAAACGAGTTCTTGTGACCGGAGCGAATACCCAGAATCTCCTCCTCTATCCTGAACCAAACGACATCAATGTCGTTCAGTTAACAGGCGGCGGATTGAAAGTCGGACTGGGCGGACCGCACTCGGTCGTTCATGGCACCTGGAAGGATGTCATGAAATCACTCATCGACAGTCATGACCGGATGCAGAGCGGCGATCCAAGGTGCCTCGCCACATACACGAACAGAAGGTCGATCAAGAATCAGCAGCGGTCTCTGACGCCGACGCAGGAGAACAACAAGCTGTTCGCCGAAGCTATTGCTCTCCAAACCAACATTATCGCAAGCGATATGGACATCACACCCGGCGGATTCGGCAATCTGATCTTCGATCAGGGAACCGGCACCGATTCACTGCATCCGTTCAACGGGAAGTCGATACGGGCAATCGCGGCGATGCTTGATGAATTCATGTCCTCGGTGAAGGACACGGCGAAGACCTCGGTGTGCCGCGATTCAGGCGCACTCGCCTATCTCTCGGCAGAGCAGATCTGGGAAACGATCCGGCTCATCGATTCCTCCTTCTCCGGACCGGTCGATACCATCAGCTTTGCAACCGGTTTGAATCTTACGCCGGTAAAGGCATTGAGCGCCGTATCGTTCTTCCGGCTCGACACCTCATCGGCGAATGCGGGTAAGAACTTTGCCTATGCGCGTCCGCACGGGATACCGGATGTGTTCACACTGAACCAGAATTTCCCGAATCCGTTCAACCCCTCGACGGAAATCGATTACTACCTACCGGCACAGAGTTATGTCACGCTGAAGGTCTACAACATTCTCGGTCAGGAGGTTGCAACGCTCGTCGACCACGAGCTAGCGGATGCGGGATCATATCAGTTCCAGTTGTCATCCGGATTGCTGAACATGGCTTCCGGTGTCTACTTCTACCGGATCACCGCAGAAACGGTTGTGGGCGATGACAACCCGGTCAAGCAGGTCTTTACCGATGTCAAGAAGATGATCCTGCTAAAGTAGTCGAGAGCGGAATATCCGCAAAAAACGAGAAGCCGGCAATCAATCTGCCGGCTTCTTTTTTACGGGGAGCCCGATGGACCAGGAATATTTCAGACAGCACGCACCGCGGGAGGAATGTGCTTGGCGTGCTTTCGCCTGATCTGTATCGAGAAGAACGCGCATTCCATCACCGCAAGAAGCAGAAGGGATAATGTATCGCGGTCGAGCCAGACGGCGAATCCCTTTTCGCTGACGAGGAGCTTCATGATGAATGTTGAGATCGACCATCCCACCGAAAAAATGAGAAGAAGAAATCCGACGGCCAGAAACCCTTCTTTCCAGTTCGCTTCCTGCCACCGTTTTGTATAGAGGGCGACAGCGGCGACAACATGCGCGTAGAAAATGAGGAGTGTGATCATCAGATTAGAAGAGAGCTCTGACCGTTCTCAGGATGATCTTCAGATCAAACAACATCGACCAGTTTTCTATATAATAGATATCGAACTTGATGCGTTCTTCGAGTGAAGAGTCGCCGCGAAGGCCGTTCACCTGAGCCCAACCGGTGATTCCTGTTTTTACACGATGCCGGTCGAGATATTTCGGTATCATGCGTTTAAACTGTTCCACGAAATACGGGCGTTCCGGTCTTGGTCCCACAAGGCTCATCTCCCCTTTCCAGACATTAATGAGCTGGGGCAGCTCATCGAGTGAAGTCCGGCGCAGGATGCGCCCGACAAACGTCTGCCGCGGATCATTCTGGATCCCGAGACCCGCGTACCTGTCAAACTGCTCCGAACCCCTCTTCATCGACCGGAACTTAAGGATTTTGAACGGTTTCCCATCGAGTCCGATCCTCTCCTGGACGAACATCGCCTCGCCGTGAGAGGTGAGCTTGATCAGAAGGCCGATCAGAAGAAACAACGGGGACGTCACGATCAGGAGGACGGAAGAAATCAAAAAGTCGAAGAGCCGCTTTGCGATTCTCCCCCACGTGGTCATCGGAACTCCCTTCAGCCGCACAAAGGGAATTCCCTCGATCTCCTTGACTGCCATGCGGCTCGTCATGATTTCAACAAAATCCGGCACAATCATGAATTCCACATTCATCCCCTCACAATCCTGGATAATGCTGACAAGCTTCTCATGTTCGGGGATATCGAGGGCAACGAGCACCATCTCGATCCGGTGTTTCAGCAGCTGGTTCGGGATATCATCCATCCTGCCAAGCCAGGTGGCCTTGCCAAGCGGTTCGATTCGGAGGCACTCCGTGTCCGAAAAATAGCCGATAAACTTGAACCCAAGAAGAGGGTGGTCGTGAAGGTGATAGAAAATCCGGTTTGCCGTTGCATTATGCCCGATGATGACCGCATGCCGCAGATCTTTCCCACGCCGGTACTGCCAGCGTTCAATCCAATAAAGGCATAATCTCCCGGTAAAAATGAACACGATCGAGAGAATCCAGAGCAAGCCGAATACCGCGCGGGAATACGAAAATGCGCGGTAGAAGAATGCAGCACTCATCACCACGAGCATGCCGAGCGTGACAAGCCGGATGATGGAGAGGAAATCATCCGCCCGGGCAACATTTCTCCGCGCTCCGTACATTTTTCGCGAATTGAAGATGAGCAGCCAGATCGGAATGATGACGGCGGCACCGCGGAGATATTCGGCAAGCGGCGGCACGCCCTCGACAAGCGGGAGGAAATGGAGAAACGGAGTTCTGAATCGGAGGAGGTATGCCAGCAGAAACGACGACGCAATGGCAAGCGAATCAAACAGAACGCCGAGCGTGGGGATCAGGAAATCGTTGCGTCGCGGATGCGCCATCGAATGCGGGAGCGTTAACCGAACATTTCATTTTCGACGATGCCGCAGATGATATGCGCCACCGTAATGTGCCCTTCCTGTATCCTTTGCGTATCATCGGAGGGAATAACAATAGGCACATCGCACAGATCCTTCGACGTCCCGCCGCCTTTTCCGAGGAAGCCGATCACCGTCATTCCTTTTTTCTTCGCCTCATGAATCGCCCGGTTGACATTTTCCGACTTGCCGCTGGTGCTGATGGCGATAAGAACATCTCCCCTGCTGCCAAGGCCTTCGACCTGCCGTGCGAAGACATTCTCGAACCCGATATCATTGCCTCCCGCCGTCAGCATGGAACTGTCGGTGGTGAGCGCAACGGCTGCAAGCGCGCGTCTGTTCGGTTTCGTCATGCGGATGACGAGCTCCGTGGCAATGTGCTGCGAATCTGCTGCGCTTCCTCCATTGCCGCAGAGCAGCACTTTTCCGCCGGAATTATACGTTTTGATGATCGCGTCAACGGCTTTGAGGATATCGCCGGCACAGGCATCGAACATCTTCTTCTTCGTTTCGGCACTGTCGGCCAGCTGATCCTGAATGTATTTCTGTCGATAGACGAGCGTAAGCGGCAAATGTGCCATAGTCACATCATGATGGTGATAAGCGTCTGGGAATTAATGTGAAAGCATCGATTTCACGATTTCGGGTGCCTGCCGGAGCGTCTCGTCGAGCTTCGAAATATCTTTTCCGCCGGCAGTGGCAAGATGCGGACGTCCGCCGCCGCCGCCGCCAAGGCGCTTTGCCAGTTCACCGACTATCCTTCCGGCCTGCAGCTTCTTATCTTTGATCAGATCGTCTGTCACAACGCAGACGAGTGCAACTTTTTCAGCAACTACCGAGCCAATAACTCCGACGCCCGACCGGATTTTGGATCGCAAGGCATCACCAAGCGATTTCAATTCTTCAGCATCAGTGATTTCCGCGCGGAACGAGACGACAGTAAAGCCATCGACCGCAATGCCTCCGGCGACAAGAGTATCGATATCTGCAGCGGCCTTCCTGACACGGAATTTACTGATTTCTTTCTTAAGGTCAAGCGTCGATTTCGTGATTTCTTCGACCGCTTCTTCACGTTGCACCATTTCCCGGTCCACGCGGGCCACGGTGTCCGTGGTAATTTCACCCGCTGGCATCTCAAGAGGACCAGGCGACGGGCGTCTGACCGCCGGCGTCTTTGCTGGTTTCCCGAGCTGTCGTTCCAGATCCGCCCGTTCGGCAAGGAGCTTCTCGATCTGCTGATCGAGCTCGTTCACCTTTTGCATTCGTTCTTCGATGTATTTCGTGAGTCCGTCACCCGTAACTGCAACGAGTCGCCGGATGCCGCTGGCTATACTGGACTCGGAAATGATCTTGAAGAGTCCGATTTCACGCGTGTGCTTCACATGAGTACCGCCGCAGAGCTCGACCGAAAATTTCGGATCGATCTCCACAATGCGGACATGATCGCCGTACTTGTCACCGAAGAACATCTTCACGTTGGGGTACTTCGCTTTTGCCTGTTCAATCGTAAGCCATTCTTTCGGATCATTAAGTGCCAGCACCGGAATATCATCCGAGATCTTTTCGTTGACGATGTCTTCGATCTTCCTCAGCTGATCGGGAGTGATCTTTTCGAAATGATTGAAATCAAACCGGAGATGATCGGGAGCGACAAGCGATCCCTGTTGATGGAGATGCGTTCCCAGAACCTGCCGGAGTGCCTCGTGGACAATGTGCGTGGCAGTGTGATTGCGCATAACTTCGTCGCGCCGATCCTTATCGACATGCGCCTTAACAATATCTCCTGGCTCAAGATTCTGGTTCAGCGGCGTCAGAAGGGGAGCATCCTCAAGTATGAGTATGTTGACCTTGCCACTCTTCTGCGTATCCCATACATAAAATATCCTACCATCCCGTGTCTCGAACTGACCACGATCTCCCACCTGGCCGCCGGATTCAGCGTAGAACGGAGATTTGTCCAAAACGACCAACCCACCTTCTCGGGCAACCACACAAGCATCGCTCTCCAATTGTTCATATCCGACAAACTGGAATCGCTCTTCAAGCTCTCTCGCATCAAACTTGCGGGCCGTCTCAATTTGTGCTTCCGAGATCTCCGAACGACCTGATTGCCTCGAACGATCCTTTTGTCTTGCCATCAAGCCATCAAACTTTTCCATATCGACGGAGAGCCCGCGTTCACGGACCATCATTTGTGTCATATCAAGCGGGAATCCGAACGTGTCGTACAGCTTGAAGGCATCATCACCCGGAAAGATCTTAGAACCGCCGATTGACGAAACGACGCTGTCGAATATTTCCAGTCCGCGGTCGAGAGTCTGGTTGAAGCTCTCTTCCTCCCCTTTGATGATTCGTTCAACCAGCTCCTGCTTCTGGCGAATCTCCGGATACTGGTTTCCCATCGAGCGTACGACAGCTTCGACCACCTTGAAGAGAAACGGCTCGTGCATCCCGACTGTCCTGCCGAAACGTGCAGCCCGGCGGAGTATGCGTCTCATGACATACCCTCGTCCCTCGTTGGACGGTATGCCGCCGTCTGCGATGGAAAACGTAAGCATCCGGACGTGATCGGCGATGACGCGCATGGCAATGTCGCTCTGACCGTCGATCGTCCCGCCGTATTTCATCCCGACGAGATTCGCGATGTGACTGATGATCGGCGTGAATACATCGGAATCGTAGTTCGATTTCTTTCCCTGGAGCACAGCACAGACGCGTTCGAATCCCATCCCGGTGTCGACATGCTTCGCGGGCAGAGGTGTGAGCTCGCCTTTTTCATCCCTGTCGTACTGGATGAAGACGAGATTCCAGATCTCCATGACTCGCGGATCTCCTGCATTCACGAGCTTTCCGCCGGAACAATCATCGGTCAGATCGATATGAATTTCCGAGCACGGTCCGCACGGGCCGGTCTCACCCATTTCCCAGAAATTATCCTTCTTCCCGAAACGGAGGACGTGCGTCGGGTCGATATCGGTCACCTTCTTCCAAAGAAGTTCCGCTTCATCATCCTGCTCGTAAACGGTCGCATAGAGGCGCTTCTTCTCGAGCCCCCACACGCCGGTAAGAAGCTCCCATGCCCAGGCAATGGCCTCCTTCTTGTAATAATCGCCGAAGGACCAGTTGCCAAGCATTTCAAAAAACGTGTGGTGATAGGTGTCGCGGCCCACTTCCTCGAGATCGTTGTGCTTGCCGCTGACGCGGATACACTTCTGTGAATCGGCGGCACGAACGTAGGACCTCTTTCCGGTTCCGAGGAAGACATCCTTAAACTGGTTCATCCCGGCATTCGTGAAGAGAAGCGTCGGATCGTCGTAGGGAATGACGGATGCGCTCGGAACAATGCGGTGCCCGCGCTCTTCAAAAAATTTCAGAAAACCTGCCCGTATGTCACTCGATGTCATCGTTCCGCTCGTCAATTAACAAGAACACCACGATGTCTCGTGGTGGCTACAACAGCGTATGGGTGTCTGGTTCCAATCAAACTTCAATCTGGGTCATGAGTTCGATTTCTTCAAGGATCTGGCTGATCTGCACACAGCGTGTGATCTCTCCTTCATACACACAGGCTTTTCCCGCTGTGTGGACTTCCCACGTGATTGCCTCAGCTTTCGACTGATCGTATCCCGTTGCCTTGATAATCTGGCCGATCACCTCATCAAACGTGTGGACTTCATCATTAAAAAGAATGACCTTTGCCGGACGCTCAATGGCGATATCGGTATCCTGGTCGCTTTCATAATGTATGGATGGATCCTGTATCATCTCAAAAAAACAGGTAACTCACACGAAATTAGCAAAATCGGCTGATTAAAGCAAGGTTTCTCATTGACTTTGCCTTTCTGATGGAATATATTACAGGAGTAACTTCCTGAATTCCTCAATGAAATCTTCCACCACATCCATTATTGTTGTCATCGTCTTCTTCCTGTCGGCGCTGCTGTTTGTATCGGTGCGGCAGCACGCACCGCTGCGCGAACCTGAGAAGGAAGTCGAGCGTGGTGAAAGCGACGCTCTGAAAAGTTTTGAATGGTGGTACGCACAGCGAGCACTTCCGTACGATACCATTCCGCGAGAAGGGTTCGAGCGGGCAGCACGTTACGTGAAGAATGTCATGAACAAATCGCGGCGCTACAGCCGGCAAGAATTGACGCTCGGTTCAAGCTGGAATTCGCTTGGACCGGCAAACATCGGCGGCAGGATTCTCGCAATTGCAGTCGACCAGGCATCTCCGAATACTGTCTGGGCAGGCGCGGCGAGCGGCGGATTATGGAAAACCTCGAGTGGCGGAACCGGTCTGGGATCGTGGAGTTATGTGAATACCGGCTTCAACACCGTCTCGGTCAGCGCAATTGCCATCGACCCGACCAACCACAATGTCCTCTACATCGGCACGGGTGAAATCAGTCTCTATCATCGCCCATTGGTTGGCACGGTGGGTGCACGTGCTTCCTATGGGATGGGAGTCCTTAAATCAACCGACGACGGATCGACGTGGACTCAAACGGCACTGACCTTCACCTTTCCTCAGATTACTGCCGTCGAAAAAATCGTCATCAATCCCCGCAACACCAGAACGGTATACGCCGCGACGAGCGAGGGAGTTTACAAATCAACCGATCGCGGAGGAACATGGACTGTATCGGACACCGTGCTCATGGCGATGGACATCGTCATTAATCCCGTTGACACGACCGTTCTCTATGCATCGCACGGGAGTGCAAATTCTTCTCCGAACCCGGGGATCTACAAATCGACTAATGCCGGCGCTTCGTGGACACAACTCACCAACGGACTCCCGGCGAGCAATTTTGGAAGAACCGCGCTTGCGATCTCGCCCACAAATCCTTCGATCGTCTATGCCGGGATCACAGATGCCGTGAGCTTTGATGCCGACGGACTCTACCGGACGACCGACGCGGGAACCAGCTGGTCGGTCCAAAGTACCCTGGACTATGTCACCGGAACTGCAGCCCAGGGATGGTATAACAACGTTGTCGCTGTGCATCCACAATTTCCCGATACGGTCTACTGCGGTGGGTACGAAATTTACAGTTCCACGAACGGTGGCTCGAACTTAGCGGTCGTTCCTGCATCGGGGAGCGTCCATGTTGACCAGCACGCAATTGCATTCGATCCGACCAATGCGAATGTGATGTATTTCGGATGCGACGGAGGTATCTGGAAAACGACCGACGGCGGAGCAAGTTTCATCAATGTCAACAATAGTCTTGTGACCACGCAATTCTATCCGGGGTTCGCTGTCTATCAGGCAGACTCGGTAACCGCCCTGGGAGGGTTGCAGGATAACGGAACGCTCTTGTATTCCGGCGCCCCGGCGTGGCAAGCCGTTTACTATAACGACGGCGGATGGTGTGCAATCGATCCGACGAATAAGAACAACAAGTATGCGGAGTCTCAATACGGCGATATTGAGAGAACGACGGGGGGCGTATTCCACCCTATCACCACCGGACTCCCATTCTTCGACGGTTCGAACTGGAACTTTCTGTCACCTCTTGTGATATCTCCTTCAAGCCCCAATGTCCTGTACGTGGGTGCTTCCAACGTCTACAAGACAACGAGCAGCGGTGAGATGGTTGGGAGTACACCGGGATGGGCTGCAGCCAATGGAAGCGGGACTATCAATGGAACTAATATTTCCTGTATCGGTGTCTCGTGGACGAGCCCCGATACCGTTCTCGCCGGAACGGGAAACGGGGCACTTGGATCCAGTCCGCTGTTTGAAGTATATCGCTCCGTTAACGGAGGCAAGAACTGGACCAAGGTCAGCACGGGTCTGCCGAACCGTTATCCAACAGATATCGAATTCGATCCTACAAACAGTTCTGTCGTCTATCTGACATATTCCGGATATGGTACTTCGCATCTTTTCCGATCTGCCGATGCGGGGCTGACCTGGTCTGATATCAGCACGGGACTACCGGATATCCCGCATCAGTCAGTCACCGTTGATCCGATTCTCCCGCAGCATATTTATGTCGGAACGGATCTCGGCGTTTTCCACTCGTCGGATGCCGGCGGCACGTGGGAAGAATTCAACGAGGGCATGCCTCCCGCTATGGTGTTAGATCTCGTTGTATCCCGGGCGAACTCAACCGTACGTGCGGCGACATTTGGGAACGGGATTTATGAACGACCCCTTGTCCATCCTCCCGTTCTCACGATGCAGTCACCGCTCGGCGGAGAGGTCTTCGCATCCGGTATCCATACCAGCATCTCCTGGACATCGAGATTTATCGGTGCACTCCGGCTCGAATTCTCATCCGACAATGGTGCAACATGGAATCTCATCGCCGACGGTGTTCCCGCGTTACCATCATCGTACACCTGGACGGTCCCGGCAGTGAACACAACACAAGGACGTGTTCGGATTTCAGATTCTCCCGCAGGGGATCCCGCCGACTCGTCTTCGACGCCTTTTTCCATCCTGGTGAACCCGGATGTTCTTGGAGGTTGGAACATGGTTTCGGTCCCGCTGCATGTCGCCGATCCGTCTAAATCGACACTCTTCCCATCTGCGATATCCCGTGCGTTCACGTATGTCCACGCGTACATCCCCATTGATACGATACTTCCGGGAGTCGGATATTGGATCAAGTTTGATCAGCCGCAATTTGTTCCCATCTCCGGAGACTCGATCGCCACGGATACCATTTCAGTCCTTGCCGGGTGGAACATGATCGGATCGATCGCCTCTCCGGTTGCAACAAGCTCGATCATACAGATTCCGGGAAATAATACCGCATCCTACTATTTCGGATATTCCTCCAATTATCTTATTGTCGATACGATCAGACCCCGCGGCGGATATTGGATCAAGGTCAATGCTGACGGCAAGCTCGTACTTACAACAACCACCGCACTTTTCCGTCAGATCCCGGATCAGCGGAACTCTCTCTCCTCAATGAACTCCCTGATCGTGCGGGATGCTGAAGGAAGAAGCATGACGCTTTACTTTACGGACCCGGAATCGAGTATTGATGTATCAAAGTTTGAACTCCCTCCGGTTCCTCCCGATGATATCTTCGATGTCAGATTTGGATCGCAGAGGTTCGTGGAGACTCTTGGCACCGGGAAGAGTGTTCCGATTCTGATTCAGTCCACATCAGGCCCGCTTACGCTTTCATGGAATATTACCGACAGCAGGAAATCATACGTCATTCAAGTTCCGGGAGGAGAGCCGATTCCTCTTACGGCAAGCGGATCACTGCGTCTCACCCATCCCGAGGGCGGACTCACGCTCCAGGCAGGAGCACCAGCCAACCCCGGCCGGCCGGGCGGATTTGCTCTGCAGCAGAATTACCCAAATCCCTTCAATCCGTCCACGCTTATCCGATACACGCTTCCCACAACTACCCACATCTCGATCAAAGTCTTTGACATCCTTGGCAACGAGGTCGCGGTGCTGGTCGATGGTAACGAAGCCAGCGGGCAGCATGAGGTTCGCTGGGATCCCGGAACCAGGGCGAGCGGAATCTACTTCTGCCGGATGCAGGCAGCCGGATTCTCCGAAACAAAGAAATTGCTCTTTATCCGGTGATTTAAGCGCCCACCTCGATGCACCTGAGGACCCCCGGGACCAGGTGAAAAAAGGGTGATGCCGTAAAAAAGACTTGCATATCTGAAATACTTTCGGCATCTTTGACCCAGATTCCTGATCGGATGCATTCCCTCGCAATCAGCTTGCGAACATCTTGGCGGGGACCTCATTAGTGAAGGCGATTCCTTTTTCTTCATCCATGTAATTCGCACTTTATTCGCTACGTTTGAGCAGGCGGACAGTGTTGACGTGCGTCCGACAATCTTGCGGGGCATTACTTTGCAAACGCACGGGTGAGAAACGAGGCAATCCGTGTTGTGTGGGACGATAACCGAAGCATTTGCGATCAAACTCTTTGCTCTTGAAAATTAAAATCGCGTTACGTATCAGTTCTTTACAATCAGTGCCATCTTTCAATCAACAGCCCAACGTGGGTGAAAGAATGGATGTCCCACATACGTTTAGGGAAGGAGTTTCCCCATGAAAGTTCTTGTACGATGTTTGAGTATCCTCGTTATGTCCTCCCTGCTTCTCGGCATCAGCGCTTTTGGTCAGGACCGCTGGGTGGGAACGCACAACACGACGAGCCACGATATACTCGGCACCTGCCAGCTTGACAACAACACCGCGTTTGCCGTTGGCACTGCCGGATTGTTTCTGAAGACCACAGATGCGGGCGCAACCTGGTTCGCGCATGCTACCGGCGTTACGGCCGATCTCTATTCGGTATACTTTCTGAATTCAACCATGGGCTGGGCAGTCGGAACAGCCGTGTACCCCAACGGGTCTGCGTTCGTTGCGACGACAGACGGCGGGAATACCTGGGTCTCTCAGCCCGCACCCTCGAGTTTTTCCCCTACTCTCTACAGTGTCTATTTCCAGGATGCCAACAACGGATGGGCAGCTGGAAGTTCGGGAAGGTTTGCCCGTACAACGAACGGCGGAACGACCTGGACAAACGTCACCATGCCAGTTGCAGCAACCTATAACCTCTATAGTGTTCGCTTTCGTGACTTGTTCAACGGGTATATCGTTGGCGGACCTACCGGACAGGGATTTGTGATGCAATCGACCGATGGCGGTCAGTCATGGACCGATCCCTCACAGGTTTCTTCACAGCCGCTCTATGCTATCCGGTATGTTACCGACACGCTGACAGCGGTTGCTGTCGGAAATAACGGCGCAATCGTACAGACCACAGATGGCGGGCAGAACTGGGGTTCCCCTTCGACTCCCTCCGGTGCATTTCGGCCGCTGAAAGGAATGGCGGTAGTGGGTAACACCGTCTTTGCGGCGGGTGACACGGTCGTCATCGTTTCGACCAACAGCGGCGCAAACTGGACGCGCAAGAGAACGAATCTGAACGGTACAATCTACCCGCCTCAGTCCCTTAATGATATTGCGATGTCCTCCGCCACGAACGGATGGGCAGTGGGTGCTGCCGGACTGATTTATCGCACGACTGATGGAGGAGGTACCTGGGCATACCAGCTGCAGGGAACGAACAATACCGCGTTTGATGCCGACATGTATTCGGTATACTTCCTGAATTCAAGTCAGGGTTGGGCTGTCGGGACTGCAGTGTACCCCAACGGGTCTTCATTTCTTACGACAACAAATGGAGGATCCACATGGACTTCCCAACCTGCACCGTCGAGTTTTTCCCCTACCCTCTACAGTGTCTATTTCCAGGATGCCAATAACGGGTGGGCAGTGGGAAGTTCGGGAAGGTGTGCAATGACGACAAACGGAGGCACCACGTGGGTAAACGTTACCATGCCCGTAGCGGCGACATTCAATCTCTACAGCGTCCGCTTTCGGGATTTGAACAATGGATTCATTGTGGGGGGACCGACCGGACAGGGATTTGTGATGCAATCGACCAACGGTGGTCAATCATGGGCCGATCCTGTGCAGGTATCTTCACAACCGTTGTACGCGATTCGGTATGTTGATTCCTTGACGGCCGTGGCCGTCGGCAACAACGGCTCGATTGTCCAAACAACAGATGGTGGGCAGAACTGGAATTCCCCCTCTACACCCGCAGGCGCATTCCGTCCGCTGCACGGCATGTCCGTTGTCGGCAGTAACGTGTTTGCAGCGGGAGATACCGTGGTGATTGTTTCAACCAACGGGGGTGCGAACTGGTCGCGAAGGCGCACAAATCTCAACGGCGCGATCTATCCCCCGCAGTCTCTGAACGACATTGCCATGGCAACAAAACTCACCGGATGGGCGGTGGGAGCTGCCGGACTTATTTATAATACGAACGACGGCGGCACGACATGGGTGTACGAGCCGAGTCCCTACCCGACGCAGGATATTGAGGGAGTTTGCTATTCGCAGAATGTCGTGCATTTTTCCGGACTCGGCGGAACTCTTGCGACGAATTCCACTCCGACTATTACCGCAGTCTATGATCGCGCGATCGACGTACCGGAAAATTTCCGATTGATGCAGAGCTATCCGAATCCCTTCAACCCGTCTGCGACAATTCAGTACGATCTCGCTGCGAAGAGCCGGGTCACACTGACAGTCTACAATATGCTCGGACAGGTTGTGGCGGTTCTTGCGAACGGCATTGAAGAACCCGGTTCAAAATCAGTTGAATTCAATGCAGCCGGCTTCGCGAGCGGCGTGTATTTTTACCGGTTGGAAGCGACTGGAATTACGGGTCAGTCGAAATCGTTCAGTGAAGTCAGAAAGATGGTACTCGTGAAGTAGGACGCGGCGCAAGAGCGTCGTTCCAGAAAATCCCTAAGCCCCGGCTGTGAGATCGTGCAGCCGGGGCTTTCTGTTTCGATGAAAAATCCGGTAAACTAACGGACGAGAAAATGGGATGTGCTGCGTATCCCGATCCCGAGCATAATTCAGACAGGAGAGCGTGGATTTTTCCGGAAGGAGGAGCGATTGTGCTAAGCGAGGTTCCTGATCATGGCATCCGCAAATTCGGAACACTTCACTTCTTTCGCTCCTTCCATAAGACGGGCGAAATCATAGGTAACGGTTTTTGCCTGAATCGTCGCGTTCATGCCTTTAAGGATCAGTTCGGCAGCTTCCTTCCACCCCATGTACCGGAGCATCATCTCCCCGCTGAGAATCACCGATCCCGGATTTACCTTGTCGAGGTTTGCATATTTCGGCGCGGTTCCGTGCGTGGCTTCAAACACGGCATGACCGGTGATATAATTGATGTTCCCTCCCGGCGCAATGCCGATACCGCCGACCTGCGCCGCGAGCGCGTCGCTGATATAATCGCCGTTCAGATTGGGTGTGGCGAGGATGTCAAATTCCTCGGGACGCGTGAGAACCTGCTGTAAGGCGATATCCGCGATTGCGTCTTTAATGATGATACCCGCGCCCGGTTTTCCTTCGGGCACCTTGCACCACGGACCGCCGTCGATCTCGACAGCACCAAAGTGTTCTTTCGCGACCTGAAATCCCCAGTCGCGAAAAGCACCTTCGGTGAATTTCATAATATTCCCCTTGTGCACAATCGTTACGCTCTTCCGGTGATTTTGTATGGCGTAGCTGATCGCACTATGAATGAGGCGGACACTTCCGGAATAGCTCACCGGTTTGATGCCAACCCCGACTCTGATATCCGTGGGGAAATTCCTTGCACCGACAAGAGTCCAGAATTCTTTTGATTTCTCCACTGTCCCGAATCGTATCTTTTCAAACTGTTTTGGGAATTCTGTTTTCAGGAAATCCAGAATCTTTTGCGCCTCGGCAGACCCTGCGGTATATTCGATCCCCGCATAAATGTCTTCGGTGTTTTCCCGAAAAATGACCATATCGACTTTTTCAGGGTGCTTAACCGGAGACGGCACACCGCGAAAATACTGCACGGGTCTGAGGCAGACATACAGATCGAGCATTTGGCGCAATGCAACGTTGAGCGATCGGATTCCGCCACCAACGGGCGTTGTCAGCGGTCCCTTAATCCCCACGAGATAGTCCCGGAACGCAGCAACGGTTTCCTCGGGAAGCCAGGTGTTGAATTGTTTGAAGGCCTTCTCCCCGGCAAAGACTTCCATCCAGGCAATTCTGCGGCTTCCGCGATAGGCCTTCTCGACTGCCGCATCAATGACTCGCACAGATGCGCGCCAGATGTCGGGACCGGTTCCATCCCCCTCAATGTAAGGAATGATGGGCTGCTCGGGAACGGTCAATTTGCCGTTCTGGATGGTAATTTTCTTTCCCTGTGGGGGAATCTTCGGAGCGCTCATGGAATTTCTCTCTCAGTGATTCTGATGTGAAGTCGAACGAATATAATCCCTCAGTTTCGATCCGTACGCTGCCATATCACTCCCCTCATACTTCTTCAGCTTCAGCACAAAACGGATCTGATCGTCGGTATATCTGGGCGTGACGTGAAAATGGACGTGGAAGACCGACTGCCCGGCCGCGACGCCGTTATTCGAAAAAATGTTGAAGCCCTGCGGCTCAAAAGTCTTCACGATGGCCTTAGCGACAAGTTGTGTCGCACGGATCATTTCGGGAAGTTCGCTTTCGGGAAGCTCAAGAAATGTTACGCAGTGCACCTTGGGAATAACAAGAACGTGGCCGAAGTGGATGGGGTTGATATCCAGAATTGCAAAGACGTGATCATTCGAGTAGAGCACTTCGGCGGGCAATTCACCCCGGATGATCCTGCAAAATGCGCAATCGCTCATGCTGTCAACACGACGGATAACTAAAAGGAGGTGTATAATATCAAAATTTCGGCTGAAAGTCAACGGATATGCTTCCCCTCTCCTCACCATTCGGGGAGAGCGACGATGGGCAACACCCCCTTTCCGGATCGATAACCAATGGTGATTCTTGCAAAGTTGATTATTCACTCAGCGTTGCGTATATTTTGACTGCATAAACGAGCTCATTCCAGGAAAATTCAATCTATAAGAGGAGTTTCCATGAAACAAATCTCACTACTCACCGTCTGTGCTCTCCTGTTTGTCTTCCTCGCCGTGACGGGTTTTCAATGCGGCTCGGCGGACATCACGAGCGCGAAGCTGTACATGCAGCATAGTGATTATGCAAAAGCTGAGGCATCGTTGCTGAAAGAAGTAACCAAGAATCCCGGCAACACTGAAGCATGGTATCTGCTCGGAGAAGCCCGGCGGAACCAGCAAAATTATAAGGGAATGGTTGAGGCCTATGATAATTCCCTGAAAAGCGGCAAAGACTTTGAAGATCCGATCAGAAGGGCGAAACTTAATGTCTGGGGAACAGAACTGAATTCGGGCGTGTCGTCATATAACCGCGTCTCGAGCGCATCCAAGGACAGCGCGCATATCCTCCTCCAGAACGCCATCGATGCATACCAAATGGCGATTACCGTGAACCCTGACAGCACCATCACCTACCAGAATCTCGCTCTTGCGTATCATTTTGACGGGCGGTATGATGACGAGATCTCTGCGCTGAAGACGGCGATCAGCCACAAGCCGACTGCCGACGAGTATTCAACACTCATCAACGCATATATCAAGAAAGGTGACGTGGCGGAAGAAAAGGGAATGAAGCAGGAGGCAACGGAGACCTACAACGGCGCCATCGGCGTCATCGCCGAGGCAAGAAAATTCGATCCGTCGAATCCAGACTTCCTCCGGACGATGATCGATCTCTACGTCCGGACGAACCGGGCGAATGAAGCCAAGCCGTTCATCAAAGAGGCGATCGCGCAGGAACCTTCCAACGAGCTGTATCAGTACAATTACGGCGTGCTCCTCATGCAGACCGACAGCGTCAAAGAAGCAATTCCGTACTTTGAAGCGGCTCTGAAGCTGCATCCGAACTACGAGCTGGCACTCCGGCAGCTCGGTGTTGCACATCTGAAGCTGGGGCAGGGCATGAAAGATGCCGCCCAATCGAAAGATGTCAAGACCGTGACCAACAAGGCCTACACCGCCGAGTTCAAGAAAGCCGCAGAATACTTCAAGCAGCTCACCGAAGTGAAGAAGGACGATCCTGCACTCTGGGATGCACTGGCCTCCGCCTATGCCAATGCCGAGATGTTCAAAGAAGCAAAGCAGGCAATGGAACAGGCCGACAGCCTGCGGAAGAAATAACACACGTTTGAAGAGAATTGCCCTTCGGGGGAGTTCCTCCGAAGGGCTTTTTTATACACGAAAGGAAAGCCCATGACGAATCAGCCCCCTCAGCAGCAGATCAATATCGAGCTCGGCGAAAAAGAGGCGGAAGGAATTTATTCGAATCTCGCGATCATCACGCATTCCCCCGCGGAATTTGTTATTGATTTTACACGCGTCCTTCCCGGTGTTCCGAAGGCGAAAGTCCATGCCCGTATTATCACAACTCCCCAGCATGCAAAACTTCTTCTGGGGGCATTACGGGAGAACATCGACAAATTTGAAAAGGCGTTCGGAGAGATTAAGATCCAGGGAGAAACACCTCACGGCGGATTTGGATTTCAGCCGCCCATGGCAGGAGACAAGGTTCACTAACGTTGTTGAGGCAGGCGCTCAGCCGGGAGTGCCTGCACCGCTCAGACCATTCCTACAGAACATAGCGCGTGAGATCCTTATTTCTCACGATCCCGCTGAGCTTATCCTCGACCATCTCCTTCGTCACGAGAATCACCTTACCTGAATACTTATCGGGTGCCTCGAAGAGAATCTCCTCGAGGAGCGTTGTCATAATGGTATGAAGGCGTCTGGCGCCGATATTCTCGACCTGCTCGTTCACCTCAGCTGCGGTTCTCGCAACTTCCCGGATTGCCTCCTCGGCAAACTCCAACTTCACACCTTCCGTTTCGAGCAGTGCCGTGTACTGTTTAAGCAGGGCGTTCTGGGGAACGGTAAGAATCTTCACAAAATCATCCTGACTCAGACTTTCGAGTTCGACGCGGATTGGAAATCTTCCCTGAAGTTCCGGGATCAGGTCGGAGGGCTTTGAGACATGAAATGCTCCCGATGCGATGAACAGAACATGGTCAGTCCTGACCATTCCATACTTCGTCAGGACCGTCGTCCCCTCGACAATCGGCAGAAGATCCCGCTGTACGCCTTCACGGGAAACGTCGGGCCCCGAACCCTGACCCCGCTCGCCGGCGATCTTGTCGATCTCATCGAGAAAGACAATTCCGGCATTTTCTACCCGGTCCAGCGCAATCTTGACCACGCTTTCGGTATCAATGAGTTTCTGGATTTCTTCCTGCATCAGCATTGACCGCGCATCCGCTACAGACATTTTCCTTTGCTTGCTGCGCTTCGGCATGATATTGCCAAACATTTCCTGGATGTTCAGTCCCATCTCCTCCATGCTCACCGGACCAAACACCTGCATCGCCGGCATCTGCGGAACGTTTACATCCAATTCAACGGTCCGTTCTTCGAGTGCGCCCGCACGCAGTTTTTCCCGGAACTTCTCACGCGTTGCCTTGTTCTCCTCTGCATCCGGAATTTCCTCCGGAGGCCCGTTAAACCCCGCGGGCTGATGACGCTTGACCGAAGGGACAAGGATATCGAGAAGCCGCTCCTCGACGAGCCGCTCGGCTTTGTCCTCAACTTCAGCGCTCTTCTCGCCTTTCACCATATTGACCGCAACCTCCACGAGATCCCGAACCATTGAATCGACATCCCGGCCGACATATCCAACCTCCGTGAACTTCGATGCCTCCACCTTCACAAACGGTGCGTTTACGAGCTTTGCCAGGCGGCGGGCAATCTCCGTCTTGCCGACACCTGTCGGGCCGATGAGAATGATGTTGTTCGGCATGATCTCTTCGCGCAGGTTTTCCGCCGTCTGGAGGCGCCTCCACCTGTTTCGGATCGCGATCGCAACGGATTTCTTGGCGGCGTGCTGACCGATGATATACCGGTCGAGCTCGCGGACAATTTCAACGGGAGTCAGCTCGCGGGATTCTCTTTTCAGCTTCTTCATTCTGACAACAGAGGAAATGGACGTTACAGTTCTTCTATAGATATCTCGTCGTTCGTATAGATGCAGATTTCTGCGGCTGCCTCAAGGGCTTGCTGGACGATGTCCTTTGCGGGGAGATCGGTGTGCTTCTTCAGCGTGCGCGCCGCAACGAGGGCATACTGTCCACCGGAACCGATGGCAACAATTCCGTCGTCGGGTTCAATGATCTCGCCCGTACCCGATATTATAAGTGCCTGCTGCTTGTCGAGCACCGCAAGAAGCGCTTCAAGCTGCCGAAGGTACTTATCCGTGCGCCAGAGCTTTGCAAGCTCCACAGCCGCGCGCAGAAGGTTGCCGTGATACTGCTGAAGCCGATCTTCGAACCGCTCAAAAAGGGTAAATGCATCTGCAGCTGCACCCGCAAAACCCGCGAGGACCGTGCCGTTATAGATCTTGCGGATTTTTCTTGCTTTTTGTTTCATCACGGCGTTCCCGACGGTAACCTGACCGTCACCGCCGATAACCGATTGCCCTTTATGGATCAGTCCGATAACGGTTGTTGAATGAATTGTTTCTATCATAGCTGAAATGATGCCCCCTTTTCAAATTTTTCGGCGAAGCCGGGCGACCGGAATTTTCATCGCCTCCCGGTATTTTGCAACGGTTCGCCGGGCAATGTTGAGACCGTCCTCGTTGAGCATTTCGGCGATTCGGTCATCGCTCAGCGGACGGTTGGAATCCTCCTGTTCGATAATTTCCCTGATAGTTTTCTTGACTTCCTTGTTGGAAATCTCTTCTCCGGAAGAAGTGGTAAGCTTATCGCTGAAAAAGTGACGCAGTTCAAAAACACCATACTCGGTCTGAACATATTTGCCGTTGACCACCCGGCTGATGGTGGAAATATCCATCCCGATCATCTCGGCGATATCCTTATAGATCATCGGGCGGAGATTCTCACCTGTCTCGAAGAACGTCCGCTGTTTCTCGACGATCGCTCTCATAACTTTCAGCATGGTCTCGCGCCGCTGGTTAATCGAAGCGATAAACCACTTGGCAGCTTCGAACCGCTTCCGGATAAAATCCTTGACCCCGTCGGGTGTGCCGTTCGAGTGCTTCCGCGACATCAGCTCTTTATATCCCTTATTGATGCGAAGAGGAGGAACATTCTTCTCGTTCAGCAGGATGATAAAATCCCCATCATCCCGTTCAACCGTGAAATCGGGAACGATATAATTCTGCTGAGCGGTAAACTGGCCCTCTCCCGGTTTGGGATTGAGCTTCTGGATCAGTTCGATGACCGGCTTCAGCTGATCGACATGCACACCCAATGCCTTTGCCAGGTCTTCATAGTGTTTCATGGTGAAGTCGTCGAAGTGATCGCGCAGGACATTCAATGCGCGTTCTTTCAGGACCGGATCAAAATCCCCGACTTCCAGCTGGACGATGAGACACTCCCGCAGTGAACGGGCGGCAATCCCCGGGGGATCCAGGCGCTGGATCATCAGCAGAATTTCTTCGGCTCGCTCATTGGTAATCGAAAGGCCGTGTGCGAGATTGAGATCCTGGACAATCAGCGGAAGTTCCCGCCGCAGATATCCATCCTCATCGATATTCCCGATAATCTCGTCGCAGAGGAGATTTTCATCCGGTGAGAGGTCAAGGAGGAGAACCTGATCCAGAAGTCGCTGGGTAACAGTAGACTCGGCCGGCTGTGGAATTTCTTCACGTTCTTCGTCGTCGCGTGGAACGCTCGCGGCTTTGTGGCCATCGAGCTCATCGTTCATGAAATCATCGAACGTGTAGCTGTCTTCCTCTTCCTTGCGTTCTGCTTCCGCCTGCTGTTCATCCTGGGCGGTCTTCTCTTCTTCCTGTTCCTGTGTGGTCTCAATCTCATCAAGCTCCTCGAGAAGAGGATTCATCTCGAGCTCCGCTTTGATACGCTGCTCCAGAGCAAGCACGGGAAGCTGCAGCAGCTGCAGGTATTGCACCTGCTGCGGCGTCAGCTTCATCTGAAGCATTTGTCGTTGAGAGAGATTCAGCACAGGTCCGGCATCCAATAAATTACATTTTCGTCACTGCATCATGATCGTGATCACGGCTCCGGCATGCTTCACGGAACTGCAGATACCACTCTTCGCCATACTTTCGGACAAGCGCGTCCCGGAGAAATTCATAGAGCGGGATATCTTCCCGCACTCCGCGTGAAATTGCCGGATGACAATCGGCAATTTTCTCGTATCGAATCCGCTCGATGGTACCATTCGAAATTCGCAGAGGGAAGAGATGGCACGACAGCGGTTTTCTCCAGCTCGTTTTCCCGTCGATATACGCCTTTTCTAAGGCGCATCTGGCGATCGATCCCTCATACGAAACGAAGACGCAGTCCTTGTCGTCAATGCACGCGGTCGCATAGTTTCCCTGTGAACCTTCCACCATACCGTTCTGGCGAATGACATCGAGATGTTTTGAAGAGAGATATTGCATGGCGAAAGGAAACGCCCGTTGAATCTCCACAACTTCGTCATCGTTGAGCGGAGCCCCGCGTCCACCTGGAAGAGTACAACATGCACCGTGACATTGTGGAAGATCGCAGGCGAATCGTTCATGCGCAATATTCTCTTCGATGAGCGCTTCGCCGATGATGAACATGATGCCCTAAAATACGAAAGTTTTTTGAAAGAGGAAAATGAATGCACCTTTCGCGGCATGGAAAACAGAATATTCTTACTCAGGATTCCGCAAAAACATTTTGCCGGGAATCTGTCGGACAATACCTTTGAATTCGAGAGCGAGAAGATAGACGAGAAGATCGGGGATTGCCATCCTGCTTCGTTCGGCGATCGTGGCGATGTGGAGCGGTTCGTCGGAGAGGAGGTCGTACACGGTGCGTTCAAAAAGAGACAACCCTTGCGCCGGCTTTTTCGGAACGGCTGCAGGAGTATTCTTCAAGAGGGGCCTGAGTTTGCAGGAAAGCTCCGCAATAATATCGTCCATGGTTTCAACGAGCTTCGCTTTCCCATCCCTGATCAGGGCGTGGCAGCCGCGGCTTTTTCTTGACGTGATATTTCCCGGTACGGCAAAGACCTCCCTGTTCTGATCGAGAGCCATGTTTGCCGTGATCATGGCGCCGCCGTCGAGATCCGTTTCGATGACAATGGTTCCGAGCGACAGACCACTGATGATGCGGTTGCGGCGGGGAAAATTCACTGCGTCCGGCTTTGCCCCCATCTCGTATTCGCTGAGGAGTGCACCGTTCACAACAAGACGCTCGATGAGTGCTCTGTTTTCGGGAGGATAACAAACATCGATTCCCGAACCAATCACGGCAATCGTTCTGCCGGAAGCATTCAGTGCCGCCTGATGCGCGGCGGTATCCACTCCGCGCGCGAGCCCGCTGACGACGGTAATCCCGAGCGATGCACATTCCCGGCTCAGCTTCTCGGCGATCGCCGTGCCGTATCTCGAGGGTGAGCGCGTCCCCACGAGTGCAAGGGCATAAGTATCCGCATCGGCGATGTTCCCCCGAAGATAATAGAATGTCGGCGGGTCGTAGATCTTCCTGAGCAACTCCGGGTATCTCTTGTCCCAGAACGACACCATCGTCCCGCCTGCCTTGTTCAGACGGGAGAGCTGAGTCTCAGCGAAGCGGCATGCGGCATTGTACAACCCGCTCTTTGAGAAGTGGACGACTGTCGATGCAACCTTCTTGTTGAATCCTTCAAGCCGGGAAATCTCCTGCGGGGAAGCTGACACAACTGCCTGGGTATCGCGGAAATGTGACACGAGTGTCCGCAACCGGTTGAATCCGATTCCGGGAATTTGGGAGATAACAAGGAGATCAAATACGGAAATCACACTGCCTCCCAGCAGGATGAGCGTTTCAACACCGGGCACGAAGCCCGTCTGCTATCCGGTTACTTCCATGCCGTCGACCACCGCCACAACAACGGAATGCACGGGGATCTTCTTGCTCCCGAAGATCTGCGCGGCGCCCTGACCTTCCTGAATGATGAGAACGATGTCGTTCACTCCGGCATCAACCGAATCGAGCGCAATAATATCACGTCCGATCAGTTTTCCATGAAGGTCGATCGGCTGGACGATGAGGAGTTTTTTGTCTTTCAGATGCTCGTTCTTTTGTGTGGCAACGAGGGTGCCCGTCACTTTGCAAAGAGTCATTGCATTGAGAGAATTTCGTTCTGAAACTCGCGCACCAGTTTCTCCGCCCGGTCAGCGGAAGGCGCCTCGGCGATGATCCGGAGTATCGGCTCGGTATTGGAGGTCCGGAGATGAACCCACGAATCGGTGAAACTAATCTTCATCCCATCACGGGTGTCGATGTTCCCATTTGTTCCATAGTGTTGCATCAAAGAAGCGAAGATTCTCTCCGTACCCCGTTCCGGCAGCTTGATTTTGGATTTTCTGATTTCGTACGATGGGAGGGCGGCCCGAAATGCTGACAGAGATCCGCCAAATTCGGCAAGCGCCTGGAGAATCAGTCCAATACCGACGACGGCATCACGGCCGTAATGCATAGCCGGAAGAATGACCCCGCCGCTTCCCTCTCCACCAATGACAGCCCCGAGTTCGCGCATCTTCTGGACCACGTTGATTTCTCCAACTGGTGTCCGGAAAACGCGGGCACGGTATTGTTGTGCGATATCATCGACTGCCCGTGTTGTGGAGAGGTTTACGACAACGGAAGCAGAAGCATCGGGCTTTCGCGCCCGATCATGCTCCAGGACAAATTTCACCGCCGAGGCAATGGTGTATTCTTCCCCGAAGGGCTCTCCCCGCTCGGTGATGAAAACAAGCCGGTCAGCATCCGGGTCAACAGCAATTCCGAAGTCGGCCCTTTCCGCAACGACGAGAGCTGAAAGCTCCCCCATATTTTCCGGCACAGGTTCCGGCGTACGCGTGAAAACGCCGCTGACTTCACAATTCAGTTCGATGACTTCACATCCCAGTTCCCGGAGAAGCGACGGTACAATCAGGCCGCCTGATGCATTGATACAGTCGACCACAACCTTGAAGCGCCTGCGACGAATTGACTCGCGGTTCAGGTAAGGGAGATTCAGCACCATATCAATGTGCTGCCGGATAAACGAATCATCGAGAAGGTAGCTGCCGAGGTTATCCCACGATTTGTATCTGCGATTTCCGGCCTCCGCAAGCTGCCAGAATTCCCTGTTTTCATCGCCATTGAGAAAAACGCCGGTCGAGCCGAAAAACTTCAATCCGTTCCACTGCATCGGATTATGGCTTGCCGTAATGGAGATTCCACCTGCCGCATGCAGCTGGGCAACGGCAATTGCAATGGTTGGTGTCGGCGCAATGCCGAGGGCAACGACATCGGATCCCATGGAAAGTAATGTCGAGGATGTGAGATTTGCGATAGTCTTGCCGGTTGATCTTCCATCTCTCCCGATGACGATCTTTCCGAGGCGGCAGTATTCAGCAAACGCAGACGCATACTTGACAATGACTTCGGGTGTGATGTCTTCTCCTACAACACCTCGAATCCCCGATATGCTCACCATCAACGCCATGCGTTCGTTTACTCCTGTAAAAAATTCTGTGATCAATGTAGCAAACATGCTCGTGAGAATCAAGAAAACCGACGTTCCCCTCAAGTTGCAAGTTGAATATCAGAGACAATTTCCGTATTTTTCCGTAGGTTTCCGCACAGGAGGAAAGGGCATGCTCTCGCAATCTGAGAAACAATTCCTATTCACGATTGCCCGCACATCGATTGAGGCAGTTGTGAGCAATGAACGGGTTGAAACTCTGAGATCCATCCCGCGTGCGCTCCGTGAACCGTGTGGCGCATTTGTTACGCTGCGAAGTACCGGTGAACTTCGGGGCTGCATCGGATATGTGGATGCCATCAAACCCCTTTTTGAAACGGTTCAGGACGCAGCGGTAAAGGCGGCTGCAGAGGATTTCCGGTTTGAACCGATAACAGCCGCAGAACTTCCGGAGCTCGAGATGGAAATTTCGATCCTTTCTCCCCGGAAACTGATTCACAACATCCGCGAAGTCGAGATCGGCAGGGACGGATTGGTTGTCGAGCTCGAAAATGCCCGGGGTTTACTCCTGCCACAGGTCGCCACCGAGCAGGGATGGGATCGTGAGACGTTTTATTACGAGACCCTCCGCAAAGCCGGCATTCCGCCGTCTGCCCGGGACCACCCCGGAATAAGGATATTTACGTTCACCGCCGAGGTCATTCACCAGAATGCCCCGGCTCATCACACGCATTAAGATGACAGTTTCCACAATCCGCCAGCCTGCAGTTGCTGGGATGTTCTACCCAGCTCAACCGTCGGCTCTTTCCCGCACCATCGACGATTTGCTCGATCAGGTCGGAACGGAAAAGAGGGCAGAGACAGCCCCCACCCCATTGGCACTTATTGTGCCGCATGCGGGATATATGTACTCTGGAAAGACAGCGGCCTACGCGTACGCTCTTCTCCTCCATCGGGATATCTCCACCGTGGTGATTGTCGCCCCAAGCCACAGAGAGTACTTCGACGGAATCTCCATTTTCAGCGGCTCCGGCTATCGGACACCGCTCGGGGAAGTCCTGGTCGACGACTCGCTTCGCGACCTTCTGCTGGAAGGGGACAGCATTATCGGGGCAACGCCGCAGGGCCACCACGAGGAACATGCGATTGAAGTTCAACTCCCATTTCTCCAACGGGTACTCCCCCGATTCCATTTCCTGCCGATCGTTATGGGACACCAGACGAATGAGTATTGCTTTCATCTTGGGAATCGGCTTGGTACTATCCTCAAAGACAAGAACGTGCTTCTTATTGCAAGCTCGGACCTTTCACATTACTATCCTTCCCACGAAGCAGACCGTCTCGACCGGATATTCCTTCGTGATGTCGAGGCCTGCGATCCCAACCAACTGATGATTGATCTGGAGAACGATTCCACCGAGGCCTGCGGCGGCGGACCAGCGGTCGCCGTCATGCACGCTGCAAAACTTCTCGGCGCAACATCCGCATCAATCCTCCACCACTGCAATTCTGGCGACATTACGGGTGATTACACACAAGTTGTCGGTTATGTTTCTGCAGCTTTGGTTCCGACAAATTGAGTGGATATGCCGAGAGGAAACCCAAAACTAAGCATCATCGGTGCGGGAGCGGTCGGTTCCGCAATCGGCCTGGCGCTTCGCAAGGCAGGATATCCCGTGGTAAGCGTCATCAGCCGGACAGGCGCACACTCAATTGCCCTGGCAAGGAAGTTAGGGTGCCGCAGGGCATCGACAAGTATCAGCGACATTGATCCCCGCACGGAGATCCTTCTCCTTTCTGTTTCTGATTCAGCCCTGAAACAGATCACGGGGGATATTGCAAAGCTGAAGCACCTCGCATTCCGGAATTTATTCGCATTTCATTGCTCCGGTGTCTATTCATCTGATATCCTCGCACCCCTGAAGCGAAAGGGTTCGGTCATTTCCTCCATCCATCCCGTTCAGTCGTTCCCCAGAACGATTTCTACGGAACGGATGCAGGCACGACTGAAGCACATCTTCTTTGGCATCGAAGGAGACCCCGAAGGAATCGAGAATGCCCGTGCGCTCGTCCGCCGGCTGAATGGGAAAGCGGTGATCATCCCCAAAAACATGAAACCATTGTATCACGCTGCATCGGTATTCGCCTCGAACTATCTTTCGGTCCTTCTTAACGCGGTTGATGAATTGACTTCTCTGACCGGATTGAAGGAATCATGGACGGAGATCTTCGGCCCACTCCTCACATCAACAACCGAACAGACGGTGAGAGACACGGCCAGAAATACTCTTACAGGTCCGGTGGTGCGCCGGGATTTTGAGACCATCAGGATCCATCTCGACGCTATTCTTCAGCATGCTCCCTATCTCCTTCCCCTCTATACCGTCGCGGGTGTCGAAGCTGCACGTCTCGCCAGATCATCGGGGCGTATCACATCTCTTGAATATGAAGAACTTGTTGCACAATTTCGGGCATTCGTCAAATCAGTTCCCGCAAAGAAATGAGGTCGGCAGCCATGAATTTCACCACACTTTTGCTTTCCGTCAAAGACCGTATTGCGACGGTTGTCATTAACAGGCCGGACAAGCTGAACGCGCTCAACGCCGTCTGCAAGTCGGAGTTGAAGTCTCTGTTCACGTCGTTGAAAACAAACCAGGAAGTTGACGTTGTCATCCTCACGGGAGCGGGGGAAAAGGCATTTGTAGCGGGAACTGACATCGGTGAATTGACAGGACTCACATCGGAGACCGGGAAGGAATTTGCTGCAGAAGGTCAGGCAGTTTTTGATCTGATTCAGCATTTGGGAAAGCCCGTCATCGCTGCGGTAAACGGCTTTGCGCTGGGTGGCGGATGTGAGCTCGCCATGGCATGCCATCTCCGGATGGCGTCTGAGAATGCGAAATTTGGTCAGCCGGAGGTCAACTTGGGCATCATTCCCGGTTACGGCGGGACTCAGCGGCTGGCTAGAATTGCGGGAATCGGAAAAGCGATGGAAATGATTCTCACCGGAAACCAGATCGACGCAGGAGAAGCATTACGCATCGGCCTGGTCAATAGAGTTGTTCCGCTGTCAGAATTGATCCCGACAGCCGAGACGGTCGCCAGGACTATCATCGGTAAGGGCCAGCTTGCGATCCGGATGGCGATCAAGGCCGTAAATGCGACCCTCGAACTCCCACTAAGCGAGGGCATGCACATTGAGGCGGGACTGTTCGGGGAATGCTGCAGCACCGAGGATTTTCGCGAAGGAACGCGATCCTTCCTCGAAAAGAGAAAGCCGGTCTTTAAGGGAACGTGAACACGAAACACTTCGACCGGGGATTAGTCTGGCGCGTCCTGGCAGCAGGTGCCCTGGCTCTTGCAGCCCTCGGACTTTTTCTTATTCACCGAACACGCAGTTCCGAAACTGCCATCTCTCGGGAAGTAGAAAGCCAGCCGCTCATGGCGCAAGTCGACCGGGATGTCGATACGGTCCTTGCACGGTTCGGGATTCAAAAAGAATGGATCAGGAAATCGCAACTGCCGATTGCGGGGAGTACCTTGACGAGAATTGAGAGAAAGATCACGGTTCCGCCAGAGATACTCGCCGTGCAGGTCAATCTTGCATTGAGCAGGATGGTGAAGAAGTATGACGGCCGGGTGGTTGCTTCGGAAAATTCCAGAGAGAATACTGTGAGCATTCATCTCGAATTTCACGGTATTATCTTGGAAACGCTTACCCTGAAACCCGATCCGCGGCTACGGCGTGGAACATCCGCAGAGACTGCTCCAACAATATAGCCCGCGGCCAAAGGAAGGATTACAAGCAGACCTCAATTCAACCAAAAGGAACGTATGGCAAAACCAAAGGGAACTTCCGATACCGAACTCATGGACAAGCTTGTCTCACTCTGCAAACGACGCGGGTTTGTCTTCCAATCATCGGAGATTTACGGCGGTCTGAATGGTGCCTGGGATTACGGGCCGCTCGGTGTCGAGCTCCTGCGCAATATCAAGGAAGCATGGTGGAAAGAAATGACGTACCGGAGCAATGTGGAAGGGCTCGACGCCGCCATCCTCATGCACCCGCGCACATGGGAAGCATCCGGCCACGTCGAGAATTTTACGGATCCGATGGTAGACTGCAAGCAATGCAAATCGAGATATCGCCTGGACATCCTCTTCGAGGAACTTTCGGTGAAGAGGCAAAAAGAAGCGCTGAGAGAAGCAGAGCCGGGGAAGTACGAAGGCCAGCAGCGTGACGAGTATATTGTGGAAGAGTTCAAGAAGAAAGCAGAGTCCGAACCCGGAAAAATTCTCGGCTTCCTCACTTGTCCGAACTGCGGAACGAAGGGAACCTTCACCGAAGCGCGCAAGTTCAATCTCATGTTCAAGACATTTGTCGGACCGGTAGAAGACTCGAGCAACGTTGTGTTTTTGCGCCCTGAAACAGCCCAGGGAATATTCGTAAACTTCCTGAATGTTCAGGCGTCCTCTCGTCAGAAGATTCCATTCGGCATCGCGCAGATTGGGAAAGCGTTCAGGAACGAAATCAACACGAAAAATTTTCTCTTCCGGACGCGTGAATTTGAACAGATGGAGATGCAGTTTTTCTGCAAACCCGGAACGGATGATGAACATTTTGAATACTGGCGGGAACAGCGAATGAACTGGTTTCTCTCCCTCGGAATGCCGAAGGAGCGATTGCAGTGGCACCGCCACGAACCGGGAAAACTTGCCCATTACGCCAAGGACGCATACGACATTGAATTCAAATTTCCGTTCGGATGGGGTGAGGTTGAGGGTGTTCACAACCGGACCGATTTCGACCTTTCGAGGCACGAAGAGTATTCCGGAAAAAGTTTGAAGTACTTTGATGAAACCACAAAGGAAAAATTCATCCCGTACATTATCGAAACCTCCGCGGGTGCAAGCCGTTCGTTCATGGCATTCCTCGTGAACGCGTATGCCGAGGAGGAGGCACCCACAGCAGAAGGCCAGATGGAAACACGCGTCGTCATGAAGTTTCACCCTTCCCTCGCACCGATCAAAGCGGCAATCTTCCCGCTGGTCAACCGTGACGGGATGCCCGAACTTGCCCGGAAGATCGAAGCCGACCTCCGCCCGCACCTCCGCGTCTTTTACGACGACAGCGGAGCCGTTGGCAGACGCTACCGTCGGCAGGATGAGATCGGCACGCCGTTTTGCGTCACCGTCGACTCACAAACATTGGAGGATCAGACGGTTACCGTACGGGAACGGGACTCCATGGTGCAGGAACGAATTGCATGTAATGAATTGCTTTCTTATTTTTTGATGAGAGTCAACCATTTCTGAGTTGTTCTGCCAGATCATACGAAAGGGAATCTATGAAACACTTTCTCATCTCATCAATAATCATCACACTTTGTCTTTCAATCGTCTTCATGGGGTGCGGGGCAAGCAACACCGTGAAGGGCGGCGCAATCGGTGGGACCGTCGGGGGTATCCTCGGCGGAATTATCGGAAAGCAGGCCGGTAATACGGCAGTCGGAGCGATCATCGGTGCCGCAATCGGCGGAACGGCCGGTGCGCTTATCGGGAATTATATGGATCGACAGGCGGCCGACATGAAAAAAGATCTTCAGAATGCGAAAATCGAACGGGTGGGAGAAGGAATCAAAATTACTTTTGACTCCGGGATCCTTTTCGAAACGAACAAATCTGATCTCCAGTCCCAGGCAAAGGAAAACATCGCGAAGCTTGCAACAATCCTCAACAAGTACCCGGATACGAACATTCTGGTCGAAGGACACACCGATTCAACGGGTACGGCAGAGTACAATCAGGGCCTGTCCGAGAGGAGAGCATCATCCGTGGCCGCCTATGCCGAGGGCCTCGGAGTGGCCACTGCAAGGTTCACCACGATGGGATATGGCGAGACTCAGCCCGTCGCGTCCAATTCGACCGCGGAGGGAAGACAGCAGAACCGTCGCGTGGAGATTGCCATATTTGCAAACGACAAATTGAAGGACGCCGCAACCAGCGGTAACCTGAATTGAAGTTCTGTTTGGCAGCGAACTCTTTTCATTCATCGGGCGTCATCCGCCGGGGAAGAATGAGACCTCTCACCCGGCGGTATTACTGGCTCCTGTTCGTTTTCCTGATCGTCTGTTCCACCGGACATGCACAATGGCTCGGAGATTCCGTTTCCGAATCGCATCTCCAGAAGGGAATCGGACTCGTTTATGATCTTTCGTTTGACAGCGCCCAAGCGGAATTCCGCGCCGTCGAACGGGCACACCCGGACCACCCCGCAGGGTATTTCTTTCTCGCCATGGTCGATTGGTGGAAGATCGTCACCGATATCGGCAACACATCCCACGACGAGCATTTCATCGGCGAGCTCGATCATGTCATCGATCTCTGCGATAAGCGACTTGATGCCAACGGGAATGATACCACGGCACTTTTTTTCAAGGGCGGATCCCTGGGTTTTGAGGGAAGACTTTTTGTGAACCGGGAGGACTGGCTCAAAGCGGCGAATGCCGGTCGTGAAGCCCTTCCGATTGTACAGAAAGCAGCAAAACTTGCCCCGGAAAACACCGACATTCTTCTCGGGACCGGGATTTACAACTATTACGCCGCTGTCGTTCCGGAACAGTATCCGTTTGTCAAACCTCTCACGCTTTTTTTCCCGAAGGGTAACCGCGTCCGAGGCCTTGATCAGCTTCGCACTGCAGCGGAGAAGGCGAGGTATGCCGGAACTGAAGCGAAATATGTTTTGCTTGTGTCGCTCGTAAACTTCGAACACGCGTATGGTGATGCGCTCATTCTTGCCCTTCAGCTTCACGCGCAATATCCGAACAATGCGCTCTTCCACCGGTATGTCGGCCGGTGTTATGCTTCCGCTTCAAACTGGGATGAAATGAACAGGGTGTTCAAAGAAATTCTGGATGATGTTCATGCGCACCGGCTCGGCTATGATCAGCTGACGGAGCGGGAAGCAAATTACTATCTGGGACTGCACGCAATGGAATTCGCAGACTACGATTCCGCACTGAGCTATTTCTATCGTGCCGACGAGCTCTCGCGAGTTCTCGACGCCGACGGGCCATCGGGTTTCATGACTGCCACCAACCTCCGGATTGGAATGATCTATGACCTGCAGGGGAAACGAGATCTTGCAATAACACAATACCGGAAAGTCCTGGATATGAAAGACTACATGGACGCGCACAAGCAGGCACAGCAGTACCTCACAGCTCCATACCGGAAATCCTGAACCGGCCATGCTCATCATCCTCATTCTCGGTCTCAGTGCTGCCGCGGCCCAGGTCGGGGGCGGCCTGCTCGTCCTCATGCGATCCGAGTGGCCGAGAATGGTGCAGGAGTATCTTCTGGCTCTCAGCGCGGGCTTTCTCCTTTCGCTGGTGTTCTTCGAACTCGTGCCGGAGAGCATTCAACTCCTCGGGAGCGTGGCCTCACTCTACATCATCTGCGGGTTCGGTCTCCTCCATTTTTTCGAGCATACCGTTGTCGGTCACTTCCACTTCGGCGAAGAAACCCATTCTGAAGTCATGGTATCACACACGGCAAGTTTGTCCGCCTTTGCAGGTCTGTTTGTCCACTCATTCTTCGACGGGGTTTCGATTTCGGCAGGAATGCAATATAATCTCTCCATCGGGCTGCTGATCTTCATTGCGATCTTTCTCCACAAACTCCCCGAGGGGCTGACGACGGCATCAATTATGATGGTAGCGGGTCAGCCGCGCAACCGGACGTTTGCGGCGTCGATAGCCATTGGAGTAGCCACACTTCTCGGCATTGTCCTTGTACTCTTCCTCTCCAACATTAATACTGCAACGATCGGGATTGCCTTCGCATTTTCGGCAGGGGCGGCAACATACGTCGGTGCCAGCGATCTCATTCCCGAAATCAACCGTTCGGGAAACCGCATTACGCCGCTGATTGTGTTCGGAGGGATGATCCTTTTCTATTTCAGCAAACTGCTGTTAGAGAGGATCGTGTTGTAGCTCAGAAGGAAACGCTGATGCGGTGGACGGCGCCGATTTTTCCGTATGAGGTGAATGCATAATCGATCGTGTATGTCCCCGGCAGGATTCCTACCCCGAGAGAAATACCCGATAATCCCGCACTCGAATCCAGGCTAAGCTCCTGGTGGAGCTCATTGTTGTATCCCATGCGGAGCTGGAAATTCGGGCTGGCCGTAAATTCAACACCCACAGAAAATGCCGTGAGATGGTTTCCGATATTGTCCTGCGCATCCGTAAACTTATGGAACCCGATCGTGACGGCGGCGGGAAGATGTTCCGGATAAATCGTTGCACCGACACGAATATCGAACGGCAGTTGTTCCCGCGTGGTCATGTACGGATCGAGCTGGGTTCCGAGATTCAGTATGCTCGCCCCAACTATCAGGCGTGAGGGAATCACTGAATACTGGGTTCCGAGATCTATCGCAACCGCAGAAGAATGCACCTCCGCGATGGACGAATAAATCAATTTCGCATTCACACCATAAGCAAGCCCGGGCTGCAGTTCGCCTGCGTAGCCGAGAGTCAGTGACAAGTCACCTGCACCGAAGGATCCAAGATCCTGCCCTTCATCCCCCGTACGCTGAAAGTCACCGTAATTGACATAATTGATGCCGCCCCCAACGTACCCGAGCCCCTGAACCTGCGTACCGAAGCTGACATACCCCGCATTGATATCCAAAAGTTCCTTAAAGAATCCCACCGAGAATCGAGTCGCTGAGAGGGATGCAAGCCCGGCAGGATTGTAAAATATCAGGTTCGGATCATCACTGGTGCTCACAAAACTCCCCCCAAGCGCGGCGGCTCGTGCGCTCACATCATTGCGGAGAAAATCGTAGGCCGTGGTACCCTGTGATGCGCCGAACGACGGCAGCATCACGATCAAAAGGAGGAAGATTCCGAAGCGGGTCATCAGGTTCACTGCAGGTAGCAGATAATTACTTTTAATGTAATGATTCTGACATCGAGATACAAGGGAAAGTGCCGGAATTGGAGCAAAAACCGAGCGTGCTCCCCGGGAGCATTTGTTTGTTCAGCGGAAAATTGTATATTGATATTGGATTTACACACTTTTTGGTCTAAAGACCGAATATGCGCCAGAAGGAAATTGATCGAATAGTCCATTCAGTACTTCATCCGAAGAGAGCAGAGGGGCATACATGTTGCTCGGATGATACCTGCAAGGATGGGTTGTGCGTCATCCACAACAAGGAAGGCGTCAAGAACATCGTCGATCATGGCGCCTCCCGGATAACGGCGGGAATCGGTATCGAAGCCGCCGGAGGAATAGAGACCGATTTGGCAGGAATGATCGACCACACGCTTCTCAAGCCCGAAGCGACAAAGGACGAAATCATCAAACTTTGCCAGGAAGCAAAAAAGTATGTTTTCGCGAGTGTCTGCATTAACCCCTCCTATGTTTCTCTCTGCGCAAAGCTCCTTCGGGACACATCCGTCAAAGTTTGCACGGTGATCGGTTTTCCGCTGGGAGCAACCTCGACCGCGACAAAGGCATTTGAAGCGGAGCACGCTCTTCGCGATGGTGCCCGGGAAGTCGATATGGTAATCAACGTCGGCATGTTGAAATCGGGCGAATACGAATACGTCGAGAACGATATTTTCGCCGTGGTGACCACAGCACGCAGGTATGGGGCCCTTTCCAAGGTCATTATTGAAACGGCACTATTGACGGATGAGGAAAAGATCAAGGCCTGTCTGATTGCAAAGCGTGCCGGTGCAGATTTCGTCAAGACATCGACCGGGTTCTCAAAGGGTGGCGCTACGGTGGGCGATATCGCCCTCATGCGAAAGGTCGTCGGTTCGGCAATGGGGGTCAAGGCATCCGGCGGTGTCCGCACGCGGGAAGATGCTCTTGCCATGGTAGCAAGCGGCGCCGACCGGATCGGAGCGAGCGCCAGCGTGAAGATCGTCAGCACCGAGAGTGACGGTAAATCTAAAGAAGCTGAAAAATCGGCAAAGTCCTATTAGGACGTAACTCTTAACTGAGGCGTTTATGAAATCTTCCACCTTCGTGTTCATCATCATCGGGTTGATCGCCGTCGGATTGCTTGCGGGCTGTTCTTCCTCACAGGAATCACAGAATACCAGCACTCCCCCGACAGAGGAGCCAACTCCCCAACAGCCGGCGTACACGCCGCCCCCCGCCGCCGCGCAAAAGGTCCCCGAGAAGGTCGATACAGTTACCGTACTGCGTCAAGATACTCAACACCCCGCGTATGCTCCACCCTCTTCACCGACAATGACCGGAGATATTCCGAAAGGCAATTGCTCGATTCAGATTGGTGCATTCAAGATGCCGGACAATGCCGATCGGATCATCGCTCTTGCAAAACAGCGGTTTAATCAGCCGGTATACCTGTTTCTCGATCAGACCGACACGCTCTACAAAGTGATGATTGGCGATTTCCCCACGAAGGATGCCGCAAGATCATTCCGGGATGCGATTGCACAGCAATATCCAGGCGATTATAAAGATGCATGGGTTTGGGAAAAACCTCACCAGTAATTTTTCTTCTCTTCTGATTGTTTTGGTGGTTGGCATAGCGGCAGGATGCGGCTCGTCGGCGGGGCCGACACGCGATCCATCTTCCCAACATAATCTCCGGGAATTTCTCGCAAAGTACGAACCGGGTTTCAACCCTTCTGACTTCGACCCTGATATCTCAACGCTCGAGCAGCAGGAAGCGCAGCGGCACAATGCTCTCACGTATGCAGAAGTTGCAGCCCCCGCAGTCCCGGAAACTATCCCCGGATTCCGCGTTCAGGTCCTCTTCACACAGGAAATTGACGAAGCATCTCAGGTACGGGATACCCTTTCAACGCTTCTCCCGAACGAGTGGGTCTATCTTGTCTACGATGTGCCGTACTACAAAGTGCGGGTCGGCAATTATGCCGACAGGACTGCCGCGGGACCCGCGTTGAAACATCTGGTTGCGTTGGGATATAAGGACGCCTGGATCGTCCCGGACAACATCATCAAGAATCCTCCCCCACGGTTTCCCGAAGAATTCATCCCTCCGGAAAATCCCTTCGACAAGCGGCACTGACTACGGCTTGAACCGCAGCGTGAGCCCCTCCAGCGGCCACCGCGCCCGGAGCTTCAGAGTATCCGGATAATAGAGAAACCTCTCCGCAGATGCATACGGAAACGCTTTTCCGTAGGAGTACAGGCCATTGCTGTCTGCATCTCGGTACGCAAAGAATACGTACTGCCCTTCCATCATTTCATTCATTGCAAATGCCCCGGGCCCCTCAAGCGTCGCGGTATATGGAGGTGACTGTTTGTTCGTCACATTGGTTGCCGTGATGGTGATTCTCCCGCGTCCCTCCTGCAATTCATCAACAACATTCCCGCGAATACCGCTCAATGTTTTCTCGTCGACCGTTTCGAATCTGGTCATGGAAGACGTATCCGAGAAATGATTTCCCTCAACATCCTGAAGCGAATCGAGGGTAATCCGCATCTTATAATGGGTATTGAAGTGCAGCGGGACCTTCGGGATAAATGTCACCGCTGTCGAATACCACCAGAGAAAATTTCCCTGCACGATATTGTTGGCGGTATCAAACATGATGAATCCCTTCTCGAACGGCGATCTGCACACCGCTTCACTGAATACAAGATGAAATGAATCGCGAACACCCACGTCTTTCATCAGATCATGAACACTCTTGGACTCGAATGTCGGTTTCGACGTATCTGCGAGATCGCTCCCGGCGAAGAAATCGGTATTCCGCGGCGCCCTCATGACATTTCCCGCAATGTCACGCACACCGAAGAGGGCTATCCGGTAACCGGCATTCTTCTGCTGTGAGTCGGTTACCACCGGTGCCTCCAAACACGGCGGATCAGAAATCGAGAGGTCCCGTATCCTGAGCGGAGTGCCGGTAAGCGTA
>DATIXJ010000018.1:0-51475 GCA_035518715.1 Bacteroidota bacterium | reverse complement strand
AAGACCGCCATCGGCTTTCGAACGCGCATCCTGTCGCTGTACCATCCGGCCCAGAGCTTCACGAAGCTGGAGATCGCATCCGATACCCCTTCGATGATGCCGAGCGCGGCCGGCGCGGCACCAATGCCCGCAAGAAACATCGGCAGAACTGCAGATGCGGTTTCATGACTGAGATCCGAGAAGAAGCTCGCCAGACCTATGCCAACGACCGTTGTACTGAGCCAGCGCCGACTGCTTGAGTCAGACATCAAAAATTGAGAGAAATTCCGATTCTGTCACCGATGGGAAGGAGCGAAACCGAAACCGCATGATCATCCTCTTCATGATAACGCGCGACGGCAATACCGGAAATCGTTCCTATTGCTGCACCGAGGAATGTGTCGGAAAACCAGTGTTCATCGTTGTAAATGCGCGCTCCCATCACTCCGGCAGCAAGCGCATACAAGCCGACTGATGCATACATATTATGAAGACGTTCAGCAAGGACCGAAGAGATCGAAAAAGCCACTGTAGCGTGGCCCGACGGGAGTGACGTGTGATCGGTATTGAACTGCATTCCCCTGAAACGATATTGTCCTTCCTCAAGATACGGCCTGCTTCTTCCTGCAACAGTCTTGAGAACCGTCGTCGTTATGCCGGCAAATGCCATCGACTCGACAATCATAACGCCGGTCGTCCGCAGTGAAGAATTTTTTGCTGCAAATCCGGCAATATAAAGCCCCCCGGCGAGCCCGAGTCCGTAGACCGGCTCACCGTAATGCTGGATTGCATCCGCAACATGGCCGCCGTCTGCCGACTGGTTACGCAAGGCGACGGTGCGGATGGAAGGGTCAGCCGTAAAGAGCACCGCAGTGCCGCCAATAATTGAGCCCGTAAGGAGCCAATCTGATTCGGTGAAATGAAGCGGTGCTGTGAAAAACCTTCCGGCTTCCCGCCATGATGTTGAGAGATCTCTTCCCACCACTGAAATGAATCCCGCCGAATCAGTCTGCGCTCCCGCATTGACGGTCAAGCACCAGGCAAGGAGGATCACGAATGCGCCCCGTTTCCTCCTTCTCAAAACGGTCTTCAACGGATTTGATGACTTGCTGAACCGTCGCACGGCTTGAATTATCGTTTGCCCGAAGTGTACTTGATTACGTCGACTTTTTCGAGAGTGACCATTCCACCGCATCCCACCGCCTCGAACAAATCATCAATCACCGGAAGAAATTTCATGATCTTTTCTTCTTCATCCACAATTTCTACAACAAACGGCAAATCTTCCGAGAGTCTCAGGATCTTCGCCGTGTGTATCACTCGACTGCCCGCTCCGTACCCTGAAACACCACGGGTTACCGTTGCTCCTGCGAGTCCCAATTCCCGGGCTTTGAGCACTATTTTCTCATAGAGAGGCTGATGCCCCACCTTATCCATTTCACCCAGAAAGATTCGAAGCAATTTGCCTTCACCGGAGAGTTTCATATTTTCCCTTACCTTTCAGAACAATTTGCCAAGAAGCGTTCCAAGATACGTTGCCGCAAGACATACCGCGACACTTGCGCCAACATTGGCGAGACCAAGCAAGAATTCCCCCTCGCGGAGGAGTGCGATCGTCTCGTAACTGAAGGAGGAAAATGTAGTGAAACCACCGAGGATCCCGATCGTCAGAAAGATTCGCAAGGTTGGGTTCATCACAAATCGCTCTTCCATTCCGGTCATCAGAACTCCGATAACGAAGCAGCCGAGGAAATTGACCACAAGAGTTCCATAGGGAAAGATGCCCGATACGTGGCGGTAGACAAATCCTTGAAGCCAGTACCGTGCGACGGCACCAATTCCTCCTCCAAGAAAAATATATGTTGCGTTAAGCACCGCGACTTTCCTTCATCATGAACAAAAATGAAAAACTCCTGACACTTCGGCATTCATGCGTATGTGCAGGAGTCATCAACCTTCGCGATTCGAAAACCGCGCGGTGGTTTCGGCGAACTCCATCGCCGTGGAAAATTTAAGAATTTCGACTGATGAAAGCAATTGCCATTAGGACCGCTTCTGAGAAATTTCGATGAGCACGCCGTTCGTCGATTTTGGATGAAGGAACGCAATCCAGCATCCTCCTGCACCAATCCGCGGCTCATCATCGATCGGTTGGAATCCTTCTGCTTTCAGCCGCTTCAGCTCCGCCCTGATATCATCGACTTCAAATGAGAGGTGATGAACACCTTCTCCTCTCTTCTCCAGAAATTTTGCGATGGGAGAGTCCGGTGATGTGGGAGCAGTGAGCTCAACGGAGGTACCCCCCGTCTGAAAGAACGCAATCTTCACCCGCTGGTCCGGCACGATTTCCCTCGAGGGATCTTCCTGCCCGAGAAGTTTACAGAACACTCTCGATGCGGCATCAAGATCCTTCACAGCTATTCCGACATGCGTAAGTTTCTTCGCCATACTCATCCGCCTTCCTTTGAATTCACGTTTCTGGAATATGCTAGCGCCACTTTCCGTGACAGATCTTTCCCGTTCGTGACCAGAATGCCCATCAAGACGAGTGCGGCACCCCAAAAAACGTTCGGCGACAGTTGTTCATCAAGAAATATGGTTCCAAGAATCACCGCGAGTATCGGGGTAACCAATGAGCTCAGCGCGAGATAGACCGCTTCGACGCGTTTGAGAAGCCAGTAAAAGACTCCGAACGCTATGACTGTGCCCACAATTGCGAGATAGAGTATTGCCAGCACACCCTGTCGATCCAGATGGACCGCATGAAAATCCTCAAACGCAAATGCGAGAACATACATGAGCGGGATGCCCGCCCAGATGCCGCCGCAGTTCATCGTCAGCGGATCGACGTGTTTGCCGATGCGCTTAACGATGATGAGACTAATCCCCTGGAGAAACGTACTGAGGAGAATGGCGATCATCCCGCCCATAGAATCCCCCTCGAACCGGAGATCTGACCAGAAGATGATAATGATACCGAGAATGCCGAGGACAATTCCCGAAATCTTGTAGATGTTCAGCCGCTCGTTCCGCAGAAAGAGATGTGAGAAGATGGCAACCACGAACGGATAAAAAGCAAAGAGGATAGACGTCAGTCCCGAAGGAATCCGCGCCTCGCCCCAGTACACCAGTTCGTATGGCAGCCCAAATGAAAGGAACCCCAGCGACAAATAGAGGAGGAAATTTTCGCGGTGGTGTTTCATCGGCACGCCCCGGAGGAGCGTAATGAGCAGGAGGACTGTTCCGGCAAGGGTGAACCTGAGAGCCACACCGAAGAACGGGGGAACGCTTTCGAGGCCGATCTTGATTCCAAGCCAGGTCGAACCCCAGATTACCGTGATCAGCACAAATCCGGCGAACACGAGAAATTTCTCAGCCCTCATCTTCGCCTACCACTCACCAAAATCATAGATCACGGTTCCGGAAAGGAGCTTCGGATAAAAATACGTCGACTTCTGTGGCATCGTGAGGCCGCTTTCCGCCACTTTGCGAACTAGCTCGACCGGCGTTGGATTTAGAAGAAATGCCGCCTGCGCTTTACCGGAAACAACCGCATCAAGCGCTTCGCTTTCATCCCGGATGTAATCGAGGTTTCGTTTGCTGACCTGATCCTCGTCGGTCATCCCGAGAAGCTTGTTCATAATCAGATTATGCAGGAGCGTGACGTCGAGATCCCGGAGAACTTCAGGACCAGTTTCGCCGGGGGCCTGTGCTGATCGCCTGACATCTGCAAGATAAAAGCCAGGGCGATCCGAAAGTACAATGCCGATCCGCCCCGATGGTCGTGCCCGCAACGAGTCCAGAAGATTCTTCAACGATTCGAGCGGCGTGATCCGAAAATGTTCATCCAGGCGTGAAAGAAAGTCCTGTCGATCGAATCCCGCTATGCCATGCACGATCCGGTGTGTGGGAAGAATGACGAGACCGGGGTCGGTCATATTGGTGAAAAACATGGGGATATAATTGAACGGTTCATCTCCGGATCCGTTCGGATGGCGGAGGCGCATTGCATCGCGATACAGGAGAGCTGTTTCATATCGGTGATGTCCGTCGGCAACATAGATTCTTTGCCCTGCGATATATGACGCGAACGACGAAATGATGGAAGAATCTGAAACCCGCCACATGCGGTTGCGGACATGATCGGATTCCACGTCGAATTCGGGTGGACGCTTCATGGCAGTACGCATAAGCGGGTCGAGAACGCCGTCCGTATCACGGTAGAGCGAAAAGATCTGGCTGAACATGGCTCGGGTCGCAAAGAAAAGTCTGAACCGGTCCTCTTTCGGTTTTGAGAGAGTTTTCTCATGCGGGACGATTGATCCTTTGCCCAGATCTTCGAGGCGGCAGGCAGCAATGAATCCTCTTCGCTCCACTTTTCGTTTATCCGGCAGCTCAAACGACTGCGCCAGGATATAGAGATTCGCCGCATCATCGCGGACGAGGATACCCAATCGTTTCCAGTCTGCGTAAAATTTCGCCGCTGAAGAATACCGGTCTTCCTCACGGCCGAGAATGAGTCTGGTGATATTGGCCGGATGCCGGTCATAAAGTGCCGCCTGTTGTGCCGGTGAGATCACATCGTACGGCGGAGCCACCACATCCGGGAGGTTCACGCGATTTCTGTCGTACAGGAATCCGCGAAAGGGCTTAATATCGGCCATCGAACCACCTTCCTCTTCTACACCCAATGAGACGCACGTTCAGAGATACCCAAGACGTTTCAACCAGGCATCGCTCTGGCGCCACTTTTCACGGACTTTCACGTGCAATTCCAGAAACACCGGCCGCTCAAGAAACGCCTCGATGTCCTTTCGCGCTTCCTGACCGATTTTCTTCAGAGCTTTCCCCTCCCTGCCGATGACGATACCCTTCTGGGATTCCCTTTCGACGTAGATTTCCGCATTGATCACATCCTTCTTTCCCGCTTCTTCCTTGAAGTCGAGAATATCCACCGAAGTTGAATACGGAAGTTCATCCCGGAGGTTTTCGAATATTCTGGCACGAATGAGCTCGCTGACGAAGAATCGCTCAGGCTGTTCGGTGACAATATCGGGGGGATAGAACGGCGGGTGGAGCGGAAGGATGCTCACGAGTGTATCGCGGAGTTCATCCACACCGAGGCACTTCAGCGCAGAGACCGGGAATATTTCTCGAAAGGGAAAGGCCGCTGAGGATTCCGCTATCACCGGGAGAATCCGTTCCCTGGGAACGAGATCGATTTTGTTGATGACAAGAAACACCGGCTTTCGCAGTTCGGTGAGGAAATCGAGCGCGATCCGTTCGCGGATATCTTCCTGTGGATGCATCGCGGTCATATCGATCATCCAGAGGATGATGTCGGCATCGCCCATTGCAAGCCGGGCCGATTTCATCATTGCCGCATGAAGCCGGTATTTCGGTTCAAGTATCCCCGGTGTGTCCAGAAAGATGATTTGGGCCCTCTCGGAAGTACTGATACCGAGAATCCGGTGTCGGGTTGTCTGGGGTTTCTTGGTGACGATGGAAAGCTGTTGTCCGACGAGTGCGTTAAAGAGGGTTGACTTCCCGACGTTGGGCTTGCCAATGAGTGCGACGTACCCGGCACGAAAGGGTGAACTCGCAGAGGTGAAATGTTCCGCCATACCTCCCTATTTCCGGGACCTGCTGTCGAACGATCCTTCCCGCATCGGCTTCATCTTCCGTGGCAGTTCTTATATTTCTTGCCACTGCCGCACGGGCAGGGGTCATTCCTGCCGACTTTTTCGCCCACATGAACGGGCTGCGGCTTGGCGGCGGTCTGCCGTTGGGGCGCCGCGTCCCCTCCACTTTCTTCTCTCTCCGCCGGTTCATGGTTTGCCTGAAATCCCATCCCCTGCGATGCAGCATGCGTCAAGGTCATCTGCTGGGGGCGGCGGACGCGCGGCTGGCGCCGTACGGTCTCCTCCTCGGCCTGCTGCGGGAACAGCTTGAACACCAGATTCAGCGAATCGTTGCTTACGAGATCAAGAAGCTCGACGAACATATTGAATGCTTCGGTCTTATACTCGACGATGGGATCTTTCTGGCCGTATGCGCGCAGATGGATCCCTTCCTTCAAATCATCCATCTCCCGGAGGTGGTCCTTCCAGCGCTCATCGATGACCTGAAGCGACACCATTCTCTCAAGATTCTTGAGCTGCTCCACACCCAACCGTTCTTCCTTGCGCTTGTAGAACTCCACGGCAGCATTGAACACGGATTCCTTGATTCCCTCATTGCCGATTTTCTGCCAGACGTCCGGCGTGATGGTAAAATCCACGAGGAGACTTGTTCGAAGGGCCTCGCGCAGCTGATCGATCTCAGCGTTATCATAATACCTGTCGACCATCTTGTCCACGTAGTCCCGCAGCATCTCGTAAATGTCTTCCCGCAGGCGTTCGCCGAGAAGCGCGTGGCGGCGCCGGGAATAGATGACTTCACGCTGCTGGTTCATTACATTATCGTACTCTAACAGCCGTTTTCGGATGGCAAAATTGTTCTCCTCGACCTTCCTCTGTGCCCGCTGGACTGACCGGCTGATCATGGGATGCTGGATGACATCGCCTTCCTTCAACCCGAGGCGGTCCATAATCCCCGCGATGCGCTCGCTTCCGAACAACCGCATCAGGTCATCTTCGAGGGAAAGATAGAATTGAGAGGAGCCGGGATCGCCCTGACGTCCCGAACGGCCGCGCAGCTGACGGTCAATGCGCCGCGCCTCATGCCGCTCTGTTCCCACAATATGCAGTCCGCCCGCATCGGCCACACCGGGACCAAGCTTGATGTCTGTTCCCCGGCCTGCCATGTTCGTGGCAATTGTGACTGCACCCGGAAGACCGGCATGCGCGACAATCTCCGCTTCACGCTGATGCTGCTTTGCATTGAGGACATTGTGCGCAACTCCCTGCCGTTTCAGCATTCTGCTCAAGGTCTCCGATACCTCGACACTCGTCGTACCGACCAGCACCGGCCGGTTGGCTTTTTTCATCTGCTCGATTTCCTGTATGACCGCATTGTATTTCTCGCGCTTCGTACGGTAAATCACGTCATCCCGGTCGTCCCGGACCATCGGCTTGTTTGTAGGCACGACAACGACATCCAGCTTATAAATCTCGAAAAATTCCGCTGCTTCGGTTTCCGCAGTCCCGGTCATCCCGGCGAGTTTCTTGTAAAGACGGAAATAATTCTGCAGCGTGATCGTGGCCAGCGTCTGCATGTCGCGCTCGACCTTGACGCCTTCTTTCGCTTCGATCGCCTGATGAAGTCCGTCCGAGTACCTTCTGCCCGGAAGAAGCCGGCCGGTGAATTCATCGACAATCATCACTTTCCCGTCTTCGCTCACAACATATTCATCATCCTTTTCATACAGCGAATATGCCCGCAGGAGCTGCGTGACAGTGTGAATCCGGTCGCTTTTTTCCGCATAGAGGAGATTGAGCTCATCCTTTTTCTGCTGTTTATCCGCAGCGGAGAGCGTTGCATCGGTTTCAATCCCTGCGATTTCGGTACCGACATCCGGGAGAACGAAAAAGTCCTTGTCACCGCTGCTGCCGGCAAGCAGATCCCTTCCTTTTTCCGAAAGATTGATGGAATGGTCTTTTTCATCGATCGCGTAATACAGCTCATCGTCGATCTCATGCATTCTGCGTGACTGATCCCGGAGGTATTCCATCTCCGTCTGCTGCATCAGACGCTTGTTCCCCGGCTCATTGAGAAGCTTCATCAGGCGGTTGTGTTTGGGAAGCCCACGGTTTGCCCGCAGGAGCTGGATGCCCGCCTCTTCCTCTTTCGATTGCGCGAGGTGCTGTTCTGCCTCGGCAACTATTTTATTCACAAAATTTCTCTGGGCGCTGACCAGACGCTCGACGCGCGGTTTCATTTCGGCAAATTTATGATCCTCACTTGATACCGGTCCGCTGATAATGAGCGGCGTCCTGGCTTCGTCAATCAGAACGGAGTCGACTTCGTCGACAATCGCGTAGTAATATTCCCGGTGGACAAGGTCATCGGGCGAAATCACCATGTTGTCGCGGAGATAATCGAAACCGAACTCGTTGTTCGTTCCGTACGTAATGTCGCAGGCATAATGTTTCCGTCTCTGCGAGGGATCCATCTGAGTCTGGATACATCCGACGGTAAGGCCAAGATATTCGAACACCTTCCCCATCCACTCGCTATCGCGCAGTGCGAGGTAATCATTGACCGTCACAAGGTGCACGCCCCTTCCCGGTAATGCATTAAGGTAGAGAGGGAGTGTCGCAACGAGTGTCTTTCCTTCACCCGTTGCCATTTCCGAAATTTTCCCCTCGTGGAGAACAATTCCTCCCATCAGCTGCACATCGAAGGGAACCATATCCCACACGATCTTGTGCCCCGTGACATCCCATGATTGTCCGACGAGCCGCCGGCACGCTTCCTTCACGACCGCAAATGCATCTGTGAGAAGTTCATCGAGAGCTTCCCGGGTTACCGAGTCGAGATTCTCCTGCAGCTCTTCGATTTTCGAGAATGCATCTTCCCGTTCGTCGAGGGAAAGCTCCGGGTCTTTCAGCTTCTCTTTGACCTCCGTCATTTCAGACTCGATCGCGCTCGTCTTTTCCCTGATGAACGCCCGGAATTCGGCAGTTTTGGCTTTCAGCTCTTCATCAGTCAGACCCTTCATCTGTTCGGACTGCTCGTTGATTTCTTCAACCAGGGGTGCAATCCGCCGGATATCCTTATCGGATTTACTGGGAAACAGTTTTGATATGAAATTCAGCATGTATCCTTTAGTATTCCATGGACAAAAAAATCGTATAAAATCTAATCATTTTCATCTAGTAATACAAACTCGATGGATTTGTAATTGACGATTAATTCTGTAATTTCTGACAACCTGACAGATTGGACATGTCGATTCACACGATGAAATTATTTTCTCTTCTGATTTGCATCTTCGTTGCCGCTCTGGTTTCCTGTTCGGCACAGGAACAAGTTACTCGACCTTTACCCACTCCCACAGAACCGGCGAAACCCTCCGTTGATTCAATTCGCACCGAGATTGATCGGGTACTGGATGATTCCCTCTTCGCTTCCGCATTTATTGGGATTGATGTTGTCTCGCTTCGTGACGGGAAAGTTCTCTACTCCCAAAACCGCAACAAGTTATTCCATCCAGCATCGAACATGAAACTCTTTACGACATCCGCGGCCCTGAACACGTTTGATTCCGGATTTCAATGCAGGACAGTATGCTTCACGGATGGCAAGATCATCAAACATGTCGTGAACAAGAACCTCATCCTTCGCGGAGGAGGAGATCCATTCCTCTCTTTCGATGATCTTGATTCGATGGCAGGTGCATTGCATCGTTTGGGGATCAAGAGCGTGCGCGGAAATCTGGTAGGCAATACCACCTATTTTGATGATATCCCATGGGGACCCGGCTGGATGTGGGATGATGAGCCCGATCCTGACGAAGCATTCATCAGCGCTCTTTGTATCGATCAGAACTCCGTAAAGGTGATCGTCCGGCCGGGGCAGAAATCGGGAAGGCATCCGGAAGTATCACTTCAACCTCCGTCTGCGCATTTCAAGATCCGGAATACGGCAACGACGAGCAGTGACACGGCCGGTATTCCTCTTCATGTGACGCGGCTGCGCGGAAGCAATGAAATTGACATTACCGGAAGAGTGCATCCGCGGACAGCACCCCGGGCGTTCACGTTGAGTGTGCGTGAACCTGCCATGTACACGCTGGAGCTGTTCAAAGATCGCCTTCGGGCGCACGGAATCAGCGTCCAGGGACATCTGGTTATCGACTCGCTTCGCGGAACTCTCAGACTTGCAGAAACCGACCGTCCGCTCGATTCTATTGTTGTCAGGACAAACAAAGAGAGCGACAATTTGGGCGCTGAAAATCTCCTGAAAATGCTTGGAGCGGAAGGGCAGCATGCCGCAGGGAGTACAGAAGGAGGAATTGCGGTACTAAAGAGTTATCTCGCGGGGTTGGACATCGATACTGCCAATTGCGTCCTTGCAGACGGTTCGGGGGTTTCATTCTACAACGCGGTCACGCCGGCAATGATCACAAAACTCCTTGATCACCAATACCACACACCTGCAACGTTTAAGCGATTTTATGAAAGTCTGCCCGTGGCGGGAAATGACGGAACACTCCATGGCAGGATGCGCGGGTCAAAAGCCCAGGAAAACGTTCATGCAAAGACGGGCTCGCTTACGGGTGTGAGTGCACTTTCGGGATATGTGACGACGGCTGACGGAAAACTTCTTGCGTTCAGCATCCTCGCGAATCACTTCCCGCGGAGTCTTGATGCACTCCGTCGAGCACAGGATACTATTCTCACCTATCTGGCAGACTACCGCTTTCCCGGGAACTGATTCAGTGGTCCTCTTCCCCTTTCGAGGGCTCCATTGAATTGATTGCGATGTCGCCGCCGGAAGTTTCAAGCTTGATCATGGGTCCACCGCCATTGATCTTACCGTTCATCCTCCCTTCCTTGATTTTGCCGGAGAACGGAAAGTCGGAATTCACATCGCCGCCGGATGCCTCGGCAGCAACGTCGCCGGAAGCGGATCTCGGCAGACGGACGGTCACGTTTCCTCCGGACGTTGAGAGTTCAATTCCCTTGTTATCCTCCATCGTCACCTCGATATTTCCACCGGAGGTCGTGGCATAAAGCTTTCCGTTGCAATCACGCAACTCGATGTTCCCACCGGACGTCTCCATATGAATCGGACCGTCGAGTTTTTTCCCCTCCATGCTGCCGCCGGAAGTGCCCAGATCAAAATCCCCGCTTGAGTTAGCCGCATTGACATTCCCGCCCGACGTCGACATGCGGACGACTCCTTCCACGGATGAGATGTCGAGATCTCCACCCGATGTTTCACCATCGATCTTTCCCTTGATCTTCGATACTGTGATATCTCCCCCCGAGGTCTTCAGATCGAGATTAAAGGAATGAGGCACCTCAACCATGTATTTGACATCGAGACTGTTATTTTCGAACAGGCGAAAGTATCGCCGCTCGTGCCTGCTGGAAACCTTGACGGTATTCCCGTCCTGTTCAAAGCTGACGTCAAAATGGCGAAGAGGATCATCCGAGCCATGTGCAATTACATGAACTACAACATCGGATCCATCGGTGCCGGTTACCGTAATATTTCCTTCTGCCGCATCCAGAATCAGGTCTCCACCGGGTTGAACGTTGAATGTGTGATCGACATCTTTGTCGCTCGTCCACGAATGGTAAACCGAACCACCTGTGGGTCTCCCATGGAGCGAGAGCCCGACAATCACCATCGCGAAAAGGACGGCGCAAACGACAAGAGCGATCAATTTCGTTGTAACGGAAAGAGGTGCTTTCATCTTCGGAACCTTCCAAATGGTAGTCTTCTATTGGTTTCTAACGTTTTCACAAGGAAAAAGTTACACTTTGTATCGTTGCGAATCGGGAAAGTTTTCCTTAGATTAGGTCTTATTTTTCAACAGTTTTCTGCATGATCACTCGCTGCATCGTACCTCTTGTTTGCATCTGTATGCTGAGCTGCGGTAACGGTCGACAACAGACTCCTCCACATTCCTCAAAGGAGGTTCCGCCGGCACAGGTCCCCGAATTCGACGGCAACCGTGCCTTCGGGGAGCTTACGAAACAGATGGCATTCGGTCCAAGGGTCCCCGGAACGTCGGCGCACAACCAGTGTTTACAGTACCTTCAAACTGCACTCCAGGGTACCGGTGCGACCATACAAAATCAACCATTCGAACACACCGGATATAACGGCGAATTGCTGAAGATGACCAACATCTTCGGCTCGTTCGAAACGAATGCATCAACGCGTATCCTTCTCGTCGCACACTGGGATTCGCGTCCGCAGGCGGATCAGGATCCTGACCCGACGAAGCGATCTCTCCCCGTTCCAGGAGCAGATGACGGCGCAAGCGGCGTTGCAATTCTTCTGGAAATTGCGCGGCATCTGCAAGACCACCCACCCGCCGTCGGGGTCGATATGCTTTTCGTGGACGGTGAAGATTACGGGCGGGAAGGGGATCTGGATAATTATCTTCTCGGAACAAAATATTTCGTGAGCCACCAGCCGCCGGGATTCAAACCAGCATTCGGGATACTTCTCGATATGGTTGGCGACAAGGACCTCGAAATCCCCAAAGAGCCAAACTCCCTGCAGTATGCACCCGATATCGTCGATCTGATCTGGTCAACTGCAAAGAGTCTCGGTGTCTATCAGTTCTCAGACCGCATACAACGCGCCGTCATCGACGACCACCTTCCGTTAAATGAAGCCGGAATCAAGACCGTTGACCTTATTGATTTTGACTATCCGCCCTGGCATACGACGGAGGATACGGCGGACAAATGCAGCAGCGAGAGTCTGCAGGCCGTCGGGCGCGTCCTCATGCAGGTTATCTACACCCAGCCGGAATGACCAGTAGGTGAAAACCTATCTCGAACTCTGTATTACCGCCAATCCCGGACTTCAGGAACTTCTGCTTCCGGTTCTTCTGGAGCTGGGATGCGACAGGTTCATGAACACCGACTCCACCCTCTTCTGCTATACGACGAAAGACCAGTGGACCCCCGAAGCAGCACGGCGTCTCGAACAAGAATGCCGACGCGTACTGGGCACATCATCTGACTATTCCCGAATAACCTGCCGCGAAATACCCGAAGAAAACTGGAACGCACAGTGGGAAAAAACCATCCAGCCCGTAACGGTCGGCAAGCGCTTCATTATCACACCGTCATGGCATCCGGTACCCGATGACCACGACCGGATCGTTATTCAGATAGATCCAAAGATGTCCTTCGGTACGGGATATCATGAAACAACGAGACTTGTTCTTCAGCTTCTTGAACATATGAACCTGAAGGGAAAATCGGTTCTGGATGTCGGTACGGGAACGGGAATACTCGCCATCGCTTCCGCCAAATTGGGTGCGGCTCGAGTCGTCGGGACCGACATTGATGAATGGGCGATTAGTAACAGCCGCGAAAATATCATCGCGAACCGTGTAACTACTGTCGTTGAGATTACCGACAGGGAATTGAAGACATTTCCGGTTTCGACTTTTGACGTCATCGTTTCAAACATTACGCTCAATTCCCATATTGAAATGCTGGATAGCTACCGCTCAATTCTCAAATCCCCCGGCAGACTCCTCCTATCCGGCCTGCTCGTCTCCGACGCGCCGTCCATGAGAGAACAGCTCATTCGACGGAACTTCACGGTTGACAGGGAACTCAACGAGCATGAATGGGCTGCCATTTCTGCAAGAAAGGATTTGTGAGAATCGCTTCGATTGATATCGGGACGAACACGATTCTGCTCGTCATCGCAGATATCTCCGCGGATGGGGAACTATCCACGGTTCATCATGAGGAGAGAATCCCCCGGATCGGGAGGGATGTCGACTATCAGGGCGTTCTGCAGAGCTCGTCAATACTGCGGGGCGTCGCGGTTCTGAAAGAGTTTCAACAGATCTCATCAGCGTATGAAGCCGAGACGGTTATCGCTGCAGCTACGAGTGCTGTCCGTGACGCTGCCAACCGCTCTGAATTTCTTGAGGCGGTTCAGAAAGCGTGCGGAATCACCGTCGAAGTTCTCAGCGGCGACGAGGAAGCACTGCTAACATTCCGTGGAGCATGTGTGGGAATGCATCCGGAAAGAGATGATCTGGCGGTTATTGATATTGGCGGAGGGAGTACGGAGCTCACCTTTTCCTCTCCGGGAGCTCACAATGGAAGCCGATCACTTACACGATACAGTCTGCAGCTTGGATCGGTCCGGCTCACAGAGCGGCAGTTTCGGAATATACCTCCGGGTGCCGCAGAAATCCGGAGTGCGAGGACGTATATCGCAGAAGAATTTGCTCAGATACGTAATCCGGGATTTCACGGGTACGATCTGATCGGTGTGGCGGGGACGCTCACCACCCTGGCATGTCTGGACATCGGTTTGAAGGGATTCGATGCGAATCGGGTAAGCGGGTATCGACTGAAGGAGGAGCGTATTCGGGGTTGGCTCGAAAGGGTGCTGGCACTTCAGCCGGCTGAAATCCGTGCCCTTTCCGAGTGCACAGAAGGACGCGCTGATATTCTACCTGCGGGCATTCTGATCCTGTCCGAATTTATGAAGCGGTTTGGGTTTTCTTCAGCACTTGTCAGCGAGAAAGGACTGCGTTACGGACTTGCACTCAGAGAATGGGAGAGAAGGATCGGAAAGTAGTTGATTGCCGAGGTTACGGTTTGGAGCCAATCCTGTTGACAATTTCATCGAGCGAGTCTGCCGCATACTGCAGATCCTCCTGTTGTGTCCACCTGCCAAGTGAAAAACGAATAGTTGCCTTTGCCGTCCGGGGATCTCTTCCCATGGCGAGAAGAACATGAGAAGGGGTCATGCTTCCGGACGTGCAGGCCGAACCGCTTGTCACCGCAATACCCGCCAGATCGAGGTTGAACAGGAGCGCCTCTCCATCAATGCAGATCTTCTCACAATCGAATGAAATGTTCAGGAGATGCGGTAAACCGTTGGCCGGATCACCATTGACAATGAGGAATGGGAAACGCGACCGGAGCTCGCCGAGCAGCCAATCTCGCATCCCCCGGATGCGAAGTTGCTCGTTCTCGCCATGATGCTGCATCAGCTCTGCTGCTTTCGAAAAGCCCACCGCGAGCGGCACATTTTCCGTCCCGGCCCTTCTCCCGCGTTCCTGTCCGCCTCCGTCCAACAACCTGTCGAGGGCAACGCCCTTCCGGATGAAGATTGCACCAATTCCCTTCGGGCCGTAGATTTTGTGCGCAGAGAGGGAAAGCAGGTCGACGGATAATGCCTGAACGTCGATCGGTATCTTCCCGAAACTCTGGACCGCATCTGTATGAAAGAGTATCCCCTGTTCGCGTAACGTACGGCCGAGTTCGGCAACTGCATTGATTGTGCCCACCTCATTGTTGGCGTGCATGATCGAAACCAGGCCGGTAGAAGGGCGAATTTCCGAGAACACGCGGTCAGGGTCTATTCTTCCGGACTCATTCACACCGATATAGCTCACCGCGAATCCCTCATCCTCCAGGGCACTGCACGACTCAAGTACCGCGTGATGTTCAACGCACGATGTAATGATATGATTCTTCTGGTGTTCCCGCAGCATATGCCAGGCAACCCCCTTCAGGGCCATATTGTCGGCTTCTGTTCCGCTGCCTACGAAGGAGATTTCGCCCGCGGAGGCACCGAGTTGACGTGCGATCACTTCCCGGCTGCCATCGAGTGCTGCCCGTGCCTCCTGCCCGAACCGGTGGATCGATGAAGCATTCCCATATTTTTCACCGAAATATGGTTTCATGGCCTCAAAGACCTGGGGATCGAGAGGTGTTGTGGCTGTATGATCGAGATAGACTCTGCGCATAATCAAATATATATCACCGGGGGACGATCCACAAATAGCGAGCCCCTGCCGTATCAGCGGCAAGGGCTCAATGAGAATCTCCGTACTGGTACTGGATGTTACCTTGGATTGGGTCGATTCTGGTGAATCTCTTCGAGAGCATCCCGGACCTGGCGCCCGAAGTTCCGCTCGAAGACGAGAAACTTTCCAAACTGTTCGGGACTCAGAAGCTGACGCACGTCGTTCTGGTACCGCTGGCGTTCATCGAAGAGCTTCCGGTCGATCTCCATAAGGTGGTCCGCCAGGGGAGAGATCTTCTTCACATCATCCTGATTGCGGATCACGCTGTCCACCTCGTCGATGAGCTCGTTACGTGACTTCATGAGATCCTGCACATTCTGCTCATGAGCACTCTGCTTCGCAAAAAACCTGACGGCATCGTCTTCATTGAGTTTGAGCACCTCAATGAGTCTCATCTTGCGGAACCTGTCGAGTCGCTGTGAGGAGGGCATGCCGTTGCGCCCGCCTCCGCCCCAATCCTGTGACGGAGAGAGCGCAGGAATCAAAACAATACATGCAAACAACATGAACGCAGTTCTACTCATAATGAATTCCTCGTCGTTGCTTTTTATTCGCCCGAATGTGAATAGTCTTTTTCCAAAATCGGGATGATGTCATTTGCATCCCGGTCAGTCAACACATCATCGAGGGTCTCGGATTCCGAAGTGTAAACAGAATAGTCCGCTTTTTCCACTTTCAGGATTGACTTTAAGACACTCCGGTCTTCACCCAGGTCAAGAGCCGCGGCTGATACCGATGCCGCACCCGTCGGTTCCATAACCCCCACAACCGCCTGACGTTCAATATACTCCGACAGGTCATCTGTCGGCATCTGTTCGAGCGTCGCTGATGCCGCCAGATTGCGGTTTTCCATCACATCAGGCACAATCTTCAGCATGAATACAGCGAGAACTGCAACGGAAGCAAGCGGCATGGCCCACTTCCCGATCCACGCAGGAAGAAGCTCCCGTGATTTCCGTTCAATCCGATTGTGCACCCTCGGAAGGATGCCGGAAAAATACGCGGAAGAGGGCTTCCAACCTTGCTCCGCTCCGAGTGTGACGAACAGTTCACGGAATTCCTTTTCCTCTTCCCGACATGCCGTACAGGTGGCAAGATGTTGTTCGATTGCCGCCTTCTCTCCCTCCGGCATCCTGCCTCTCACGTAGTCCGGAAGGGATAACCGTATCAAGTTGCATTTCATTTCGACATCTCCTTGCGCACGTATTCCTGAATTTTTTTCAGTGCATGGAAATAGTTTGCTTTCAGTCCACCGACCGTTTTGCCGAGCATCTTCGACATCTCCTCGTACGGAAGCTCATCATAATACCGCATCATGAACACTGCCTTTTGTTTTGCCGGCAGCCGCTTGATGGCCCGCTCCAGAATTGTCTGATACTCCTGGTCATAGACATGCTGATCAGTCTGTTCTTCCGACGGGAGTATTTCTTCAAGCATCTCATCATACGGCAGCATGTCTTTGAATCGTTTCTTCCTCAGGGCATTCAGGCTTACGTTGAGCGTAATGCGGTAGAGCCAGGTATAGAAACTTGAATCGCCGCGAAAATCCCGGAGTTTTTCGTAGACTCTGACAAAGACATCCTGAACCACATCATCGGCATCGTCATGGCTTGCAACTGTTCTTCGGGCAATCCAATAGATCTTTTCCTGGTACCGGCGCACAAGCTCGTTAAAACCCGAGATATCACCACCGCGAAAGAGCTCGACAAGTTCGGAATCAGATTTCGCGGTCATGCCCTTGCGCTACTCTGTAAGTTAGATACGTTCCCGGCCGAGAAGTTTAATGAAAGTGCCCAAAACCGGGCCATTTCGGAGGGATTGCCCGGGAATGGCTGGCATTTGTGCCCGCGATCACCGGGAAAACGCACACAGGCTGCACTCCGGAGGTTCTGTGCCATCCCGGCCAGAGGATTATGACCATCAGCGCGGCGCGCGGTCAGGATATTGCTGCCCCCATTTTCTTCGTTCCGGAGATGCGGATCAAAGTGCCGCACGGAGCTTTTTCAATGTCTCCCGCATGTCCTCGGAAATCAGTTTCGTATCCGAGAGAACCGGCATAAAATTCGTATCCCCGTTCCACCTCGGGACAACATGGAAGTGAACGTGGGAATCGATTCCAGCGCCGGCGGTGCGTCCGATATTCGCGCCCACGTTGAAACCGTCGGGGTGGGAAATCGACTGAAGCACGCGGATCATGTGCTGAAGCGAACCCATCAGCTCGGCAGATTCGAGAGCATTCAAATCGAGGAGTGATGAAAGATGGCGGTAGGGCACGATCATGATGTGTCCGCTGTTATACGGATAGCGGTTCATGATCACGTAACAGTGCGTTCCCCGCTTGACAATCAGATTGGCGTCGTCGTTTTTTTCCTGCGGAGCAGCGCAGAGGATGCACTCCTTGCCTTCCTTGTCACCCTTCACGAAGGACTGGATATACTGGGATCGCCATGGTGAATGCAATCGCTCCATGGTTCAGATCCTCAAACCTCTTCCTCGACCTTCTGCTTGGCATGCTCCGCGATGATCTTGTCGGCAACCTCGCGTGGCATTTCCTCGTAATGATCGAACTTCTGCCTGTGGATACCGCGACCCTGCGTCATCGACCGCAGGGTCGTAGAATACCGGAAAAGCTCCTTCAGCGGTACGAGGGCCTTGATCACCTGGTGGGAACCATCCGAATCCATGCCAAGAATTTTTCCCCGGCGGCTCGATATGTCTCCCATAACATCTCCCATGTACTCTTCCGGAACCGTCACTTCAATTTCGTAGATCGGTTCCAGAAGAATCGGTTTGGCTTCCTTAAACGCTTTCTTGAAAGCCATGCGGCCGGCAATCTTGAAGGAATGTTCATCAGAATCGACATCGTGATAGGAGCCGTCAAACAGCGTCACCTTGACGTCGACCACTCTGCAGCCGGCGATAACGCCCGATTCCATCGCTTCGACAATCCCCTTCTCAACCGCGGGGACAAATCTACCCGGGACAACGCCGCCGACAATCGCATCCTCAAATGCAAAGCCGCCCCCCCGGGACAACGGCTCGAGCTTGATCCAGACATGGCCGAACTGGCCCCGACCGCCGGTTTGTTTCTTGTGCTTGTATTCTATCTCATTCGCACGTCCGCGGATCGTCTCACGGTAAGGAATTTTCGGCTCTACCATTTCCACTTCTACGCCGTATTTCACCTTCAGTCGATTGATGATGATCCCCAGATGCAATTCCCCCTGACCGCTGATGACCGTCTGGTGCAGTTCGGGATTTACCTGCATCACAAACGTCGGATCTTCCTCATGAAGTGCATGCAATCCGTTTGCGATCTTGTCTTCATCCCCCTTGGACTTCGCTACGATCGCCATACTGATCACCGGCTCGGGGAACGGAATCGGCTGGAGAACAACGGGAAAATTCTTGCTGCTCAGTGTATTATTCGTGTGGGTATCCTTGAGCTTGACGACCGCCCCCAGATCACCCGCAAGCAGGCGACCGATTTCCTTCCGTTCCTTCCCATTCATGACGAAGAGCTGAGCCAGTCGCTCCGACTTGTTGTTCGTTTCATTGACAAGATCCATACCCGGCGTTACCGTTCCCGAGTAGACCCTGAAGAAGGAAAGCTCGCCAACATGTGGTTCCGACACGGTCTTGAAGACAAAGAGGGTGGGAGGAGCCGCCGGATTTGCAGCGACCGTGAGCGATTTGTGATCGCCATTGTGGGATCCCGGAGCATCGCCGACTGCAGGCTCCATTTCGGCAGGACCGGGACAGAAGTCGGTGATAAAATCGAGCATTGATGCAACACCGACATTTGCTGCACCCGCGGCGCAGAGCAGAGGAAATATCTTCCGCGATCGTATGCCGGCCTTCAGTCCGTCCTTCAATTCCTGTTCTGTGAGAGTACCGTTGGCAAAGAACTTGTCGAGAATGGTCTCGTTCGTCTCAGCAACCTGCTCGACAAGCTGTTCGCGCATCTCTGTTGAACGCGCCTTCAGATCTGCGGGAATATCCGCTTCCGTATATTTTCCCTTCCCGTCCCGGGTAAACTTCAGAAGCTTCATGCGCACAAGGTCGATGATCGAATCGAATCCCGCGCCCTGCTGAACGGGGAACTGGACGGCAATCAGGTCGTGCGAAAATTGCTCCCTCGCCGCCGAAAGGACTTTGTTAAAATCTGCATTCTCATTGTCGAGCTTATTGACGACAAAGATCGCCGCGTTTTTCAACTCCTTGGTATATTTCCAGACAATCTCGGTTCCCACCTCGGATCCTTCAACCGCTTTCAGGAAGACCACGGCGGTATCGGAAACCCGGAGCGCACCTTTCACCTCTCCCGTGAAATCCGTATACCCCGGCGTATCGAGAACGTTGAGCTTGATCCCCTTCCAGTCGGCATTCAGAAGGGAGGCGTTGATGGATATCTGCCGCTCAATCTCATCGGGATGGTAATCGGAAACCGTGTTTCCTTCTTCGATCTTACCGAGGCGTGTGGTGACACCGGCGGCAAACAGGAGTGCTTCGGCCAACGTTGATTTTCCCGCTCCGCCGTGACCGACGAACGCGACATTGCGAATGAATTCTGGTGTGTATTCTTTCATGACAGATACTTCTCCTTCTTAAATGGGGGGCGAGCCGGCTGGCACCGGATCGGATGTTACCTCAGGTACGAGTGAGACGCCACCGACAGAGTCGGTACATCATTGCCTCACTAACCGTGAGAGACGAAGATACAATCGGATCACGCCCGCAGGCGTGTGACGAAGGTGCGTAATCCTCTGAAAATTGCTGCGAACGTGCCGACGGTTTCCATGACGGGTTCTTCGATGCGATCCTGAACGCGTCGCTCAAAGTCGGCAATATTTTCGCTGATAACCTTAAATGATTGAATTGCTGATTTGACAACATTGACCTGTTCATCAATGTCATCGGTAATGCTCTTGACGCGGTCGGTGATGACTTCCAGGTTCTCCATCACGGGAAGTGCACGAGCGCTCAATTCCTTCATTTCCCGTTCAAGCAGCGCCAGGATGCTCCGCACACGCACGAGCACAACCACAAGATAAACACAAAGGACCGAGACCGCGGCGAGTGCGACGATCTCCAGGACGTCACGAAGGGATTCCATTCAGGCGCTCCTCGATGGTGGTTGGGTATTATGAACCCTTTTCGTTCTTGTAGGCATCCATCCCTGCGCGGAACGCGGCCTTCACACGACCGCCCTCGGAACCTGCGCGCTCCCGAATGCCGCTCAGCACTTTCTCCGCGTCGTCAAGCAGGTGCTCTGCTTTTTCCTTCGTATCGGAAACGAGCTGATCCGAACGGTTCTTTCCCTGGTTGACGACCTCGACGGTCTTCGCCTTTGCCGCCTTCACGTATTCGCCGGCATCTTCCGCAAATTCATTGGCTTTTTTCTTGATTTCCGAGCGCAGCTCTTTTCCGGTCTTTGGCGCATAGAGAAGTGCGGTGATGGCACCGACAACACTCCCCGCGAGAAATCCGATCAGCAACCCTTTGGCAAGTCCCGACTTTTCTTCTGCCATTGTTCAACCCCAAAAAATGTTATCGACACGCAGACTTTTCTGTCAAAATACCAATTCCGGCCTAGAAAATCAAGTAATTGCATCACAACATGCCGCCTCTGGGTACGCAATCCCGGCACGCTATGTGTTTCTTGCAATTGGTGCAAGGATGCTCTATTTTTACATACTCTTCACCAATTTGATACGGACATGTGGAAAACAACTGAAGGCAGCACCGGGAGACTCATTCAACTCTGCATCGGCTATTTCATTTTCTACATCGTATTTCTCGTCGCCACAAAATATTTCACGGATTTTGTCATACAGGGAAGCGGCGATGCCGCCGCACTGAAGGCGGCTTCACTCCATATGAACATGGAGTTCCTTGTCTACAGCACGATCGGCGGAAACCTCCTATGCCTCCTTATCGTGTTTGCATTCCGCTGGTACAAGATGAAGTCGAACCGCTTTGTGAGGATCGCCGGCATGGACCTCCCCTCGGAGCTCCTGTACATTATCCCCTCCGGTGTATGTACCGCGGTCGTCATCCCCACGACCACGCTCATGTATACGCTGCCGATCTCCGTGATGGTCGCCATGGTGATCATGCGCGGAAGCATTATTGTCATCAGCAGGATTGTCGATGCCATCCAGATTGCACAGGGCATCTTGAAGAAGAAAGTGTACATCCAGGAAGAGATGGGTGTTCTTTTTGCGATCATGGCGGTCAGTGTCCAGCTCTTTTATGACCGCTCCGGCAAGAACTTTGATTTCATCACCTACACACCCGCGATCGTCATCCTTGCGAGCTATGTCTCGGCATATTTCATCCGCCTCTACTTCATGAACTACTACAAGAATACCCGCGGGAAAGGTGTCAGGCAGGATAATAAGGGGTTCTTTGCAGTGGAACAGATCACCGCCGGGGTCGTGCTCTGCCTGGTCGGCCTGTTTGTCTACCACTCACGTTCCGAGGTCGAACAGATTCTTCTCTTCAGAGCGTCCTTCACGACGCCGTCGATTCACTGGAACTGGGAGGTTATTGCAGGAGCGTTTTTTGGAGCTCAGGCATTCCTCTCGGTTTTCCTCTTCATGTTTAAGGGAAGAACGGCGACCTTTTCGGCGCTTGTGAACCGGCTGACGTCATTGATCGCGGGAACCGCCTCGACGCTTGTGGTCTACTTTCTCCTGGGCGGGAAATTTCCGGAAGACAAGGATTGGGTGTCCCTCCTGTTCATTTTCATTGCGGTAGGATTTCTGAGCGTTGCGGAGCGGAAACGTTCACGCGAACTTGCTGCAGCGGCTGCAGTCGAGCATGCTGCAGAAGCCGCGAAGCCTCCAGCAGGATAGAGGGAAGGAACTTCAACGGAAGAGTTCGCCGCCGCGTCCATATTGGATGAGCGGAGATCGTAGCCGGGGGAACTTTTTCTCTTATTGTGTCGGATTGAACTTCCACAATTTTGACGTTACCCGTTCGAGCTCGGCTCCGAGTTTGGCGGGATCGAGAGTCTTTTCGGGCTCGTTCTCAAAGACCGCATAGGGCACTTTATATCCCTTAATGTCGATGACGTTCGGATCTTTCGCGACGAGTTTTTCCCAGTCATTCGACTTGTAGTAGAATTCCATCTTCTCGTCCGGGAGTGAATGATAGAGGATGGAATCCTCCATCCCCGGTCGTGCTCTACGCCTGTTTTTCCGCACAGATTCTTCATACGAAACCCTGATGTACACGATCCGTGCGCGTTTCAGAATCTCCTCATGCAAGTGCGAAAATGCCTCCTCGAATCCGTTGCTGCCTCCCCGCGCAAATTCCACCAGCGTCGTCATCTTCTCGTGATACGCGGCGTCTGCCGCCAATTTCTTGCGATATGTCAGATTGATCCGCTCGATGTAGACGTTCCAGATGAAATCATCTGTGAACCAGTATTTCTCATCGGACCAGACCCGCGGCCTGCCGTGCCTCGAGAGGATGTCATCGACCTCAAACGTCTCCCAGACATAAACGAAGTCATCGATTTCTTCGAACTCGCCGATATGAAATCTGCGCGATCGTTCCGCGGCCGGCGTCTTTTTCAGAAAGTCGATCACCTCGGATTTTCCCGCTGCCGGCCTGCCGATGAGGATAATGACGTCAAAATTGGATTTGCCCATAGTTGTTGTTCTGGATTGAAGGATTGTGCAGGAACACCATCCCCTCTTTCCCGCAGATCAGGAAAGCGGTAGGAAGGAATGAATACCGAATTCGGTAAAGCCGTTCACTCATCTTTAAAGCGGTGCTCGATTTTTGAGTCGATGGTCTTGTCTCTCAAAACCTTTGCCACCATTGCGTCGAACATCAGCATATCCGACATTGTGGAATGAGCGGGGATCATCCCGAGATATTTATCCGCCTGGTTTATAAGAAAATCGCTCGTGGCGACGGTGTACGACTTCGCGTCGTCGACATCCTGACCGCCGACCTTGAGGGATTTGATCTCAACCGTATCACCGGATTTCCGGAATTCACACTCGAGTCCTGAAATTTGGAGGGATGGCCTGCCGTGCACGAGCGAGCGTGCATGATCCGAGGCGAGCCTTCTCAGCTCCTTCCCCGTCATCGGAAACGTGCAGAGATAATTGCGGAACGGAAGTATCTCGGAGAGATCGAGCTTTCGGATCGGGCCGGCACTGAGATCCTTTCGAAGACCTGAACTGTTGGTAATCCCAACGTCCGCATGTTCGCTCTCCCTCATCGCATCGGCAACAAAATCGCCGAGATTGCTCTCACCGCCGCCTCTCTTCCAGTCGGTAACGAGCGTCCCGATCACCTGGTTATAATCTTCGTCGATCTTCTTCTTCATATCCGAAATCAGATCGGCAATCTGACTGCTGGCGGCATTGTGATGTATCCAGAGGTGATGGAGTTCACCCTGATACTTCGTGACTTTGTGATTGTCGATCGTGACATCCAGCTCACCGAGGTTCTCGCAGTTTGAGCCGGTTTGACAGATAATCACTCTATTTATCAGTTTCGGATGTTCAAGGCGCGTATGACTGTGTCCGCCGATAATAATATTCAGACCGTGTGTTGAAACTGCAAGAACTGAATCTTCATCGACACCCTCGTGCGTCAGCGCGATGACGACATCCGATTGCGGAGTGAGTTCATCAATGTACTTCTGCGCAACCTCTGCAGGCGGTGAAACCTTCAGTCCTTTGAGATTCTTCGTATTGGTCAGCAGGAAGAGTTCCTTCGACATCAATCCAATCACTCCAAATGTCACGCCGTCCTTTTTCAGGATAACATAGGGTTTGTTGTTGAGCGTCCATGCCCCGCTCGAATCCGTGAGATTTGCTGACACTGTGGGAAACGCGGCGATGGAAGTGAGCTTTTTCAGATTATCCTGCGAGATGTCGAGGTCATGATTGCCGATCGTCCATGCATCATATCCCATCATATTCATCATGGAAAAGAGTGCACCGCCCGATGCGCCCATATATTCGATATCGGAAATCGGATTTCCCGTCATGACATCACCACCGTCGAGGAGAACGGAAACCGATTTCGCTTTTCGGATGCTGTCGATCATCCATGAAAGCTCGGCAAACCCGCCGATCATCGGCTTTGGATCCGAACGTATCCAGGTTGCTTCGTGCGGAATGAAGGATGCGTGGATATCGTTGGTGTGGAGGATCGTGAATGACTTTTCCTGGGCAACACCGGAGAAGGTACCGATAAGGAACAAGAGGGAAACGGATATGAATACACGAGTCAGTGCAGATTTCATGGGATTGACCGGATAATGAATTGAATGAGGTAGGATAAGATACGGAAAATACCCGACAACGGCAAAAATCCCGTCCCGGCGGCTGCCGCCGGGGCGGGGAAAAAACAGTTAACTAGCGGTTTCTCTTCTTGTGACGATTCTTCCGGAGACGCTTCTTACGCTTGTGCGTTGCCATTTTCCTCCGCAGTCTTTTCTTTCCGCTGGGCACGGGATCCTCTTTAAGAGTTGAACATGGGATGAATTAGTGTTGGGACAGAAATTGTTGCGCGCGTTTTGCAACCTCGGTTGTAGAATCGATCGCTATGCAGCGTCTGAACCAGTCGATGGCTGTTTCATTATCGCCAGTATGCAAACTGATCACGCCGAGATTGAATGTCGCCAGTTGGTGGCGGGGCGAGTACTTCAGCGCGGTTTCTATCGTCTTCCTAGCGGTATCGAGGTACTCGGCCCGGCGGAGCGAATCGGTAAAGGACATGTTGAAATATGCGATGCCCATATCGACCCTCGCATTTGCATTTGCGGGGGAAAATGCCAGGTAGGCCTTGTACATGGTAACCGCCCTCGGGAAGAGGCGCGCATCGTACAGCGTGTTTGCAAGCCGCAGAAGAGTTGCCGTATCCTTCGGACTCGTTTCTGCCTTCTTTTCCAGTTCATCCAGCTCATGGCGAAGATTGGGATCGAGCTGATCCGGCTGGGTACTGCCGATGACGCTTGTCGGTCCCTGAGCCGGAGACTGTTGCGGCCCTTCGGTACGATTCCGATTCGTCGTGGCGAAGACAATGATAAGCCCGATAAAGACGATCGCCACGAGAGCCGTGAATTTCCCCGACTGGAAGAATTTTAAGGGCGCACCGGCAGGTTTTCCGGCAGAAGGCTTACCCGAGGAGGATTTCGGAGCGGCTTGTCGGCTCCCAAGCGTCGCGCCGCAGCTTGCACACGTCGCCGCATCCCAGGGATTTTCATGGCCGCAGAGTGAACAGACTCTTGGCTTCAACCGATCTGCCGCGGCGGGTTTTTCCAGCTTTGGAGCAGGTTCCGCCCCTCCCGGTCCCCACTCAATTTTGGCGCCGCACGAACTGCAGAATTTGTCCGAGGGAAGGACCTCATTGCCGCATGTCGTGCACACCATCCTGGGAATCATCAGCGCTTCGGGATCAGGAGGATGGTTGGATCTTTTTCAGATTCTCGTTCACAACCCCGCGGAGTTCTTTCGAGACCTTGAAGAAGGGAACAAAATGCTCGTCCACGGTAACCTGAGCGCCCGTGCGGGGATTTCTCGCAATCCGGCCTTTCCGCTTCTTCGTCTTGAAACTTCCAAACCCGCGGATTTCGATATTCTTTCCCTCCTTGAGTGCCTCAATCACCGTTTGTATGAACCCATCAACGACGGCCTCGGTTTCCACTTTCGTCAAACCGGTGCCCGAAGCAATATGGTCAACAATGTCGGCTTTGGTCAATGTGATTCTCCTTCTGTTGTTCGATGATTTCTTCCTTCAATAGCCCGTCTCCATTTTGTACTGCAGGATCGGACGGTTCAAGACGTCATTCTTGAGTCCGAGCAGATCGGGAATTTTTGTCTCTCCGAAAAGCAGATCAAAGAGCGTCGACGTGCGCTTGCGTTCCTTCACAAGAGCCGGCTCGCCGCGGATCCCGCCAAGCTGTGCTGCAATACTGATGGCATCTTCATACGTCCCGATCGTGTCGATGAGACCGATGTCTGCAGCTTGAACACCCGTGAAAACACGTCCATCGGCATACGCAAGCAGGGTGTCGTGGTCGAGACCTCTCTCCTCTTCGACAACCGCGATAAACTGGCGATGGACGTCATCCATCAACTGCTGGAAATATTGCTGATCCTCGGGGGTCATGCGGCGGAACGGATTTCCCATATCCTTCATTTTTCCGCTCTTGATAGTATTAAAGCTCACACCAATTTTATGAAGCAGCGTGTCAACCTCGAGAAACTGTGAGATCACACCAATACTCCCCGTCAAAGTGCCGGGATTCGCAACGATCCTGCTCGCGCCACAGGAAACATAATACCCGCCGCTTGCAGCGAGCGCACCCATGGAGACGACTACCGGCTTTCCCGCGTCGCGCGTCTTCTTCACTTCCTGATAAATTTCCTGACTCGCAACGACACCACCGCCCGGTGAATCAACACGAAACAAGATCGCCTTAATCGATCTGTCATTCCGGTATTTTTTGAATTGCCGGACAATGTCCTCAGATGAGAGAATTTCCCCCGTCAATTCCACTACCGCAATCTTGTCTCCAAACCCGGTAATGACTTCGGTTCGTTCCCGATCAGATGAGACGCTTGAAAGGAAAGCAAAAAAGAGAAGAGCAATCCCCGTCCCGACGACGACGAGAACTCCCATGATGATAAGAAACCACTTCGTCGATTTGTTCAAATTATACCCCTTCTCCTCTTCCGAGAGATGAAGTAATTCAGTTAACCTCTTTATTTTGCTGGATATTATACAAAACGAACTGACCAATGTCAAACTGAATAAAAAAGGGTGGAAACCGGTTTCTCAAACCGTGTTCCCACCCTCGAATTCGACGATTATCGTGAATGGTCAGGAGCTGCTGCCAACGGCAACTGCTCTTACTTCACTTTCACCTCGATCTCCTTTGGTTTCGATTCCTCTGACTTCGGAATGCTGATCGTCAGCACACCGTTGTCGTAGGAGGCCTCAATTTTGTCCGACTTGACTGTGGTCGGAAGCGTAAACGACCTCTGGAAGGATCCGTAGGAACGCTCCACACGGTGGACATTCTTGTCCTTCTTTTCGACGTCTTCTTTCTTCTCACCGCGAACTGTCAGCACGCCATTTTGGACGGTGATGCTAACGTCTTTTTTCTCCACACCGGGAACTTCGGCGCGGATGGTAAAATTTGTTTCGTCCTCGGTAATATCCACCGGGGGCATGAACGCGGCCATTCCGCTATCATCAAGGATACCGCCGCGGAACCGATCGAACATTCTGTCGAGTTCGCTCTGCATGTTGGCGATATCTCCTACAAAATGATTTATGGGTCTCCATGCGGTTACGTCACGAACAGGGTTCCATCGAATGAGTGTCATAGCATTTCTCCTTTTGAATTTGATGTGGTGTTATTTGGACATTCAGTTTTACACCACGACATAATTCAAAGCTCATGCCATTTTTTTTCTGACAAAGAATCAGGATGCGGAACCGGGATGGTCCTAATTGTCAGGACTCTGACAGGGAGACAACGACGAATTGACAGAGGGATGAAAAACTTTCAGACCCGATACGACAGAGTGACAATTCTCCACGGGATGGGTTCCCCGCCGGAAAATTGTCGAATGGGATAGGAGCTAAAACTACGTGTGGAGAGTTTCGAGATAACGCTCCGCTTCAATCGCCGCCATGCACCCAGTACCGGCCGCTGTCACCGCCTGCCGGTAAACGGGATCTGCGACATCACCGGCGGCAAAAATTCCCGGTATGCTGGTTGCCGTACGCCCGGGTTTTGTCACGATATATCCCGTTGGATCCAAATCCAACTTGTTCGTAAAAAGTGAAGTGTTGGGCTGGTGGCCGATCGCAACGAAGAAGCCATTTGCAGGAACGACTCTCGATTGGTGAGTTTTGACATTTCTCACGTTCACGCCAATAACGATCTTTTTTCCGTTTTCATTTTTCCCGAGGATTTCCGTCACCTCAGAGTCCCAGACGAATGAGATCTTCACATTCTTCATCATCCGGTCCTGCATAATCTTGGAGGCCCGCAGTTTGTCGCGACGGTGGACGACGATCACCTTCGAAGCAAACTTCGAGAGGAAGCTCGCCTCCTCCATTGCCGTATCGCCGCCTCCCACGACCACGACATCGAGTCCGCGGAAGAAAAAGGCGTCGCATGTCGCGCATGCTGAGACGCCGTAGCCCCGGAATTCATTCTCCCCCGGAACGCCGAGCCATTTCGCGGAGGCACCGGTGGCAATAATGACTGCATCTGCGGTGAACTCTTCATCCTGGGAATAGACACGATACGGCCTTCTGGAGAAATCCACGCTGGTGACATCCTGGAAGAGAGTTTTTGCATTGAAGCGCACCGCCTGCGTCCGGAAAATATCCATCATATCCGGACCGAGCACTCCTTCGGGAAAGCCGGGATAATTTTCCACTTCCGTAGTCATGGTCAGTTGTCCGCCGGGTTGGATCCCTTCAAAGACAAGCGGCTGCAGATTTGCACGTCCTGTATAGAGCGCCGCCGTCAGACCTGCGGGTCCGGATCCGATGATGATGACTTTATAGTGATTGCTCATTCCATGTTCCTTACGATTTCTGTCGTGTTTTCATGAGTAGCGTTGCGTTCCGGGTAAGTCCGGAATGCTTGGCACGTTTGATCGGACTCTTCCGGAATCTCTTTTGAAACTCATCGACGGAGAGACTTGCGATATCCTCGAGTTCAGGAGCGATGTTTCCGCTCCGGGGTTCGAATTCCTTCCGCGCAGTTATGTGCGCATTTCGCTGGTTCCAGGGGCACGCATCCTGGCAGATATCACAACCGTAAATCCATCCGTCAAATTTGGCGGCGAGGGCCGGTTCGATCTCACCCCGGTGTTCGATGGTCAGGTATGAGATGCATTTGCCGGCATCGAGCACATACGGCTCGGTGATCGCCTGGGTCGGACACGCCTCGATGCACAATGTACAGCTTCCGCAACGGTCGGTATCGGGTGCATCATACACCAGTTCAAGGTTGAGGAGAATTTCACCCAGGAACACCCAGGAACCGAAATCTTCCGTGATCAGATTCGTGTGCTTTCCCTGCCAACCGATTCCCGCCCGTTGAGCCCACGCTTTTTCCAGGACCGGACCGGTATCCACGTAGACCTTTCCGTCCACTGCCGGCTCAAATGACCGGATGAACTCCAGCAATTTATCGAGACGTTCTTTCACGACATCATGATAATCATCCCCCCAGGCATACCGTGAAATCTTTCCCTTCCGGGGACCGTCGTCGTGAACATGATCGGTGTAATAATTCATCGCGACGACGACAATGGATTTTGCCGATGGGAGCACAGTAAGTGGATTGGACCTCTTCTCAACGTTCTCCTTCATCCAATCCATATCTGCATGTCTGCCCTCGTGCAGCCAGGTCTGCAATCTCGACGCTTCGGCTTTGGGCGGCACGGCTTCTGCGATTCCCACTCTATCGAATCCCAGCCGATGCGATTCTTTCCTGATTTCTTCCGAATATCGATAGGCCTTCGGCACCAACTCCATCACTCTCACTCCATCCCGATGTAAAGATCTTCGCCCCGGATTTCCACATCATAGCACGGGACTCTCCCCGACCCTTCAATTGCCGCACCTGTCCTCAAATCGTAGACCCAGCCATGCATCGGGCACTGGACGGTAAGCTGATCCAGATGGCCTGTGTGGAGGAGAGAGAAATGTTGATGCGCGCAGACATTCCCAATGGCAAAATATTCCGTTCCCCTTTTAAAAAGTGCGATGTCCCTTCCCTCGATTTCCACGCAGATTCCAGAATGTTCTTTGATCTGGCGAAGCGAGGCAGCTTTTACGAACCTGGGCATCGACTCTCTCATATCAGAACAAATCCGGGTTCCCCGTCAATCAAAAGGGACCGGAGCATCGAAACTGAACCCCTTTTCCGTTCTCTTGACTTTCCCGCAGATATTCCGTGGATCATGTTCGAAAAAAATCATCCAATCGTTGTCGACGGCTGAGGCAAGCACCCGCTTCTTTTCATCGAGGGTGGTCAGCGGGCGAAGATCATACGCCATAATATACGGGAGCGGAACGTGGGAAGCGGTGGGAAAGAGATCGCAGCAATACAGAAGCGTTCTTTCGCCATCGGCGATTTTCGGCAGCTGTTGTGCGGTCGTATGGCCGTTTGTCACGATGAGGGAGATCTGCGGAAAAAGTTCGATTTCGCCCTCAACAAATCGTATGACGCCGTGTTGATTCAGTGGAAGAAAATCATCCGGCATAAAGCTCCCCCGGTCCTTTTCGGTCGGATGCACGGCCTGTTCCCAATGTGCGCGCTGGACGTAGTACGTGGCGTTCGGAAACGTCGGTACGAGATTCCCGTTCTCGCGCTGTGTGGAGCCACCCGCATGGTCAAAGTGCAAATGCGTCAGGATAACATCGGTAATGTCGGACGGGCTGAGCCCCTTTGCCCGAAGCGATGAATGGAGTTCCGACGTGCTCGTGTCGAGACCATAGATATCGATTTGCTTCTCGGTGAATTTTGGGCCGTTGCCGTTATCGATAAGGATGTTGCGCCCGTTGCCGATGACAAGAAGGGCGCGGGATGCAAGCTCGATCCGGTTTCGCGCATCGGGCGGATTCGTTTTCTCCCAGAGCGGACGGGGAATAATGCCGAACATTGCCCCGCCGTCGAGATAGAATCTCCCGGTTTCAATGGGATGGAGTGTGTACGCGCCGATCTTCACATATCCTCTTCAATCTATCAACGGGCAAGAAAAAAGGTCGGCAGATACCATTCCACCGACCTTCAAGGAGATCAGGGATGTGTCTCAGGCATTCTTGCGAAAGTGAGAGGTCGCTTCGCTGAGAGCGGCAAATTCTTTTTCCGGGTGGAGTGCCTTCGCACGCTGATAGAGAACCTCTTCCGTTTCCACGTGGTTCGGATCGGGAACACAGCAATCGACCGGGCAGACTGCCGCACACTGTTCCTGGTCGAAGTGCCCGACGCATTCCGTACACTTTTGGGGAACGATGTAATAGAAGTCATTGGATAACGCCGGATTTGTAGCACCGTTGAGCTCCCACTGAACGCCGCCTGCATAGATTGCCGTATTCGGACATTCCGGTTCGCACGCTCCGCAGTTGATACATTCCTCAGTGATCATTGTTGCCATTGCATTTCTCCTTGAGTTTGAACCCGTTAACGTAATTGGATCTTCGGCACCAGGGATTCATCGAGTGAGGGGTGTTCTCCCCGCAAACCACGATCCGCCAGTGCGCGCCATTCTTCCACCTGACGAGTGAACAGATCGAGATCGATCCCCTGGTAAGACGGCCGGTAACGGTCGATCTTGCTGATCCCGCGCGTCAGTTGACTTACGGCGCCTTTGTAGTTTCGGTTGAACAGATGGTAGAAGCCGACGGAAATCTGAATCAGCCCTTGAAGGAACAGCCGTTCTTCCCCGCGGACTCCGTGCCAGAGATCTTCAAGCGTATCGTGACATTCGAAGAAGAGACCGCTGTTAAACTCGCCGATCCCCTGCCTGAATTGCTCCTGCACCATTCTCGTTTCAGTATAAGAAAAAGGGACGACATATTCAACCGTTCCCCTCAATGCTGATTCAAATATTGAAATACCGGGCTTCCGGATGATGCACAATCATTGCCGAGGTGGATTGTTCCGGCACGAGCTGGAATTCTTCGGTCAACGAGACGCCGATCCGTTCGGGATGAAGCAGTTCGAACAATTTCGTCTGATCCTCGAGCCGCGGACAGGCAGGATATCCGAAGCTGTACCGTGAGCCCTGGTATTGCTGGGCGAAGAGTTTCTTCACCTCCCCGGCATCGCGCGTATCGATGTGAAGCTCCCGGCGAATCTGTTTGTGCCAGAATTCCGCCAGTGCTTCCGTTGTCTCGACGCTTAAGCCATGGAAATAGAGATATTCCTTGTACCGGTTGTCACGAAAGAGTTCCGCGGAATATTCGGATGCAGCAGAACCCATCGTCACGATATGAAATGCCACCACGTCGAATTTGCCGGATTCCGTGGATGCAAAGAAATCCGAAAGACAGAAGAACCGTCCTTTTGTTTGACGCGGGAATGTGAATCTCATCCATTCTGCAAGCTCTTTTCGCCCACCGGCTCCGGCATGGTGGGAAGATTCGAGCGGCCATTCTGACCAAAGGTCGCATGTTGCAATCGGCTTGTAAATGATCAGATCATCACCCGTCGACTGGCATGGATAATAGCCATAGATCACCTTCGGCTGCAACAGTTGTTCGCGCTTCGCTTTGGATTTCAGGAGTTCAAAATCGGGATAGACTTTATCTTCGAGCAGCCGTTGGTATTCCTCCGGACTCGATTTTCCCTTTCGCACCTGCCATTGTCCCCGAACCAGAGCAACAACGTTAATGAACTCGTAGATCTTATCAAGATCAGGGGCTTCGACAATCTTCGATCCGTAAAACGGGGCACGCGGTATTTCTGTCTGCGTTACAGTTTTTGCCTGTCCCTCGATTGACCTGGAAGCCATGGCAATCTTCGCTTCCAGACCCGAGAGAGATTCATTCTCTGGCAGTATTGCGGCAACCGGAGCTTGTTCTCCGTTGACCGGCTTCCCTTCCTTCCTGAGGGCTACGATTTCTTCCATAAACCGGAGTCCATCGAATGCATCGTTTGCGTAATAAAGTCCTCCCGGATAGATAGTTCGAAGATCTTCTTCAACATAACGCCTGGTGAGAGCAGCCCCGCCGAGTATAACCGGGGGAAGCGCTCTCCTTTCGTTCATAACCTGGAGGTTTTCCTTCATGATCAGCGTCGATTTCACGAGCAAGCCGGACATGCCGATAGCATCTGCATGATGCTCTTCCCACGCCGACAGCATCCGGTCGAGCGGACACTGTATGCCGAGGTTGATGACTTTGTACCCGTTGTTCGTCAAAATGATATCGACGAGATTCTTTCCGATATCATGGACATCTCCTTTGACCGTTGCGATAATCATCGTCCCCTTGGAAAGCGATCCGGCTTTGTCCATAAACTGCTCGAGATACTTCACCGCTGCCTTCATGACCTCTGCGGACTGCAGAACGAAGGGGAGCTGCATCTGACCGCTTCCGAAAAGTTCACCCACAACTTTCATTCCCGAAAGGAGAATTTCGTTGATGATTTGAAGCGCAGAATACTTCTGTAACCCCTCATCAAGGTCATGCTGGAGGCCGACCTTTTCTCCGTCGATGATCCGGTTCTTCAGCCGATCTTCAATGCTCGCATGAGCAACAGCTGTTTTCCGGGTTTCTTCCTTCTTCGAGGAATAAAACCGGAGCAGATCCTGGAGGGGATCATATCCTTCCGATCGCTCATCAAATACCAGTTTTCGGCAAATCTCTTGTTCCTCGGCGGGAATTTTGTACAGGGGGCGAATCTTCGATGCATGGACAATTGCCATGTCCAGACCGTACTCGATGGCATAGTGGAGGAAGACACTGTTCAGAACGTGGCGCGCCTGCGGTGCAAGGCCGAACGAGACATTGCTGACCCCGAGACTCGTGTGAACGGCAGGGAATCTCTTTTTGATTTCCCGGATCGCTTCGATTGTGGCTATACCAGCTTTCCGGAATTCTTCGTCGCCGGATCCGAGCGTGAAGGTGAGCGTATCGAATATGAGATCTTCTTCACGCATCCCGTATTTGCCCGTTGCGAGACGGAGAATGCGTTCAGCAATCTCCAGCTTGCGATCGACCGATTTTGCCATCCCTTTTTCATCGATCGTGAGTGCAACCACCGCGGCGCCGTATTTCCGGCAGAGGGGAAGAACCCGATCCATGCGCTCCTCGCCGTCCTCCAGATTGATGGAATTCACGATTGCTTTGCCGCCGATCCGCTGAAGAGATTCCTCGACAACCTGCCATTCAGTCGTATCGATCATCAGTGGTATCGTGACCTGCGTGTTTAACCGCGAGACCAACTCACGCATATCCTTTGCTTCGTCTCTCCCAACATACGCGGCACACACATCGAGGATGTGGGCGCCTTCTTTTGACTGCCCTTTCCCCATCGCAACCATCCCTTCCCAGTCTTCCTTTGCGAGAAGTTCACGGAACTGCTTGCTCCCGTTGGCATTGGTCCTCTCTCCAATCAGAACCGGAGGAGGTTCGATATGAAACGGAACCGACTGGTAGAGACTCGAACAGCCGGGAGTATATTCCCATTTCCGGCGTGGGGGCTCAAGAGATCCGACTGATTCGACGAGAGGGCGAATATGTTCTTCCGTTGTGCCGCAACATCCGCCCACGACACTCACACCAAGGTCCTTTACGAAGTGGGACAGATAGTAAACCAGTTCCTCCGGCGTCTGCTTGTAGTGTGCGCGCCCTCCCACATTCTCCGGAATCCCCGCATTCGGCATTACGAATACCGGTTTCGGACTATTTGCGCAGAGGTAATGGATATTTTCCGACATCTCTTTGGGACCGGTTGCGCAGTTCATGCCAATGAGATCGATATCGTAACACTCGAGTGCAGTCAATGCCGCAGAAATCTCGGTCCCAAGCAGCATTGTGCCCGTTGATTCGATCGTGACCGATGCAATCACCGGAACCCGCCGGCGTGATGCTGCAAACTCCGAGAAGATCGCTGCCAGCGCCGCTTTCGCCTGAAGCAGGTCCTGGCACGTTTCAACGATCAGAAGATCGGCACCGCCGTCCAGAAGCCCTTTTGCCTGAACGACGTAGGAATTCTCCATGTCACGGAAGCTGATATGTCCGAGAGACGGGAGCTTTGTTGTCGGCCCCATGGATCCGGCAACGAACCGTTCTCTTCCCTTCGAGGAAAAATCTGACGCAAGCCGCTTCGCAAGCTTTGCCGCCTCAAAATTGAGATGATAGGATTCATCCGCAAGAGCGTACTCACCCAGAACAATGGAAGCCCCGCCAAAGGTATCCGTCTCGATCACGTCGCTGCCGGCTTCGAGAAAAGCGGCGTGCACTTTTTCCACGGCCGACGGTTTGCTGACGACGAGATATTCGTTGCATCCGTTATACCTCTCTCCTCCAAAATCATCCGCGGAGAGATTTTGTCGCTGGATGTTGGTACCCATCGCACCGTCGAAGACCAGTACTTTTTCCTTCAGGCGCTGTAAGAATCCCGTGCTCATCATTTCATCTATGCAGTGCAATCATACTTCATGAATACAACAACGGCGATTTCTTCCCGGACACTATCGGGAAAGAACCGCCGTAGACAATTGTCGATGTGCCCCGTTCAGTTTTTTGACACCATTTCGGGAATAACACTTGAGGTAAAGGAAATGGCATATAGGGCAAAGCCATTGGAGCGCACACTCAAGGTAAGCTTGTGAGCTCCGAAGTCCTTGTTCCTGATAAGACTGTAGAGTTTCGGGTCCACGGCGAGAAAGAAGCTCCGCCCCTCCTCGTCGATGAACACGTCATCACCTTTTTCCGGAGCCGACAGATACGCATCATCCTGCTGGACAAAGACCTGGAATTTCTTCTCGCCCTCGGGCTTGATAACCGCAGAAACTTCCTTCGCCTGATAGAGGACCGTCAACCGTCCCTCCTTGCCTTCCACTTCATCGAGGCGCAGAGAGTCACGGTTATTCAGCCAGTTGCCTCGCAGGTAGAGACGACCGTCAACATAAATTCCCGGGTCTTCGTAATGTAGAGTCGATTCCGGAGAATATCCCTCCACATTGCCGATCGTTCCGCGACGCCAGCCGGTCAGAATATCGGGTGTGGCTCTGTACGACGGTATGCCGGGCCTGTCGATTTCCTGGAGAGGTTCCATAATCAGAGGAAACGCGTCGTGATACCCCGTCTCGGTGAGAAGGGACTGTATCGAGTGCTCGAAGTTCTGATATGATCCCGTTCCACCGTGAAGATATCTGATGAATCCGTTCTTGTCGATAAGATACTTCGTCGGCCACATTGTTGCGCGGAACGAGTTCCAGGCGATGAAATCGTTATCCATCATCACCGGATAGTGAATGCTCAGTTTCTCGATCGCTCTCCTGACGTTTACGGGATCAGCACCAAATGGAAATTGCGGGGTATGAATGCCAATCGTGACCAGCCCCATTTTCGAATACCGTTTTGTCCATTCCTGCGTATACGGAAGTCCATGAAGACAGCCGGAGGATGTGTAGTCCCAAAATTCAATCAGGATCACATACCCGCGCAGAGCCGCCAGCGGAATAGGGTCACTGTTGAACCAATACGCTCCGTAGAGCTCCGGAACTTTGAATTGCTGGCGGGCAACATCCATCTCATTATCCCCGAATCTGAAACTGATTCATGGAAAAATATAGAAAAAACCGGCAGGAGATGCAAATAGCAGGTCGGGGGTGAACTGAAGAGACGGCAGGCAACCCGTGAAGTTCACTTCTCGGGCTTTGACGGGTTTCCTTCCACGACAATGACGAACTCACCCTTCATATTCTTCTTCTCGAAATGCCGATACAGCTCGAGCGCGGTCCCCCGGAATATGCGCTCCTCCGGCATGGTGAGATTGAACGCAACGCAGACACGCCGCTGATTGCCGAAAACCTCGGAAAGGTCCTTCAGCACTGCCACGAGACGGTACGGTGCATCCATGAACACCATCGTGCGCCGTTCACTGCGGAGTCCACGGAATTCCGTGATCCGGCGATTTGCTTTCGGTGAAGGAAAACCGAAGAAGAGAAACTGATCGATCGTGAAACCGCTGACGGTGAGCGCGGGCATCAGCGACGAAGCTCCGGGTATCGGGACGACGGGGACATCGCTTTCGACCGCCTTTGTGACCAGTGCCTGTCCCGGATCAGAGAATACCGGCGTTCCGGCATCGGAGATGAGAGCCACGTTCCTGCCGTTTTTGAGATGATCGAGGATGTGAAACGTTGCCGCCGCTTCATTATGTTCATTCAAGCTCTCGACAACTTTTTCGGGAATTCCGTAGTGCGCGAGTAGCCGTCCCCCTTCTCTGCGTTCTTCGCAAACGATCACATCTACGGCTTTCAGGATATTCAACGCGCGGAATGTGATATCGTCAAAGTTTCCGATGGGTGTTGCAACCAGATAGAGCGTGCCGTTCATATGATCTCCGTGAAGGGACGGCGGGTCATTTTCCGGTATGTCCGAAACCACCCGCACCACGCGGCGTCTCTTCAACCTGATGGCCCTCATCCCAATCGATACGGGCAACCTGACAAATGACCATTTGGGCGATACGGTCTCCCCGGCAAACAGTGAATGAGTCCCTGCCGAAGTTTGTCAGAATAATCTTCACCTCTCCGCGATAATCGGAATCGATCGTGCCGGGAGCATTCAGAATACCGACGGCGTGCTTAATGGCAAGACCGCTCCTCGGACGGATCTGTGCCTCGTATCCACGCGGAATTTCCACAACGAATCCCGTGGGAATGAGCATGCTCTCTCCAGGCGGAATGTGAACGTCCGATGTAACAGCAGCGCGGATGTCCATTCCGCTCGACCCCTCCGTTGCATAGGCAGGCAGCGGGATATCGGATTTGGCCGGATCTATTCTTATGATCTTTATTTGCACCGACGATTTTTCTCCATTCGAAAATTTACACTTTACTCCGCAGCAAGCGCATGCGCGACGATCTTTCAGGAACCCGAAATACTGTGAGCGCTTTGAATGTACCGAGGTTTTTCCGTATCATGTTGTCATGGCTACTTCAGTGAGGCTTCAAACAATCTTTCGTTACGGGATATTCGCCTCTCTCGCCCTCATCTTGTGCTGGATGCTGGAATACTTCGCGGGATTTCACACGAAAACGATCGGATACGATATCTACACGGAGTGTATTTCCTCCATATTCTTTTTCGCGATCATCCTGCTCGGAATTAAAAAGAACCGGCTAGCTGATCCGACGTACGCCACGTCGGTACGGACAGGTTTGCTGATCACCTGTTGTGCGGCGGTTCTCTTTGCGCTCTTCATGACGGGCTATCTGAAATTCATCAATCCCGCATTCAGCGACAATCAGATCGCCCATGAGCGTGACCAGCTCATCCAGGAGGGTGTCCCTGATGACATACTCATTCAGAAAGTCAATGCTCTCAGATTGGAATACGGCAACGGGGCATTGCTTATTCGAACCTTTTTCAGAACACTCCTCGAGGGTTCAGCCGGGACTTTTCTTGCCCTGGCGTTTTTCAGACCAAAAAAAACGCCAGGGAAGCAAACCTCTTCACATCCGGTTTGATTATTCGTCTCAGGCAGGAACCGGAGTGAATTCCTTCATTGCCTCAACAAACTGACGGAAGAGATAATCGCTGTCGTGTGGGCCGGGAGATGCCTCCGGATGATACTGGACACTGAAGACCGGCAGCTGGCGGTGGCGAAATCCCTCATTTGTACCATCATTCAGATTCACATGCGTGATCTCGATCGCATGCGGATCGAGCGAGTTCGGATCAACGGCAAAACCATGATTCTGTGACGTGATCTCAATTTGTTGTGTTACGAGGTTCTTGACGGGATGATTGGCACCCCGGTGACCAAATTTCAGTTTGAACGTCCTTCCCCCGAGCGCATGTGCCAAAAGCTGGTGACCGAGACAGATTCCAAATATCGGTTTCTTATCGATCAGATGTTCGAGATTTCTGATGGCATACCCTACCGCAGCGGGATCACCGGGACCGTTTGAAAGGAATATCCCGTCAGGTTTGAGAGCAAGGACATCTTCTGATGAACACGACGCCGGAACGATCGTGAGCTTGCAACCAAACGCCGCAAGGCGGCGCAGGATATTCAGTTTGATGCCGTAATCGTACACAACGACGTGATGGGATGAACCGTGATTTGACCGGTCGCGCGAATCGACGGGAATGCTGAAGGGATGCGTTTCGACATGTTCCCAGGTGTACGGCTTTTTTGTCGTTACCGTTCCCGTCAAATCGAGACCCTGCATTTTTGGTGCGCGCAGGACTTTCTCAAGAAGCGATCTCTCGTCGGTATCGATCGTGGAAATGATCGACCGCATCGCACCGGCTTCACGTATGGTTTTCGTCAGCATCCGCGTGTCAATCCCCTGGATGGCAACAATGCCATGTTCCCGAAGGTATGCGCCAAGAGTCCTGGTCGACCGGTAGTTGCTCGGAAAATCCGAGTACTCCTTCACGACAAAACCGGAAACCCACGGGTGAACGCTTTCGACATCTTCGGAATTGACTCCGTAGTTCCCGATGAGGGGATATGTCATCGTCACAATCTGGCCGCAGTACGACGGGTCGGTGAGGATTTCCTGGTATCCCGTTATGCTTGTGTTGAACACCACCTCTCCGGTGGCCTCGCCTTCAGCTCCGAACGATACGCCCGAGAAACTCAGCCCGTTTTCCAGGACCAGCCTTGCCATCATGCGATCAACACTCCCGGACCGCGTGTAGGATCCCGGGAAATTCTTGAGAAATTACTGTTGAGAGTATTCTTCACGCGTGTTCCGTGACTCCGGCCGAGCGCAAGCCCGGCACATATCTGATACCTAATTCAAAAGCGCCAAACAATGTGCCGACGTAGACGAGATCTCCGATGAGCGTATTCCGGAAAAAGGGAATAGCCGCCACATAGCAGCTGGTGAGCCCTGCGACGGTGTGGGGATACGTCACTGCGGAAAGCACCCAGACACCGAAATTCGTTACAATGAAGAAGAGAACAGAACCCGCAAGCGAAGATCCAATGGTCGAAACCACAGTGCGGTGACTCCGAAGCCAGATGCCGATTCCCGCGATGGCGAAAAAGCTGCCGTAAACCCACGGGGATTCCCATGAAAAACCGATGATGGCATCACTGACAAGCATCGCAAGGATCGGTATCAGAAACGAATACCGCTTGCTGAAGTACGCTCCGCCGAATAACGCCAGAGCGGTAATTGGAGCAACATTTGGCGGATGAGGCAATATCCGCGAGAGCACTGCAAGCGCGATAAGCACGACGGCGAAAATGGTTCTCTTCATAAGATTTCCTCTCAAACTGGACATCGGTTGGGAACATGACCGTTCCGGGGGATACTCCCGCGCGGGCGAGAGCGTTGATTAAAGTATACAAAAGTATTTCATGCGTTGCAACTGATTCGCTGTGTGTGATCGAGTACCGACGTTAGGCTACTACGGCTTCCAGTCGAATGCGCCGGGAAACGTGCCGGTCGCGGCCGGAGTCCGTTGAGATCTGCCGGTCGAATTGTACAGTTCAAGCTCTCCTGCTCCAATTGATGTCATAATGTTGGACACATAGAGGTCACCCGTACCGGGATCTGCACCCAGAGAATAAAAGTAGATTCCCGTCGTCCTCTTCACGAAAGAGCTATTCACGAGTCGAAGCGGCGCAACGGAAATCTTCGCAATGCTGTCGCTTGTGAGAGCGAACAGAGACTGACCATCCGTCGTCAGATCGCTGTAATATCCCGGCAAACCCATCGAATCCTCCACGGTACGTGTGAGGAGATTGATCTGAAGAATGGCCGAACCCGATGTGAGAACCACGTAGATCTTTTCGTTCACAGCCGCCACAGGTCCGGGGCTGCCTCCGGTTGAGAGAGAATCGACCACAGTTTTCGCAATCGGATCGAGGATCTTGATGAATTGTCCGGCCCGCGGATAGAGCCCTGCATCCATCACTGCAATCCGCGAACCCAACAGTATGATCCCGCCGGGAAAACCGACGACCGAGGGTGAAGTCCAGGTAACTGAATCATCCGAAAGCCGTATCACGGAAACTGTCCCATTGGCATTTGCCGAACAGAGGAGTGAATCGTTTGCCGACAGAAATTCGGGTCCTGAAGATGTCGGCAGGGTAATTGAACCCGAGACCTGATACGTCGCGAGATCGATCAGATCGATCCTGTCGAGTCCCTCCACAGCGACATATCCTTTCGATCCGGCAATCTTCATATCGTTCGGGAAGATCCAGTGTTCATTGATCCCGGCAATGTTGTTATAGAGGGTATCATGTTGGGCGTCATAGAAGGAGAGCGAGCCCCCTCCCGCGAAGCCACCCTCATTCACGATAAACATGCCGGAATGATCGGCAGGCGTTTGGATCTGGAGTACCGATTCGGGGTTCCGGCATGCTGCAAGTAAAGTGACGAGAAACAGCATGAACATCGTCAGAGAGGTATTCATCCAATCACCTTTAGAATTGTTTGCTGATATCGCATCGAATGGATTGATGCTGTATCGGCATCGGGTAACCGGATACCGCCTGATAATTTGTATTGGAGAGATTATTGAGTTCGTACTTTGTTCGGATCACCAGATCAACGACATGACATTCAAATCCAACATTGGTGTTGATCACTTGATAGGACGGGAGACCCTGAGAATTATCTTCTGTGATGTATCTGATGCCGACATATTGATCGGATATTTTTCCGAATATGCCCGTAACATACTGAGTTGTCAAGGGGATACGGAAATCAAAATAGGCGCCACCCATGTCGAGCGGGACATACGGAAGCTGCATGATATTCGAGAGCGCGGCTGAGGCTTCTGAATTGTCTCCGTGTGCATCGAGCCAGGCATACGTGCCGCCGAGTTCAACCCGTTCGCCCCACATGTTCCACCGGAACTCACATTCCCATCCCGAAGAAATTGTCTCACCAATATTTCGCGGTGAGTATACCGACGGGAGCTCCGTTGGAAGCCAGAATATTCTCTCTCTAGTCCTGATCGAATAGTATGTCAGGTCACACTCTTCCGTGCCAACCCACTCCGCCCGCAATGTGATTCCTCCCTCAGCGCTGAACGAATGTTCCGGCAAGAGTTCCGGGTTGCCGAGGCCTCCCGCACCGTCATAATACAACTCGTTGAACGTCGGCACCCTGAAGCTGTTACCTGCAACACCGTGGAGAGTGGAACGCAATCCCAGAAAGGGCAACTCGGCGCTCATTCCCAGCCTCGGACTCCAGGCATGTTCCGACCCGCTATACGCGTCAAAGCGCAGTGAAGGAAAGAGACTTACCCTCCAGTCGGGAAGGAGGCCGGTAAGGACGATAGTCGGGGCGAGATAGATGCCCGCATTATTCCGATGCTGATCCGAGGGCATTGCGTTGCCCGCCGCAAGCGCACTCCCGAGCTCACCTCCCGCAACAATATTGAGCGAGGTGAAGAGCCGGTATTCCACGTTTGGCAAAACATCGATGAGTACGTCCTGATAGTAGTTGTCTGCAAGAAAGGGCTCAGTCGTATTGGTATAGTGTTCATATGCGGTTTGAAAGGTTCCCGCGATCGTTCCACCGAGCGTATTACCGCCGATAAATTGCATCGAGCCGAAGGATTCCAGCTGTCGGTCCTGCTGTCGAGCGAGGCCCTGATTTTCCACGGTAAGGAACGGACCCGGGGTTCCGCGTTCGGCTTCGCCGTATGCCACAAAGAGGTCTGATTTTCGGGAGGAATCCGGAACCCAGGCCCCGGAGACAAAAAGATTTCTTGATCGGTAGTCGGAGTTCGACCGCTCCGATCGAATGCTCTGCCCGCCCTGATCTACCTCGAATGGAAAATTATCCCTGCCGGTCTGTTCTGAATAGCCGACGGAAAAAGGTGTCACGCCGGAACCGTCGAGGTCCAAAAGAACATCAACGCCGGACTCGCCAAATGAACCCGCAAGCGCACCAGCTGTGACCCCGGACTGCCCCGACGGCAGATACGTTTGAATGTTGACGGTGCCGCCGAGCGGATTGGTGCCGAATGCCGACGACGCTCCGCCTCGTTCAATTTGTACTCCTTCGACTTCCAGCAGTGGCAGCAGCCGCAGGTCACTCTGACCATTCTGCGCGCTGTTCAGGGGAACCCCATCGATGAGAACAAGCGTATGTTCTGCATCCATTCCCCGGAGGGATACGGTTTGGAGACCGCCCCCCGGACCATAGGTCCGGACGAATGTTCCCGGCGATCCCGACAATATTTCCCCGAGCGTGCTGCCATTTGAGCTTTCCAGATCAACTCTGGACAGCTGGTAAATCCGTGAAGGTTGGACAGTCTGTGTGATCGAGGAACGATCGGCCGTGACGAGTACTTCCGGGAGTTGATAAGTTTTTGTCGTATCCGCAGGATCACCCGTATACCCAATGACGATTCGAGGCGTAAACATCATTGCAGGAAGAAGTGCAATATGAATCCAACGATATTGGTTCACGGAGTGCATTCACTAAAAAGAAAACCCCGGCATTCGCAAGGAATGCCGGGGTTCAGGAGTATTCAGAAGCCGAACCACCTTCCCGCGAAGGTTACTCGAAAATCATGGCGGTCGGTCTCCTGGCTTGCCTGTTACCCGGAATCTTCCCATAGTCCCACGGGACCACAGTGACGTCTTCCCTCCGGTGTTCGATAGTTCAGCGATGTGAACTACCCGGCTTACAGTTGCGGGGCAGCTACCGATTTGCACGGTATTCCCTGACTGCATCTCCACTGATTCGGAAATACAATCACCACCACGTTTGAAAAGAACTTATACGTACGACGTGAAGATAGAACAATCCATTCAGAAAGTCAAGCACTTGGCCTGACACGAGGAAGGGCAATCAAAATGGAAGATCTTCCTTCCCCTGATCCGCCGGTTCATTCTCGACCGGCTCCGCATCGGCGACGGCGGCAGGAGCAGATCCTCTCGAGTCAAGCATAATCATATCGTCACCGACGATCTCCGTCGTGTACCGCTTGACCCCCGTATTTTTATCATCCCACGATCGCGTTTGCAGTCGACCCTCGAGATAGATGCGGCTTCCTTTCTTCAGATACTGCCCGCAGACTTCCGCGAGCTTCCTCCAGACAACAATATTGTGCCATTCCGTACGCTCCTGGACATTGCCGTCCTGATCCTTCCAGCGTTCACCGGTAGCAATGGAAAATTTAGCGACCGCCACACCCGATGCTGTATAGCTCAACTCCGGATCCTTTCCGAGATTCCCGATGAGTTGAACCCGATTCAGACTTTTTCCAGCCATACGATCTCCTTTTCTGATTCGAGGGCAACGATAAGCCCTCTTGCGTGATTGATGTTGTGTTGTTTATTGATTGAGGAGACGAAGCGGCAACCGGTAGATAGTATTTCGTGCGAGAATGTCGATCATTCCGTCCCGGACGAGAAGATCGACAGCATCGCACGCCTCCCCCCTCCCCAATATATCCGAAATGAGCCGCTCCTGACGATTAAATCCCTGATCACTACAGGTGATCAGTCGACATCCATCTAGAATAAACAGAATCGAATCCTCAAGTGCAAATGCGGCAGTACGAGTGATTGCACTGTCCGTGACCGCCCGGACGAAGTTTCCATAAATATCATAGAAGATCAGTGAGCCACGGTCTTTCACTACGAGGCGGTCATCGCTCGTAATTCGGATCCTCGAAGGATCGGCGAGTTTCCCCTGCTCCACATTGTTTCCTCCGAATGTCCAGCTGTTATCCTGGAGCGGATTTGTCGCGACAATGCGGTTGTTCTCACCGTCCACGACGAACAGTATACCCGACCGCGATACGGCGACGCCGCGGGGATAGCCAAACTGCATAGGAAACGCCGGGCTCGATCTCCCGTCGTAGGTCGAGACGTAGTTTAGGTTATGGTCAAATCTCTGTATGCGGTGGTTTCCGTAGTCCGCAATATAGACATCAAGCCCGTTTGCAAGAGCCAGATCTCTCGGCTGATCAAACGAAGTTGTTCCCCATCCATATCCTCCTGTACTGGCGAGCAGATTCCCGGAGGGCGATAATTTGTTGAGAGATTGATTTCCTGCATCCACGACAAAGAAGTTGCCGTCGGGATCAACGGCAAACGCCACTGCGCGCTCAAAGTGCCCGATCGTCGTAACGGAGTCTTCGGTTCCCCCCGATGCAAAACAGCAGTCGCCGCCTCGAACCAATGCGGCGACTGCAATGAGCCAGAGAAATTTCATTTACTGCAATTGTACTGCGTTAATCAGTCGATAGAGTGATCAAATAACTACTCTTCTGACACATGCTCAGAATCCGAGCCGTATCGTAATGACATTGTTCGAGCTCAACAACTTGACATGCCGGTAGGCATAATCGAACGCCACATCGATACCGCCGACGTCGTGGTGCAGGCCCACACCGAGAGCATAATCATAGAGATAGGTGGAATTGCCTTCGGTCGGATCGTCAAGAGCTTGTGGAGCGGTCAGATAGCTCGCGCGGACCGCCAGAATGCTCATATAACTGAGCTCTCCGCCCAGGCCATACACGTCGTCCGACGAATTATTGTTCTGGAAGTTTGCACCGACCCGGAACGAGAAGTTCTCGTCGATCTGCCGCTGATATCCGACACCGATTTCGATATCCGACGGCAGCTGGAAGCTCGCAGCCGAGACTTTGTAATATTGAGTCCCGCGCAAGCCGGCCTGTGCTGTTGCCAGGCGCAGAAGGTCCGACCCGTCAAAGGTCATGTCGGGTCCGATGTTTTTAACCGCGATGCCGAGATCCACCCCCGGCACACCGAGCCCGTAATATTGTATCCCGATATTAAAAGCCACGCCTGTCGCCGAGGTATTCATAATCCTCTCCGTGACGAGGTTGGATGTCACCCCCACGGAGATACGGTCGGTCAGAAGTTTCGAATATGTCGCGCCGAGTGTCACATAGGTCGGAGAATATGTCTGGCCGTTACCATCGGGAAATGCTTCCGACGTGACCGGAATATCGCCGAACGCAATCGACTTCAGGCTAAATCCGAGTGTCCCAAAGTCGGTCTTGACACCCAGTGCACCGTACCCGATGTTAATATCGGCGATGTAGGACATTTCCGAGAACATCGCCTCGACATCTCGATCCATGCGTGAAAGGCCCGCTGGATTCCAGTACAGTGCTTCGGAACCGCTGGCAAAGATAAGGTTCTCCTGACCAAGTGCAATGCCCTGAGCCCCGACGGGAATAAGAAGTTCCGTCGCGCCAGCCGTCCCGGTGCGAGTCCCATTACCCGCGAGGGCGCTCAGTGCGAAGATGCACATCAGCATCATCATAACGACTGAATATCTTCCAATCGCTTTCATGGAATTTCTCCTTCTCAAGTAGAAAAAGTAGATTTCTCTTCCGAATTTGAAGTCTGTTCTCATGGCATTAGTACGCATCCAGGAATTGCGTTTCCGGAATAATGCCGAGTTTCAGAATCTTCGTTGCGCCCTGGTCAGGCAGATCGATGTACACAATGTACATGCCTGCCGCGACAGGAATCGACGACTCGTTGCGCAAATCCCATTGGGCAAACTGTGTCGTAGGATCGGTCTTTTCGATCCTTCTCACCAGTGTACCCGCCAGATTAAAGACGCGAATCGTGGCTCTTTTCGGAAGATGGCTGAAGGTTACAAACCGGCTGTACTTGTCCGTTTCAGCCTGATTAAATCCAAAGTACGGGTTCGGGAAGACATTGATCTTATTGACATCCGCCTGCTCCAGGGCGTTCGAGAACGTCTTCTGCTTTGGCCCTGTATCAAACGCCCATACGTCCGCTGAAGTGACAATGCTGGTCGCTTTGATCATCCAGACATCGCCGTTCTTGTACGCCGGCAGTGACGGATCCGTGAGAGTGTACCATCCCGCCCAATACACGGGTTTTGTGCTCAGGACCGATGAGACGTTCCCTCCGGCGTATTCGGCTTTTGCAGTGGCCGTATAATTGTCTCCGACAAACCAGAAGTATTCACGGTTTCCCGAAGTGGGACCAGGAGCCCAGACGTGATCGTCTGTCGGAAAACCGGTCTTCTCCATGAAGGCGAAATCGATCTGCCGTGGATGAGCCGGATCGGTGACATCGTAGACTCTGAACGGCTGCGGGAAGAACCCGATGTACGGAGCCGTTGCGGATCCACCCTGATCCCTCTCAAAGTCGTAGGCATTCTGCCCATTTGAGGAATCGAAAATGATCTCCACTGACTCATTCACCTGCCACGGATTAAGTCCTCCAGTGATAAAGCCATTCGCAACAAACAAACCTCCTCCGAAGAACGGGCCGCCGTTGTTAACGCCGGTCCAGTTGAAATCTGCGGCCGGCGTGTAGGTCTGCGCTGCGAGTTCCTTCCCTGACACCCAGAACGGGGAAGCATTTATTCCGACCTGCATTCCATCAATAATCGTATCACCCGGCGAAAAACCCGCATAAGAAGTCGAGGGCTGTTTCACCACAACGTTTCCTCTCGTAACGTCCACCAGCTCCCACCTGGGATTCGCAAGGTTTGCCTGAGCGGTGGAGTCATAAATGGAGTCCGTCACAACGACCTGAAATTGGTATTTATGGCCGGTGAGTTTTGTGGGATCCACAATATTCACGGTGAGTGAGCCATCGGCATTTCCCGCCGTATGTGTTACCCCGATCGTATCGAGTACATTGGAATGTAAGCGCACACCGAGATCCGGCTGGTGCGGAATGACCTGTATGACCGTGGAATAGCTGGAGAAGTGATTGCCCACAAGTCCCGGCGTCGGGTTAAAATTGTACGCCTTGACGCCGAAATAATACTTCTGTCCATTCACGAGATTTGTACCAAATGTTTGAAAGGCATCAGCCTTCACGGCATAGTATCTCTGGATGCCGTTATCGGTGCCATTTTCTACGGGTTCGTAGATGAGATCTTTTAGTGTAGCATCGTAGACATAATCTCTAATGGTACCGATGCCGTCGTTAACGTCGAATGTTGCGAGGAGCTTCGGACTTGCCCACGAGTTGTCTTTGAGCTGATACACGTCGTATCCCTCGAACTTGTATCCGAGGTCATTCTGACTTTCGGTCTTGGGATACTCGGTCGTATCGGCCCAGTTGAGGAGGACCTCTCCATCAAGTTCGGTTGCCGTCAGATTCGGCTGCGGAGGAGCGCTCGGCAAATTGAAGAGGTTGTTGTATGCCTGTTGCGCGATATCCGTGTAGTAACGGAGTACGGAAATACTCGACATACGATCACCGCCAACTCCGGCAAGACACGCCACAACAACCTGCTGGGTATCGCCGACCTGCAATGTGAACGGGCCGGAATTCAGTGCGATACGGACGTCCTGCGGCTTGATGGTGTAATCAGCAGTCCATCCGGTACCTGTCACCGGATCCCCCGGAAAAAGAAACTTGGCAGTATCACCGGTGAGAGGATTGACGAACGGAGCTCCCGTGGATGCCACAGTCCCGTTCATAAGATTGTAGAACTCCTGAGTGCCGGCGATGGATTGCAATTCCGGATCCGAATAAATATTCCCCCGGGCATTGATGAAGAAATTGAATCCTGTCATCCCAAGGGGTTTCCGACCGTGACGGTACTGCAGATCAAAGATGGCGGAGTCGTTTGCCCCACCGGGTATCCAGGGTCCCTGGAAAAAGACGAATCCTCCGGCCGGACACGCGACGCCGTAACCGCCATTAACCGCAACGCCGCTGTAGACATAGCCCAGCTTCCGGGTTGTATCGCAACCGGGGAGGTTGGTGTTCGCTCCAAGAGTACCACCGAGGTCGGGATCCGACCACTGAGTAATGAAGCAACTGTCAAGAGGATATGCGCTTTCATTGATGATTTTCGTTCCCATGAAAATCACGTTCTGGAGTACATCGCCTTTTGATTTATACGCCCAGATGGTACGTTGCATCTCAATCCCGATAGGGTCGGAACCATACAGGTTCTCCGTGAGTGTCTGGTTGAGATCATTCGCGACGTACCACATTGTCTGATCGGCACCCGGCACACCGGGGATATCGGTACCCGGCTCATAGATGCCGTCGTGGTTGACGTCGGTATACGGGGCACCTTCATCTCCCGGCCAAGCATTCCAGTCGGCAATATATTGATTGTAGAGGTCCTGAGCACTGTAACTTTCATACTCGTTGATGTAGGGGACTTCCTCATTCCCCAGCTTGGCCTGCATGGTTGCATCGAACGGAGTATTTGGGTTGACATCCGGGCGGACCCGGTAGATGTGGTATTTCGAGAGTCCGGGATCATCAGCGACTGCAGGAGAATCGACCGTAGCAGCGCGGAGGATTTTGCCCGCCTGGAGTCCGTGGTTATATGTGGATCCTCCAACCTTCAGGGTACCGTTCTGGAATCCACCCCACACGATACCATCCTCAAAGATCACGAACTTTCCGCTTCCCTTAGGGTATTCAAATCCCTCATTCGTTCCGCTGAACGGATTATAGGAACCGTCCCCAACGTTACTGTAATAATTGAAGACTGAGTTGATGTCCATGGGCCGGTAGGTATTGTTGGTGGTCACCTTCCGGACACCGCGAGAATTAACAGGACGTCCTGCCTGAACGCATGTCGCCGCAAGCGCGGTAACGACAATCAGGGCCGTCAGAAAATTTCTCTGTGCGATCATTGGGAGTTTCTCCTCTTCAGATTAATAATCAATTTTTACGCCAAATCTGATCTGCCGGGGCGGGCCGAAATTCAAGGAGTTGCCTCCAAGATACACACCCCTGTAGACGCTGGAATAGTCGGAACCGAAAAGCGTCTCGTCAGCAAGCCCGTTCGGAATACTCAACCACCCGTCATCCTTCGGATCACCCGTTCTCGGGAAGACATTAATCGGGTTATCCGTTCCGAGGATGTTCTGAACATAGATATAGAAATTGACATCCAGTGAGGAGAACTGAACGGATTTGTCGAGACGCCCGTCGAGCTGGAAGAACCACGGGGTTGTTGATCCGCCAATTTCTTCGATCGGCACCCGGTCTCGTGGGTCAGTGATCCCGCTTGCAGTTGGAATACTCTCGAGCGTGAAATTGTGACCACTGTTAAACGATCCGAGAAGATTCAATCCCAACCGTTCCAGGACCGGACCGCCGTCACCTTTTCCGAACCGGTAATCAAGGAGAATACTTCCACGGTGCGCTTCATTAAACGTCGAATTGAAAATATACTTCGGAATGAAGCCCGAGACATATGCTGCGCCGGCGAGTGATGTGGAGTTCGTACCGGTTGATTTCGCACTCGAGAACGTGTAATTCACTTGTGCCTGAACGCGCTCTGTTCTTCGAAGTGTGAGGGTGAGTTCGAGTCCTTCCGACGTGGCAAAGTCGCCATTCACAAACGCGGGATAGGTCCCCTGCGTTGCACCGGCCTGTGGTATCATCAACGCCCATTGAATCTGGTTCATGATATCCTTATAAAATGCCGTTGCGTCAAACGCCGCGCGGTCGGAAATTTGCTGTGAAAAGCCGAGCTCATACTGTGTCGTCCGCTCCGGCTCCAACCCGTATCCGGAGACGTTCTGAACGAAGAATCCGCCTTTCAGGATGTTCGACGACCTGCCGATACCGAGATAGGCATCGCGCAGCCGTGATTCCTGGATATATTTTCCGAACTGTGCATGAAACACGGTCCTGTCTGTGACCGGGAACGAGAACCCGATGCGGGGACTGACCTGACGTGTGATCGCCGTCTTATCGAGGTTCGCCGTGGAAATGAGATTCAGGGCGTCGTTAAAGAGAATGTCGTTGGGATTGTGCAGCGTATAGCTGTCTGCATCGATATAGTCAAACCGCAATCCCGCATTCAGGATGAGGTCAGAAAATTCTATCTTATCCTGCACGTACATGGCACCAAACACCGGATGGCGCGGACCGTAGTCCGTAATATCACTTCCGGAGTACACGTTGTCATCAAGGGGATTCCCGAACACATCGTATCCGTAATTATCCATCCCGCCGCCGGAATTGCGGAGGCCGGTGACAAGGTCGTTATAGTTGATCTGACCAGAACGATACTCATCCCAGTACTTTGCTCTGTCGGTCAAACCGGGTGAGAACCTTCGCACCTCATACCGCTCGACCTCGAACCCGGCTTTTAGTTCATGGCGGTCAATCTGCGAGGTAATATCTCCCCTGCCGCCCCATCCAATCTCGGAAGTCTTGTTGTACGGCGTTCCGAAGCCCGTCGTGCTGCCGACGATCGGAGTTCCCGGCTGGTAGAGCGTAAGACCTTCGGGAGCACCATTATATATTGACCAAGGGTCGAGGGGCACGTACGCGGATTTAAAAGGATACCCATACGCAGCACTCGCTGCAGAATC
>DATIXJ010000017.1:0-77884 GCA_035518715.1 Bacteroidota bacterium | reverse complement strand
CTTTGAAGCGGCATAAGGACTGTTCGGATGAAGCTGAGTCGTTTCCGAGAACTTTCCATTCTCCCCAAGCGATCCGTAGACCTCATCGGTAGAGACCTGAATGAAACGCTGCACTTTTAACTCGCGAGCCGCTTCCAGGAGGACGGAAGTGCCGCCGATGTTTGTTTCCACAAAAATGGACGGACCGGTAATACTCCGGTCAACATGCGATTCGGCGGCGAAATTGATAATCGTATCGACGTGGAATTCCCGCATGCACCGATCGACTTCGGAGCGGTTGCAGATGTTCCCCTTCACAAAATGATACCGGGGATGTGCTGAAACATCTTTGAGATTTTCGGGATTGCCGGCATAGGTCAGTGCATCGAGATTCACGATTTTATCGTCGTCGTGAGCTTCCAGCATGTACTGAACAAAATTACTTCCGATGAAACCGCAACCGCCGGTTACGAGGATAACCATGAAGAAATTGTTGGATGATCCTGAAAAATACGGGATTAATCTACAAAAATGAGCTTCTAAAGTCAATCAAGGAGCGTGCAGCGCCCACGTACGATGTCGCGCAGTTCTGTTAGGCGCGGAGAAAAGAATCAGAATGAAATGCTATCAAACGGCAGGAGAATTTCGACCTTCTTGTGGATTGTGTATGTTCTGGTGTTCGAAAGATAGGGAACTTTTCCGAAAGAATCAATCGGCTAAATGAGCTGAATTGAGGAAATCACCACCCACCCCTCTTTTCCATCAGCCAGGCGTATTTTTCTCCACTCTCCAACGTTATCCATGACATCGACTTTTACGCCTTCATGAAGAACGAAGAGATCGGTGCTCTGTGCATCGGGTGCGCTCTTCACGGAAACGGATTGTGCAAAAACGATCGCACCTGATGCGCTCTGCTCGGCGTGGTGGCGCTGCACACCGCCGACAAATGCGAGAATGGAAAAGAGCATCATGACACCACACACGAGAAATGCCATCCGCCGGAAAAGCGCTCCTCTCGCCACACGATAGAGTGTCGCCGCGATGACTGCTATCCAGAGACCGGCGATGGCAAGAATTCCCCATCGTTCGGAGGTGAGCAGTGAAACGAACGACCCCCACCATTCGAAAAGAAACAGCTGCGGCAACGGCTCGATCTTGTCGACGACACGGAGATTTGCGAGCCGGAGATTGTAGAGAATATCTTCATCATGCGGCGCAAGTCTTCGGGCGCGTTCATATGCGAGAATTGCCGCAGGAATATTCTGCAGCTTGAAGTAGGCATTCCCGAGATTATAGTAGAGAGCAGGGCTCTCGTAGCCATTCTTGAGAATTTGCTCGTACAACTCAGCCGCCTTCTCAAACGAGCCCGAACGGTAAAGCCCGTTCGCCTGCTCAAACTGAAGTGATGCTTCCTGTCCCGCCGCGGCCACCGGCAGCAGAAGAAGGAGAATGAACCACAGCTTCTTCATGAGAGATGATCCTCCAGACGGGAGATCAGGTCGAGTGTTTCAGAGTAGACCGTCTCAAGTTGGAACGAGTCAGCCGAAGGTGCAAACCGCGCAAACTCACACTGCTCGATGGTTGAGAGAAACTTCGTCAAAGATTCTTCGGGAACGTGCCGTTCAGTCAACGCCGATCGAATGGAGTCTGTTGAAAGATCGGCAGGCGGAATGCCAAGCTTGTCGCCGATATAGCCCCAGAGTGCACGGGAAATTTCCGTGTAAAACTCCTCCTTCTTCTTCGTGTGGAGAAGCTTCCGGGCGATCGCCAGGCGCTGCTGCGCCATCTTCCGTGCGCGCCGGTTCTTCAGCCCAACGACATCACCGAGGACTTTTTCCCTGCGTCGCGCGTAGAAGACAAAGCCAACGAACGCAAGGAGCGGGCTTACCGACAGCACATAGAACGAGGGCGAGCCGAAAAATACCTCCCCCGTCGAGGTAAACGCCGAGTTATCGCTCTTGATGAAACGAATATCCTCACCGAGGAGCTTGATGTCTTCCTTGCTGATTCCCGTCGCAGTTGCCGCGGCGAGATCATTCCCTTTCTGAACATCGAGCTGGAACTCGGAACTTGTCAACGAGACGTAGCGCTTCTTCTCAATATCATAATACGGAAAGACGATGGAAGGAATTTTCTGCTGTCCCGCATGTCTCGGGATCAGGAGATACTCAAAAGTTCTGCTCCCGGCAATCTGGTCGCCCTGATTCGCAAGATTGTCGGAGATTTTCGGATCATACTTGTCGATATCCGGGGAGAGCGTCAGTCCCGGGGCACCAAGGAGCTTCAGATTTCCCCGGCCCGAAATCTTCACCTTCAACGTAACCGGCTCATTCGTCTTTGTCTGCTGCTTGTCGAGCCAGGCGTTCATCGAGTAAACGCCAACCGCTCCGCTGAAATTTGCCGGCACGTCGGCGGTCGGAAGCGGTGCGACCGAGATCTTCACCGCGTCGTTGCGGACCTTGTAATTGATATTCGAGACATTGCCGAAAAACGGATCGTTGAAGAACTGGTCGAAGATGTCGTTGGATCGCCTGCGGGTCTGCACCTGAACCACACACGTCACTTCCATGGGATCGATGTCCAGTGTTCCCGTTCGTTGAGCAAAGAGCGCGACCTTTTTGAGGACCCCGACACGGTACTGTTTACCGTTGACGGTCTCACTCGTGAGCTGAATTTGTTTCGGAACTTCAAGGTCCTCGCTCCAGAATCCGGTCAGCGACGGTATCTTGGAAAGCGTATAATTGACCACGTTAATGCGCGTGTAGATTTTGTACGTTGCGGTGATCTGCTCTCCCTGCACCACATGTGTCCGGTCAACGCTCACCTTCAAGAACAGATCATCCCCGATCTGTTTTGAAATATCCGGATTGTTGGCCGATCCGCCCTTCTGCTGGGCCTGCGGAGGAGCTCCTTTCGTCACAACGATGGTGATGGGCTGTGTCTGAAGCTTCTTTCCGTTGTAGTTGATGAATGCCGGACCGATCGTGAACTTGCCCTCTGCCTTCGGCTGCAGGATGTAACTATAGGAAACGGAGGACGAGACCGACCCGTTAATGAACTGCATGTTGGTCGACTGGTTCGGACCGGAGAGCACGACGAAATCGCCGAACGCGGGCGCCTGAAATCCGTTTCCTCCTCCGGTGCCATTAAGCGAGAATGTCACCTCGAGCTGATCACCGAGTGCAAGCTTGTCTTTATCGACAGTCGCGGAAAACGTGCCATCCTGAGCGTATGCCTGCCCCGAAAGAGCTGCGAGCAGCAAGAGATATGCGGAAAATCTTTTGAACATTACCGTAAAGTCAATATACTCATCATCCCTGATCTTACCAATCTTTATCGACCTGAACACGGGCCGGCGCGCGCTTCAGCAATTTTTTCTGGACGTCCTTTTCCTGGTTATTCAGCGCCTGGAGAATACGTTCCGCATCCTGCTTTGAGATCTGTTGCTTCTTCTGCTGTGCCTGCGCCTGATCCTGCTGCTGCTGTTTCTTCTGGTCCTGCTTCTGCTGGTCGTTCTGGTTCTGCTGGTTTTGTTTTTGTTGATCCTTCTGGTCCTTCTTATCCTTATTCTGGTTTTTCTGATTCTGCTGTTGCTGCTGTTGTTTCAGAAGTGCCTGAGCATACTCGAGATTGTATTTCGTATCCAGATCGCTGGGATTCAGCTTGAGCGCAGATTCGTATGCGGCGATACTTTCAGGAATTTTCTTTCCCTGGAGGAGTGAGTTTCCCAGATTGTGCAATGCCTGTGCTTTGTCCGCGGCGTCAGTCTGCTTCCCCTCGGCAATCCGATACTGTTCCGCAGCTTCATCATACCGTCCCTCTTTATAGAGTGCGTCACCCAAATTAAACGTCCCCTGTTTCATGTCCTTATTTTTCTCAAGCGCTTTGCGGTATTTCGTCTCCGCGTCCGAGTACTTATCCTGTTTGTAGAGGGAATTGCCCTCGCGCACGAGCGTTCGGTCCGACTGACCGAACAGCAGACAGGTTCCCCCGAACATCAGCAGCGAGACAATCACGAATTTCATGCTTTCTCCTTGAAGAGATTCCAGCGGGCAAGCCATTTATTCTGCCGCTCCGAAATGAAGAATTCCACGAGGAGCAGAAAGACGGCCGGCACGAGCGCGTACTGAAAACGGTCCTCATAATCTGAAACAACCCGCGCACCGATTTCCTTCTTTTCCATTCCCTGCACCGCCTTAAAGACGACATCGAGCTCATTCTGCTGATTCGTCGCCCGCACGAACGTCCCGGATCCCGCTTCGGCAATTTCCCGAAGTGCCTGTTCGTCGAGTTTTGTGATCACGACGGTCCCCTCCCGGTCTTTCTTATACCCGACCTGGACACCGTTCTGGTACACAGGAATCGGAGCACCTTCGGGCGAGCCCATACCGATTGTATGAATTACGATTCCCGATGCCGCAGCTTCCTTCGCGGCAGCGACCGCATCATCCTCATGGTTCTCCCCATCGGTGATGAGAATGATCACTTTGTGTTTCCGTTCTCCTTCTTCGAAGGATTTCATCGCGAGGCGCAGTGCCGAACCAATTGCCGTCCCCTGCACGGGGACGACATCAACATCGATCGCGCTCAGGATCAGCCGTGCGGCGGAGTAATCCGTGGTCAGAGGAAGCTGCACGTAACTCTCTCCGGCAAAAACGACGATACCGATCCTGTCGTTCTGCAGCTGATCGAGCATGCGCGAGATTTCCTGCTTGGCGCTTTCCAGCCGGCTCGGCTTGATATCTTCCGCCTTCATGCTTGTGGACACGTCGAGACAGATCATGATATCGACACCCTGGCGTTTCACTTCTTCCAGCTTTGTTCCGATCTGAGGGTTTGCAATTCCCAGAACGAGGAACGCGAATGCAGCAAGCAGGAGGAAGAACTTCACGGACCTCTTGTATTTTCCCGCGGAGGTCATCAGGCGGTCGAGAAGTGACGGATTTCCGAATGCCGCCAGGCGCCGGCGCCGTTGAACTAACGCCCACCAGAAAATGGCGACAAGCACGGGAAGAAGAGCAAAAGCATAAAGATACTCGCTATGTGCAAAACGAACCATGTTCATGGTATCTTCCTGAAGAGCGTCTGCGCAAGGGCAACTTCCAGGAGGAGGAAAAACCCTGCGAACATCGCAGCACCATAATATTCCTCCTTATGATTCTGAAATTGTGTCACCTGGATCTTGGTTTTTTCAAGCCGGTCGATTTCATCGTAGATCGTTTTCAACGTACGATTATCGGTTGCCCGGAAATATTTCCCACCTGTTTGATCCGCTATTTTCTGCAGGAGCGCCTCATCAATCTCCGCCGGAATATTCTGGTACTGTATGCCAAACGGCGTCTGGACCGGATACGGCGCCATTCCCATTGCGCCGACACCGATCGTATACACACGGATGCCGAACGTCTGCGCAATGCCGGCCGCTGTCAGCGGATCGATGGATCCCATATTGTTAACACCGTCGGTCAGGAGGATGATGACGCGGCTCTTCGCCTTGCTTTCCTGCAGGCGGTTGATCGCTGTCGCGAGTCCCATGCCGATTGCGGTACCGTCTTCGATCATACCGCTATGGACCTGCGAGAGGAGTGTCTTCACCACCGAGTGATCGAGTGTCAGCGGGCATTGCGTGAAGCTCTCCCCGGAAAAGATTACGAGACCAATCCGATCGTTCGGCCTGCCGTCGATAAATTCGGTGGCAACTCGTTTTGCCGCTTCAATTCTGTTTGGTTTGAAGTCTTCCGCCAGCATGCTCCCGGAAATATCCGTCGCCAGGACAATATCGATCCCCTCAGTGTTGACGTTTTCGCCTTTTGAAGTTGATTGGGGTCTCGCCAGGGCAACAGTCAGCAGAATAAATGCCAACAGCCGGAAGACAAAGAGCAGATGGCGGAACCGCTGGCGCCAGGACCGCGGGATCGAATGGAAGACCTGAACGGTCGGTACCTGCAGTTCCACGATTTGTGCCGCATTTCTCTTCCAATACCAGTAGATGAAGACCGGAACGCAGATCAGGAGGATAAAGAACTCCGGGTTTGCAAATGTCACACCCATCATGCGTTCACCTCGACAACGGGCTGTGGTTTTGGCTGTTCATCGACCAGTTGGGTAGCTTCAACAAATGCTCGTGAACTGGCAAGACTCGATTCATTTTCCTGCGGGAGGGGTTGAAATTTCGCAAACTTCACAAGATCGGCACGAAGCAACACATCGCGCAGCAGATCTCTCACGCCGTTTTCCAGCCCGCGAATGCGCTCGGCAGCCAGAATTTCATCCGATGTCGACTCCATTGCCAGCACTGCGAAACGCCTCTCGATGTAGAGACGAACGATATCCGTAAGCCGGGAGTAATATTCCTTCACCAATCCCCGCTGCCACATCCGTTCTCCCTCCAGCGCAAGGAGTTCTTCGAGGGCAACTTCGCCAGAAGGACGCGGCGGTTCTTCCGGAATGAGCGGTTCTCCCCGCGCTCGCTTCTTCATGATGTACCAGATGAGCCAGACCAAACCTGCAACGACAATGAGTCCGATAAGATACGGGAGAAGTTCAGCAAATGTAATCCCGACAGACATCGGGGATTTGATATCTTTGATCGCTTTGGACGTGTCGACGGCAATTCCGGCCACTGTGAAAACGATCGGAAGAGTTTGGACATACTTTTTGGAAGTATCGCCCGCCCGAGAATATTCCACCGGCAGGGGTGGGATGATATGCATTCCGGAATCAAACGCGGTGATGATGAACGAAGCCGATTCGGAGACCGAATCCCCCGATTGCGTGATCACGGGAGAATTTCTTCTAACGACCTGTATGCCGTTCAGAGAATCCGGCAGCAAAGGGAAACGCACCGCGAATTCTTTGGAATGACGCACATCGAGATGAAGCTGAAGCCAGTCGCCTATGAGAATGTGGTTGGAATCGACGCTCGCCACAGCGCTCACGTCCTGTGCATCGAGCCGGATGGAATGCAGAACAACGGCGATGAGGAGCAGTCCGGGAAGACGCAGACGGCGAGCTGCAGAATATATGTGAGACATGAAATTTACCACCGCCGTTCACGTCCTTTGAAAAAAGCAATCAGCGGATTGATATAGGACCGATCGATCCGGATGTCGACAGCATCCACGCCGCTTCTCCGGAAAAGGCGTTCCCGATCGCTGCTTTGTTCCTTCCACCAGCCCGCGTAGGAGCGTCTCACACGGGGATCCGTGGTATCGATCCAGAGGGCTTCACCGGATTCCGCATCCCGTACGCGGACAAGCCCAGCGGGAACGAGCTCGGTCTCGCGCGGATCAAAGAGCCGGATCGCCACAAGATCATGCTTCCGGGAGGCAATTTTCAATGCATCTTCGTAGCCCCCGCCCAGGAAATCCGAGATCAGGAACGCGATGCTTCGCTTCTTGATCGCGCTCGTCAGGTACCGCAGGCCTTCCGCGATCTCTGTTCCGCGCTTCTTCGGCTGAAAGTCGATCAGCTCACGCACGATTCGGAGAATGTGCGTTCTTCCCTTCTTCGGAGGGATGAAGAGCTCCACCACATCGCTGAAAAAAATCACTCCCACCTTGTCGTTGTTCTGGATCGCCGAGAAGGCAAGCACTGCACACAATTCCGCGGCAACTTCTTTCTTCATCTGGTGCACCGTACCAAACTCGCCCGATCCGCTCACATCCACCACAAGCATCACGGTCAGTTCGCGTTCTTCTTCAAACACTTTTACGAACGGATGATTGAAACGTGCGGATACGTTCCAGTCGATCAGACGGATATCATCCCCGAACTGATATTCACGGACCTCGCTGAATGCCATACCGCGACCTTTGAAGACGCTGTGATATTCCCCCGAAAAGATCTGATGGACCAGACCCTTCGTGCGGATCTCGATCGCCCTGACTTTTTTGAGAAGTTCGGCAGTTTCCATGAGTTTGTCTTACGGCACCTCGACGGTATTGAGAATTTCATCGACGATCTGTTCCGAGGTGACATTTTCGGCTTCGGCTTCATACGTCACGGCGATGCGATGGCGGAGAACGTCGTGACAAATCGCCCGCACATCCTCGGGGATGACATATCCGCGCCTCTTGATGAAGGCAAACGCTTTTGCCGCCAGCGCCAGATTAATTGATGCACGCGGAGAGCCGCCGTATTGAATCAGCGAAGTCAGTTTGTCCAGCTTGAAATCTTTCGGCTGGCGCGTTGCGAACACAATGTCGAGAATGTAGCGCTCGATTTTCTCATCCATATACACTTCCTGCAGGAGCGCACGTCCGCGCAGGATGTCTGCCGGTGCAACCACCGGCTTGATCTCCGGAACAGCGGATGCGATATTCTGCCGCATGATGATGCGCTCCTCTTCACGCTGGGGATAGCCGATCACAATCTTGAGCATGAACCGGTCCACCTGCGCTTCGGGGAGAGGATACGTTCCCTCCTGCTCGATCGGGTTTTCCGTCGCAAGCACAAGAAACGGCTCGTCGAGACGGAAAGTCTGCTCCCCGATCGTTACCTGCCGCTCCTGCATCGCTTCAAGCAAGGCGCTCTGCACTTTCGCCGGGGCACGGTTGATCTCGTCGGCAAGGATGAAGTTCGCAAAGATCGGTCCCTTACGGACAGAGAATTCGTTGTTCTTCTGGTTGTAGATCATCGTTCCGATCACATCAGCGGGAAGGAGATCAGGCGTAAACTGAATCCGCTGAAATTTCGCGTGTATTGCCGCTGCCAGCGATTTGATGGAGAGCGTCTTTGCCAGGCCGGGAACACCTTCCAGGAGAACATGCCCGTTTGACAAGAGACCGATCAGAAGCCGTTCAATCATGTACTTCTGACCCACGATCGCTTTGCTGACTTCCATCTGGAGAAGATCAACAAATGCGCTTTCGCGCTGAATTTTCTCGTTGAGCGATTTAATATCCGTCATACGTCTTTCGATAAATTGTGAGATGGAGTTGATATGACAATACTGTTCATCTCCTCCGCATTGCGGAGAAGTTCAATCAGATTCAAAATCGATGAATTCGGTTCAGACAGGAGGTCCGGTTCTCTTCACCAACAATCCAAACGCAGAATCCTGTTTCGATGGGCAAAATGCATACCAGTGACTCAAAATTAATAAAAATCATGGAAAAAATCCACCGAAGATGAACTTTCCACCTCTTAGAACGCTGAAAGGAAGGTGTCGTTTCAGGATTAAACAAAATTAATGTCGGTTTTGTTTTGGCTTGACTTTTACGCCATTTTTTCAATATTATAGACCATTTCATTTGACGTATCACGTCATCGTGTACTTTGAAAGAGCTCTGGCGATCATTCAAACAGAATTGAGACAATATCACGTTTCTCATCGAAATTCTGCAACATTTCCCAGGACGGATCATGGAAGGGTATCCGTCCCCTATATTTTCTTACTCCCGGAAATCATCCCATGACCGAACGTGAAGGTGTAACGTCCAGAATTTTTATTGCGGCAGGCGAGGTATCCGGGGATCGGCAGGCCGCATATCTTGCGAGGGCGCTCAGGTCGCAGGATCCGGGTATCGAATTATACGGCTCAGGCGGAAACCGGATGCGCGAAGCCGGCATCGATGTTCGCATCCAGACTTCCCATCTCGGCTGTGTCGGATTCCAGGAATCACTGCGCTACCTGCATCCGCTGAGAAAGATCATGTCCTCTCTCCATAATTTGGTGCTTCAAGATCCTCCCGATCTTGCCGTCCTGGTCGACAATGAAGGATTCAACGGAATGCTCGCGAAGTTTCTTGGGAACAGGGGTATTCCGTTTGTCTATTATTTTCCTCCGCAGGTCTGGCTCTGGGGAGAATGGCGCGCACGAGCCATAGCAAGCCGGGCAAACCTGATCATTCCCGCTTTTCAGGCGGAATCAGAAATCTATCAGCGGGAAGGCGGAACTGTGCAGTGGTTCGGCCACCCCCTGCTCGATATTGTCAAACCCGAGACGGATTTTCATTCCGCAGCAACTGCTTCCGGTCTCGATCCGGACCGTCCAATCCTGGCAATTATGCCCGGGAGCCGTTTTCAGGAAGTCGAACAGCTCACCTCTTCCCTTCTCGGTGCGGCACGCACGATTTTGGAAAAACGCCCTCAATACCAGATTATTCTTCCTCTTGCTGCACCCCATCTGCTCAGTGTACTGGAACAACAGATCCAAGCTGCGCGGATGACAGACCGTGTTACGATCATCACGCAGAATGTCTATACGCTCCTGGCAAACTCACGACTGGCGCTCCTTTCTTCCGGCACGGCAACGCTTGAGCTTGCGCTGCTTGGCGTTCCCATGGTTGTGGGATACCGAGTGAAGCCCGTGACATACTTTCTCGGCAAATATCTTCTGAGAACGCGGTTCATCGCGATGCCGAATATTCTCCTCGACCAGAGTGTGGTACCCGAATTGATCCAGGACAGGGTCAACTCCGACCGATTTGCAACGGAGGCAGAGCGCATTCTTGACGATCAGGCCCATGCCAACTGGATCCGAAGCCAACTGGCCCGTATTCGACCGAAGCTCGGATACGAGGGTGTGCTTTCCCGCGCTGCATCGGCAATTCTCGCAGAAGCCCGCAAGACGCAGTTGATGGCACGCGCAGAAGTCCTCCAGAAGTAATCTGCGTTACCTTTATGACCGCACAAGATACCGTACGTCGATCAATTTTCCACCCAATCCGATTCGGTTTAAAGACAGTCGGGCTGATCGAAACCAGCGTGATAGCACCGTACTGGTTGCTGAATGAGCGGCTCGAAATACACCAGGCGAGCACATTGGGTGCATACATCGGCAGGATTGCGAGACTTGGTCAGAGCTCCAGAACTTTGGCTGCGATGAACCGCATGCTGGGCCCGGATCAATTCGCCCGTGCCGGCGGCAGCCGGCTCTGGGAAGAGTACATCAGCCAGGTTGGGAGAACTCTGACAGAATGTATCCGAATGTCCGCGATGCGGCATGAGGAGCTTCGCTCGGTGATCGCGCTGGAGGGAAGTGAGTACCTGGAAGACGCCATGGCAACTCACCAGGAAACTATCCTTTTTGCAAGCCACACCGGAAATATAGGAGCCATGCTTATTGGATTATCGCTCGCCGGTTTTCACATTACCGTCGCGCGCAATCCGCTTCCCCTGCAGTTCGTGGAAAGGAAGATTGCGCACGCTCTCGAGAGACTTGGGATCGGATCGATTCTCATCGGCAAGCCGGCTGAGCGCAATTCTCCGTCCTTGCGTTTTCCCCGGGGGATATTGACCGCATTTATCGATGAGGTCGTCAACCCTGAACATGCCTCCTGGTTTCATTTCGGCAGTGCAGAGTTCAGAGCAGGCATCGGGCCGGGACTGCTGGCCGCGCGAAAACGAGCTGGTGTACTATGTGTCACGTCACGACGGACAGGAGATTTTCATCATGTGGTCACCATTCATCCGCCCCTTTCCCTGAGCTATTCGGAGGACTATCGGCGTGATGCACACAGGGTGTTGCAGATGGGGATGAACATTATCGGGGATGAAGTACGGCGGTCACCGGCAGAATGGCTCAACTGGAATTACGCTAAGGTCCGATCTCCTGAGGTGGAGGGGCGGAATGTCGTACAATCCGGGTTAGCGACCGAATATCATTCAGAGAGTGCCATGGTATGAATTTGCATCGACCGCCAGGCCCCACAATCGTGGAGCTGCTTCGTGAACTTCCAAAAATCCGCCGCGATATTCTCGGGACGCACCTGCGGTGGCATCAAAAATATGGTGATATCGTCCGCATACCATTTCGGCCGGCAACGTTCATCATCCATGACCCCGAAGACATCAAGCATGTCCTTCTGAACAACACCGGCAACTACCGGAAAGTCGGAAGGTTCATCCGTGACAACCGGATCGTCGGCAAGGGTCTTTTCTCGAGCGAAGAGCCGCTGCACATGCGCCAGCGGCGTCTCATCCAGCCGATGTTTCATCACGATCAGCTCGTTTCGTATACATCCGCCATTGCCGAATCAACGGACCAGTATCTCTCCAACTGGAAAGATGGAGATATCATTGAAATGAGCGGAGAGATGATGCGCCTGACGCTGACGATTGTGGGTAAGTCACTGTTCAGCATCAACCTCCTTGAAGAGTCGGTCGATCTCATCAATGCCTGGACAACGTGCCAGCACGAAATCACAAGATTCCAGCATTACCCGTTTCTCAATTTCTTGCCGGAAGCGGTGAAGCCCCGTTTCAATCGTGCGCTCCGGGAACTGAATGATGCCATCAACCAGCTCATCGAAAAGCGTCGGGCAGCCAGGGAACGTCCGCACGACCTTCTTTCGGTCCTTCTCGAGGCAACGTACGAAGACGGCTCGGGCTTGAGCACGCAGCAGATCCGTGATGAGGTCATGACGTTTCTCATCGCCGGGCACGAGACAACGGGGAATTCGATCGCCTGGACGCTCTGGCTGCTTTCACAACACCCCGAGGTAGAACGAGCGGTGAGAGAAGAAACGCAAGCCGCGAATTCGGCGACGGCAACGCCCGCGGACCTCGTCTCCCGGTTCCCGTACTTGCGGATGGTGATCGCAGAATCGCTGCGACTCTATCCCGGGGCCTGGAATATTGCGCGGCAGGCGGTCGCTGCAGACGTGCTTCCCAGCGGCACACCAATCCCCGCAATGAGTGTTATCTCCATGATTCAGTACGCTTCTCACCGAAACCCAAAATATTTCCCCGACCCCGAATGCTTCGATCCGTTACGTTTTGATGTCCGGAAACAGATTGTCCAATTTTCGTATTTCCCGTTCGGCGGCGGGCCGCGTCATTGTATCGGCGAGCAGTTCGCGAAGATGGAGATCACCATGATCCTTGCAGAACTCCTCCGCAGGTTTCATCTGACGCTCGTCCCAGGTCAGGTGATCGAACCGGAACCGCTCATTACGCTGAGGCCGAAACATGGCATCCTGATGCGCGTGTCCCGGCGGCACACTGAAGGAAAAAACCCGAAGACGTTCTCCCGGCAGGAGCCGGAAATACATTCAATGGAGAAGCGTATAAACGCGGGAAGGTAAGACCGGAAAATCATGCCTTTTCGGGGAGGCCCACAGCAATTCCGTCGCATCGCGTAATTTCCACCTCGATCCATCCGGCCGCGATTCCCACCTTGGATGCAGCCAGTTGTATTGCTCCGGATATTGCACGATCCATTTCTCGAAAATGGAATTGACCGCAGATGTAATCTCCTTGGCGGCCCCCGGTCTATCGGCAAACTGGTCTGGATCAATCGGATGTTCCACGATCAGCGATGCTTTCCCGATCCCGGTACGGATGGAAACCATCGGCACAATGAGGGGATGATATCGGAGTGCAAGATGGGCTGGCCCGGGCGGACACATTGCCTCAACGCCGAGAAACGCAGCCGGTATCCCTCCGTGCGGCGTATCAAGATCCGTCATCAGGATAAGGACCTTATGCTCCTGCAATGCACGGATGATGGCACGGGCATCGTCTTCCGGCACCCACTCAACATCGTAGGAAGAGCGGATCTTCATGAACTCCCGGTCGCTCATCGGATTATATGCCTTCCTGAACACCACAACGATCGGAACACCTTCCCCCCGGATCCGGCGAATGCCCGGCTCCCAGCTTCCCAGATGCACGCTGCACAATATGATTCCCCGATTTTTCGCGTACGCCTCACGAAAGCGGCCCATCGTTTCCGATTCGACCGTAATGTCGAGAAGCCGCAGTCCTTCCATATAACTCTGAAAGTGTTCTTCAAACACGAGCCGGGCAAGTTTTTTCCGGATGTCGGGCTCGAGCGCATTTCCATAAACGAGGGAGAGGTTCTTGAGCGTCCATTTCCAATTCTGACGCAGGACATATGTTCCCATGTGAGACAGGCGAATGGTTCTTCTCCGCGCACGTTGGAAATCACCGGAGCGGAGACAACGCAACATCCCTCTCAAAACAATCCACTCCAGAAGGAAGCGTATTTGGAGCAGAATCTTAATCACTTGAGATGACCTCATCCGTCATGATCGTGGAAGACAGCGGTGCTGAGTCAGAGCTGACTGCATTGGGATGATGAATATAGCGATTTTGAGGTGTTGCAGTCAATTTGATGTGTGCGGAATACCTGATATTTCCTGGACGGAAGTTGCCGTATCTGTCCCAAGGTCAGGTTGGGAATGACAAAAATGATGCTCGTCGAATAACGAAATACGAACGAGCGACTTCCGTAGTACTACATCTTTTGGGGAGCGTGGATGCCGAGGATGGAAAGCCCGTTGGCGAGAACCGTCTTGGTGGCAAGACAGAGTGCGACCCTTGCGGCCGTCACAGGACGATCTTCAGTCAGGACGCGGTGAGCGTGGTAAAATTTGTGATACCTCCCTGCAACCTCATGAAGATATTCTGCGAGACGATGTGGCTCATAGGTGAGCGCGCATGATTCCACCATATCAGGAAATTCTGTCAGCAGCTTCAATAGAGAAAGCTCCTCCGGTTGCGCGAGGTTGTTCCCTTCGAACAAGTCCGAAATCTCAACGCCCGTGCTCTCCGCGTGCCGGATGATGCTTGCAATCCTGGCATGCGCATACTGGAGATAATAGACGGGATTTTGTTCTGACTGATCCTTGGCAAGTCCGAGGTCGAAATTGAGGTGACTGCCGATCCCGCGCATGAGAAAGAAATACCGCACAACGTCAACCGATCCAATCTCATCAATCAGCTCATCGAGGGTAATGAAATTTGCCTTCCGGGTGGACATTTTGACCACTTCACCATTCTGCGTGATGGTCACAAACTGGTGGATGAGCACCTTTACCGCCGACGGGTCACACCCGAGGGCTTGAAGTCCGGCAAGCACGTCGGGATAGGTCGCAATATGGTCGGCTCCGAGTATATCCACGATGAGCGCAAACCCGCGCTGAAGCTTGTCACGGTGATATGCAATATCCGGAAGCCGGTAGGTCGGCTCGCCGGAGCTCTTCACAATGACCTTGTCCTTTTCCCCTCCGAACTTCGTCGATCTGAACCAGACCGCACCCTCCTGGTCGTAGGCAAGGTCACGCTTCCGTAATTCATCGATCACGTCCTGCACTTTCCCGGTTTCATAAAGCGTATTCTCGTTGAAGTAGACATCGTGTACGATGCCGAGGCGTCGGAGTGTTTTCTTGATGTCGTCAAAAATTTCCTGTTCCGCCGCGTTCCTGCAGATAGTCTCCAGCTTGTCGGGCGCAACGGGAGTTCCTTCACGATCAAGAACATGCTGAGCGATCTCTTTGATATACTCTCCCTGATAATAATCCTCCGGAAAAGCTATCTTCTGCCCGAGAAGCTCGAGATACCGGAGGCGGACAGAATCCGCGAGCACGCGCATCTGGCGTCCGGCGTTGTTGAAGTAGTACTCTCTGGTGACATCGTGGTTCGTCCACACGAGGAGGCGGGAGACCGTATCGCCGTAGACCGCGCCGCGTCCGTGCCCGACGGTCAGAGGTCCCGTGGGATTGGCGCTCACGAATTCCACCTGCGTCTTTTTCCCGTTACCGAGATCAATCTTTCCGTACGAAGCACCCCGGCGAAGGATCTGGCGCATCTGTTCGTGATAGAACTTCTCGGTAAAATGAAAATTGATGAACCCGGGTCCTGCGATTTCTGTCCTGTCGACGACGGTGGAATCCAACGAGAGGAGGTCAACGATCTTCGCGGCGATCTCGCGGGGATTTCCCCGCGTACGCTTGGAGATCATCAGAGCAATGTTCGTGGTAAGGTCACCGTGATCCGGATTGCGGGGTTTTTCGAATGTAAGGGGGGGAAGTTCGGCAACACCCAGACGGCTGAGCGCGGGCAGGATTCCCGCAGCGAGATATTCTTTCATTTCTTCGCTGCTACCTTTTTCCTCCTGACCGGCCGGGCAGCCGGGGGAACATCGGCAACAACCTCCACCTTGGCATCCCCCCAGAGCTTCTCGATGGAGTAGTATTTCCTGATTTCTCTCTGAAAAATATGGACGACAACATCCACGAAATCCATAAGAACCCACTGGCGCTGGGAAAGGCCTTCTTCATGCCAGACGTCGGCACCGATCTTCCCGGTTTCTTCCGCAATGTGATCGGCGATGGCTTTTACCTGGACATCAGAATCAGCGGATCCGATCACGAAGAAATCCGCCATGTCGGTCACCTTCCTCAAATCGAGGATCGTCACATTTGCGGCTTTCTTCTCAAGGGCAAATTGTGCTATCTTTTTCGCAAGTGTCCGTGGTGTCAACAGTTCTCCACTTTCCTGTTAGTGATTTGGATGGAGTGATTCAAAATCCTTTCCGATCACGACTGAAACATCGACGAAATAATCCGCATTGAGCTGCTGGATCACATTCTTGTCCGGAACGCCGAGTGCTGACGCGACCCGTTTGGCGGCGGTGAGATTCCCGGTCCGGTCGATCACCAGCGTCTGGGGTACATTGAACGTCTTGTAATTCTTCATTTCCACAACATCGAACCCGTTCGCCCGCAAATACGACATGAATTTCGACCCCACACCTTTTGCACCGCATCCGTTCAGGAGATCAAGCTGTATTGGTTTTTTGGGGATGGGATTACCGCCGGTATCCGAACTCCGGGAGATGAATGAATAGCCGAGATATCCGACAAGGAGGACAAGCAACAGGATGATTCCCGTGAACAGCGTCCTCATGCGAGGGACTCGTGACGTTCCCCCCGTTTCCGGATCTTCGGGCAACTGCATCTCTGTGTGGTCGGCGTCCATCGAATGAAAAAAAACGAGTTAGCCCCTCGACAGAGGACTAACTCGACATGAAGATCCTTGTATGATCGTCTTCAACAGTTCTTACCGGTCTCCACCGGCGTCGTTCGCCGGAAAATTATCATACCACGGATTATACATCCCCCAATACGTAAGCGGGAGACGGTTATACTGGAGCTGGAGGAAAACATTTTTCCAGGGTTGATAATTGACTTCAGCCCTACTCAGGAATGCCCCGTTGAGCGCGCTTTGAAACGGTGTCGATGCGCCGAAGGGAGTTCCCTGAAGTGTAAGATCGAACCGGACATTCAGCGGATCGGCGATCTTATAAAACATGCTGTTGGTATAGGAAGCCACAGAGAGTCCCGATCCTCCCGCCGAAATATAACTGTACGAAAGATTCTGCCGCATCGAAAAATTTGCGGGATTGAAGAAGCCGAGGAGACTGCTGATGGTTGGCGCAGGATGAACAAGTGATTGCGAAGCGGACGTCTGTTCATCGAGCTGAGACTTGAATTGCGCGTTTCCGACACTCACACCGCAGACCATCAGTATCAACAGCAGTTTCTTCATCGACTGTCCCTGTTTATCACCTGCATTATACAGAAAAACGGTTCTATTGTCAACCCATCACGCGGTCTGGCGCGAGGCGACAATTTTTCGTGCAACCTCGAGCTGCTGAAGATCATTGATGCCCATAACTTCCACGGCGTCAAGGGCTTTCACCGCCGATACCCGCCATTCGTTTTTCCAGAACATTTCAAAAATGTCCGTCAGATAGTACTCGCCCTGCGCATTATTCGGCGACAGACGCTCCAGACAATCAAAGAGCTTCTCTTTTGTAAACAAATAAATGCCGGAATTGATTTCCCGGATGGAAATCTCTTTTTTCGAAGCGTCTTTGTGTTCGACGATCTTCTTCACGCTTCCATCCTCATTATGGACGATCCGGCCGTATCCTGATGGATCGTCAACTTCTGCCGTGAGGATTGTCGCCACCGCCCCGCTCGCGCGGTGATATCCGATAAGCGCCTTCGCAGTCTTTTCCGTGAGAAGCGGAACATCGCCCGAGAGCACCAGAACATCTCCATCAAATCCCGCGAGCTTCTCCGAGGTCTGGAGAACCGCATGACCGGTGCCGAGCTGCTTCGTTTGTTCAACAAACTCGACCGCGGGGTTCTTCTCCGACAAATGCCCAATGACCGATTCTTTCTGCCATCCCACAACCACGAGGATGCGTTCCGCCCTGAGGGTCGTGGCAAGATCAACGACATACTCCACCATCGGCTTTCCCTCGATCTCATACATGACCTTTGCCATGTCAGGGTTGTTCATGCGCGTCCCCTTCCCCGCAGCCATAATAATCACCGCCAGTGGCACAACTTTCGATCCATCGGGCATAGGTGTTATGATATTGTCAGAAGAATGTTGTCGATTAATCGGGTGGTACCGAAGCGTACAGCCAGGGATACGAGCACGCTCGATCCCTCCTTTATTGTGGAGATATCCCGGAGTGTTTCCGGGTCTGAAACGGAAATATAATCGATAGCTGCAGAGGGTACGGTCGAGATGGTCTTCTTCATGGCATCGATGACTACAGAACCCCTACGCTCCCCTTTGAGCACCAGGTCACGCGCCTGCAGCAGAGACTGATAGAGGACTCTGCTCTCCGTCCGTTCTGTCGGTGAAAGATACACGTTTCGGGAACTCATTGCAAGTCCATCAGGTTCGCGCACTATTGGACCGACGACGATTTCGACGCCCATATTCAGGTCTCTCACCATTTTTTTGATGACGACAACCTGCTGCGCGTCTTTTTGACCGAATACGGCAACGTCCGGCTGAATGATATTCAACAGCTTTGCCACTACCGTCGTCACGCCGCGGAAATGTGTCGGGCGGGATTTACCTTCCAGGACGGCTGTCATCTCTTCAACCTGGACGAATGTTCCGTATCCTTCAGGATAAATGTCGGCACCTTCGGGGACAAAGAGATAATCGCTCCCCGCGGAATCCGCAAGCTGCGTATCACCTTTGAGATTGCGGGGATACCGTGAGAAATCTTCCCCCGGACCGAACTGTGTGGGATTAACAAAGATCGATGTGATGATCTTGTCCGCCCGGCTTTTCGCCAGGCGAATCAGGGAGAGATGCCCTTCGTGAAGAAATCCCATGGTGGGAACAAACCCGATCGTGTCTCCCTTTAATCGCTGCCCGCGAGCGATATCCTGCATCTCACGTATGGCGGCAACAATTTTCATTGGAGGTTGACTCTCGCGTTGAGCATAAACTGGCGACCTGGTGCAATATAGCCGTTCCACCAATTGTACGCAGTATTGAAGAGATTTTCAATACTCCCGGAAAGTACCACCCTGCCGGCAATGCGGCCCGATGCTCCGACACCAAAGAGCACGCGATCACCGAGCGTTGTGGAACCCGCCAGATCGACATTCTGCTTGCTCCAGTATTCTGCCGTGGACCAGAAGTTCAGGGGGGTTCCGAGTGATGATTCAGCCCTTCCGCCGAGTTTGACCAGCGGCACCATGGGGAGCTGCGTGGTTGTCCCGTCTTCAACCGAGGGCTGTACAACGCCAAACAGGAGGAGAAGCAGATCGTTTTCGACCCGCAGGGTCGCATCCCCCCGTACGACCAGTTTCGACGCATCGACATAATTCAGAATCAGCGTACTGCCCTGTGCGATGGTCACTGCAGTATTGGATGTTTTTGAGAACGAGCCGTTGATCTCCAATGAAAGGAGACCGGCATTATACCAGAATGTCCCGCCGAAATGAACGGGAGCGCGTTCCGGACGGATATCAAGTTCTCTTGAAAGATACGGATTCTCATGGAGGAAGTCCCCGTATGAACGAAAATCCATCGAGGGCCGGATCCAGAACCGGAACGACCGGTCCTGATCAATTTCCCATTTCACTTCCCCGAACGGGGCAAGAATCGAGCGGTTATCTCCATTGCTTGTGCTTCCCTCATCATAAGTTCCGCCAACACGCAGAGAGATGCGGTCGACCGGGCTCCATTCTGCCCCGGCAGAAAAATCCAGGAGTGACGGAAGCTCAACAGGATGCGCGTAATCAAGAGACGAGCTCCGGAATGAGAAGTCTGACGACAAGCCGACGACGCCCGCTTTTGTCCGCAAGGATGCAGAAACTTCGGGTGAAACGGTAGATACCGATGAGTCGACACCGGAGCGGTCATCCGAGACGGAGAGGAAGTTCGCCGCGAGCCGGAAATTGACCGCATTCACATCCTGCCCGAGGGTGCCCGCGCCGAGTGACAGCGTGGTTGAATTCTGCGTGCGATCGGTAGATGGATCCTGGGCTCCGAAGAGTCCGTAGACCTCGTGGCGGAGAAGTATTCCTCCGTTGAGAAGAAAAGCGCCTGTCTCCCCTGTCCCCGCATCGATTAGGGCATGCCCGTGAGTCTCGAGACCGACTGCGGATCCTGAAGCATGATCGGTGTGTCCCTGAGTCGCGTCGAAACCGGCGTTGCCGGAAATTCCCCATCGATTTCCCGTATAATCGAGATATCCGCGGGCTCCGCCGGTGAAATAGCTGCCGAGAGAACCTTCGACCGAGTAGTGAAGCGGAACGAGCGGTTCATCATACCGCGGAAGCCGTCCGACGGGAAGCGGCATTGGCGGCCGGTCCTGCAGGAGCGTAGAATCCGGCGGCGGGACCTTGTAGATATCAACATCGTAGATTTCTCCCTTTCTCGCAAACGGGAGAGTGATGGCTTTCTTCCCAATGATGGTGATCTCAGGAATCTCAAGTCTCGGCATACCCGAGGTATCGGTGATTGCCGCCTGTTCCTGACCGGCAGATACGGAAACGGCAATCAGAATTCCGGAGATGATCGGGGCTATTCTCATCGCTTCAATTTCCTCAGGCGCTGTTGTGCCTCATTCTTAAGGACCGGGTCGACTCCCGATTGGAGGAGTTCCTGATAGGCGGCTCGCGCCTGTATGCGCTCACCAAGCTTTTCATAGGCAGTTCCGAGGCCCAGGCGCGCGCGATCGATCATCAGCGGGAAATCCGTATACTGCCGGATGACGTCATTGTAGGATTGCAGAGCATCCTTGTACTTTCGCATTGCAAGAAAATCGTCGCCGATGGTGTTCAGTGCCTCTGCGGCAATATCATCACTGCGGCGGTTGAGAATTCCGGCAAGCGTATCAATAGCGGCGCGATACTCCTTTCGTCCGCGGAGAATTTCGGCAATCTCGAGACGCCCCCTGTCCGCAAAGACGTCTGTCGGTGATTTGTCCAGAATCTTCTGAAATTGATTCATGGCCGCGGCATCGTTACCGCCGTGTGCGAGTGCCACGCCGTAATAATACTCTGCCTCGGAGACAAGCGGCGAAGAGGGAAATGCAGCTTCAAACGGCTTCAGCGTCGTCGCGGCATCGGCATACGCTTTTTGCTTGACGTACGCAATGCCAAGTTCGAGGGTAGCTGCGGGAGCAACGTCGACATCGGCAAAATCCTTCGATACCTGTTTATAGTATGTGATTGCACGCGGGAGATTGTCTTCCAGTTCATATGCCCGGCCTAACTGATGAAGGGCTTTTGCCTTCACGGCATGTGAAGGTTTTCCGCCAAGCACCTGATGATACTCCTGAACTGCAGACCCGAAATCTCCCTCGCCAAAAAGAATGTCTCCTTTGCGCAGCTCAAGCTCTTCCGCGGGAGTTTGAATCGCACGGCTTCGCAGCAGGGTATCAATTTCCGCGAGTGCACCGGCGGGTTTCCCCTGTGCTTCGTACGTGAACTGCAGCCCGTTGATCGCGTCCGAAACAAGCAGGCTTTGTGGAAAATCCCGAATGACACTTTGGTAATAGACACGTGCACTGTCGTACTGTTTCAGATTATAAAACGCATCGCCCATATTGAAGATGACGCGCTGAAGGAGCTGGCTGTACGGATATTTCTGCATCAGCGTCCGGAACTCTGCTATGGCAAGCGGATATTCCTCCCGCGAAAAATATTCCCACCCGATATTGAACTGAACTACCTCGTCGTAGATCGATTGCGGAAATGTTACGAGAAAATTCCGAAGCTCCTGAATCCCCCGGTCTGATTCGCCCCGTTGTATATACGACATCGCAACCTGGAACTCCGCATACTCTATTGTACGGCTGTCGGTCCGGTTGGAAGCGAGCGAGGCATACAACTGACTCGCTTTATCGTACTGTCCCATGAAGAAGTAACAATCCGCCTTCCGCAGCGACGCATCGAGCATGTGCCTGCTGTCGGGATAATCTCTCGTGAAACGGTCAAAGTTGTCCGCAGCCTCCGCGAATTTTTTTTCCTCAAACAGAGACCACGCGATGCCGTACGCGGCTTCAGCGCGTTTGGGATTGGAAGGAAACAAGCGAAGGGCCTTTGCGTATGCTTCCTCGGCTTCATCGAAGCGGTAATCCTGGAAAAGTGCCTCAGCCATCCAGACATTTACTTCTCCCACCCGAGCATCCTGCGGAAACCGATCGAGAAATTGTTTGAATAATTCTGCGCTGCTCTTGAATCTCCCGAGATGGTAGAGACAAACACCTTGCTGATACATTGACCGGGAGAGCAGCTCGCCGGATCCACCGAGGCGGCGAACCTGACCAAAATCATACTCTGCGTTTGAAAAATCGCCCAGCACCACATTTGTTTCGCCGAGCATACGGAAGGACTCCGGACGGCGGCTGCTTCCGGGAAACATCCGCGCTGCGAGCTCAAAGTAGCGGCGGGCATCCAGCGGTCGGTTTTCCCGGTAATTCTGAAGCCCGAGCTGGTAGTACGAGCGTTCTGCCAGATCATCGTAGGGAGAGCGGTCGATCAGCGCACTCAGCCGAACATCCGCATCAGAAGGACGATCGCGCAACAAGGCGAGGACGCCGCTCTGGTAGAGAGATTCGTAAGCAAGGGAATCGTTTCCTTTTGCAAGCGAATCGAGCACTCCCTGGGCGCCTGCCGGATCACCTCTCTTCGTGCGCGCCCAGGCAATGCTGAACCAGGCATTGCGGGCATATGAGGAACCGCTGAAATCGCGGACAAAATTCTCGTATTCTATTTGCCCCTTTTCATACTGATGAAGGCGAAGGTCTGCTTCTGCGCGTAAGAGCGAGTACTCCTCTGCTTCTCTTCCCGGGGGCTTTGTGCCCTGAAGAGTTTCTGCCGCCTTTCCGGTTTCACCCATCCTCATGAGAAGCGATGCCAGACGAATCCGTACGCTGGGTACCAGTGAACTGGAAGGAAATTCATTCAGGAATTTTTCAAGCTGAGGGATCGCTTCGGCATACGCCCCGCGACGCTCCAGAGACAGAGCCCAGCCCGAGAGAGCTACATCACGGTAGGCAGAACCGGGTGAATTTTCATACGCCTGCCGGAGATCTGATTCCGCAGACGCTGAGTTTCCTTCATCCAGCATCCCCATTGCCCTCCAGAAATACGCGGCGCCGATCTTCGGATGCGCGGGATACGAATTGATAAACGCACTCAGCGACTTCTGCGCATCGGAAAGCCGGTGCGTCTGGAAAGCGCTGATACCATGGATAAACAGAGCAGAGGGATAACGTCCGTCGTTCGGGTAATCATGCAGATACACAGCGCTCCACGCGAACGCATCTTCGTACTGCTGATCTTCAAATGAGCACTGCATCAGGAGAAAGGAAGCATCACGGCGGTCGCCTGCTGTCCGAAGCTGCGGGAAGACCTTTTCCAGCTCCTGACGCGCAACGTGATATCCGTTGATGGAAACCCACTGGTCGGCGGGACCGAGATTATCCGGCTGCGCAGTGGAACGTACATCGGGGACCTGGCCCCGTACGACGCCACCCGTCAGGGCAAGGAACAACACTGCCGCAAATACGGGAGAAGACACCCATGTGGGCATGGATCGCAAGCCCCGGTTACTCCGGAACGATGTCGATGATCACCGTTCTATTATAGAAGCGTTCTTCGGGAAGCTTGTTGTCAAATGGAGCGCGGCGAACATCTTCGCCGAAACCGTACGTGTCGAACTTCACGTGCGTTTTACCGGCTTTCGTAAGCTCACGCTCGAGGGCAGCCATGGTTTGCTGGGCACGTTCACGGGAGAGCGCAAGGTTATGGCTCTCTTCCCCGACAATATCCGTGTGGCCGTGAATGATGACGGAGTTTCCGTCAGCAATGAGCGGTGCAACCGTCTCCGTCAGGAAACGCTCGTACGTTGCTACCGTCTTTGATTGATCAAATTCAAAGAGGATGCTGAAGCGATATCCGGGCGCTTCTTCCGGCTCACTCGACCGCACCAGGCGGATCGTCTGCTCTTTCGTTATGACCCCGCCGCTTTTGGTCTGCCCCTCCAGTGTGAGCGTAAAGGTTCCCTGCGGGAGATTGCCGAGGATGGTTCTTCCCGGAATGCGCGCCTGATCGGAAGTGAAGGGACCGTATCGCTGTACCGCACCCTGCTCGTCATTGACCGCGACGGTCCACGATGCCAGCTGTGTCTCTGCATTGGGAACATTGAGAAAGACATCGCTCTCCAGCGGATCCTCTTCCAGCGAGACGATCTGCACGGGATCCAGTATTTCCGGCACGGAACTGGAAATTTCCACTCTCCGGTCCTCGGGTTTCACGAGTTCGAGATCGCGTGTTCCGCCAGGTTCGTGCGAGGGAATCGGCGGCTTCACGGCACCTTGCGTGGTGATCCGAATCGGATCGATCCCAAATACCGAGACAAGATACTGCTTGATCGTTTCCGCAAGTGATTGTCCAGCCGTAGCACCTTCTTCGGCGCTCCCGAGAAGCGTAACCTTTGCCTCGGTGTACCGGCGCATCCTGTCGCCAAGGACATTCAGAATGTTGTGATACGTCACCATCTGTCTGCGTGATCTCCCGGTGAGATCTTTCGGCTCGGGATGCAGAAGCTGCTCTTCTTTGAATGTTAACGCCTGTTCCTTCGTCAGCGTGACGTATCGCGAGGGCAGGACATTCGATCCCTCATCAAAAAACACATAATTCCTCATTGGGAAGGTTTCGCGGACAGTTCGCGCGTTGGGAATAATTCTGGGAGGACGCGCGGAAAACTGTACTTCGCCTACACCCTCATTCTCTGAAGTCCCGAAGGCAGAGTTCCCAAAGAGCACAGCCAGCCCTGCGCGCAGGGTGACGAGCGACCATGATTCTTCAGACCGTGGTCCCTGTCCGAACAGTCCTGACACGAACGGGGAAAGATGAATCTGCAGCGTATTCTGTGCAGGAGTTACCGAAAACTCATATCCTGCTCCGAGCTGAATCCCGATTGCGGCACTTCGGATGCCGCTCCATTCTGCCTCCGTTGAGGAACCTCCGGATGGAGTATACGTAAACGTCTTGGCGACATTGAATCCCAGTCGCGGCCCGCCGAAAAAGTAGAAATCCACGTCGAACGGAGAATAGCGAACATTCGGTTCGAGAGAGATGTAATTCATTGAGGTCTTGAGTGTCGCGTTGCCCACATTATCGAATGAGCCGCTGCGGCCGTCGAACCCGAGCGAGAGCATGCCGCCCCACGTCCTGTTCGGACGATACTCAATCATCGGTGCCAGAAAGGTGCCGGCTCCGGAACCCCCGGTAAAGGGCTGCGCGGTCCGGGTAGTGGAATTCAGCTGTTGGACGGATGAGCTGTACGAATTGAGATTCGGCCCCACCGCTCCGCCGTACCACCAGACCGGCAAACCGGCAGATTGTTGTGCCTCAAGAGGATCGGTGAGAAGATAGGCAAGAATGATGAGAGTAAAGAGTGTCCAAAGTCGTCTGCCATAACATTCCATCGCGAGTAGCGTCCTTTCAGGTTGTTATTCTATTTTGAATGTGAATGTTGCTGTACCGACCTGTGATTTCTGGTCGATCTGGGGAGGAAGAGGATCAAACCGCCACGTCCTGAGAGCGGCAATCGCCGCACCTTCGAGACGCTCATCTGTCTTACGGGTTGGTACGATGGCATCAACCGTGCCATCGGGGAGGACGGCGAACCGCAGGATCACCGTCATTTGTTTATTGGTTCCCTCCGGATACTTCGGGATCTTTCCACTCAGCAGTCGCCGGGAGCCTGCACCGCCCCAGTCGATGGAGAAACCGTTTCCCGGACCGATCCCGCCTCCATTACCGCCGCCGGTTCCACCGCCAGTGCCGGGGCCCGTACCGCGCCGAACCCAGCGTGTGGGCAAATTATCTGCAAGAATCGGTTGTGGTTTTGATTTCCGCGGTTTGAGTTTCGGCTTTATGGTTTCAACCTGCAGGACAGGTGTGGCGTGAACAGCATCATCGTAGACATGGATTTGGAGCAACGTCAGCTGCAGCCCCGAGATCGACTCGATTCCATTCTCGTTTTCAGTGCTTCCCTGTGATCCAAACTGGATCATGTCCTCATTCGCACCTTCACCACCTCCACCCCCGCTGCTGCCGAATTTCAATTGTTCCTCTTTCGCAAGTTCTGCCTGTTGCTCCGCGTGATACATCAATCCAAAAATGATCAACCCGTGAAGAACAATGCTGATCACAAGCGCGCTCGTTCGAATTCTGCCAAATTCCTTGTCGGCAAAATACGATCGTCTCACCGGCTCTTCATCCCCCAATGTTCTTCTTCATGCATCTCCTCTTACAGGATCTTTTTCCCGAATATCGATTGTACTAATTCTACGGCAAATTCAGCTGATTGGTTGCGATTATCAAGAATCGGATTCACCTCGACCAGCTCGAGCGACGTCACTCTTTTCGACTCGGCCAGCATTTCCATAATGAGATGTGCTTCCCGGTAATCGAGACCGCCCTTGACGGGGGTTCCGACGCCGGGGGCATAGACCGGATCGACACTGTCCAGGTCAAAACTGACATGCAGATAATCAACCGTGTCCTCAAACTTCTGCAGTGCCTTCTTCATCACGCGGTGAACACCAAACTTGTCGATTTCTTCCATCGTAAACACATTCACGCCAAGATCAATAAGATGTTCCCGCTCTTTGCGGTCGACGTTGCGCAACCCGATAATGACAACATTCTCCGGATCGACCTTCCGGAAATTTCCACCGACGGCACGCAGCGAGCGGGGTCCGATTCCACAGCAGACGGCAAGCGGCATGCCGTGAATATTTCCCGAGGGCGAACTCTCGGGCGTGTTGAAGTCGCCGTGGGCGTCAATCCACAGGACTCCGACTTTTCCTTTTCGCTGACGGGCGAAGCTTGCAATGCCGCTGATAGTTCCGATGGCGATCGAATGGTCTCCGCCGAGAACAAGGGGAAACTGATTCTTCCGCATCGCCTTCAAAACCTTCGTCTGCAGAATCTTGACGACACGGGCAATTTCCGGGAGATACTTGGCACGCGGATCTTTCACCCGCTGCTCTTCCTGCGTCCTGATGGTCAGGTCTCCTTCATCAACGACGCGGTATCCCAGGTCTCGAAGCCGTTCGTGAACGCCGGCAATCCGGATCGCAGATGGTCCCATATCGACCCCGCGTCTTCCGGATCCGAGATCCATCGGTACTCCTATGATATGGATTGTCATGCGGTGAGACAAGTTAATATTTCTTCATGCGGCATCACTCCCACATATACTGCAGAAATTTCGTCACCGTTTCTTTCATATCTTTGCGGTGAACGACGGTATCGACAAAGCCGTGTTCGAGTTGAAATTCCGCGCGCTGAAATCCCGGGGGAAGATCTTTGCCGATCGTCTGTTTGATGACGCGCGGACCGGCAAATCCGATCAGCGCTCCCGGCTCGGCAAGATTGACATCTCCCAGCATCGCAAAGCTTGCAGTCACGCCGCCGGTTGTGGGATCGGTGATCACGGAAATGAACGGAATGCCAGCATCTGCCAGCTGTCCGAGCCGCGCACTGGTCTTGGCAAGCTGCATGAGAGACAGGGCTCCTTCCATCATACGCGCGCCGCCGCTGGAAGAAACAATGACGAGAGGCCGTTTGGTCTTGAGGGCTTTCAGAATTGCACGGGCAACTTTCTCTCCCACCACCGACCCCATGCTTCCTCCGATGAACGAAAAATCCATCGCCGCAATCACACACGGGATCTTATTGATCTTCGCGGTTCCGGTCCGGACCGCATCGAACAACCCTGTCTTGCGCATCGATTCCTTGACGCGATCGCGATATGCCTTCGTGTCGGTAAAGCTCAGGGGATCCACGGAGCGCATTTTCCGGTCGAGCTCTTTGAATGACCCTTCATCTGCCAGAACCGAAATGTATTCCTTGCTTCCGATCCGGAAATGATAGTTGCATTTAATACAGGTGTAAACCTGCTGTTCAAGCTGTTTGCGATGAATGATCTCGCCGCAGCCCTCGCACTTCGTCCACATCCCCTCGGGTGCATCCTTGCGGGGAGCCGGCGTCTCAATGCTCGCTTTCGACCGTCGGAACCATGCCATCAGAGTATCACCTGGGTTGTTTGAGGTTTTGCAACAGTATAGAATTCCTTGACGTAGAACGGTTGAAGAGATTTGATCTCAGCGATTTCACCGGCTTCCAGATGCATCATCCCGATTGCGGCAACAGCCGCTCCGCTGCACCGGGCCTCTGACCGGCGAATTCTTGATTGCAATTCAGGTGCATTCGCAGAGGAGAGAGAATCCAGAAACTTTGTTTCCCCATCCCCGGCAACAAGAATGCGACCATCGCCCGGAAGCACAGATAAGAGTCCCTGAAGAGTGAGCGACTCAGATCCCCTGCAGGTAGTCAGATGAACGCCATCCCATCGATAGAGTGCGCAATACACTTCGTCGCGGCGTGCATCAAGAAGAGAGAGAATGTACTCCCCGCTCAGGGCGTCACCGTGATGGCAGGCCTTGAGAGCAAGCGCCTCGAGTGTCGGAACAGCAAGGAGCGGCTTTCCGGAGGCGAACGCAAGACCTTTTGAAACGCTCAACCCGATGCGCAGTCCGGTGAATGATCCCGGACCGATCGAAATCGCAATCCCGTCGAGCTCTGCGAGGCCGAACTGAGCTGTTTTCAGACATTCATCGATCAGGGGAAGGAGTTTCTCCGAGTGAACCTGCGGCGCCTCGAGAGAGCATTCTGCCACAACAGTCTCTCCTGACATCACCGCCGCGGCACATATCGATGTTGCGGTCTCAATACCCAAAACGTTCATGCAGGTTCGAATGAATGTTCTTCGATAAGAATTTCCCTCGTCCGGGAGTCCGTGCCGAACGACAGATGAATGTCGAACCGGACCGGAGGGAGCAGGGACTGCACACGGTCAGCCCATTCGATCAGGACGATATTCCGTCTCGAAATGTATTCCTCAAATCCCACATCAACAAGTTCCTTCTCGGATTTCAAACGGTAACAGTCGATGTGGCAGACTTTGACATCTCCGTGAACGTACTCATTGACGATGGTGAATGTCGGGCTCGCAACATGCTCGTGCACGCCGAGTCCGCCGCAGATGCCTTTGATCAGATGGGTCTTGCCTGTTCCGAGATCGCCATACAGTGCCACGGTGCTTCCCGGATGCAGCCGCTTCGAGAACTCCCGTCCGACACGGAGAGTTTCCTCAACGCTATATGTAAGATACGAAGGCATGAAATTATCTACTGCTACTGCTTCGGTTTCAGTTTCACAACCGGCAGGATCATCTCTTCCATAGAAACCCCACCATGCTGGAAGCTGTCACGATACTGATTGAGATACTTGTGATAATCCGTCGGGTAGACGAAGTAGTAATCTTCCTTCGCGATGAGATAATTCACCGTCACGCTCCGCCGCGGGAGCCGGAAGTCCGACGGATTCTTGACGAATATCGCATGGCGCTCGTCAACCTTGAGATTTCTGCCGTACTTGTAGCGGAGATTGGTGGATGCTTCCCGGTCTCCGATGACTTTCGTTCCCCGGAGACTCCGGATGCTTCCGTGATCGGTTGTCAGAATGATGGTGACGTTCTTCTGTTTGGCAAGTGTCCTCAACATGCCGAGGAGCGACGAATGGTTGAACCAGGATGCCGTCAGCGACCGGTATGCCGCTTCATCCGGAGCGATTTCCTTGAGAAGCTGGGAGTCGGACCGGCCGTGTGCAAGCATATCGACAAAATTCACCACCACCGCGGTGAGGCGGTTCTTTGCATAGGACGTGATATTCTGTTCGATACTCCTGCCGAACTCAGCATCCAGAATTTTGACGTATTTTGAATCGGGTTTAAGTTGAATTTTTCTTCGCTCAAGAAGCTTATCGAGAAACTGATGCTCATACCTGTTGCGGCTGTTGTCGTCGTCTTCCCACTGCTCCCAGATTTCCGGAAAGCGCACTTCCGTCTCATCGGGCCACGCGCCGCTGAATATTGTGTTCCGCGAGTACGGCGTCGCCGTCGGAAGAATCGAATAATAATAATTGCGCGTGATGTCGTAATAATCCCGCAGTACCGTCTCCATCCCCATCCACTGGTCAAGGCGCAGACAATCAATCACAAAAAAGAAGACCGAGCTGTCGGTTTCCTTGAGCTCCGGAATGAGAAAGCGGTCAACCACATCCCTCGAAAGCACGGGCCGTTTTTCCTGCTCGATCCAGTTCCGGTAATTCTTCTCGACGAATTTCGAGAACTGAATATTGCATTCCTTGATCTGATCGTTAAGGGTTTGTGTGAGCCCCAGTTCCGGGTGACGGTCCATTTCCAGAGACCAGTCGACAAGTTTCGCATAGAGCGCTATCCATTCGTTTGGACCAAGGGGATTATGAAGAGCAAGGGAGATGTCGCTGAACTCCTTCGTATAATCCCGTGAAACATGCTCACCGGTAATCTTTTTCCCTTCGAGAAATTTTTTGCAGGCAAGAAGAACCTGGCTTGGATTGACGGGTTTGGTAAGATAGTCGCTGATCTTCACGCCGATCGCTTCTTCCATGAGGCCTTCATCCTCATTTTTTGTGATCATCACGACCGGAAGTTCGGGGCGCAGATCCTTCATTTGGGAAAGGGTTTCGAGTCCTCCCATCCCCGCCATCATTTCATCCAAAAAAACCAGATCGAATGCTCTGGATTTTACCAGATCAAGGGCGTCTTCCCCGTTTGTGGCCGTCTCCACCGTATACCCTCTTTCGGAAAGGAGGAGAATGTGTGAACGGAGCAGCTCGATTTCATCATCAACCCAGAGTATTTTTCCTTTTGTTGCGGTCATTGTGGACATATAATCTCCTAAAAAATAAACATTTCTATGCCGAGAGTCAAAGTACTACTTCAAGGGATTAGCAAGGAATCCGATGAAATCCCGATTAGATGGAGATATGGATGTTGACACCGGCTTCGTTCGAAGTGGTGCCGAAGATCAGTGAACCGCCTGCGGCGGGAGAAGTGTTGGAGTATTTGTAGTAGAGCGATGCCGTCACGCGCGTACTTAACACGTACCGGATGCTCGGTTCCATGTTCGTCTGCGTACTTCCGTCGAGCGGCACTCCGGTCTGATCGGATGAAAGAGTCGTCGGGTCATACCGCTGGCGCGTATTTTTTGTGAGAGAGAATGTCATCGTGAGGTCGACATCGTTCGAGAGATTAAGACCGAAGAGCGGGAAGGAAAATCCCTTGCGCGAATAAGTGAGAGAGAAGGAAATTTCCTGAGAAAACGTTTCGACGATATCGGGCGGCGTGGAAGCAAGATTCAGATCATACGCGGTGGTGGTATTATAGCGGAACGTCCCGGACATGGTTCCTTTCCAGAGCTCCTTGAACGATGCCGTAATTCCGGCAAGCGGGGCAAAGCCGTACGTTACGCGCTCGTCGTCGGTCTCCTCGCCTACTCCGGCATACGACCGGTAATCGCGATGGAAGGTTGAGGAATAGGCATGTTCCAGTGACAACCGATCGACAATCGAGCTGATGCCGAGAACCTTCTCGATCCCGTCCCACCGCAGCGTCCAGTTGGCCCGCGGCATATATTCTCCGAACACCTTGTTCAGGAACGGGAGCGCTTCGAGTCCTTTCTCGAACGACTGTGCGAGAGCGGCATTGAGCTCGGCCTGGGGAAGTGTCTTATCGACCTGGTCGTATTGTTTGCCGACCTCTTCCAGGTTGCTCTTCAGGACTTTGAATAACAGGAACGGAGGAAGACTAAGATACGACCGTTCAATGCTCCCCGATGTCTGGGGCACACTGGGGGTCGGAATGCCATAGATGGAATCTGTCGTGATGGTCGTTGTCTTACTGAACTGCCAGCCGACTTTCCAATTGAGTTCCAGCGTGGCTCCCGTCCAGAGGGGCCGGGTCGTGCGCAGTGCCAGATTGTTGGTTTCAGAGAACTGGTCGGTGAGATTCCCGTTGACTGCACGAGGCCCTGGAATGACGTTCCAGTGAAAGAACGGGAAGCTGGATGAGGGAGCGAACTGCAGTGTCCCGCTCGGATCAGAGATCAGTCCGAGCTGATAGAGGCGCGATGGACCGTTTTCGATGGTCGAGCCCTGGAACGGGAGACGCCCCCAGAAATTTTGAAAACCGGTCGTCCCAAGCACACCGCCGCTTCCTGTCCGGTTCGTCTGCGTGAAGGTGATTGCAATACTCTCGTAATCGAGGAACGGAACCTTGATGAACGCACGGGCAAGCGACTTGAGCTGCGGCAGCAGCTTCTTCGCCGAGCCGCCCGCCTTTGATGTATCCGGCGCCCCTTTGTGTGTCGTGTCCGACTGCTTGCTCGGCGGCTGATACTGACCCTGTGGTGGTGTCGGCTCATCAGATGACTCAAACCAAGGATCGATGAGTGATTTCAACCGGAAAGTAAAGTTCATGTTGATGTTGTTATCCCAGCCCGCGCTCTTCGACAGATCGCCGGCACCCTCCTGGAAAGAATTCTGCCAGGCATAGTTCACCGCATAGGTCCCGCTGACATCAAGGTATTTCGGAATATCCAGGATGTTCGGGATTTTGGGCCTGGTGTTGACCGTTATGCGCTGACCATATTGCCCGTCTCTTCCGCCGAAAAAGAGATTGTGAATCAGACTTCCAAAGCTCCGTCCACCGACGCTGTCGTTGTCGAGAGGAAGGAGATTCCGGGATATCGAAAGCCCGTAATCGCCGGAGATATTTGTGAGCCCGCCCTCGGTGAGCTTCCAGCCAAAGCCGACGGACTTCGAAGCATCAAACAGACGGCTTTCGAGCGGAGGGGCACCCTGAATACTGGAAATCTGGTAACTCCGTGAGCGGTCTCCTCCCGCGCTTCCGGAAAGGTTCATCACCGGCATATAATACAGCCGCCAGTCTTTAAAATCATCCAGAATGAAGAGCCCGTTGAACAGTGAATGGAACGGCTGGACGTAATAATCCGTTGGCAGATTGACGGCATAATTCACACGGACATTCCAGAGCCAGGAACTCCGCTCGGTGATCGTCGGATCGCGGTACTTGGCATTATTGTAGGTGAAGGCAAACGAAAGCTTGCTGAACGTATCCCGGATATACCATGCCTGTGTTGGGAAAACAATCCGGAGATTCGAGAGCGAATAGCTGTTCTGGACGCTCAGCGTCTGCGACGATGTGATCAGATCATTGCCGATTTGTGATGCCTGCTGGGATGTTTTGGCGGAATCGAGCGCGCGTTGTTGCGCCAGCGCCGCGGCAGAGGTCACCACGACATCCGAGTTCGGAAGATATCTCGGCTTGATGAGCTGTTCCGTGTGTGAATAACCGATGGGGATCGAGGTCCCCTGCCAGTCGGGCGAAAAGAACTTGTCCAGCGATGCGCTCGCATTCACCGACCAGTTGATCGTCGATGTCTGCGAACCAAACCTCTGATCAAGGGCATGAAAATACGGATCGGTGCTCGTGATGTTCGCCGAGACACTTCCAAAATCCGCCAGCTTGATCTGCGTGTCCATTTTGTATGCCAGGCCATGGGAGTTATCCACCCCCACTACCCGAAGCTCATTCACCCAGACCTGACCCGTCAGGGTCGGACTCCTTCCGGTATTGATGATTCCGATCGTAATCTGATAGACCTGGCGCAGTGACGGATTGCCCTTCACGCCATAAACCGCACCCGGCGGTCCACCGATCACAGTTTCAGATTTGTATTGATTGATCGAATCCCGTGCTGTTTTCAGAGCAGTCAATTTTTCGAATTCAACCGTGATGTCATTGAATCCGACATTCCAACCCTGATGAATTGGTTCCCGGTATTCATAATAGTTGAGTGAATCGGTTCCGAACCGGAGATAGATCTCCGCATCGTGCTCTCCTTCGGAAAGATACGTCCAGGTGTGGTCTCCATGAACGAACATCTTCAGCGTTGAATAATTGAAGAGATCCAGCGGACGAACGGTAAAATATTTTGTCGCTTCGCGGGCTGAGTCGAACGGGAGATCCGTGAGGAGGAGCGCGAGCGACTGCTCGTTTCCTGCAATGACCTGACTCGGGTCAGTGCGGTCGAGCTCACGGATAATGCCCATCTGTCCCCACTCATCCGCATAATCGGGATTATCTTCGATATTGACGGCAGAGACCTGCAGGACTGAATCGTTTTGCCGCACCGGCGTCCATTGGTTGCCGATAATATTCATCTCCGCGATGCGGATCCTCACGGGGCTCGCAAACCCGGAAATCCAGACACGGAAGTACTGGACATTCTGGAGTATCGAGGTGACCGTTTCGCTGTTCGGGAATGTATGCTGAGGCAGCAGCAGCGGAATTTTGTATTGATACCATCCGCCCTGTCCGCCGACATGGTAGGGATTCCCCGTGGTATCAAGTGTCAGAGCATATTCGGCATATTCATCGTCTTCATCAAGAGACGCATTGCCGTTAAGATCCTCGGTATTCGGAAGCAGGCCGGCGGGATCGGCATGGTTACCCTCGGTTCCGTTGAACTTGGTGAGGTTCGTGCCGTTATTGTACGGCGTCCAGTCATCACCGGACGGATCACCCGGATCCACATCGGGATCACCCCTGTTCTGTTTCAGGAAGTCCGCGTACGTAACCGCTTCCTGCGGATCGGAAAGCATGTCGAGACCGACATCTTCGCCATCGGCGTAGTTGAGAACGCCATTCGGAATTCCCTGCGGGTTCGAGGGGGTCTGGACCATATCCTCCGAATAGAGCTTATGGGGAGGGAACGGAATTACCGCTTCGGTGATTCTCCCCAGATCGAAATATAGTCTGCCGTCTTTCAGATCATTCGGATCATCGGGTTCCGCTTTCACCCATAATTCGAGAGTCGTAATATTTTGTTCGAGCAGGCTTCCGGCGCTCGCCCCGATATACCGCATCACGCCGTTCCAGTTGCGTTCACGGGCGGAAGCGGTATCGAATTTCCCGGAGTTCGGATAACCCCGTATTTGCTTTCGGTGCAGCGTCGAATCGACGTTCGGCGAGAAGTTGTAGACACCTCTCCTGTTCGGATCGAAATCAAGATTCAGAACCGTCACCTGGTTCTGCCCCGAACGAGTCTGGCGGTTCGGCCAGATTTGTTGTGTGAAGACGTCGGTGGGAAGGACGTTGTACCAGTTGAGCGTTGCCCGGGTGTAGTTGCGGAGCGAATCCGAGCCCGACTGGGTGAGGGAATCCTGTTCGGGACCGCTTGAAGGAGACCATCCGATATAACTTACCGGAAGCGGAATGGTCTTGAGTGCGCCTTCAAAGTCGTCGATATAGGCAACGCTCTGGCCATTGTCTCCCGGAATCGTGCTCGTCTTGGTATTGGCATTCGGGATCATGTACGCCATCTCGCTGTTGAAGCGTATCGATGACATCTCCTTGGTCCGGATAAACGGCAGTGCGTCAATCGCCGAAGTCAGGAACGGAAGGTTGAATCCAGTGGAAAAATCCGCTCCCAGCACCGAGTTATCCGTCGGCTCTTCGTCCAGTCGCACCTTATCGCTCAGTGTCGCCTGATTGAGTCTCATGGCGGTGAAGCCAAGAGTCGTGTTGGGAAACATATCGAGCTCACCTCGCACGCCCATCAGTGTTTTGGAGGCGATCTCGAAAAGATCGTTCTGCTCGTATTTCACCTGCACGTTCGCCCCGGGAAGGAGCGCTTCCGGTTTCCGGATAACCACCTCTCCCACGATATAGTCGACGGTGTAATCGACGTTCGGCGTCATGGGCACCCCGTTGTAGAGTACCACTACGCTCCCCTCAACGATATTAAAACCCAGGTTGAATCTGCTCGTTTGCGAGCCCGATGCTTTTGCCTTGATATAGTAGAGATTCCCCAGCGCTACCGTCGCCGCTGTATACGTCGTGTCATACACCTGAGGGATCAGGAGGGAATCCGGCGTGACGACGGGCGGGTTCAACCGGGAGTAATAGCGGATAAGCGCTGAATCGAACGGCCGAAGTGTCGGGAATATCAGCTCGCCATGATCCACATCAATCGTCAGGTTCGGGATGAAATCAAACTGGTTGTCGGGATTGGGCTGATTGTTCGCGTCAAACCGGTCGAAGCCGAACGCCTGGAGCAGGGGTTTCCCCTGGAGCTGGTCCACATCCGCAGAGCCCGGTACACGGCGATAAATATCCAGACTGAATCCCGCACTCTTGACATTGGTAACGCCAAGATGGTAGAAATTCTTCATCATCAGGTTCCATTCCGGATAGCTTGGATTGGAAGAGAGATACTGCGGCTTGAGCAGTTTGAGAATCAACGTATCCGTTGTTTTCCCCGTACTGTCGACGAAGAACCCTCCACACGTCTCCGGCTTATTGTTCGACCCGGCAAGTACGTATTGCACCGCAACGACCTGATTGTCTGCAATGCTCACATTCAGGTTGATAAAACCGCCGTACTGATCAACCGTGTAGTCCTTGTTAACGGTGAGCCGGACAAATTGACCCGGCTCGAATGTACCTGGCGCCGTCCCCGGAGGAAGATCCGTTTGTCTGTAACCGTTTTGTGTGGCAGTCAGTGGCGGGAGATCGCTGTACGCGCGGCCAACCGAGACGTTGCCATTCACCAGAGCCGTTGCATTCTGAATCGTTGTGTAGACGTTGATCTGTATGATCTGGTTTGCAAGCATGTCCGAGGACAATACGGGTACGACGGCACTGCGAAGCTGTTCGAAATATGCTGCGTATCTTTTGTCAATGAAGAAGTGGTTGGTACTGTAATTTTGCGGGAAAATCTGTATATCGGTCGAAGTGGCCCCGCCGGAAACATTGAACTCCTTTGTCTGCCCTTTCTTCTGGGAAACGAGTGCCGTCAGAGCCAGGGGGCCGAACTGCAGTTTCCCCTTGATGCCGAAGAGTGCCTGGCCGCCGCCGACTAGCGACGGTGTCTGGAGCGAGACGTTTCCCGCCTCAATACTCTGTATGACTTCGTCGTCATATCCGGTGTATTTGATCTTCAGCTGGTTCTCATAGTCGAATGTCCGGGTCGTATTCCAGTCCGCGAGGATATTCAATTTATCCCCGATGGTGCCGTTCACGCTGACCTGAACATCCTGTTTGAAATTAGGTTCGGTACTGGACCGGTCCAGGGAGGAAATGGTCGACTGATCCGTAGACTGGCTCCGGAACGCCCCCTGAATATCGACACCGCCGGAGATGTTGAGATGAACTTCTTTGCCTCCGAAGATATTGCTGAACAAAGGATTCGACGGAACCGGAATGGAAATATTGGTGAAGTTACCGAGCAATCCGCCGAGCTCGTCGCGGTTCTGGCGCATGACGTAATTCCCGGCAAGTGCCCGCCAGGTATTTCGCACCTCTTCGGCGGAGCGTTGATGGATGTACTCGTCCAGCGGAATGCGGAGCGGGACCTTGACGTCGACGGTGTTCACCATTTCATGCACGGCCACATACGTCCCGGTCGTATCCAGATCGACCGATCGCTGGTAGACCATCGGCGTTGCACGAAGGTAGAGACTATACGTATGATGCGGGAACAATTCGACGACGGGAAGATCATCGCGCGTGTGGACGAACTCTTTCATGCGTGCCGTCGAGTCGAGATAGACCACCCAGTGCTGTGTGGTATCGATCTTGATGGTATCACTTAACGCGGTCTTGCCGGTATCGGGAAAGCCGGCTCGGAGTCGACCGGTCGTGTCTGCCGCAGGAAGCTGACCTATACGACGGAGACTATCGAGACGAGCAAGGGAATCCGCAGGGGAACTGGAGGTCTGGGCTTGAGCAGAGACGGAAAAGAGAGCGATCGACGCGAGTATCGTCGCCCAATGGAGTGCGAGTACCAGCGCGCCACAGCATCTGTATGCGCGGAAGCGAGTCAATTCTATAGCGATCTTGTTTTTCGAATCAAAGTGCAACTGCCGGAATGATTGTGTGAAACTTCAGGGCCGGCAACTGCAGAACCGATCTCAAGAACCTATACGAATTGCTCCTTTCGAGGGTTAAAAAAATTTTGGTTTCAGCCGAACGAAACCGCTGTGTAAAAAGTATGAAAAACCATTATGAATTGCAAACAGATGGTGCTTTCGCACACCAAGAACGGGAAAATGGTGAAAACGAAAGTCGCACAGGCATATTTTTCCGGGGATGCTCATTCCACCATCTTCTGAGAACCGAAAAACGTTTGTGAAATAGTCGAATTCGGCATATATTGCACCCCTATGAAGCTGTCTCTCTACATCCTCCGGACGCATGTCGGCCCGTTCTTTTTTTCCTTCCTGACTCTGGTTTTCATCTTTCTTCTCCAGTTTCTCATGCGCGCGGTCGATCAGCTTGTCGGAAAAGGCCTTAGTGCGTGGGTCATCGCGGAGCTTCTTGCGTTAAGCCTATCATGGATGGTCGTTCTCGCGGTACCGATGGCGGTCCTGGTTGCCACTCTTATGGCGTTCGGAAAACTCTCGTCGCAAAATGAAATTACCAGCATGAAGGCGAGCGGCGTGAGTCTCTACCGCATGATGGCGCCCGTGATTCTTGCTTCGCTTGCGGTGACGTATCTCGTCCTCCTCTTCAACAATGACGTCCTTCCCGAAGCAAACCACCGGTTCAAGGTGCTCATGATCGATATTCGGCGCACGAAGCCGACGCTCACGCTTCTGCCCGGGCTCTTTTCTCAGGACATACAGGGATACAGCATTATCGTCCGCAAGACGTTCGAGAATTCGAACGATCTGGAAGGCGTCACGATTTATGATTACACCGATCCGACGACCGACGTCGTAGTCACAGCCCAGCGCGGAAAAGTTTCATTTACACCGGATTACCGTAAGCTCATCATGGATCTCTTCGACGGCGAAATACATCAAGTCGGCGTTCACGACAGGGACTTGTACCGCAGGATGAACTTCACTCGCCACCGGATCATCATGAGTGCTGAAGGATTCGACTTCGAGCGGACGGGAGAAAACAGCATCGATCGCGGTGATCGGGAACTGAGCGCACAGGCAATGCAGGACAGTGTCCGTATCCTCGAAGAGCAGGACCGCGACGCAAGTGTGAAGATCTTCCAGTCAGCATCGCCGATCGTCGGAAACATGTTGTTCGATCCGCGGATCCCCCACTCGCTCCAGACCGCCCCGACGACGCGGCTCCGGGCAATCGGTATGGCGCTCGCTACCGAGCGCATGATGCAGGCAACGATCAACAACGGACTTTCGTTCATCGATTATAATCAGAAGCGAATCGATTCGTATCTTGTCGAGATCAACAAGAAATATTCCATACCGGCGGCATGCCTCGTCTTCGTGTTCATCGGAGCACCGCTTGGGATTGTCGCCCGACGCGGCACTTTCGGCGTCGCGGCTTCGCTTAGTCTTGGCTTCTTCGTCATTTACTGGGCATCGCTGATCGGCGGAGAAAAACTCGCCGACCGCGGATACATCAGCCCCTGGTTCGGCATGTGGGCGGCGAACATCTTCCTCAGCGTTCTCGGGTTGTATCTGACAATACGGATGGGACGTGAAACCCCAACCATACCATGGGCATTCTTCAGGAAATTCCTTCCGAAATGGCTCAGACCGCCGGAAGGAAACGCGCAGACGACAGTATGACCCCATGACCAGGATCGATCGATACGTCCTCCGGCAGTTCGTCATGACCATGGTCTATTCGCTGGTCATCTTCACCATCATCTTCGTCGCCGTGAACATGATGGACAATCTCGATGACTTTCTCGACAAGCATGCCTCGGTGGGAATGATCGCCACGTATTACCTCTACTTCATTCCGGAAATTATCAAACTGATGATACCGATGGCGATGCTCATGTCGGCATTGTTCACCACGGGACGCCTCTCCACATACAACGAGCTGAGCGCGTTGAAATCCGGCGGCGTCTCCCTATACCGGTTCATGGCTCCCCTCCTCATATTTGCACTGCTGGTAAGTTTGGGATCGATCTATTTCAACGGCTGGGTCGTTCCGTTTGCGAACAAGAAGAAGTACGAGATCGGACGCATCTATTTTCAAAAAGATATCGAGTATGTCTCGCGGAACAACATCTTCATACAGGATTCACGAACGCGCATCCTGTCGATCGGGTTATTTGATGAACCACGGAACATGGCACTCCAGGTAAGCATACAGGATTTTGATTCCCTCAATCCCACACGACTCGTTGACCGGTACGATGCGGATCAGATGGAATGGAACCCGGTGCTGAATACGTGGAAGCTGATCAACGGAGTCGAGCGGACCTTTCAGGGTGAACACGAGACCATTACGAAATTCCCCTTCCTTTCGATCGGCAAGCTGAATTTTTCACCGGAGGATATACGGAAGAAGCAGGAAAAACCGGAAGAAATGGACTATACAGACCTGAAGCAGTTCATCGACAACCAGCAGCGTGCGGGACATGAGGTGTCCAGGTGGCTCGTCGATTTCTATGGCAAGATCGCCTTCCCGTTTGCCAGCGTTATCGTCGTCCTATTCGGCGTGCCGTTCTCATCCGTGAAGCGCCGGAGCGGGCTCGGGATCGAGTTCGCCATCGCAATCGGCATTTGTTTCCTCTACATCATTTTTCTGCAGATCAGCCAGGCGTTCGGTTATAACGGGGATCTTGATCCGCTCCTCACGGCATGGCTGGCGAACATCCTCTTTCTCGCGGCAGGAATTTACACACTCCTGCGCGTTCCGAAGTAACTTCCCGGACATATCTCCTTTTTCAACTCATCTCTGGAACCCGATCCCGACAGGAACCGGCGGGGTGCTCAATGCCACAATAATTTTAGCTTCGCGTTGCCCGCTACAATCAGTTGCGATGGCACTAAAAATCGTATTGAAGGACCGCCTCCGTCACGGGGACATATCCCTGCGGACTCGGCTGCATGTTGATGTGAATATCGGCATGAAGCGAGCTGTTGTATTGCGTTGCCGCCCAGAACGCGTCGATCGCACTCAGAATATGGTTTGCCACGATCACACTCGCAAAGGTCGTCGCGACGTCGTAATAGTTGTTCGCCTGCGCGCGCATGTCGTGATAAATGAACATTTCGTTCGACGTGCTCACCAGTGGGACAATCTGATCACGAGGATCTGAAGGGTTCGCATCATCCCAGCCGCGGCTGAATTCGTTATACTTTCCGATCAGTTCATAATACTGCTGAGTATTGTAGAATGGGAGCTGGTGAGAGTATCCGCTTCCCGGAACACTGCCGATATCGGATTCCATGGCATTGAGTTCATCCCAGTGGACGTCGCTGAACGGCGGGGGTACTTTACTCGGGTCCGGGAGGGTCGTCGTACCGTAAATGAGCTGGGCATACTGGGACTCGCTATAGGGAAGACTTCCGTTCGACGACAGGATGGCGAGATGATTCAGTGTCCAGTTGGTATAGCGAACGACACTGTAGTGTGCGTTGGCGTAACTCTCGAACAGAACTTCCTGATTGTCTCCCTTCTTGCCGTAGGAAATGTGGAAGAACCACGAAGCCGCTTCCGCGGCAATGAACAGGGCACCGCGAAGATATTGCTGTGAATAAATTTCGCCGGACCCCGGGACGGCGAGAGACATGGCACCTGCAAGCCAGGGCGATCTGCGGGTTCCCACTTCCTCATTCGACGCCGAGAGGACATCGAGTGCCAGGGACCCCGGAGACGAAAATGCGAGCTGCTGTGCCGGAGTTCCGAAAAAATCAATGTGACGGTTCCCCGTAAGATGGACTGATCCGTCGTCGCCGCAGAATGCCCGGGAAATGAGGAACAACGATGCGATGAGACAGCACGCGGGAATTTTCATACAAGACCTTTCATTAATCGAGATCGAATCCGAACAGAACACCGAAATGGAAGTTCCAGTCCTTGCCATAGGTAACGGTCGTATTGGTACTCTGAACGTAGTGCGTGAACTGATCGAATCCGTACGTCGCATTGAAAAATATTCTCGTCGGGAAAGCATAATAGGAAAATGCCTCCAGCCGTAACTCCATGCCTGCATCCCGTTTGTAGTTGCGCCCTTCCAGTCCTCCGCCCGACCAGGCATCGCCGACGTCGCCGTAGAATGCCGCATAGAGCTTGTCAAAGTACAACTGCAGCACACGAAAATCAAGATGCTCGTCGACCGGAAACCGGTACGTCAGATTTCCGTACACATATTCGTTTCCGCCGAGTGAATAGAACGGATAGCCCTTCATCCCCTCGAGCCCCCCGATGTAGAAATCAAAAAAATCGTCTACCGGCGGACCGAATATCGTCCCGCCGCGGAGCTGACCGGAGAGCGTGTGTGTCCATCCGGGCAGTTCCTGCGATTCCCGCCAGCTCAATTCCAGACGGTGCATATTGATCTGTTCGTATTCGGGAAGAAGAAGCCCGCTTGCCGGGTCGACGGCATATTGGCCCGTCGGGTTGAATTTGTTTGCCTCATAATCATACCGTACCCGGATTTTTCTTCCGACCGGGTTGATCTCGGATGTTCTCGATGGAACCAGCGCTTCAATATTCAGCGTCAGAGAGAGATCGTTGCCGATGAGATAGAGCTCACTGAATGCAGGCACAAGCTGACCGGTTGCAGGAAGTGAGAATGCATCGATCGATGCAGTATACCGGCTGTGCGCATAACGAATCTCAAGATCGGTTGCTTCATTGATAATTTTCTGCTTGAGCGCGAGATCGAACTCGAGGAAATTGTACCAGACCCCGACTCCGATGGTATCGGTCGGAAGGGCCACAAAGCTGTCGGCATTGCGCGTGATGTTATATGCCTCGAAGGATAAAGCGGGTTCGAGTCCAAGCTGAAAGAGTCCCGGTATCTTGCCGCGATAATCGAACGAGAGAAACAGATCGCGCTCACCGCCCTTATTGATCGCTGCTCCGAGGTTAAAGCCGTACTGGTCTAGCATGTCATACGAGAACGCAAACAGGCCTAACTTGACTTCATCGATACCTTTGTTGCGCGGATTGTAGTTGTCGACACGGAGAAGCGGAACAAACGTCAGGTCGGTTGCAACAGTTTTGTATGTTGTATCCCTGAGCGGAACCAGCTTCGTGTCGTCATACGACCTGAGGGACGCCCAGTCGAACTGCTGGGTCGGGGCTGCGCTCTTTGCCGAGGCAAGCGCGGCGGTGTCGGCGCTTTCATTTCCGGAATTTCGGAGATAGGGTACCGGATGGGAAAGTGAGCGCATCGAATCGATCAGGGCAATTTTGTATCCGCTGGACGTATAGGTTGCGAATGCGAGTGAGCCGCTCGCATTGACCGATGGCATGAACGCACCACCGAGAACATTCGTCAACTGCTCGGATTCTTTCGAATGAAGATCATATTGATAAATATTGAAGACACCGGTTTTGTCGGAAGCATAAATGATATGTGTGCCGTCCGGAGTGTAGACGGCATTTCGTTCATCGTCGGGAGTGGCAAGAAGCATCGTCACTTCGCCGCCGGCGGCAGGCACCGTCGCAATATCCCGCCCGTCGAGAAACGAATAATCGAAAATCACCGTCGATCCGTCGGGAGACCATTTCGGATTATAGACCTGCTCGCCGTTCGCATACTTCGTGAGCTGGCGGATGTTGGATCCGTCGGAATTCATGGCGAAGAGATTCAGCGTACCGTCGCTTCCCGCCACATAGACCACCGTCTTTCCGTCCGGAGAGATTGCCGGTGAGTTGGCACGCGCACCGAATGTCAGACGTTTTTCTTCGTCGCGGGATATATCATAGACATATACATCGAAGAGGTTCGACCAGTGGCTGTTATCACGACTGAGTTTCGAGTAGAACAGCTTGGTACCGTCGGGCGACCAGGAAAGCGTGGAACGGACCCCTGATTTCAACATTTTCTCTTTCTTCGTTGGCATATCGTACAGATAGAGAGAAGACAGCCCGAAATAATCCGCGTGCTTGTTGCTGACGTAGGCGAACGCTTTTCCGTCTGGCGAGAAGGTTGGATAGAAGTTTCCAAAGCCGATGCCCCCGACAATCTCGCCCTGGGCAAGTGAGCTCCTCATTCCCGCCGTCCGCTCTGCATAATCTTTCATGAGAGCATTCTTCCACTCGTCGTAGAGATCGCTTCCGCTCTTGCCGATCGCTTTTTCAATCGCCCCGTCGATCGTGACGGCTGTGAGCGACGAGAGGTTCCTCGAGATTTCCTCGAGCTTGTCATCTCCGTAATGCTGACCGATATACCGTACGATCGAAAAGCCCGCATTGTACGACGATTCGTTCCCCAGGCTTGTCTTGCCGAAGACCGCCATCTCGTTCCATGAAAGGAGCGTACTGTCGAGCGCATACATCCGGAGAATCATATCACGGTGTGAATCCCATGTGTCGTAGCCGAGCTCTTTCCGATTATACTGCGCCACTCCTTCTGCAAACCAGCTTGGGACAACATATCCCGAAAACGGATACGAGACGATGCCGTTGGGAAAACCGTAGAGGACATCCGTCCGGCGCTCCGACTCATACTGGAGCCATTGAAAATACAATGCCGGAACTTTGCGCCCGAATTTCAACGAAGTCTGGATCTGGACAATGTGCGTGAACTCGTGGGTGACGACATTCCGGAGCCAGTTGTGCGTGCCGCGAAGATCAAAATCGAGCGCCGACGCCCAGATCTCGATCTTGTTATCAAAAAAGTACGCACCGCCGTTTGAGTAGTCGTCAACGTCCTTGATCACAAAATTCACCTTCCCATCGGGCTTATGATGGTAGAGTGAAGTCACCGGCTCGTAAATATCTTCCGCGACCTTCGCCACGACTCGTGCAGTTCGCTCCGCCCCGGTATGATAGTGGACGGAAAAATGCTCGGTCTCGATGGTCCGCCAGTCGAGTTCCGGATGGAAGAAATCGTCCTGAGCATACGCAACGAGTGAGAGAACCGGAAGAAGAACTGTGAGAACCCAGAAGCGACGCATCATCATATTCGATCAGAGTGTAAATGCACCGAAGGTGATGTAATCGGGAGTGAGGTCGACGGACGGGAAAACCGATGCATGGCTTCCATATTGGAACTGCAGTGCAACATTCGGTATGAGCTCAAGCGTTCCGTAATAGGAGCCGTCATCGTTATATACATCAAACACTTCACCGATAGGAAAATGATCATCGGTGATGGTAAAAAGACCATTCACATCGGTCGTTGCCGTCGGAGTCCCCTCCAGAATGAAGGTGGAGTATTTCACGATCGTGCTTCCCAGAGAATACCGGATGAGATACTTACCGCTCGGCCGCAGAGCTCCGCGCGCGTCGGTCCCGTTCCAGAAATACGGCGGAAGCGGTCCGGCACTCCGGTGCCCGTGGAATAATGTCACTACAAAATCGTATCCCGTTGTTACGACTGACACATCGACGGTCACGCTGGTATCGCGAACAACGACCTGGATGGAATCAACCGGTCCGTAATCGACCGGAATATAGTTATAATAGAGGATCACCTGAGCGCCGGAAATGGGGATGCTGTTGGAAGTCGTGAGTATGCCGTTCAGCTGATAACCGGATACCGGAGTCGATACCGGCAGAGGTTGCACATCGCGGCACGAAAGGACAACAAAGCCGAAGAGCATGACGATGACGAAACGCAATGCCACACCTCACTTCACCACCGCAATCTTGATGATGGCGTTGCCGGTTCCTCCGGATCCCTGCGCGTCGATATGTGCAAAATAGACACCGCTCTGAATCCCGGAAACGTCCCACTCGACCTCGTTATCCCTGCCGCCCGTACCGGGGCCGTCGAATTGCGTCACCATCTCTCCGGCCAGATCATAAATCTTGATATGGACCTGTGCATCTGTCCCGACGTAATACCGGATGTGAGTCTTGAATGCCTGCTCCTTCCCGACAGGGTTCGGCCAGTTGTACGCACGGGAGGCCGGGAAGAAATCGGATGCGGGAAGTGATCCTCCCGAAACCGGATCTCCTATACTGCTGTTCTGAGCATCGTGGAGATATTGCGGCCAGGGCATCTTCACAGGGGTTGCAAGCGATGCAACCGTTCCTGTCTGCCAGGCATACACATTTCCGTCGTCCGACGCAACGGCAATACCGATCGCTGCCTCGCAGCCCTGACATTGGGTTGACCTGAAGAGAAACGCCGCAGGAGTCGAACCGCCGTTGATACCTCCCTGCAGCGGAAATCCGTTGATCATTTTCCCGAAACGATTGTACGCAACGACCAGACCTTCCTGAGTCACCGCCACAATATCAACACTGCCGTTCCCTTCGACATCAGCAACAATTGGAGAGCTCAGGATATTTTGATACGTCGGCAGCGTAACCGGAAAATTGTCGAGAACCGCGCCGGCATTGTTGATCGCATAGATCTTCTTGCCGCTCGCCACTATGATATCAGGGCTTCCATCACCGTCGATATCTGCAATTGCGGGGGCGTTGGAAATTGTTCCATCCGTCGACACCGGGAACCCCATTTCAATTCCCAGACACTCATTGAAATCGTAGACCATCCCCGCCGGCGAGACCATGACGGTTCGCAGGTTATACGGCGGAGTTCTTCCAAGCACCGCCGGCGACAACCCTTGTTGCAGCGCCGAGCGGAATGGAGAACCCGCGGTGATGGTTGTTCGAACACACCCTCGTCCCGGACTCTGGATGAACGAACCGTTTATGGTTACTGCAACAAATGTTCCCGCAGGGTTCGGCTCGAGGCAAATCCCGACAACCCCGGAGGTATCCTGCGAACTGGTCACGCTGTCTGATAAGGTGCCATCGTACCGAAAGATATAGACCGTCCCATGCTCCGCACCATAAACCACAAAAGAATCCGATAGAACCGGAGAGGTTGTGATCCTGCGGAACGTTTTCGTGGCAAAGAGTGAATCTGCTTTCCCGTCGCTGTTCAGATCCTGCAGACCCCAGCCGGTGTTCGCGCTCTGGAGCGGAGTAGCCGGGGGCAGAAAGACTGCATTATCCACCATCCCAATTGCCAAGTCTGCAGTACCGTTCTGTGCGAGATTACCCTCCACGGGCTTACCGACAAATGCGCGAGAGGCATTCCCGGAGGTCACAAGAAGGCCGTCGGCGCTTCCGGTCGTGAGGAGCGGAGTCCCGCCGGCAATGTGCCAGCCGTAGAGCTTCGATTCACCGACACTGCTTATCGGCAATCCCGTGGGAGTGGCGGGCAGCTGTACGCCGACGACATCGGTGGCAACGACGAGTGAAGTCGAATCCGGTGTTGGCTTGTCGTTTATTATAGTCACCGAATTTCTGCCGAACTTCATGCCGGTATATTTCGGAAACCCGGGAATCGGACTAACGACATTGTCTCCCAGCTGAATCCGGGCAGTCATGTACGGGCCGCGGAGGGAAAATCCGGAAATCACAATGTGTGTATTCGCCTGATTATTGCTCCGGCTGCTCGGCAGCGAAGTCGGCGAGAAGACATTCGATATCCGCCTTGCCGGTGCGGAGTTATCTCCATACCAGAAATCAATCGAGGTTCCGTTCTCGCTTCCAAAACCCGGAGAGAGCAGATCGTAGGTTTGGCCGATATCCTGAGATCCGTCCGCTTCCAGCAGATTGACGCCGCGATCAATGGGGTTGGCATTGACGGCATCCGTCTCAATCGACGCATCGATGACATTTTCGTCGATGTGCCAGATGAGGAGTCCGCCGTTTGCCATTTCTGATCCGGTCGGACTGAAGCCGGGCAGACTCCAGTCAAATTCATCGACATCGGTAACTACACCGTAGAGGGAGTCCTGGCTCGAGAAATTGAAACCGGGATCAAAATCCCGAGGATACGTCTTCGTTATGGTCGATCCGTCGCGGACAAGTGTGATGATTGCGCCGTCACCATGCGCATCGCGGCAGCGGTTTTCAACAAGAAAGTATTCTCTCGCACTGATCGGAACACGAAACAGTGAATCCTCGGCTCCGGGGAGACTGCTCGCGGGAAACGTATAGACAGAATCGAATGCGCTCACGGTGATCGGAGTCGACCACCCGAGAAAATAGCGTTCCCATGCCGATGGCTGTGGAGGAAAAATCCCGCTCCAGCTGAAAATCGACTGACCGTCCATCAATCCGAAACGCCCGATGCCACTGGCTCCGGATTTTGTATCAAAAAGATCGGGAAGTCCGAGAGAGCTCCCGAAGGTCGCTGCGAGAAGTCCGTTGATCCCAAGCTGAAGCAGCGAAGTCCCTGCCCCTCCGCTGAGCGGGCGGCTTTCGGTTTCCGGAATGATGAGAGAATTACGTATGGTGTCCAGACCATTTCCCACGGAAATACCATCATACGCGCTTCCGAACATCTTCTTCAGCGCAGCAGGACCGACATAAATCGAGGGAATGTCGAACGGTGTCGGATCATATCCATAGATGCTGACGAAGTCGATATCTCTCCCCGCTCCGGCATGAAATATCAGAAAAACATCATACTGACGAAACGGAAAACCCGGGTTGAGCGAATCGACGAGATGCCAGGTCTCCTGCATCATCAATCCGATTTCGCGGTTGTCGGGACTTTTCGGCGAAGGACTGTAATAGCGCATCTTATGGGAAAGGTGGTAGACACTGTCGAGGACCGTCACTTCGACAATGCACCGGCCATCGGAAGACTTCCGGAAATAGTTCTGAAGAAACGCGGCATGCTGATCAAAATATGCCTTGTTATGAGGAGTGGGATCAATGACGTTCGTTGCCGCGGAAAGATCGAAGCTTCCCGTTCCGGTTGTGCGATCGTCCTTGTCCTGCACGAAATCCGTCATCACCGCAAGAACATGCGTTGTTTCCGGAAAGACCTGAGCACCAATGCGGGGCCGGATCTGCTGCGGAGCTGAATTGAGAGGGTGTCCAAATACGACGCGGGTTTCCGGCGGGCCGGAGAAGGCCCTCAACGGAACGAACGCAAGGAGGACGATCAGGATCGCTCTCGTAACACGAATATCAGCAAGGGTAAATGACGTTGGGATGCTCATGCTCATGATGAGAAGCGGACAAGAGGTCGGTGAATCATCCGCGTGACGGGAAGCCGCTCACGCGGATGTTCACCTCAAACGTACGCAGCTCTTAGTCCTGCTTGCCGCCCCAGGCAATTGAAAGACTAAAGCGTAAGGTCTCCGCCAGGGGGCTGGTCTCATCAACCGCAGAGAGGTAGCTGAAATCAAATCCGTACACATCGTAACGGATGCCGGCACCGAAGGTGAGGAACTTCCTGTTGCCGTAGCTGGGATCCTCGTAGAAATATCCCATACGGATGGCGAAGAGTTTGGGAGCGCCGTACCAGTATTCAAAACCTGTGGCAATCTGAACTTTCCTCAACCCGCCATCGCTCCAGGCCGTGATCAGCGACTTGGGAAGATTGTCGGGAGGCGGAGCTTCGCCCACGTTTCCGAGAGAATCGACGGGTGCGGCATGGCGCCGGACAAGGAGACGTGTAAAATCCACGATGAGTGTGAGATTATTGAATTCCGACCGGACGACCTTCCCGGCAAAAGCAAGTCTCAGATCCGTCGGGAGAGGATCCGCCTGATCGGCATCGATATACGTCAACTTCGGTCCGAGGTTGGAAAGATCCACGCCGACGCTGAGACGATCATCGAGAATGCTGCTCGGCTTCCAGAGTGTGGAAACGTCGAAGCTCACGCCCGAGGCAATACCTTTTCTATCCTGTTGCTGAACATTAAAATCGGCAAGCGAACTGCGGATATAGCGCATGTTGAAACCGAGTCCGAGTTCTTCGTTGAGCTTCCACGCATATCCCACCGTTGCCGAGACTTCGTACGCTTTAAACGTTCCGAGAATCTCGGGCCCGACTTCACCGGTGATATTGAATTCACCGAGACTCAGATAGATAATGCTCGCCGACATCGTTCCACCCCAGTCGTCGAGATGATTCTTGTACGAAAGATATTCGTAAAAGAGATCGGAGAGCTGAAACTGCGGAAGCCAGTTCGAGTGTGTGAGACTGATTTCCTGACCATTTTGGAACGCGAGTCCCGCAGGATTCCAGTATCCGGCAGATCCGTCATCGGCAAGGGCACCCCCGGCTTCCCCCATCCCGTCGGCACGGGCATTGGGTGCAATCAGCAGGAAGGGGACGGCTGATTCCCCCTGTGCCAGAACTTGGGAACTCGGCAACAACACCCCGATAATTCCGAGTGCCACGATGAAAAAGGGGAGAAACCTCCCTACCACTTTTGAGTTCATAACGGGATTCCTTCTATGAAAAAATGAGATGAGTTGATCAAATTCTGGTATCCGGGGTACATTAAAATACCACCTTTCGTGTTAAAAAACAACTGGAATCGGGCATGGTATTCATTTCAAAACGCTGAGCTTTCCAAACGCCTCGCTCGAGAATCGTCCATCTTCCGTCCTGGCACTTACTTTATAGAGATAGACTCCATTGGCAATCGCATCGCCTTCCTTATCCCTCCCGTCCCAAGGAATTTGGACAAATTGGGTAGTGATGCCGTTCTTCTTCATATCACGTATCAGCCGTCCGGCGACAGTATAGATCCTCACTTCCGCATCGATGATCGACACCTGATTGTGCTGGAACGTGAAGAGCGTCGAGCTCGACATCGGGTTCGGGAAATTGAATACAGATGTCAGCTGCATGCCGACACCGGTGAGAACATCGAAGACGGTTTCCGTTGTCGTGGAATTATCGTAGGTATCCCATGCCCGGAAGCGGAGCTTATGGGAACCTTCACCAATCGCACCGAGAGGATAGTCAACCGTGCCTTCGCGATACGTGTCGGTCTTGCTCTTGTAATAACTGCTCACATCGATGCTTTGTGATTGATTGTCGAGCCAGACTTCGATTCCGTGACCGACTCCGGATGTTGACGTATTGATGCCGCTCGAATCGAAGAGATCTGCAATCAGCGTCGGCGATCCTCCAACGACATCTCCCGACCGGAATCCGCGGTTATCGAGAAAGAGACGCACCTGCGGTCCAACCCCATCCGGCGCAGCAGTTGAATCGGTTCCGTTGATTACGATATTCGTCGTGTAACCGTAGCCGTCGGTCAGAGGATTCGAAAAATAGAGCGAGATTCGTCCATTGTTGCTGGAATACGAAATATCTTTCGGAACGACAAAACTCACGTTCATCGCGCCCGCCGTTACGCTCGCCTGGCCGCGGAAGAGCGGGGTGCCCGCCGCGACATACGTGAAGGTGTTCGGAATGACCTCCGGATCAGGGTCGGTCAGTGTAACGCCGTAACTTGCATCATAGACCACGACTTCGGCGGTTCCGTTGAATGCGTTGGAAAATGCTTGTGACGTATCACGGACATGTGCCGACACGGTCGACTGTTCGAGCGCTTTCAACTGGACCACCTGATTTCCCGGGAGATGATTCACACTGTCGATCGAGGCGTAGAGCTTGGGAAAAGCAAGCGTAAGTCCGGGGTCACCGAGAAGGAAGTATTTCGCGTCATTCACATCATTACGTTCAAGCTTGGTTTCGTAGTCAATGTCTCCGAGCCGCTGCGGGATCACGCGGCCGATGGAATCGGCTGCAAGCATTTTATTGTAGAGTGACTGGTTCAGTGCAAAATTTTCGAATGCATAAACCGGCCTCGTTGCAGAGAAGACCCCGATCGCACCTGCAGAGGGCATTTCAACGAGCTGCTCGCCTCCGCTTTGCGGCGTAATTGCATCAAAGTTCGAAAAATTACATGTGGCAGCAACGAGGAAAAAATATTTCGCCGTGTTGTGGAGAAGCGCAAAATCCCCTTCAACGGTAAAGACATGCTCATCCGCCCAGAGATGAGGATTTCCGTGTCCCGTGTAATTGAGCACGAGCGTTCCCTGGTTGATTTGATTATCGATCGCCGCATTGACGTCAGGTTTCCGCCTTCCTCCGGCTGCCTCGATCGTCGGGTACGCCCATTCGTAAATCTTCACTTTATCGAAGAGACCGGGAACAAGGGTTGAGACTGCTTCCGCCTCCGAGGTATGGAGGAACCCGTCATCGATGACACCCGAACTGCTGAGGCCGGCCGGTCCGTCATCCGCCACGAATGTAAAGCGCGATTTCCAGTCGTCGGCAACTGCATGCGTTTCATATTGAATGATCTTGCTCACCATCGCATCGGCATCTGAACCCGACCGCGCGGGCAGCCGGCCGATACCCATCCCCACAAGGTCCGCCGAATTGAAGATGACGAACTGGTCATCGCTCGAATAGGTATTCAGCGGAATGAACGATTCCTCCGTTTCCCACGGCGGCACCCATTCCGGCCCCGTCGCAATAATCCGCCGGTAGTCATAATCCCCGTCGCCAAAGAGCAGCACATACTTCGGAGGTTGTGCCCAGTTCTGATATGCATACCGGAGATAATTCCGGATTGCAACAGGTGTCAGAAGTCCGCCGCTGAATTCATTGTAAATCTGGTTGACATCGACGACAACAGTTGAGATTGGATTTGGGCTCGTCTGCTGACGATACGTCTGCAAGCGCTGAGCTGCTGAAAGAAAATCGCTTTCGGTGACAATAATGTACGCCGCACCTGGATCGGTCCCGTGGAGATTCTGATTCTCCACGCGGGTGAGACTTCCGGGAGATCGGAAGCCGCCAGGTCCGACCACAAACAACTGCCTCGGATTCCGCGCCGTTTGCTGGATCTGAAACGTGGCCGTATCGGCGACAATCTGGGGGTTCGAAATCATGACCACGCTGTCGAACCGGGAGACATCAAATATCATTACCGGTCCTCCGCTGAAACCGTGGACGCGGTATTGGATCGTTGCCGTTGTGTCGTACGATGAAAAATTGACGACATCGTTTTGCGCGAAGAGAAAACGATTATACGCCACTTCATACCAGTCAATATACCCCACCCCCGCAGAGCTCGTAGAGGAAAAAAGGAAGCGGAGACGACTTTGCGCGTCGGTGAACCCGTTGATCTGATTGGGAGCGATCGAAACCGGAACTATGCGATTGATAAACTGTGAGGAAATATAATAGGAGTCACCGGTCGTGTAGGTTCCTGGAAGCGAAACCGTTGTGATCGTGGTGGAATGTTCCTGAACCGAGAATTGTGAGGATCCGTTTGATTGAGCACCGATATCAAATCTGTAAAAAATCGGCTGCGTGACATCAACTCCCGGAAGCTGATGGACGTACGTGATCTGATCTCCGGTATTGAAGACCTGTCCGAGCCAGTTGAGGCCCGAAGCGAGAATATTTTCGTTTTCATCCTCACGGAAAAGTTTTGCGGTACCGGTAGGCGGAGCAAACGCCGCGGGATCATTGAGTGACGGCACGACCGTCATCGATTTCGCCGGAGATCCGCCGAACGTCAGCCAGCAGTAGTTCGTCTCGCTGAACCGGTTGATGTGGTGGGAATACGTTTTTGTAACCGGGTCATAGGTCCAGCTGTTGGTGGGAGTTCCATAGAAAATTACATAGTCAGACGCGTCGAGTTTTCCCGAAGTTCCGCCGTCGTAAACGTAATCCGCGTTGGGGAGGAGATCATCCACGGCAACCGATGTGGGTGACAGCGGTGTCTCTGCTCCGCCATTGCCATAGATCTTGATGGTTTTCGGATCGGTTGATGAAGGAACCCCAGCGTTAAGGAGTGCCTGACCCGTGATCTTGTACATCCCTTCGGTTGTAATCGGGATGCGGTACCAGGTTCCGGAACTCAGGACGCTGTTCAGGAGCGTGACCCTTGCCGGTGCAGGGGCGGGCTGCAAACCTGAAACGGTCTGATCGTTGACCGCAAGCCGGGCAGTGGTCATCCGGGCGCTGCGAGCCGGCTCGGATGGGCCGAATGTCACGCGCACAACGATGCTTTTGAATCTCCGCAGAACGCGGAGCGCCGGATTATATTCATACGGAGCAACTTCAACATGACCAAGATACACGCCGCGGGATTCTCCCACGGCGGAAAGTGAAACAAGCTGATCGGGCATCATGCCGGTCCGGGAATATTCAGCCGCGTTCATGGTGTACGTCGGCTGAGGATCCATCCCGCCTTCCTGAAATCCGGGAACCGGCGCCAGGAGAACATTCGATGAATCCTCATACTCGGTCCTGATCACCTGGACGGAATTTCCCTTGCTGCCCCTGAACCGGAGGAGTATCGAGCGTTGAAAGAATTGCGGCGCACCAGGCATCTGTCGGTTAAGGGGAATTCCGCCATCAACGCGAAACCGGAGAGTAGCCGGCCCGTTCTGCAGTTTCACTCTTTCGGCATGGTAGACCGGAGTGTATTCTATTACGCATCCCGAGCCATCCGATTGAATCAGATGAACGTCTCCGGCCTCTGTTCCTGCGGCGTGTGAGAGCGAAGGTCCAAACAGAACACAGACCACAAGAGCGCCTAGAATGAGAACGGGTATCCGGTTGCCACTATCTACAAATCCATGTGCTAGTGGAAGACGGAATGCACCCGCGGTCGGGACGTCAGAGTTCAATTTGTTAATCTTACGGATCATTTTTATGCAGAATGCCGTGCACGATCAATCGGTGCGTCCTATCCACTGGTTGGGCGCTCGCAGTAATTGGAATTTCCCATCCGCACCTGTAACCCTCACGATGACGTCGACTGATGAATTCGGTCCCCACTTTGGACCATTACGGGCGTACTTCACGACTTTGTTCGGCCTCAATTCATCAGTCGGGATGGTCTCATTGGTAAACCAGGTGTTCCAGACCTGGTTGCGGTAGACAATCCAAACTGCGTCGGCTGAAATCGAAGCCGGGAGTCGCGTCGAGTCTGTCGCTGTGACTGAACAGATGGCAACGAGCGGTTTGCCATCCGGCGGACTAATGGGCTGAAAGTCTCTCCGCATGGAAGTTGCAAGATACAGTTGTCGTCTATCCATGGTAATGGTATCGGGTGATGCCAGCAACTGGCTGATCGGGATATCTGGAGGGCTGGAAACCGGATTCTGCGAGCATCCGATGAGGATGCCCGATGTCAGGTAAAATAAAGCTGCTTTCACTGATACCTCCTCGGCGTTGTGCATCGCCCGGGCAAGTATGTTGATTTTGTTCACTTTAGATAATATGACCGATTACAAAAAAAAACCGAACGCCAGAACACCCTGACATTCGGTTACACCAGAAACTCTTCACCTCACGTTGTCAAAGGCATCCGCCATATCGCTGAACGTCAAACAACATGACGCTGCGAAAAAGAACACAACCAGCGTTAGAATCCAACCTTTAACAAAATCGTGCGGGCTTATCTCCTAAGTGTACAATTTCAACCACTTAATATAGAGAAAGTTGAAACCATTGTCAAGACGGGAGTTGATTTTGACCCGGATTCTTCTTAAATTACGTTACAAGTAAATGTTTTTCCCCAACTTTGTAACGGCATGCCTAAGTCGATCGGAGTACTCTTTGTAGCCAGCGAAGCGGAACCGTTCATAAAGACCGGAAAGATCGGTGACCTTGCGGGAAGTCTTCCAAAAAGTGTAAAAGCGCTCGGACATGATGTACGCGTCATGCTTCCGGGGTACGGCTTTCTTAACAGCCGCCGCTTTCAGATCCACAATCTCCTTCGGATGAAGGATATTGTTGTGCCTGTTGCCAATGATCTGGAAAAGGCATACATCAAATCTTCCTATCTCACAAGCGAAAATCAGAAAGTACTCGTTTACTTCCTTTCCAATGACCGGTATTTTAACCGGGAGGGATTGTACTTCCATCCCGAAACGAAGAAATATTTTCCGGACAACGACGAGCGGTTTATTTTCTTCTGCCGTGGAATTCTTGAAACGCTCAAGCGCCTGCGGTGGCAGCCGAACATCATCCACTGCAACGACTGGCAGTGCGGCCTGATTCCTGTCTATCTGAAGACACTCTACAAGAACGACCCGTTTTTCAGGAATGTCAAGACCGTATTTACGGCGTACAGCCTGGCGTCACATGCATCGTTTCCGCGCAATTCCTACGCGAAATCGGGATTGCCCGCCGGCCTGCTTCCGGAGAACAATTCCGGTCCAGACCGATTGAACTTCCTCCGTGCAGGACTGACTTTTGCCGACTGCGTCACAACATTCGGAAGCAAAGCCGAAAAATCCATTCGCCTCGAACCTGATACCGATCTGGAAAAGATCCTCCACCTCCGGAAGAACAGCATCATTTCGATGAATTTCCAAAACGGTAACGGCCACAACCACATCGCGCAGAAGCTTGTCGACATTTATCATGACCTCGCCAAGAGCATCTGATGGGTCATGTGGGGATTTTTCTCGATCGGGACGGCACGATCAATGAAGAAGTGGATTTCGTCCGCTCTACGGAGGAATTTCATCTGATCGAAGGTTCGGCACCCGCCATCAGGGAGCTCAATCAGCAGAGATGGCGCGTGTTCGTGGTAACGAATCAATCAGGAATCGCCCGCGGGTATCTCACCGAAGCACAACTTGCAGAAATTCACTCGAAACTCGAACATGAACTCCACGCGCACGGCGCGGCGATCGATGCCATCTATTATTGTCCGCACCATCCGGAGTTTGGTACACCTCCCTATCGGGCCGTCTGCGACTGCCGTAAACCCAATATCGGAATGATGACCAGGGCAATTCATGAATTCGACCTTGATCCGGATCAATTATTCGTCGTGGGCGACCGCCTCCTCGATATGCAGATGGGTTCTGCAGCGGGTGCACGGTGCATTCTTGTCCTCACCGGTTACGGAAAGAAAGAGCAGGAACTTTGTGAGACCGAAGGGAGTTCTCCTGATTATGTTGCGGATAATCTCTACGGCGCCGTCCAGTATATCAAACGCAGTTTGCTGGCAGATGCATCTCCGGCAGTATAGTTCCGATTGGTGGAAAAGGATTCTCCCCTTCGCCATTGTTATCCTTCCGGCATTTTTTCTTCTGACACCCGGATGCAGTGACGATCCAAGCGAGCTGGGGAAGGGCTTGATTTCTCCGAATGATGCGCTGGCACTCGATATGGTCAGCGTCAGTGGTGTCGCCGACACATCCTTTCTTTCCCGGGTCAGCACCCCAGATAATGATCTGGTCGGAATTTACCAGGATCTCGAAGCCCGCGCGGTGATGCAGTTTTCCGGATTCACCTCGATCTCCTCCTCCAGCATCGTGGATTCGGCAGTTCTCGTGATGTCGATACCGTACAGGTTTCTCGACACGGTCGGCACCCTGAGCTTCACAGTTCATGAAATGCTCAATGCCTGGAGTCAGAGTACCTTTACGTGGGATACCTCCAATATTCCCTCGGAATATTCATCAACCCCGGATACGACGGTTCTGACAAACATCGTTTCGGGTGATACCGCGTTGAGCTTCCACATCGATCACCTCGTCCAGAAATGGGTTCAGAACGCGACTACCACGCCGGACGGTATCATCCTGCTGCCGAGTCAGATATCTTCCACGCTCATTGTCGGCTCGATTACGAACAGCACGGTCGACACCCGGCCGCGGCTTCGCATCTACTACAGAACCTCCGTATCCGACACGACTACAGACAGCCTGATTCTTGCAACAACCCAGCGGGCATTTGTCGCGCATGCGCCTCAGCCGAACACTGCCGGGGACATGTTCTCGCAGGCGGGAATTTCGTACCGCTGCCGCGTACAGTTCGATTCACTCCACATACCCACACGTGCGAGCATTGCACGTGCGATTGTCCAGTTCTCGCTCGATGCGGCCAACTCGGAAACAAACGTCTTTACGCGCGATTCACTCGTCGTGCAGCTCCTGCGGAGAAGCTACTACCCATTCGATTCTCTCGCCTATGCCACAATCTGCGCGCCGACGATTGTGAACGGACAAAAAATCTACCAGGGGAATATCACGCAGATCGTCCAGGAATGGATCACGCGTGAACCGAATTACGGGCTTGTTATCCGGGCGTACGGTGAATCCACCATTCTCGACCGGTTTGCGCTGTACAACAGCTCGGCTGCCGCCGGACTCAAACCGCGATTGATCATCACCTATACTGTCTACAAGTGAGCTGTCAATGATCGCTCTCATCCGTCACACCACTGTCGCCCTTGGCTTGTTGGTCATCTCGTTGAGCTCCACGCTGCTTGCGGATGACAGCGGCGGATCGGGATATTCCCGGTACGGACTCGGCGATTTGAGATATTTCGTTGACAGTCGTGCCGCTGGAATGGGAGGCGCAGGCCTTGCTTCTCTCCCCGTCGACGAAATCAGCGAGCTGAATCCCGCCTCCTGGGCGGACATTACTCATACAAGGTTTTTCCTCGGTACACTTTATGAGGGGTTCTCCACATCAGATATCTCCTCCTCATCGTACCGCAGCCACATGGTGTTCAACGGCGCCTCCGTTGCCCTCCCGGTAAGCACGGAATCCGGGTTTGTCGTCAGCGCCGGACTTCTGCCCTACAGCCGGGTTAACTATAACGTGATCGTCCCGATCACCGAGAGTGATTTATCGTTCACCACGCAGTATGTCGGGTCGGGAGGACTTTCCCTCGCCTACATCGGTTCCTCGGCAACCATCGGGCATGACCTGCACATCGGCGCGAAGCTCGACTATTATTTCGGAACTCTGGAATACACCACGCGACAGAATTTCATTACGGCAGATTATGCAAGCTCGGAAATTGTGCGTTCGAACGAATTACGTGGTATTGGTTTTTCATTCGGTGCGATTCTGGGCGGGCTGGAGAAGCTCCTGCAGCTCCCATCGACTTCATCCCTGACGATCGGCGGGGTGTTGACCACAACTTCATATCTCACCGAAACCGATGAACGGTTCTATACCTATAATTCTTCGACTCTTCAGACCGGCGATACTATTGCCGCGCCCGATTTCAAAACCAAACTCCCCTACGCGGCTGGCGGCGGGATCACCTTCTCCACGGAACGTTTCCAGGTCGCCGCAGACATGTACCACCAGCACTGGGGAGTGACTCTGGACCCCAGCGGAGCGACGCTCCGCGATGACAAGCGCTATAGTATCGGTGCCGAACTGACACCGAAGCGCGGGCCGAATCTGCCGTTTACACAGCGTTGGGCATACCGGCTCGGGTTCTTTTATGATGAATCGTACTATGAGCTGTTCGGTACACCCATCAATGAGACCGGACTGACGGGCGGATTCGGCATACCGGTATTTGGAGATTCGCGCCTCAACATCGGCATCCAGTATAGTTTCCGCGGAACGACTGATAACCAATTGCAAAAGGACAAAATTCTCCGTATATCACTCACACTGAGTGGAGGAGAATTATGGTTCGTTCGGACCGAGCAGGAATGAGGGATGGATGATCGCTCTCGGCGCAGATCACGCGGGTTTTGAATATAAGGAACGCATCAAGGACCTTCTGAGGTCCCTGGAGATCCCATTCGAAGACCTCGGAACATTTTCCAAGGAATCGACCGACTATCCCGATTACGGGCATAAGGTCGCGGAGGAAGTTTCAACCGGCAAAGCGCAATACGGCATCCTTGTCTGCGGAACGGGCATCGGAATGTCGATTGTCGCAAACAAACATGAAGGTGTACGTGCAAGCAACGTGGAGTCGGTTGAAGCAGCCCGCCTCGCCCGGCAGCATAACAACGCGAACGTTCTTGCAATCGGGGCGCGCCTGACCACGTGGGAAAAGGCAAAGGAAATCATACAGACATTTCTTTCCACGGGATTCGAGGGTGGACGGCATGAGCGCCGCGTCGAGAAGATCCACTCCCTCACCAATCTGTAGTCATGTGATTCATGAGATTTATCCTTACCGGAGCGCTATGAACAATCTGAGTGCACAGGATCCCGAAATTTTTGCAACACTTCGCAACGAAACTCACCGGCAGAATACCAAGCTCGAACTCATCGCATCCGAAAATTTTGTCAGCAGAGCAGTTATGGAAGCTATGGGCTCTGTCCTCACAAATAAATATGCCGAAGGATATCCCGGTAAACGGTATTATGGCGGATGCGAATTTGTGGATGTTGCCGAAGAGCTCGCACGCACCCGCGTGAAATCGCTCTTCGGCGCAGAATACGCCAATGTCCAGCCGCATTCCGGATCCCAGGCGAATATGGCGGTCTACTTTACCTTCGTTAAACCCGGCGACACGGTCATGGGAATGAATCTATCCCATGGCGGTCACCTCACACACGGTTCCCCGGTGAATTTCTCCGGTCAGCTCTACAAGTTCGTTGCATACGGTGTGAAGAAAGAAACCGGGTATATCGATTACAATGAGGTCGAATCCATTGCCGTCCGCGAAAAACCGAAAATGATCACCGTCGGTGCGAGCGCCTATTCCCGGAACATCGATTACAAAATCTTCCGGCAGATTGCCGACAAGGTTGGCGCATTCCTATTTGCGGATATTGCACATCCGGCGGGCCTGATCGCCAAAAAGCTCCTGCATGATCCCCTTCCCCATTGCCACGTGGTTACCTCGACAACGCACAAGACGCTGCGAGGACCGCGCGGCGGATTGATCCTGATGGGAAAGGATTTCGAGAACAGATTCGGCATCGTAGCTCCGAAATCGGGAAGGACGAAGATGATGTCCGAGCTCATCGATTCGATGGTGATTCCGGGAATTCAGGGTGGACCCCTCATGCATGTGATCGCCGCGAAGGCCGTCGGTTTCAGGGAGAACCTCCAGCCCGAATTTGAATCGTACGCGAAACAGATCATCAGAAACGCACAGGCGCTTGCCGGAAAACTGATCAAGCTCGGGTATTATATCATTTCCAATGGCACCGACAATCATCTCATGCTCCTCGATCTGAGGAACAAGGGCCTCACCGGAAAGGATGCACAGGAAGCTCTCGATCAATCCGGCATCACCGTAAACAAGAACGCCGTTCCCTTTGATGACAAGAGCCCGCTCATCACCAGCGGCATCCGCATCGGCACTCCCGCTCTGACGACACGCGGCATGAAAGAGCCGGAGATGGAGACGATCGGGGCGTATATCGACCGCGTTCTGACGAACATCGGCACTACGAAAATTTACAAGGAGGTGGAACAGGCGGTCAGCGAACTTTGCCTGAAATTCCCCCTCTACAGCGAAGCCGCCGCGGGCGAGACACCGACGAGAAAGTAAGCCGTGGCAGACACCCCCGAAGAATCCGGACCAGTGGTCGACGAAGAACGCGAAACCACGTACGAGACCGACGACCAGGAGATGTCGTTCTTCGAACACCTCGAAGAGCTGCGCTGGAGGATCGTCAAAGCCGCCATGGGCTCGCTCGTCGGGATTGTCATCTGCGGCATCTTCTCGGACTGGATCGTCAACACCGTTATTCTGCGCCCGAGCCGGCTGACAACGCCTCCGCTGAACCTCATCAACACCGTTCCTTACGGACAGATCACATTTTACATGATGTGCGTGATCGTGGCGGGACTGGTCATCAGCACACCGTGGATACTGTATGAACTCTGGCAATTTGTACGACCGGGCCTCCTGCCGAAGGAACGGCGGTACATCTCCGGCATCGTGACCTACACCTCAATCTGCTTCTTTGCCGGTGTGGCATTTGCCTATTTCATCATGCTTCCGTACATGCTGCAGTTCTTTGCCACGTTCGGCACAACGAGCATTCAAAATCTCGTCTCGATCAACGAGTACATGAGCTTTGTGCTCCAGCTGATTCTGCTGTCCGGCCTGGTCTTTGAGCTGCCAATGATATCGTATTTTCTTGCCCGGTTCGGGATCATCACGCCGGCATTCATGCGCCGGTACTGGCGGCATGCGATCGTTCTCATCCTCTTCATTGCCGCGGTTGTCACGCCGACGACCGATCCGATCACAATGACCGTTTTTTCGCTTCCCATGTTTGCTCTGTACGAAATCAGCATTTTCGTCGCGAAGATTGCCAAGCGCAAACGCGATGCGGCCGCAGCCGGGGAGCCGGGGACCGCATGAAGCTGAAAGAGCTGTTGGAGCCGATCGGCGAAGAACTCGATCAGTTCGAAGAATACATGCGGAACGCAATGCGATCCAAGGTCGCGTTCGTCGACATGATTGCCCGCTACATCGTCAAGCAAAAGGGAAAACGGATCCGTCCGGCACTCGTGCTCCTGACGGCGAAGGCCTGTGGCGGCGTGAATGACAGCACCTACCGCGGCGCTTCACTCGTTGAAATTCTCCACACCGCAACACTGATCCACGACGACGTGGTCGATGATGCCGATACACGCCGTGGACTCGCATCCATCAATGCCGTCTGGAAGAATAAGATTGCCGTTCTGATGGGTGATTACCTGCTTGCCAAAGGACTTCTCCTCTCGATCGGAAATGAGGACTTTGAATTTCTGAGGATCACGTCGGATGCGGTACGCAGAATGAGTGAAGCCGAAATCCTCCAGATCGCGAAAAGTCGTGATCTGGATCTGGATGAGGAGACTTACTTCAGGATTATTTCAGATAAGACTGCATCGCTGATTTCGACATGTTGTCAGATCGGCGCCGCGAGTGTTTCGGATGATCCCGATCTTCGTGCACGCATGAAGGAATTCGGAGAGAACCTCGGACTGGTATTTCAGATCCGTGACGATCTCCTCGATTATATCGGGAGAACGAGCATTACCGGGAAACCAACGGGAATCGACCTGAAGGAAAAGAAGCTGACTCTCCCGCTCATTCATTCACTCTCCAAGGCGCCGCGAAGCGAGGGAAGGCAGATCCTGCAGGTCATACGGAACGGTGCGAAAAGGAAGGATGTCCATGCGGTCGTCGAGTTTGCCGATTCGTACGGCGGCATCACCTATACTCTCCAGCGGGCTGAGCATTACTCCAAACTTGCGGTCGATGCACTTGACCCGCTCCCCGCCTCACCGGCAAAAGAATCACTCACCGCTTTCGTGCAATTCGTCATGGAACGATGCAAGTGATCCTTCTGCACTGCCTGCCCCGGGCATCCTCCCAAAATATGTGCACATCGATAACTGCATAACGCTCACTTGTTCATTGCATGCCCGCCAGAACTTCTTCCGATGACCCGTATGCTGCGTTGCGGTTCCCGGAATACCGCAACCTCATCATCGCATCATTTCTCTTCACCGTCGCGCTCCTGATCCAGGAAGTCGCTCTCGGTTACGAGCTTTACACGATCACGCGCGATCCACTTGCCCTCGGATTTACCGGGCTTGCCGAAGCGATCCCCTTCATCGGACTTTCACTGTACGGAGGGCACATCGCCGACCGCCAGAGCAAGCGTAAAATTATCCTCTGGGGAGTCGGCATCATAACTCTTGGGTCCTTCGTGCTGCAGCTTGTCGCGCGCCAAGACGCGCAGGTACATTTCCCGATCCCGGTACTGGTTGGAGTAATTTACGGTATGGTCTTTCTCATCGGACTCTGCCGTGCGTTCCAGTCGCCCGCTGCGATGTCGCTGCGTGCATTTCTCGTTCCGATTGAAGTCTATACCAACGCTGCAACCTGGAGCAGTTCGGCCTGGCAGGCAGGCTCGATCGTCGGTCCGACAGCCGGCGGTTTTCTCTTCGCCTGGATCGGCTTTCCAAACACACTCCTGGCAGTTGTCGGACTGCTGATTGTGTCACTTGCCCTCTTTTCCAGAATTCGCGGCCGGAAGGAAGTCTTCGAGCCCGCAACGGAGAAATTAATTGAGAGCGTGAAAGAGGGCCTCAATTTTGTGTGGAATACAAAGCCGATACTTTATGCGATCTCGCTTGATTTGTTTTCCGTGCTCTTCGGCGGCGTTGTGGCGATTCTCCCGATTTACGCGCAGGATATCCTGAAGGTGGGTTCGGAAGGTTTGGGAATTCTCCGGGCGGCACCTTCGGCCGGAGCGATGATTACACTCATTATACTCTCGCGGATCAGCCCGATGGACCACGCATGGCGAAACCTCCTTGCTTCGGTTGCAGCATTTGGTGTCGCCATACTCGTCTTCGCTGTCTCGCCATGGATGACTCTTTCCGTCATCGCGCTCTTCTTCAGCGGGGCTTTCGACAGCGTCAGCGTCGTCATCCGGCAGACGCTGCTGCAGATTCTGACTCCTGATTCGATGCGCGGGCGCGTCATGGCGGTCAATGGGATTTTCGTGTCGTCTTCGAATGAGCTTGGAGCGTTCGAATCCGGAACGGCAGCGCGCATTATGGGAGTCGTTCCGTCGGCCGTCTTCGGCGGAATAATGACGCTTGCTACTGTTGCGTGGATGGGATGGAGAGCGAGAGGGATGTCGGAATCGTACGATATTCAACACCGCCGCCGGAACAAGTAATCCCGGCGACAGAGGAGGGATTCTTTTCCTTACCTCACCACAAACACCGGGCAGTGGGCTTTCCGGATAACCTTTTCAGCAGTTCCTCCGAAGAGAATATGCTCAACACCAGTATGACCGTGCGTGGCAATCAGAATCAGATCGACGTCCTCCTCATCTGCTACATCGATGATTTCAATGAACGGTTTTCCCGTCCGGATGATGGCACGCGACTGCACGCTCCCTTTGAGTGACGTTCCTGCCAGGTCCTCGAGTGCATTCTTACCGCGTTCGGCGAGTTCTTTTTCGAATTGCGGGATCGTGACCTGACCGAAGCTGAAATCTGCCGGATAAATCGCAGGTTCTACAACATAGAGGAGAAGAAGCTCGGCATGCATCACAGATGCAAAATCAACGGCGTACCGCAGGGCGTTCTTGGAATGCTCGGAGAAGTCAATCGGGACCAGAATACGGTGGATGGCAAATTCCCGTTTGCCAGCACCGCGTGTGCCTTCTTTCGGTTGGGAAGAATTTTTCCCGGAACCCCTTTTCATAATTCCCCCTATACTCCCGTCCCGCCCCGTCCGTACCGGAGGGGACAGGCAGGATTAATCTTGATCTAATCCTTCACGATAAATTTCAACCAGCCGCGTGTGTCATTCCCGTTCGTCACGACATCGAAGAATCCCTTTTGGAGAACCTTGGTGATCGGACCGACATTACCGTCTCCGACGAGCAACCGATTGACGGAGCGTATCGGGGTAATTTCTGCAGCGGTGCCGGTAAAGAAGAGCTCGTCGGCAACGATCAGCATCTCGCGGGAGACCGGCGCTTCAATGACACGGTAGCCGGCATCACGCAGCAGCGTCATCGCAGAAGAACGCGTGATTCCGGGGAGAATGCTCGACGTAAACGGAGGTGTGTAGACGTCATTGTTTTTCACCATAAAGATATTTTCTCCGCTTCCTTCACTGACGTGGCCGTTCCCGTCAAGTGCGATTCCCTCGGCGTATCCGCCTTTCACCGCTTCGATCTTGATCAGCTGCGAGTTGAGATAATTGCCGCCGGCTTTTGCAATGGTCGGAAGCGTATTCGGTGCCGGCCGGGTCCATGTGGAGACACAGACATCGATGCCTTTCGACAGCGCATCCGCACCGAGGTATGTCCCCCACTTCCACACCGCAATCGCCACATCGACAGGATTATTCAGCGGGTTCACGCCGACATCACCGTACCCGCGGTAGACAATCGGACGGATATAACACGCACGCATCTTGTTTACCAGGATCGTCTGGATAATTGCCTGCTCGAATTCCTGGCGCGTATACGGTATTTCGGAATGATAAATCTTCACAGAATCGTAGAGCCGCTCGAGATGCTTGTCGAGTCGGAAAATCGCAAGTCCTTTCTTCGTATCGTAACAACGGATCCCTTCAAACCAGCTTGATCCATAGTGCACCACGTGGGACAGGACGTGGATCTGCGCCTGGTCCCAATCAACCATCTTTCCATTCATCCAGATTTTTTCGACAGGTGTAATAGGCATGACAGATTCCTTTCTGAATTACAGTGGACAATCATAAATGCGGTAGACTTTATGCCGTTCCCCGTTCATCAATTCCGCCCCTCTGTTCATCATGACGTTATCTTCGAGTACCCATCCGGCCTCTCCCGTTTTGTATCCCCGTTCAACACAGCGCTTTCCGGTTTCATAAAAGAGAACACTCGCGGCACCTGTTTTGAGGCGTTCCCGGACAACACCCAGAACAATAATGCGTGCCCAGTTGATTTCCTTCTTGTGCATCATCAGTCGGACAAGCCCCGGGATCAAATATCCCTTCTTGTTGTACTTGAAGGCAATATTCAGATCCGGCAGAGCCAGCGAAAAACCTATCGGATCACCGCGATATTCCGCAATGATGACGAGCTCCGGTACGACGACCGGTTTCAGATCTTTTGCAAGCGCATCGAACTCCGCATCGGTCATGGGTACCGCGCCCCAGTTATACTGCCATGCCCTGTTGTAGAGATCTTTGATGAGCGCGACCTCCTCTTTGAATCTCTTCATGTCGATCGTCCGGAACGTCAGCCCTTCCCGCTTCTTGACGGCTTCGGAGACACGCGCCAATTTCTCGGTCGCGAACTTTGCTTCTTCCAGACGGTATGCGTAGAGATCCTTTGCCTTTTTCATCCCCGATCTTTCGAGCAGGGTTTTGTAGTACGGCGGATTGTACGGCATCAGGACGACCGGCGGTTTGTCGAACCCGTCGATGAGGAGTCCCCATTCGTCATTTACCGAAGGAGATGCCGGGCCGCGCATCAGTGTTCCCCCCTTCGTCTTCACCCACTCACGGGCAGTCTTCACGAGCGCATCGGCAACCGCCTGATCATTGAGGCATTCGAAGAACCCGAAGAAGCCGATCTTTTCGTTGTGCTCTTTATTATGATTATGATTGAAGATCGCGCCGATGCGGCCGGCGATCCTGCCATCTTTGTACGCCAGGAAAAACTCGGCTTCGGCATGCTCATAGAAAGGATTCTTTTTCTTGTCCATGAGCTTGCGGCGGTCCATCCGGAGAGGCGGGACCCACATCGGATAGTCCTTGTAGATTTCCCACGCGAATTGAATGAACCGCTTGGTATCGGTTCCGTCGGAGAGTGGTCGGACTTCGATGGCGCTCATGCCGAATCAGACGATGATGGAAAAGGACAGCGAACGAAGATGTGCCGCCGGTTCCTTCTTGATACGCGATGGGGCTCGCGAGGCACGATCAGTTCAGGATGCCGAGTTTCTTCGCTTCCGTTGAAAAGATCTCGAGGATGCGGTGCAGGTGGTGATCCTCGTGCGTCGCCATATAGCTCGTGCGCATCATCTGGAGCCCGGGTGGCACGCCCGGACTGATAAACGCGTTGACGAAAACGCCGGCATCAAAAAGTGCCCGCCAGAACTTGAATGCGAGGAGGTCGTCGCCGATGATAACCGGGACAACCGCCGACCTGCCGTCAATGATTCTGAAGCCGATCTGCCGGAATCCTTCCCGCATGGTATTGGCATTGCGGAGAAGACGGTCAATGCGCTCCGGCTCCCGTTCGAGAATATCGAGTGCCGCAAGTGCCGCTGCAACCGCTGCAGGAGTCGGGCTCGCGCTGAAGATGAGGGCAGGAGAATGATGCTTGAGGTAATTGATGACACGCTCTTCTCCGACGACAAATCCGCCGAGCGATGCAAAGGTCTTGCTGAACGTTCCCATGGTCATATCGACCGCATCCTCGAGGCTGGCATCACTCGCGGTACCGCGACCGCCCTTGCCGATCACGCCGATGGCATGAGCATCGTCGATAAGAACGCGAGCATTGAATTTTTTGGCAATCGCAATGAGACCGGCCAGCTCGACAATCTCGCCGGTGGTGCTGAAGACGCCGTCCGAAACGATGAGCTTTCCTGCACCGTGCGGAAGCCGCGCCACGACGCGCTCCAGATCTGCCATATCGTTATGCTTGTACCGGACGATTTCGGCAAACATTCCCTTCGCCATCATGTATCCCGCAACGATGCAGGCATGATTGTCCTTGTCGGTAATAAGGTAATCCCCGCGTTGCACAAGAGTCGGGATGATTCCCTGCGCGGTTTGGTATCCGGTGCTGAAGAGCAGGCACGCTTCCTTGCCCATGAATTTTGCAAGCCGGGCTTCAAGTTGATTATGGAGATCGAGAGTGCCGGTAAGGTAGCGGGAGCCGGAACACCCGGTGCCGTATTTTTCGACGGCCTTCCGGGCAGCTTCCTTGACTTTCGGGTGTGCCGTCAAACCGAGGTAGTTATTGGATCCCGCCATGATCACCTTGCGCCCCTCGATCTGCACAACCGGACCTTCGTTTTCCTCAATGGCACGAAAATACGGATAAAAGCCCGCGGCTTTTACTTCGTCGGCGCGCGTGAAATCATAGCACTTCTGGAAGAGATCCACAGCCGTTTTTGTGGGCGTTGCTGACGGCTTTTCCGTGATTACTGGCTGGCTCATGATGCTCGGGTTCCTTGTTCAGAACGGTTGAAAGAAATGGCGGCAGGATTATTCGGTACCTTCGGGGAAAAATGGCTGCACTGGTTCGCGACAGCCCCCTCAGTACCCGTGCTCAATCGTATCCTGCTCAACGAATCACGCAACGATCTTGATGGATGCGATGATTTCCTTTATGGTAGATCGCACTAAATCACAAAGGGAGTAAGAACTGGTCAATTCGGGAATGTCTGATGATTCTACGAGAAATTTGCGTGCCAGATTAAAATTTAATATACTCCATTGGCTTCTAAAAGTCAATTGTTCAGCACTCCACGCCACATGCCAAGAGCACTCTTTTCATGCGTGCACTGATTACCGGTTCCACGGGTTTTATCGGAAGCCATCTCGCCGAAGCACTTCATGCCAGAGGATACCAGATGCGTTGTCTCGTCCGGAAGACATCCAACCTCGAATGGATCCGGCATCTCCCCATTGAGTATGTGTACGGCGATTTGTTCGATCATGCCGTCCTGCAACAAGCTGTCGCGGACACCGAGCTCATCGTGCACGTGGCGGGAGTGACGAAGGCACGCTCGGCAAAGGGATATTTTCTGGGGAACCATGTCGCGACAAAGAATCTCCTCGATGCCGTCCTGGCCGTACGTCCTCCGCTCAAGCGATTCCTCCACGTCAGCTCGCAGGCAGCAGTCGGACCGAGCGCCGACGGCGTCCCGGTCGATGAAACGACGCCGTTCCATCCGATTACCGCGTACGGCAGGAGCAAGATGGAGGCGGAAAAGGAATGCCTGAAGCTCCGCGACAGGATCCCGATAACAATTACCCGCCCGCCAGCAGTCTATGGTCCCCGCGACCGCGATGTCTTCACATTTTTTGAATCGGTCAACAAGGGGCTTCAGCCGATGATGGGCTTCAACAACAAAGAAGTGAGTCTCATTCATGTAAGCGATCTTGTTCATGGAATACTCCTCGCAGCAGAACACCCGGCAGGCGTGAACAACACGTACTTCATCTCGAGCACACGGTACTATGGCTGGAAAGAGGTCGGCGAGGTAACAGCCCGTGCCATGGGAAAAAAGGCGCTCAGGCTGCGCGTCCCGGTCTCACTGGTGTATGCCATTGCGGTACTTTCTGAAGCGTATTCCGTTGTCTCACGGCAGCCGGTCCTCCTGAACTACGACAAGGCAAAGGATATCGTTCAGGACGCGTGGACCTGCAGTATAGCCAAAGCACAACGTGAGCTCGGGTATTCGGAACAGCGGACACTCGAACAGGGAATCCGGGAAACTGTCGCCTGGTATCGTGAGCACGGCTGGTTGAAGTAAAGTGCTCATTGGCCTGAGGGAATCTGATTCTGTCTGATCTGGAATGGCCCCCGGAAAAGATCAAAGATTCTTCTTGCATCTTATTGAAAATAGCAGTATCTTGTTTATGCAATCAACAGTACGCCGTTGAGTTGCTTTTAAGATGATGCTGTTGTAACGTTTGTACCTTTAGAGTCGAGCGGTACCAGCAATTCAAGATCGCAAGTAATGGTGAAGTTGTGAATGCCATTCTTGCGATTTTTCGTTTTAGAACCATAACAAGCTGGTGTACACTCCTCTCAGGTTATTGGGAGAATTTATTTCATGAAAGGATTTGTTCCATGGAAAAAGGAACAGTCAAGTGGTTCGATAGAGCCAAAGGTTACGGCTTTATCTCACGTCAGGGCGGGGAAGATGTCTTCGTCCATTTTCGTTCAATCTCCGGCGACGGATACAAAAGTCTGAACGAAGGCGATAACGTGGAGTTTGATGTTGAACGCGGTCCGAAAGGAATGCAGGCCGCAAACGTCTCCATCGTCTGAACGGATCGTCAGTACCACAAACGAAAATCCCGCCCTAAGGGCGGGATTTTTTGTTTCCGGGATACCATCTCTCAAATCGCTTCCGGAAATATGGAGCGCCGCGGATTAATCAACCACGCGGACGTACTCGAAGGTGCTGGTTTCTGCTTCCTTCCCGTCCTTGCTCATCGTCCATACCTGCGTAAAGTGATTTTTGTCCTTAAACCTAACGACCAGCTTCGACATGTGCATGTCTTTTGGACTGGCGAGATTTGTCGCATCGATAAACTTAAAGACGATTTCGTTTCCGCCTGCTGAACTCTTCTCTGCCCGCATCCTCGGCTGATTTCCCGCCGAACAGTAATGGGTCATCATGAGCTTCGTGCCATTGAGATGATACATCGTGATCATGGCATCCACGTGTTCATAGCTGTTCAACGTTTCCATGAGCGCGCTCCCCGATGATACCAGCTTGTACGAAACGTTCACCGGCTTTCCGTCATCGGTTTTTCCTTCCCAGTTTCCCACGAGTGATTTCAGCCTGTCGAATTGAGGTGTTGTTGCAGTCTGTGGACTGTCGCCGGCCACTGCGTATCCCGCTATGAAGATTGCACAGGCAATACTGATGAAGGATTTCATTGTATGTCTCCTCATTCCTGATAAAAAGTTTCAGAGTCTCTTCGAGTATACTGATATTCCAGGAATCTTTCAAAATCGAGATTGGGTACAATGCAACGTGATCAGGAGTGTTTCCGGATGAATGGGTCTGTGCGGGATTGATTTTCTGCGGGAATTTGGTATAATACGGCAACTTCAATCCGCGAGATGCCCAGCAATAGCCATACGACGTTGAAGGTTTCAACTCCGGGACGCGTCTGTCTCTTCGGCGAGCATCAGGATTATCTCGACCTGCCGGTTATCTCCTGTGCTATCTCGCTCCGTCTCACAATCGTATCCCACATGATCAACGATTGCCGGGTCATCGTCCACACGCCCGACACGGGAGGGACATTCTCCATTCCTCTCGACAGGCCGGTTGATATGGAACGCGACCGGGATTTTTTCCGGAGCGGCATCAAGGTCATGCAGAATCTCGGCATGACTTTTTCACACGGATTCGAATGTACCATCCACGGCACAATCCCCATCAGCGCGGGCACGTCGAGCTCATCGGCAATGCTGGTCTCCTGGATGAACCTCCTCGGACGTCTCAGTGACGAGGAAAAAATTCTCACCCCGCAGGAGCTTGCAGTCACTGCACACGCCGCGGAAGTCGTGGAATTCCATGGCCCCGGGGGAAAAATGGATCAGTATGCCACGGCATTCGGCGGAGTTCTCTATCAGAGCTTTTTTCCTCACGATCAGATAACCGAACTGCACCCCGTTCTCGGGACATTCGTTCTCGGGGATTCCCTTCAGCCGAAGGATACGAAATCCATCCTCTCCCGCGTCAAGAACCGGGTCCTCGACATTGTCAATCGCATCCGGAGAATCTACCCGGCATTTTCGCTCCAGACCATCCGGATTGAGGATCTGCCGCAGTACACCGGTACGCTCGAACAAGAAGAACTCGAACTTCTCAACGGTACAGTTCGCAACCGGGACTTCACGCGCGAAGGATTTGTTCTCCTTCAGAATAAGAATCCCGATCCTCATAAACTCGGCTCGCTTCTGAGCGCGCAAGAAGAGATCCTCCGTGATATTCTCTGCATTTCCACGCCGAAGATCGACCGGATGGTGGATGCGGCGCTGGGAGCCGGGGCGTTCGGCGGGAAGATCAATGGCTCGGGAGGAGGCGGATGCATGTTCGCCTATGCACCCGAAGAACCGGAGAGAATCGCGGAAGCGATCCAATCGGCGGGAGGTCGGGCGTACCTCGTTCATCCCGATGAGGGATCAAGACTTGAACCGGTAACATGAGAATGTCCTCTCCATCTCCTCATTGAAATTCAATCATGCCTCCAGAACTTCTCAGGCGTATCGGGTATTTGGCACTCCTCCTGCCGGTCATCCTTCTCTGTTCTTCCGTATCCCGCTCTTCAGAAAAAACGCATACGTTTGAGTTGGGGAAGAGTGATTTTCTCCTGGACGGGAAACCGTTCCAGATACTTTCCGGTGAAATGCACTATGCGCGCATTCCGCGCGAATACTGGAGAGAACGGCTGAAGATGGCGCGGGCAATGGGCCTCAACACCATTTCAACATATATTTTCTGGAATTATCACGAGCGCGAGAAGGGAACATTCGATTTTACAACGGAGAGCAGAAACGTAGCCGAATTCGTCCGGCTTGCACAGGAAGAAGGCTTGTTGGTAATTATCAGGCCGGGACCGTACGTCTGTGCGGAATGGGATTTCGGCGGAATCCCGTGGTGGCTGCTCAAGGGAAACACCGTCAAGGTGAGATCCCGCGACCCCCGATTTCTTGCCGCCAGCAAAACCTATCTCACCCGGCTTGGCGAAGAACTTGCTCCGCTACAGATATCCCGCGGCGGACCAATCATCATGGTGCAGGTCGAGAACGAGTATGGTTCTTACGGAAACGATACGGTATACCTCAACGCAATTCGTGATGATCTCCGGAATGCGGGTTTCACCGTTCCTTTCTATACGGCCGACGGCCCGGGCCAATGCAGGAACGGGCACATTGCCGGTGTCCTTCCCGCCATCAACGGGGACGAGAATCCACAATCGATCCGCGACACGGTGAACGAATGGAACGACGGAAGGGGACCGTATTTCAGTCCGGAATTCTACCCCGGCTGGCTCGATCACTGGGGAGAAGAGCATTCTGTTCTTACGGTGAATGAATTCATCGGAAAATACGATACGCTCCTGCGCAGCGGAATCTCCGTCAGTCTCTATATGTTTCACGGCGGAACGAATTTCGGATTTACAAGCGGTGCAAATTATGGAGGTCACTATCAGCCTCAGCCTACGAGCTATGATTACGATGCACCTCTCGACGAGGCAGGCAGGCCGACCCCGAAATATCTCCGGCTCCGTGAAGTCCTGAAAAATTATCAGTTTGAGTCGGCCCCGCTCCCCGATATTCCTCCGACGCCTCGGGTAATGGAGATCCCCACTATCAAACTGCAAGATGCGTGCACGATTTTTGACACTCTTCCAAAACCGATCCACTCCGTGGGCACTCTCCCGATGGAAGAAATCGGACAGGAATCGGGATACATTCTCTATCGAACGCAGATCAGCGGCCGCGGCCCCGACACGCTCATCGTAAACGGTATCCGGGATTATGCCGTCGTTATGGTTGACCATAAAAGGGTCGGATCTCTCGACCGTCGGCATAAGCAGAAGCGGATCACCTTTTCACTCTCGTCAGATCATGCAGAGCTCGATCTTCTTGTTGAGGCAAACGGGAAGATCAACTACGGACGTGAACTCTTGGAAAACAACAAGGGAATCATCGGTAACGTCGTACTGAATCGAACCCCACTCAAGGAGTGGGATATGGTTCCTCTGCCGATGGACAATCCTTCAACCCAATCCTTTTTCCACCGGGACATCGGAAATCTCCCGGCATTCTACCGGGGAACATTTGTCTGCGACAGTGCGGCAGACACGTTTCTTGATCTCCGCGGCTGGACGAAAGGTGCTGTCTGGATCAACGGTCACAATCTTGGACGATACTGGTATATCGGTCCGCAGCAAACTCTTTACTGCCCCGGTGTGTGGTTGAGAAAAGGCAGGAATGAACTGATCGTCTTCGAGATGGAAAAGAGCACAACGAGGACCATCACCGGTTTGAAAGAACCGACTCTCAACTCGCTATATCCGGATTTGCTGGCGCCTCCTCTGCCCAAACGACCGCAGGGGAAGATCGAATTGTCGAACTCTGATGAAATTGCATCGGGTTCATTCGCGCTGGGTGATTCCGCACAGGGCTTCCGTTTCAACACTCGATCTGCCCGGTACGTCTGCCTGGAATCCTTATCATCACTTCATAACGACCCGTTCGCATCAATAGCGGAGTTGTATCTTCTCGATGAACACGGAAAGAAACTCGACCGATCACGCTGGAAGATCTATTTCGTGGACAGCGAAGAGCTCCACGCCGAAGATGGTCGAGCAGAAAACGTCATGGACGATGATCCCGAAACACTATGGCACACACAATGGGGAGCGGCACAGCCGCCCCATCCACATCAGATTGCCATTGATCTGGGATCCGTCGAGAGGATTGGCGGATTTGTGTACCAGCCCCGGATCGGAAGCTCGCCCGGAAAGATCAAGGATTTCATGTTCTATGCACGCCTCAAGGAATTTCCTATTCAGCACTGAGCAAAAGGAGTTTCCCACATGATGTTCAGGAATTATCACTTCGAAATGATATTCGGCATGCTCCTGGCGTTTTCTGTTACCGGTCTTTCAGCCGCAACGGAACGCCTGGTGCTTCAAAACGATCGGGTTTCTCTCAATGTGATCGTTCAAAAGGATCAGCTACTGGGTGATGAACTCCGCACTGTCCCGTCGTGGTCAGAAGAGTTCGGGGTGAAGAAACAGCCGGCCATTGCGACCGATGCAGATTTTGCAATTGATGTGATGTACACCGACTGGCAGGCCCCGGGAAAAGTAAACAATGCGGAAAATCCTGTCCTCTTCACAAAAAAGGATTTCCAGCTTGTTGATCACAGATTACGTGATTCGGGAAGTGTCAGCGAACTGGTTCTCTTTCTGAAGGGAAGAGAAAATCCGATAGATCTTCGCATCACGTACCGGTTGAAGAAGGGCGAGTTCTTCGTCCGCAGGAACATCGCCGTGATGGATACAGCATTCGGGCATCACTTTCTCCGGTGGATGTGGACCCGGAGCGGGTATGTGAATGGCGTAAAATCCATTCTGAAATCGGGAGGATTCGGACAACCGGTTGCGCTTCTTCTTGAACACGGAGGTGCATTTTTCGGGCTCGAGTATCCAACCGCTGAAAATTCAATCACAGCTCTCGGCCGCGGTGAAGAAGTCCTGAAATGTGGCCAGGAATTTGGAGAACAGATTTCAGGTACATGGCTGGAGAGTGAATGGGTGGTGGAAGGCATCACTCCGGACACCTACGTAAAAAACTGGTTTTTCAAATATGTCGATGCGATCCGGGTTGCACCGCTCCGACCGTACACGCTCTATAATAGCTGGTATGATTTGCGTTCACCGGAATATCCCAAAGTTCCGCAGGATCACTGGATGAGTGAAGAATCGGCTCTCGGGATGGCAAAGCTCCTGCGCGAAAACATGATCGAAAAGCACGACATCCGTCTGGATGCGTTTGTCCTGGACGACGGGTGGGATGTCTACGAAAGCGACTGGCTTCTGCGGCAGGCGCAATGGCCCCGCGGCCTCCTTCCGCTTGCCGACGAGCTGAAGAAAACCAACACAACGCTCGGCCTCTGGATGGGACCCACCGGCGGATATTCTTTCCGTATGCGGAGAATCAACTGGATGAAGGATCACGGGTATGAAGTAGTCGGCACAACGCGGGACAATACGATGCTCTGTCTTGCCGGAACGAAATACAGCCAGCTCTTCCGGCAACGCATCTCCGATTTTGTGAAGAACGACGGTGTGGGATATTTCAAATGGGACGGGATTCAGTTCTCCTGCAGTGAGCCCGACCACGGGCATCCGATCGATATCTATTCGCGGAGGGCCGTCATGCAATCGGTTATCGAGAAGTGTGAAACGGTGCGCAGGGAAAATCCGGATGTGTTTCTCAATATCACCTCGGGAACATGGCTCAGCCCCTGGTGGGTGAAATATGCCAATACCATCTGGATGCAGGGGGCGGACTACGGATTCTCCGATGTCCCGTCGATAAGCCAGCGCGACGCGGCGATTACCTACCGGGATTTCATTTTGTATGACGATTTCAAGAACCTCGATCTCTGGTTTCCGATACAGAACCTCATGACACACGGCATCATCAAAGGGAAGCTGGAATCGACCGGAAGCTATGACGAACCACTCGACAAGTTTACCGATGATGCGCTCCTCTACTGCGCACGCGGTGTCACGATGTTCGAATTGTATATTTCGCCCGACATTCTCAGCGAAGGAGAGTGGAACTCTCTCGCCGCCTCGCTCAGCTGGGCGAGGGACAGATTTCCTGTCCTCTCAACTACCTGGATGGTCGGCGGGAATCCCATGAAGCGGGAGACGTATGGGTATGTCCATTTCCGGGACGACCGCGGAATTATTGCCGTCCGGAACCCGTTTATGAATGCTGCTTCACTCCCGGTCAGGCTCTCGGTCGAGCAGGGACTCGACCCGAAAGCGACCTCGCTTGTCCTGGAAGAGGAATATCCGGTACACAGGATTTTGCCGCAGCTGTATCGGGCAGGCGAGAACATTTCGATCCCGCTTGAAGGGTATGAGACCGCGGTGTACGAGCTGTATCCGGTATCAGCTGCAACAGTACCGCTCGTCGCGGGAGGAAGGTTCGACGTCGTATCCGACACCGGGGTGCACTACGCGATCCGGTATTCTGCAGGCTCGGGAGACGTCAGAATTCTCAATCCCTCCATCATTCAAAGTGCAACGCTCGACGGTAGATCCATCAACCCGAAATCGTTCTCATTCCCGCCGCCGCCCGGTGAATCAAGCAGTCTGATAAAACACCGCATTCATGCGGACCCAAAATCGTCATCGCAGATTCAGCTGTCATTGAATATCACTGGAACAGTTTCGGCCGGCGAGGTTGCGCTCCTCCTCACACCTGATTCGGCACAAGAACAAAAATCTCCGCCCGCCGTATCAGCAATGGTCGACAGCCAACCTGCACGAGTGGAGGCGGAAAATCAGGAGGGAATCTCACAGTGGTATCACATTCCGGTGGAGTCCGGAAAGCACACTATTGTGGCCGATGTCCATCCCGGGAAGAACGAAACTCTCTGGAAGGGAACCGCCGCAGCGTGGTTGGTCGCCCAGGAAACGCACCCGACAAGAGAAATATCCTTTGTTCTCAAGAATGCGTGTCGTCCGGTTCCGATGCCGCCTCACCCGTGGAACACCGGTGAATCGCGGGTGAATCTGATGATCGGAAGTGTACACCTTTCCTCTCAGAAATGAGCCGGGAAACAATGGTCCGATAAGAGCTGAACGAAAATTACCATGAGAAATTTACTCCTGTGTTTGGTCATCATACTTCTTTTTGTCGGGAACGGCTGCCGGCCTTCCGGCTCGCCGCATGCCGCTATCAAGATCGGCTTCCTCGTCAAACAGCCCGACGAGCCGTGGTTCCAGAATGAATGGAAGTTTGCACAGCAGTGTGCCGACTCGTTCGGCTTCACACTCATCAAACTCGGAGTTCCTGATGGTGAGAAGACACTCGCCGCTATCGATAATCTTGCCGCTCAGAATGCGCAGGGCTTTGTCATCTGTACCCCGGATGTTCGGCTTGGTCCGGCAATCATGGCAAAAGCAAATACACTTGGTCTCAAGGTGATCAGCGTCGACGACCGGTTCGTCGGAGGCGACGGAAAGTTCATGACCGATGTTCATCATCTCGGAATCTCCGCATCTGATATCGGAAGGTCAGTCGGCAATGCGCTTTGGGAGGAAATGAAAAGACGTAACTGGCGGCCGGAAGAAACAGCCCTGTGCGCAGTCACATGGGAAGAATTGCAGACCGCGAGGGAGCGGACGGATGGTGCAATCGGAGCGCTCGTGGGCGCGGGGTTTCCCGCAAGCAAGGTCTTCAAGGCGCCTCAAAAAGTGGCGGACATTCCCGGGGCATTCGACGCAACGAATATCCTCCTGACCCAGCATCAGGACGTGAAGCAATGGCTGGTCTGCGGAAACAACGACAATGCAGTTCTCGGTGCAGTCCGCGCCATGGAAGGGCGCGGATTCACTGCCGCGACCACGATCGGTGTTGGTATTAACGGTACCGATTGTATCGTCGAGTTTGAAAAAGAGAATCCTACCG
>DATIXJ010000016.1:0-14586 GCA_035518715.1 Bacteroidota bacterium | reverse complement strand
CACCGAGCTGTTGCGAAGAAGCCGTATCCCGCAGCTATTGACATTACGTGCCACCGTCTCGACATCCCGCGTGTAATAATCATGATTTCCCAGAACGCCGAAGACCCCCATCGGTGCTCGGAGTGTTGAAAACGCCTCGGCGAACGGGTAGACCTCTTCCACCATACTGTTGACAAAGTCGCCGTCGACAACGATCATCTCTGACTGCAGCTCGTTCACGACATCGGCGTATCGGTCCATCTGATCCTTCGTCATGAATATGCTTGAGTGGATGTCGCTGATCAGCGTGATCGTGGTATTCAGGAATTCGTCCGGAAGATTCCGGATGGGAACTTCCATACGGGTAATTTCATACTCATTGCGACGTAACGCACCATAAGCGCTCGCAGAGATCGTCGCTCCGGCAATGACAGCCCCACTATACCGCATGAATTGCCTTCGCCGTGAATCGAACTTCACAAATCTTGGATTATCAGTGATATTTGTCAGCACCTCGTGTGACTCCGGAATCCGATGGAGCAGGTACCTGACAACCACGACGGGCATCCAAATGATCATACGGACCATCGCCAGAAGAAAGAGGAAGAAGCTGACAAAATGCCAGAGATAGAACGGGAACATCGCACCGTAGACGAGCCACGACGGAGGATGAGAGAACGTCGACCGGAAGAGAAGAACCGGGATCAATCCGGCAGACATCAGCAGGAAGAGTATCCTGACTGCGAGCAGCCATCCGCGGGAGTGAATGCCGCTTACCGCAGAACTCGCAATGCGGTAAAAATAAATCTGAATGCCGAGAAGAATAACTGTTGCAAGAAGTTGAAAGGAAAAATACATGTCCTGGAGGATGTGTGATTAATCGCTTAGAGTGAGATGGATGACCTGGCTTGTATGATAGTTCTTCAATGTACGTTATTCCCGCGGTTCATCCAATCTCACAGAGTGGTTTGAAGTTCAGGAAAGTATTTCCTATATTTTCGCGTGAATGTCACAGAATCGTTAATGAGCAAGAATCGATGGAAAAAGTTGACATCCGCACACGTTGTGCGGAAACTTTTCATCATTTTTTGCTTTTTGGTTCTGCTCTTTGTTGCATTCAACTATTTTCTGATTCCCTTGTATGTGAACGCCGGGGGAATTGAAACCGTTCCTTCGGTCGTTGGGATGGCGTATGACGACGCTCATCATGTATTGGACTCACTTGGGTTTGAAGCGCGTAAAGGAGATGTTCGTCTCGATCGCGATCACCCCGCGGGAATTGTGATAATCCAAAATCCGGTAGCGGGGGATAGTGTCAAGAAGGGAAGGCGCGTGTATCTGACCGTCAGCGGCGGTGAGCTCCTCGTCTCGGTCCCGAGCATTAAGGGGAGAACTCTTCGGGATGCAAGGTTCGCCCTCGAAAAAGAAGGACTTCGCCTTGGCGCGATCGAGTACGCGGCATCTGATCAATTTCCCGAGAATACGGTCATTGAACAGAAGGTCGGTGCCGGCGCGAAGGTGAAACGGGATGTCTATGTCTCTGTTGTCGTGAGCCAGGGAAGCGTTGCACAGAAGATCGCCGTCCCGGATGTGACCGGAAAAACTCTTGCAGAAGCTTCTGCCATTTTCCAGGCCGCCGGACTGGCGGTGGGAAATATCACGTACGTTCCATCAGCGGATTTGCTGCCCAATACAATTGTCGACCAGTATCCTCGGGTTGGCGAGATGGTTGCAACAGGACAGAAGGTGGATCTCTTCGTGGTGCAGGGAGCGGAAAAACAGAAAGAAACTCTCGAGAATTAGCGTATGGCAGTTACCATAAAGATTGCCCCATCAGTACTCTCTGCAGATTTCAGCATGCTCGGCGAGCAGATCCGGTTGTGCGAGAAGGGCGGGGCAGACTGGCTTCATCTGGATATCATGGACGGGCACTTTGTTCCGAATATCACGTTCGGGCCGATGATGGTAAAATCCATCCGGAAGTGTACCAAACTTCCGCTCGATGCGCATCTCATGATCGAGAAGCCGGAACGCTATCTCGAGGATTTTCAAAAAGCAGGAACTGACAGGATTACTGTTCATGTGGAAACGTGCCCTCATCTTCACCGAACCGTGACTCATATCCGGGATCTCGGGATGAAAGCAGGGGTGACGCTCAACCCTGCCACTCCAGTCGTCGCGCTGGAAGAAATTGTATCATCTGTCGATCTCATTTTGGTGATGACGGTGAATCCGGGGTTCGGCGGACAGAAGTTCATCAAACCGATGCTCAGGAAAATCCGGGATGTTGCGGAGATGATTCAAGCTGTTCCTTCGCCTGTTGAACTGCAGGTGGACGGTGGTGTTGATGAGGAAAATGCGGCGGCAATTGTCTCTTCAGGGGCGACGGTCCTGGTGGCGGGGCATTCAATTTTCTCGAAAAAGAATATTCCGGCTCAAATCCGCAACTTGAGAAAAGCAGCGACTTCCGGCTAACGTGGCGAAGCCCAGCCAACCGAGGAAATTATTTGAAATTGTTGCGATTGCAGTGATTTTTTAGTATATTTTTGGGCCTCAGGTAACCCTGTTCGACTCAAAGTTGGCTGAGAGCCCGTAGCTCAGCTGGTAGAGCAACGCCCTTTTAAGGCGTGGGCCGTGCGTTCGAATCGCACCGGGCTCACTGATTTCGAAGATTGCGCGAGTGGTGGAACTGGCAGACACACCATCTTGAGGGGGTGGCGCCCGTGAGGGCATGCGAGTTCAAGTCTCGCCTCGCGCACAGTATGTTGCTGCCTGTTGACTTTTTCAGGCATAATTTCTATCTTGGATGACGATGAACCGAAGCACGTGCATAGTTGCATGCTGTTCTTTCCTGCTCATCCTTTCGTCCATTGCCCGGGGAGACATAATCCAGAGCGGCTCTCTTCAGGCATCGAGCGACGGCATCGATGTCACAATCCGCTGGTCGACTGTTGACGAATCGAATGTTGCCTACTTTGATGTCCAGCGAAGCTCGGGCCTGAACGGCACCTTCGTTTCCCTCGGACAGAGAATTCTCCCGAAGGGTCCCTCGCTCTACCAGTTTATCGACCGGACTGCGTTCATGCGGACTGCATCAGTGTATCAGTACCGGATTGTTGTCTACGGTCCGGGAGATGTTGCCCTCTACACCTCGTCGCCGATTACCGTGACGCATTCGGTTTCGGGTGTTCGGCGTACCTGGGGAAGCATAAAATCTCTTTTCCGTTGATGTGAGTTTTCTGTATTCAGTTCAAAGAGAGCGATCGTGTCGCTCTTTTTTGTTTTTGGGTATTGATGGATGATGGTCGTAAAGAAAAAACTCGTGCTCGCCTCACAATCTCCACGCCGCAGATCGCTCCTCAAACAAATCGGCCTGGATTTTGAAGTCCGCGAGAGTGGGATACCGGAGGATTTTGAAGACGATAAAAGCCCTTCGGAAAACGTCCGTGCACTTGCCATGCGGAAAGCGGCCGCCGTCGCAGAGCAATTCACCAATGCCATCGTGATAGGTGCCGATACCACCGTCGTTCTCGATAAGAAAATATTCGGCAAACCCCGCGATGAAGAGGATGCGGTGAAGATGCTGGAGTCGCTGAGCGGAAGAACGCATCAGGTGTATACAGGATTTGCCCTCTACGACCGGCCGAGCAACCGGTCTGTTTCGGGTTCGGAAAAAACCGATGTGACGTTTCGTACGCTCAAGCGTGATGAAATCATCGAGTACGTAAAGTCCGGTTCACCCATGGACAAGGCGGGCGCGTACGGAATACAGGATGATTACGGGGCAGTGTTTGTCGACCGGATCGAGGGGTGTTTTTACAATGTTGTGGGATTTCCACTGACAAACTTCTACACAACATTCCATCGCTTTCAGGAACAACTCGGCGAGTGAATTCGTTATGGAACGGAAGATACGTGTTCTCATTGCCAAGGTCGGCCTCGACGGGCACGACCGCGGCGCAAAGGTTGTTGCCGCTGCTCTCCGCGACGCCGGAATGGAAGTCATTTACAGCGGTCTCCGGAAGTCCCCGGAGATGATTGTCGAGGCGGCACTTCAGGAAGACGTTGATGCGATTGGCGTCAGCCTCCTGAGCGGAGCGCACATGACGGTCTTTCCACGGGTTCTCACCCTGATGAAGGAAAAAGGTCTGAAAAATGTCCTCCTCTTCGGCGGCGGGATCATACCCGTTCAGGACATTTCAGTGCTGAAAGATCTCGGGGTTGGCGAATTGTTTACGCCGGGTACCTCGACACTTGATATCATCAGGTATCTCACCACCTGGGTGAAAGCACACAGGCAGGAATAAATTCTCCCGTCACAAATTCTCTTCCAGCCAGATCTTGGGATCGGGTCGGGAGAGATCAGCTTCATCCTCCTCCTCATTCAGTTCCTTCTGTGCTACATGCTGGCGAAGGACGTGAATGCCCTCGGCTGAAAATCCGAAAAGGTCTTCCAGCGAGAATATCTTCCGAAAATCCGATGGCTGGAAAAACGGCTCGAACTTCCTGGTAAATTCGTCCAGGCGCCGGAGATAGTAATGAACGTTCTCATCGGGACTATCGGCGGTCCATGCATCGATGAGTTTGCAGTTTTCGAATGCCTTGATACCCGCATCACTCCCGGTGAAATAATAGGATACCCGATCTCCCGGCTTCCATTCGAGCTCCGCTGCAATTGCAACCTCGTAACTTGCGGTGCGGTTTCTCTCGCCGCTTTTCACCGATGTAAGGTATGATTCGATGGATTCCTTCAGTGTCTCGGTTCGCGCAAAATCCGCTGCGGTAAGCGCGTGGTCGGATATGTCTCTGTGAAGATTGACGTAGAGTGAATGGAGTCCGTCAATATTATTGTTCAGCAGACACTCAATTCCCTGAAGGAGGAAGTTTCGGCCGAACTTTTCTATGGACCGGGAAGTGAGCGAAGACCCCTTGATGCGAATTCTGTTGTCGTAGCCGAGGAGAGCGTAATTCTTCGTCTTGTAGCTGAGCATTTTCTGGAATCTTCCCGCAATGGCCAGAGTGATGCCTTTCGGGAGTATTTTCGCAATCCGTTCGACAAACCGTTCTTCATCTTCCTCGCTCTGAACTGAAGGGGGAGGGACAAAGTAAATGCCATCCGTATCAACTTCCACAACTGTGCCGGCACTTTCGCCGATTGCGGTAATCAGCTGTCGAAGGATCTGCTGACCGGTCCGCGTCACGCGGTCTGCAGCCGCCATATCATTGAACAGGGCGCGGTTGTAGCCAAGATAACCATAGTACGAATTGATCAGGATTTTGAACGAGGACTGGAGTGCGTCGATCTGTGATCGCTCGCCCTCGGACGTTGCGGCTTTCATGGATCGTTTGGCGGCAAGCCGCATCCGCGTCAGCTCCCCGAGCGTCGCCGAAAATACGCCGAGCGGCTCACGAGATGGGGCGATTTTCTCTTCAAGCATGATCGAGGGATAAAGGGATTCGACGTCCACATCGACGATCGGCTGAAGCACGCCGGTGTAAAAAATGTCGGCATATCCCCCTGAGGTTTGTGCTCCGCGCTCCGGCTTTGGAACAGAATGCCGTTGCCTGACATACTCCCGCATGAGGAGAGACTCGATCTTGGCAGCGGAACCCATCCTGGCGACGGCCCCATAATTGTAGGGGAGCATCTGCGTGAGATAAAATGAGCTTTGCGAAAGGTGCTCGCTGAGAAGGCGTGTTTCCTCAACGTCATCGAGTGCATACCGCAGAAGGAGATCAGGTTCGTGGTCCCAGTACCACGAAATCCGCTCGGGCTGAATGTAGATCCGGTCCTCTTTCGCAAACCCGAAATACTTTGCGGCATATTTCAGGCCGTAACTTTCGAGCGACCGTTTTTGGGTATCGTACGACTGTACCAGGAGCCATGTATCAATAATGTGGCGTCCGGGAATTTCGTGGGCGGAATACTTTACGTATCGTTCCGCAAACGACATGCGCGAATCAAAAACCCGGGGTGAAGTGCCGTCCCGGCCAACGGCAAAATCAATTCCAAACATTTCGCATCGGGTGAGGAGATAGGGAAGATCGAAATTGTAGATGTTGTGCCCCTCAATAATATCAGGATCCTTCTCGCAAATGATGCGCACGAGCTCCCGGAGCATTTCGTCTTCCCTCTTGCTCTTACCGTCGATGCAATAGCTCCATCCGCGGTTGTCGGACAACGCAATAATGATAATCCTGTCGCCGGGGCGGTTGGCATTACTGAATCTCGATCCGGGAGAAGTGTATGTTTCTATATCGAGCTGGAGGCGGTGGAGTTCACTGAATTCCATCCCTTTAAAGAGTGTCCTTCCGGATTGAAGAAGAAACTGACTTACCGCATCAGTGCGGAGTTGCAGGAAGGGAAGGTCGGCATAGGTTTCGATTTTGCCGGAATTCTCCTGAGGAGTTCTCTCGATCATGAGCCGAATGGCGTCCCACATTTCATTCCAGCTTGAAAATGCACAGAGATAGCGGAAGTAATTCTCTCCGTCGAGCTCTTTCACCCAGGTCTTGACGCCGAAGTCACGGAGCACGGAGGAATCGGAAACAAGGAAGAAGGGGAAGAAATTGTGGTCGGTCGAGCGTATCGTATCTTCCTCCCGAAAAAAAACGCGCATCGTCCGGTCGCCGTACTGGCTTACCGCTACGATGCGCTCCTCGTTGTTTGATCCGTAGAGTAACGGATTCATCCCGCGGGATTATCCCTGTCTGGGTCGCTTCATGAACGGCTCCAGAAGATCGATCGGGACCGGGAAGAGAATGGTGGAATTCTTGTCGGCAGCAACTTCGGTGAGCGTCTGGAGAAAGCGAAGCTGGAGCGCCACCGGATTTGTCGCAATGACGTTCGCGGCATCAGAAAGCTTCTGGCTTGCCTGGAATTCGCCGTCGGCATGGACGATCTTGGCTCGCCGTTCGCGCTCGGCTTCCGCCTGCTTTGCCATCGCACGCTGCATCTCAATCGGGAGATCGATCTGCTTCACTTCGACATTGGAAACCTTGATTCCCCACGGTTCGGTATGCTCGTCAATGATCTTCTGGAGATCCTGGTTGATCTTGTCACGCTGCGAGAGAAGCTCGTCCAGCTCCGACTGGCCGAGAATGCTCCTCAGTGTCGTTTGCGAAAGCTGAGATGTCGCAAAGAGGAAATTTTCCACTTCCACGATTGATTTCTCGGGAACGACGACCCTGAAATACACTACCGCATTAACCTTGATCGAGACGTTATCCTTGGTGATGATGTCCTGAGGCGGCACATCCAGCACCACCGTTCGGAGGCTGACTTTTACCATCCTGTCGACAATTGGTACGAGGAAGATGATGCCGGGGCCTTTTGCCCCGATCAGGCGCCCCAGGCGAAAAATGACACCGCGTTCATATTCACGTAGCACGCGGATCGCGTTGGACAGGATGATGATGACAAATACGACGACCAGAAAAAAAGCAATCGAGAAGAACTGCATTTGATCCTCCATGGGTTATATTTCCAGTTTTCTGACTTTGAGTGTGAGATCTTCCATTTCGACTGACCGTACCGGCGTCCCGCGGGGAAGTGTGCCATCGAGACTTACCGCATTCCAGATCTCGCCGTGGATCTTCACCTTCCCACCAGGGGTGAGGTCTGTAATTGCTTCGCCGGGTTCTCCGAGCATTCCCTCTTTTCCGGTTGTGGGTTTCTTCCGTTGTGCCCGGAGACCCACACCTACGACAAAGACAAAAAATGCCGTTGTCAGCACGACAACGATCGCAATGACCTGCCAGGAGATGCTGACCGCATCGAAGGATGCCTCGGTTCTGAAGAGCATAATCGAGCCCAGTGTGAGAGAGATGATGCCCCCTGCCGTCAGGAGCCCGTGACTCGGCAGCTTGATATCCAGGACAAAGAGCACGACAGAGAACAGAATGAGCGCAAGACCCGCGTAGTTCACGGGAAGCGTATGCAGGGAATAAAAAGCAATCACCAGACTGATCACACCGACGATGCCGGGAAGTACAGATCCGGGATTATAGAGCTCGAACAGCAGGCCGTAGAACCCGAGCATCATGAAGATATACGCAATGTTGGGATCGCTGAGAATGTCCAGGATCTTCTGCTGCGAGGATTTCTCGAGTTCTTCAACCTTTGCGTCCGCGGTGTGCAGGGTGACCTTACCGCCCGATGTTGTGACGGTCTTACCATCGACGAGCCGAAGCAGCTGTGTGAGATTCGGTGCGATCGTATCGACGACATGTTGAGCGACGGCTTCGGTTTCCGTGAGGGAGAGACTCTTCCTGACCGCGGACTCCGCCCCGGTGATGTTGCGGTTCCGTTTTTCACTAATGGTGCGTATGAATGCGGCAGCGTCGTTGGTGATCTTCCCCATCATGATGGAATCGGTTGTCTGCTCTCCGGTAGTAACGGGGTGAGCCGCGCCGATGTTCGTGCCGGGTGCCATCACGGCAATATTCGATGCGAGTGTGATGAACACTCCGGCAGATGCTGCCTGCGCACCGGCAGGGGAGACGTAAACGATAATCGGCACTGGTGAGGTGAGAAAATCCGACACAATATCACGAGTCGACTGCAGCAATCCTCCGGGTGTGTTCAACCGGATGACGAGGCATTCCGCATGATCCTCTGCAGCCCGCTGGATTGCATCGTGTATATAATCAGCCGTTGCCGGATTGATCGCCGCATCAACGGTAATCGATCGAACGATCCCGGAATATGCGGGCGTACTAGCGAATCCGACAAACAGGAAAAGAACCGGGGTAAACAGGAGAAGGGTGCAGGCAATTTCCTGCGTGAACCGGTGGGGGTACCTGTGGGAAATTGGAATGTTCATCCTGTCTTCTGCATTCAGTAATGCGGATGTGTTTCGGTTTGGCGGAAAGGGAGAGATTCGAACTCTCGGTACCCTTTCGGGTACACACGCTCTCCAGGCGTGCCAGTTAAACCGCTCCTGCACCTTTCCGGGACTCGACCCAATATATCCTTATTCTCAAAGAAAAACAAAGAGATGAATGTTGTAATGGAATGAATGAAAACGCCCAGGTCGGGGGCTTGCCTGGGCGTCAGCTTGCATTCTGCCTATACCTTTAGGGATGAAGCATAAGCGGAAAGTTCTGCGGTTATACCGCGCTTCAAATTAACGAATCGTCGGAACAGTGTCAAGACTTCTCTTCAAGAATCTTCATCATTCCATCAATCGAAACCCTCCCAAATTAAATCCGCAAACGGTTTCCATCTCATCCTGCTTATCAAGTCTGAAATTCTCCGTCCTCAATCGTGAGAGTCCGCATTCTTAATTAATGTTGACTGCAGAATATTCTCATAACCGATTTTTCCCTCCGCTCATTGCCGTGCAAGATCATCGCTATCAGCAGGAATGCTGATCTTCTCATCCGATCTCCATTCAAAAAATCGCTGGAACAGTTTTTGTTGATTGCATTTCAAGAAGAATTGGGCTATATTTGGCAACACGAAGCGAAACTCTCTCCACCATGATTGTCGAAATATGATTCGATGATACCCCTCCGAGCGATCACTGTCTTGCTGCTCCTTGCCCTCGCTTTTCCATTGTGCTTCCGTGCAGAGGATCGTACCAACGGCTTGCGGAAAATTGCCGACGATGTCAACTGGAAATACACCTCTGTTGGAAAGATCGGACTCACCGTCACGAACTTCGGCACCATCGGAACACGAAACGCCTACTGGCCCAATCAACCATCCTGCGAGTTTCCGATCGGATCGCGTATCGAGCACATCTATCAGGGAGGACTCTGGATCGGAGCTGTGGTGAAAACACGCGACACGCTTGATCCGCGCAACGACGAAATATTTGTGAGCACAGCTGCAAGCGACCGCGCAACGACTTCCTCGAGCCAGGGGCTCATCAGCGGATACGAATTTGCATCCAATATCGGTGATTCGATCACCGAGATTTCCAATCTCACCTATAATCGACCAAGCACATCCCAGTCGAGCCAGGCATCCGTCAGTCACCAGGATTTTATCTGTGATTACTACGATATCTTCACGCGAGTGCCTTCCACGAACGACAGCATTGCCGACCACACGCCTATGGGTATCAGGGTTCACCAGGAAAGCTATGCCTGGAACTTTCCGTTTGCCAACGCGTTCGTCATACTCCAGTTCGATATCTCGAATGTCGGAAAGGATACGCTTGATTCGGTGTATGTAGGATACTGGAATGACGCGTGCGTTCGGAACACCAATCTCGTCCGACCGGGAACTCCGGGATATTTTGATTATACAGGGCAGGGGTTCGATTCCGTTCAGCGGATGGCGTACTCGTTCGATTTTGCCGGGACGCCGGGTGGCCCGCCCGCCGACAGCTATGTCGGGATGAAGCTCCTTGGATCGACGCCGTTCCCGGCCGGCATCGATTCGATCGGCGATCTTCACCGAAGTACCTTTTATAACGCCTGGCAGTACCGCTCAAGCGATCCGAATGCGCAATGGTATGCGGCCCCAACCGATGACTATAATTCCGTTCCGTACTTTAGCCGCTATTCACGGCTCACCCAGTCGATGCCTCAGAGCTTTATTTCACCTCTTCGCGTTGCTCCAAAGCAAAACGGTGTGTCGTACCTCTTATCAACCGGCCCGTTTACCAGAATAAATCCCGGCGAATCTATCGAGGTGGTGTATGCAGTTGTCTGCGCGAAGAAGGATGGCTCGGCAGCAGCGAGCAATGATACTCCGGATCAGCGCAAGACGCTCTACACGAATGCCGGCTGGGCTCAACGTGCATACCAGGGAGAAGACGTGAACGGCAATGATATCCAGGATCCGGGTGAAGACATTGCTCGCCGGGATTCCACGGGTTTGCATTACACTCCCGACGGTCAGCTCACGCGCTATCTGATGCCCGCGCCGCCTCGCACCCCGATCTCCCGCACCGTGGTGCAGGATCGATCTGTAACTCTCTATTGGGACAAGTCGACCGCAGAAGAGTCGGTCGATCCGATCAGCGGCCTGAGAAATTTCGAAGGGTACCGAGTCTATCGGTCGAACCCCGGCGAGGATTTCCTCAATCATGATGCATTCCTCGATGACACAACTCTGGTCGGAGAGTTCGATATCCCCAATGACAATATCGGCTACAATACCGGATTCAGCAGGATCCTTCTTGATTCTGCAAAGATGTTCCCGGGTGATACCACAAAATACTGGTATCAATTCCCGCCGCGAGGCGTCTCGAGCGCCACGCTGAACGGCTGGCAGTACATGTATGCGGTTTCCGCATTCGATAAAGGGGATTCGGTGAACGGGATTCCGAGTCTTGAAAGTGCAAAGTCCACGCATCGTGTAATTTCCGGCACGCCTCCGGTTTCGGATAACTCGACACCGGTGGGAGTGTATCCGAATCCCTATTATGTGAATGCGTACTGGGATGGCTCACAGGAACGCCTGAGGAAGATCTATTTCTATAACCTCCCGGCAAGATGCCAGATCCGGATCTACACGCTTTCGGGGGATGTCGTGGCAATTCTGGATCACGATGCATCAACCAATAACGGGACCGGCATCAACTGGTTCGGGCAGTTCGGAGACCGGGCCATCGGGGCCCAGTTCGCGGGAGGGGAGCATGCCTGGGATCTTATTACGAGATTCGATCAGGCGGTTGCGACGGGGCTTTACCTATTCACGGTGGAAGATAAAGCAACCGGAACAATCAAACGGGGAAAATTTTTGGTGGTAAAGTGATTTCTCGCTGCCTACAGCATCTTGGTATTGTCATCATTCTCCTGATTATGTCTGGAGCGGGTTGTAAGAACTCGACCCCCGAGGCGGTGTCGAACGTCAGGCCGACCACCTACCTCTGGCTGTATCCCGACTCGACGCTCGCACAGGGGCCGAGCACGCAGCACATCCGGTGGTGGGGAAATGACGTCGACGGTTACGTGAAGGGGTTCCTCTTTGCCGCTGGAAAACTCATCGGACCATCAAACAAGCTGCCGTCTCCGGATACGATTGGATACCGGTGGCGGACCGCAAACGACACGACCGTCCAGTTCCCCCTCGTGACCAGACAGGATACGTTTCAGGTGGTTGTGCGCGCTGTCGATAACACCTTCATCCAGTCAATTCCGCAGCAGGCAATGATTCGTATGTCGCCGACGCCATATTGGGATCAGAACGAGAACGGCAAATTTGACAGCACCGACGTGCCGCTTCCCTCGCTTGCCGGCGCAGTCGACAAGGGCTTTGCTTCTCTCGGCCTGCCTCTCCTGAACCAACCCCCGACTGTTGTCTTTGCACCGAATCCCAATGACCCGACGATCACGATGCAGCAGCCGGAGACAACTTTCACCGCTGCGACGTTTGCATGGGTTGGATCCGATCCCGACGGCGATAACACGATTGCGGCATACGATATTGCTCTCAATGATACGAGCGATACGACGCGCATCCTCACCCTTCCACCAAATACAAAGCTCGTGACACTCTTTGTGCCGCGCGCCCGCAGCGACGTGTTTTCAACAGTTGCGGATGTTGATGCCGATGTTTACAGCGGCACATATGCAACGTCGAGGCGTCTTCTCGGAACATTGTCGCATCTTCGTCTCGATACGTTGAACACGTTTTACGTGCGGGCCCGCGACATTGCGGGCGATATGAGCAAGTTTAAAGCTCTCCCTGATCCGGCTGCCCTGCCTGCCCGCCATTGGTTTGTGCGAAATCCGCATGGAAAGCTCCTCATTGTCAACGATTTCATCGACAACGTTTCCGGAACCAAGGCAGCAGTTCAGAATTTCTATACTACGATCTTCCAGACAGAGATTGCTCCCGATTTTCCGGAGTTTGCGAATTTCGATGTTCTCGATATCTCCAGCGGATTGACGGCCGCGGATAAACAGGTGAACAAACCGGGCGCACTCGTTCCGCCGTTTATTGACCCCGCGCTGATCTCGACGCTTCACCTCTTTGATGTCGTTTTCTGGTATACCGACCCGTACCCGAGCATGGGTGTGGCCCAATTCCCGTTGTTCGAATATGTCCGGGATGCTTCACACACGGGGAAGGTGATCTACTCAACGATGTTTGCGACATCGAACGATCCGCGCGGTGCCCTGACGGATTTCGCTCCTCTGGATAGTGTCAGTTCCGTTGATCTTTCTTCGGTGACGAACCCGCAGCTGCCGCGCCCCGGAGATACGCGCGTACTGCAATCGTCCTTTGTCTATTCCGATTCGTCCAATCTTTCGGAACTATTCCCGAATCTTCAATTCAATGTCGATCCGACACCGACAAGATCTTACTCACTCTTCATGCGTCCGATCTACAAGAGATCGGATTCACGGTACATTTATCACATGCAGGCGGATACACGGATCCCGTTGCGGTATGCCTATACCTCAACGCTCCTTGACCTGAATGCCGCTGCAGCGAAGGGTGGAAACGCCTGGGCGTGCGGTGAGAACGGCGTCATCCTCGCATCAACCGATAACGGTCAAACCTGGAATTCGCAAAATGCCGGCGTCGGCTCGACACTTGAGGCCGTTCAGTTCCTTTCCGCGACGTACGGCTGGATCGCGGGGGATAACGGCACGATACTCGGGACGGAGGATGGAGGAGCAACATGGTCTAATCATTCGGTTCCGACATTTGAATCATTGCTTGCTATTGCATTCCCGATTACGTCGCAGGGATTTGCAGGAGGCACCGACGGAATCTTCATCCGCTCGACGAACAGCGGCACCACGTGGGCTCCTGCCAGCTACCGGACGAATAAAACGATCCGGTCGATTGCTTTCGGAAGCGCCTCAAACGGAATTGCAGTGGGGGACAGCGGACTGACGATCTCGACATCGGACGGGGGAAACACCTGGCATCTTACCACAGCGATTGTTGCTCAACGTCTGAATTCCGTGCAATTTCTCGATGCTCAAACTGCAGTGGCTGTCGGTGCAAATCATGTGATTCTCCGTTCAACGGACGCCGGCTCGAGCTGGTCAGTGGTCTCTTCCGGCGGAGCGGAGCTCCGGGGCGTTTCATTCGCGGATAACCTCAACGGTTGGGTTGCGGGTATAGGTGGAACGATTCTCCATAGCGTTGACGGCGGGTTGACATGGGGCGCACAGAACTCGGGTGTCGGACAGGACCTTCTTGCTCCCGCAGCATCCGGAATCTCGACATGCTGGATGGCAGGAACAAACGGAGTAATCCTCTATACCACAACAGGAGGTTCAGGCACATGGGTTACACAGCCGCCGCTCAATATTAATGTCGGCGTCATCGACGGCCAGCGGAGTTTTGTTTTCCTCGGCTTGCCACTTCATCTCTTGAACGGTTCCGGCGGTACTTCCGGCGTCGGGACAGTAAAATCATTTCTCGAATATATTCTTCATCAGGAATTCGGGTTTTGAATGATGAATCTCACGGGAAGAGAATCATTGCGAATGGTACTTGAACGATCCGTCCGGATCATGTTCGGAATTCTTTTTGTCGTTGCATCGTCCACCGCCCTTTCCCAGACCGCGGGCAAAGGGACGATCGTCGGGAAGATCACCGATTCGAAGACGGGCGAGGCGCTGCCGAGCGTGAACGTGACGGTGAAAGGGACGTACTACGGTGCGGCAACTGCACTGGACGGGACA
>DATIXJ010000015.1:0-151141 GCA_035518715.1 Bacteroidota bacterium | reverse complement strand
CGTTCCAATCGGTCGAGCCGTAATGACGATCGCGAGTCACCCCCGGTTCATCGTGCACGATTGCACGGCGTTCTCCAACGATGCGATTGAAGAGAGTGGATTTGCCGACGTTCGGGCGTCCCACGATGGCAAGAATATTCGACATAGAGGATGAAAAAATTCGGAGGTATAATACAAATTTCCGCCGAGAGTATCAATGCGAATTCTCGCCGGGGCGACGGAGAAATTTCGTGATACCTCCCAATTCCGCACTGAACTTGTCGAACCCGCTCGCTTTGCTGATATACGATGCAGCACCGAGCTCGAAGGCAAAGTTCACGTCTTCCTCACGATCCGACGTGCTGACAATAACCACGGGAATGTCTTTGAGATGAGGATCTTCCTTGATGATGCGGAGAACTTCCTTTCCGTCGTGCCGAGGCAAGTTGAAATCAAGGAGGATCAAATCCGGTGCGGGAAATTGGGCAGCGTCGGTATAGATACCGGCGTGAAAGAGATAATCCAGTACTTCCTGACCATCCCTCACGACGCGGAGATCGGCATCGATATTGTTTTTTTTCAATACATATTCGGTAATTCGCTGATGGCCGGGATTATCTTCGACAATCAGAATCTGGATGGAAGGAGGCAAAGAAAAATGAGGATTATGGAGATGTGGGAACGATATCCATACGTTCGGAGTCGGGGCGGCGAGATTCGAACTCGCGACCTCTTGGTCCCGAACCAAGCGCTCTAGCCGGGCTGAGCCACGCCCCGAAATTTTGGAAAAGATACGAATTTCCGACTCAATTTCAAAACTCCAAACGAGTTATTTTTCAAGAAAGTGGTCGACAATCTTCTTTGTCACCGCTTCAAACTCAGACTCATCCGATATCGGAAACCACGTGATGCGCTCGTCATTCCGAAACCATGTCAGCTGACGCTTGGCGTATCTGCGTGTGTTCCGCTTGATGCGTTCGACCGTTTCATCATAGGACACACGCCCATTGAGAAATTCAAAAACCTCCTTGTACCCAACCGTCTGAAGCGCTTTCAACTCGGGATTGTATCCTCTTGCAATCAGCTTCTCTACTTCCTCAATCAATCCGGACGCCAACATCTCCTCAACCCTGCAATTGATCCGATCATAGAGTCTCTTCCGGTCCCATGCAATCCCAACCAGAACGGCGTTGAAGCTAATCTCCACGCGCTCCCGCTGAAGTACTGAGATCGGTCTGCCGGTCAGATGATGCGTCTCGAGTGCCCGAACGATTCTCCGCCTGTTCGACGGCAGCATACCGGACGCGGCTACCGGATCGATGCGGTGGAGTTCAGCCAGCAGAACTTCCGAACCCTCGGTGGCAATGCGGTCATATAACAATTTCCGGTATCCTTCATCCGGCTCAGCACCCTCGAAGAACCCGTCAATGAGCCCCTGGATATACAAACCGGATCCTCCAGCAACGATTGGGAGTTTCCCTCTGGCAATGATCTTGTCGATGATCCTCCTCCCCTCGACTCCGAATTCGGCAGCGTTGAACTCCTGATCCGGGAGACGGTCGGCAACAAAGAAATGCGGGACGCGGCGGAGTTCTTCCGGTGTCGGCTGTGCGGTACCGATACTCATCAATTTGTACATCTGCCGGGAATCGGCGGAGAGAATTTCACCGTTGAGATGTTCGGCGAGCCCGAGCGCAATGCGGGTCTTGCCCGATGCAGTAGGACCAGAGACGACGAGAATCCGGGATTTCTTCGGAGAGGGTTTGGAACTCATTGGAAAAATTACGGAGAATGTGCCGGACGGCGCAGCACAACTACTTCCATCCTTTTTTCCCAATCAACGGAACGAACTTGAAACCACCGGCGATGCGTGTCTGAAATTCCTTTCCGACCCGCCGGATGATGTGCAAATCCTGGCTGTCCGAAGTTCCGATGGGAACGACAAGCGTTCCTCCGTCGCGGAGCTGGTCGAGCAGCGGTTGCGGCGCTTCGGGTGCCCCCGCCGTGACAATGACGCCGTCGTAGGGGGCATACTCTTTCCATCCGATCGTTCCATCTCCCCCCTTCGAGGCAATCTGGTAACCAAATTTCTCAAATCGCTTGCGCGCCTCCATGAGGAGATCCATGTGACGTTCGATGGTAAAGACACGCGCACCGAGCTCTGCAAGAATAACTGCCTGATATCCGGATCCGGTTCCGACCTCGAGAATTTTCTGGCCGGACTTGACGTTGAGCGCCTCGGTCATGAACGCGACGGTATACGGCTGGGAGATGGTCTGCGACTCTCCTATCGGGAGCGCCGAGTCTTCATAGGCACGGTTCACGAAGGCACTCTGGACGAATTCGTGCCGGTCGACTCGTTTCATTACCGCAAGGAGTTTCTCATCGCTGATCCCTCTTTTCCGGAACAGAGCGATCATTTCGGTGCGTTCAAGATCAAATCGGCTCCGGGAGGACCGCGCGAATGATCCGGCGGATCTTGATGAGCTATCCATGAACACGGAGAACCTTCCAAACTGACTTCGCCGAGGCCTCGGCGGGAGTGGTCAGCCGTTTGTGAAGCTCCTGGCGGAGTTCTTGTGTCGAAAGACCCCGCACAAGAACTCCATTATCTGCGATCGATATCCTGCCGGTTTCTTCCGAAACAAGAACCGCAACGACATCCGCCTGCTCGGATATGCCGAGGCCCGCACGGTGACGCATGCCAAGAACGTAATCGCCGATCGTGGAGGTTTGGGAAAGCGGGAGCGTGACCCGTGCTGCTTCGACAACGCGGTCTCGGATGATGACTGCCCCGTCGTGAAGCGGTGATCGCGGATTGAAGATGGAGACGAGCAGCGCCTTGCTGATTCGCGCCTGGAGCTGCAACCCTGTTTCGCTGAACGTGCGCAGACCTGTCGAACGGACGATCACCACGAGCATGCCATGATGTTTTCGCGCCAGCTCCCCAGCCGCAGAGACGATATCTTCGATGGATTCATGGACATCAAGGCGCAGAAACATCCGGACAATTCTGTTCCTGCCGACGAGGACGAGTACCCTTCGCAGTTCGGGCTGGAAAAGAACGATAAAGGCAATCACCCAGATATCCGTCAGAGTCCGAAGGATCCAGTTCATTGCCTTGAAATTGAATGCCTGGACAACGAAGGAGAACGCGATGATGAGGAGGAGTCCCACAAAAATCTGCGCCGCAACCGTTCCCCGCATCACCATGTAGAGACGGTAAAAGACGTACGACACGATCGTGACATCGATGACGTCGAACACCGTGATATGCAGAAATCCAATATTGACGATATCCATGGTTTACCTCGTGTTCGTATATCCGGCCGGCCGGTCAGGATGTGCGCACAATGGCATCGACGATCCGTACAACCTGCTTCATCTCTTTGACATCATGAACGCGGACGATGTTTGCCCCATTGACAACAGCAACTGCAACCGCCGCAGCGGTTCCCGATATGCGCTTCTCAACCGGAAGATCAAGGACTTTTCCAATAAACGACTTTCTCGAGGGACCCACAAGAACCGGATATCCGAATCGCTGGAATGATCTGAGGTCCCGAAGGACCTGAAGGTTGTGCTCCGGTGTTTTTCCAAATCCGATTCCCGGGTCGATAATAATCTGGTGCACTCCTTTCAACTTCGCCTGCAGGGTCCCTTCGTCAAGATACGTGCAAATCTCCTCGATCAGATTCTCGTACACCGGATGTTCCTGCATCGTTTGCGGGACACCCTTGATATGCATCAGCACAAGAGAAGCATTGCCTCGCGAGGCGATTTCAGCAATTCTCGGATCGGCGTGCAATCCGGTGATATCGTTAATGATCGCGGCACCGGCATCAAGGGCTCGTTCGGCAACCTCCGATTTATAGGTGTCGATGGATATGGGGACGGTAATTGACTTTGCAAGCCGCTCGATCACCGGAAGTGTACGCTCAAGCTCCTCCTCAAGCCGCACAGGACGAGATCCCGGACGCGTTGATTCTCCGCCGATATCAATGAAATCGGCGCCTTCCTCCACCATTTCGAATCCCCGGCGCACTGCGCTCTCCCGATCCAGATACCTGCCGCCGTCGGAAAAGGAGTCAGGTGTGATATTGAGAATTCCCATAATGTGCGTTCGCGACGCGAGCTCGTACGATACAGCTCCAAAGGAATATGTCAATGTCTCAGTCGTCACTCAATCCACTGGCCGTGAAATAAAAAAGGGTATCAGGAAGATACCCTTAGGGTTATTACGCAGGTTTCTTCGCCGAACTCATCTGGAGCTTACGCTTTGCTTTCACGCGCTGGATACTCTTGCGGTGTTTCTTCCTGGCGTTCTTTCTTTTCTTGTTCATGAAATCCCTTTCTGCGCAGCGTTATGGTTCACTGCATGAATGATAAAATCCGCATTTCGGACAGATCAATTTACATTTTCTTCCTTCCAACCGGGTCCCGCAGTTGACACAGTACTGCCAGTAGTGGTTGGTGCGCTCTTCACGAGTCAATCGAACTTCGGTTTCCTCCCATTGAGCTTGTGATGCAATTTTCTGGTCCATTCTCTACGAAAATAGAAATTTTTCGTCTGTGATGCAAGGATAATTACGGAAGCCCCACATGCGCTTCATCGGGGAGAAGAATTTTCCGCGAGCGGCGCGAGGACCTTGCTCAGCAGATCGGGCTTCGACGTGTCGCGTTCGAGATACGGATATCGTTCTCCTTCATGATAGTCCACGCTGCAATGCTTGAAGTATTCGCCGTCAAGGACAAGGAGATCCAACGAAGCTTTCGAACTCTTGCCCTTGCGCAATGCATCACGGAACACCTGGAGCGAAAATTTTCTCGAATTGACCCCTGCAATTTTCATCCCGGGGGAGATTCCTGCGGCGTACGCGGCAGATCCTGGAAGGACATCCCCAACGGCACCATCTTCGCCAAGTCGCATCCCGACCGAATAATCGAAGTGCACAACTTTGTCGGTAGATTCTCGTGCTTCTTCCATGCTGTTGGGCTTTTCACGGTAGACCAGCTTCCAGCCCCCCATGCCGATACCTGCCATCGGCGCGTGGGGCCCTGTGGAGCGCAACCTCTCCTCGAGAAGCGATTTCCAGTCGTACGGGGCGGTTGCATTGAGCGCCGAGACAATATCATCAAATGTATACGGTTTCACCTCAGGTCCGTTGTTCTCTCCCCCGTGGAATGTGCGGCAAAAGTCATTCAGCGACCGTTTTCCGTGAGTGAGATCCCGTATGCGCATATCGATTTCCAGCCAGAGAAGGTCTCCCTCGTCATAGAAATCGACGCTGCGACGATAACTATCCCAATCGGCGCGACTCGCATAGAGAATCTGTGCATCATCGGCAGCATCTTGAAGAGGCCGCCACGTCCGGCCCGGCCGGTAGTCCAATCCTGCAGCCACGAACGCGAGATTCTCGCGGTACTCCTCCGGTGTGCGGAGTCCCGATCTTGCAGCGAGCAGATTTCCGAGATACTCCGTGAGACCCTCATACACCCAGAGGAGATCGCCGTGCATGGGAGAAGAATAATTTCCGGTGGCGAGCCCTGCCGGACGCCGAAACTTGCCATTCCATGAATGGACGAATTCATGGCAGAGCAACGCAGACGTCCGTTTCTGGAGATTGGCATCCAATAGTGCGCGCTCACCGACGCGGTCGTCGCTCGACTGATGATGCTCCAGACCGAAGTGAGCCACCTCATCGCTGAGGGTGAAGAGAAAATCGTAGTGCCTGTAGTGGTAAGCTCCAAACAGTGCCAGTGCCTCGCGCACAAGATTACGATAGTGACGGACCATTTCGTCAGGCATGGCAAGTGCCGCTTCTCCGTCGCTTGCCAGGTCGATAACGTGTGAGGGTGACAGCCCCGGACTCACATCAATCCGTCGGAAATGTTCACCTGCGAGCACCGGCGAATCGATGAGCATGGTTACAGAAATCTGTTTGAAATGGGTGACTGCTCCCTGAGTACTTTCCGGTTCGAGTGCCGTACCAAATTTCCAGCCCGCCGGCAGCGTCAACGTTGGTGTCACGAGAATGCTGTCGGGTTGCTCATTCCGGGGATAAAGTAATACCTGATTCCAGCTGATAACAACGAGGGATGAAGTGGAAGATGCTCCCGCAGAGAATCCGCCCATAACCGGCGGCAAGACAAAGTCAAAATCGATGCTCAGCTCCGATGCACCTGCCGGCAGAGTGGAGTGAATTGCATACATGTCTTCGAGGTCTCGTCTCCATTCAAGCTCACTCCCGGCGGCATGAATGTGGAGTCCCACAAGATCCGCAACCGGTCCCGTGGGTCCGTGCTCTCCCGGAATCCATTTGGGGTAAAAGAGAGTCACCGGGCCTGAAGGAAGGGTGAGGGTCTCTTTAACATGAAGAATCTTTCTTGGTGCGTCAGACGCATCGAGGGCAAGTACCATCGCGGTCCCTGCCTTGATAGTCGAAGTGGAGAGGAGGACAAGCATGCTGCACAGCGCGGTCAGATTGCGGAAGAAAGATGGGCTATTCATCGCACTCCTTATGGGATAGAACACATGAGACTGCCTCGTACGATCCGGACCTGATTGGCCGGAAGTTCACGTGCCAATGTAGCGAACGAGGAGCTCACTGTCAAGACGTTCGTTCAGGAGGGATAAAAAAGAAAAGCCGGCATTCGTCGTGCCGGCTTTCCACCGTGTCTGAATGATGAACAACAACTACTTCGCACTTCCGAAGCGCTTGGCAACCTCATCCCAGTTGATCACGTTCCAGAATGCCGCAACATATTCCGGTCTCCGGTTCTGATACTTGAGATAGTAGGCATGTTCCCAGACATCAAGGCCGAGAATCGGAACGCCTTTCGTTTCTGCGACATCCATCAGCGGGTTATCCTGATTCGGTGTGGAAGCAACAACGAGCTTTCCGTGCTGAGCAATAAGCCATGCCCATCCCGAACCGAAGCGGGTAATGCCCGCGTTGGAGAACTGCTCCTTGAACTTATCGAAGGAACCGAAATCGCGGTTGATGGAAGTTGCAAGTTCGCCCGACGGCTGACCGCCGCCGCCCTTCTTCATCCACTGCCAGAATGCCGAATGATTCCAGTGACCTCCTCCGTTGTTCCGCACCGCCGCAGGGAGCTTGGATACGCCGGCGAGAATCGCTTCGAAGGGCTTGTTCGCCCAGTCTGCGTTCTCCGCCGCTTTGTTGAGATTTGTGACATATGCTGCATGATGCTTGCCGTGATGAATCTCCATCGTCTGTTTGTCGATGTACGGCTCAAGGGCATCGTGGGCATACGGTAAATTGGAAAGTGTAAATGACATAGAACGTACTCCTTTTGTTATGTCAGGGGTTATGATGAATGAACCACATGTGTTCTCGCGTATCTCCTCCGGGGAACGGGGAGACATCTCCGTATGTATAACTCACGCGCTGAAAGAATTTCCGCATCCGCAAGTGCGCTGCGCCTTCGGATTATTAAAGACGAATCCCTTGCCGTTCAATCCATCCTGGAAATCCAGGACCGTCCCGCTGATGAAAAACAGGCTCTTTGGGTCGACACAAATTTTCACTCCGTGCATCTCAAAGAGATGATCGTTGGGTTTGCTTTCCGCATCAAATCCAAGGACGTATGAGAGTCCCGAACACCCCCCGCCTTTCACGCCGATGCGCAGTATGTGCTCGGCTGGGATGCTGTTATCTGCCTTGATCTTCAACACCTGCACAGCCGCTTTTTCAGTGAGAACGATCTCATCGTTGACCTTCGGCTGTTCGACAGTTCCTATGACCTGCATATCTTCTCCGTATTGGTTTAAAACATTCCGAGTTCAAGTTTTGCGGCTTCCGACATCATGCTGGGGTTCCACGGAGGATCCCACACAACGCTCACCTTCGCCTCCGTGACACCCTGGACTCCTTTTGCCTTCGCTTCCACCTGAGGCGGCAGCGACTGCGCCGCAGGGCAGTACGGTGTCGTGAGCGTCATCGTAATTTCCACATTTCCTGTATCGCCAACTACAACGCGATAAATCAGTCCAAGGTCATAAATATTCACGGGGATTTCCGGATCGAAACAGGTCCGGAGTGCTTCAACGACCTGTGCCTCGATGATCCCTTTTTCGATCGAACTGATCTGCTGTTGTTCCATACTTGATCGCAATTGGCTCACTCTGTGGAAACGCGGTGCTCGTTCGTTTCCAGGGCGGCCCGGAGCGTGTGCCATGCCAGACTTGCACACTTGACACGGGCGGGAAATTCCGAGACCCCGGAGAATGCCGCGAGACGTCCGAATTTTTCGGGCACCGCTGACGGATCTCCCCCGCCGGTGACCAGTTCATGAAATCGCTCAAACACCTCTTCGGCCTCTTTCTTCGTTTTTCCTTTCACGATTGAGCTCATGACAGAAGCCGACGCCTTCGAAATGGCACACCCCGCACCATCAAAGCTGATATCGGCAATGACATCGCCGTCCATTTTCAGGAAGATGGTATAATGGTCTCCGCAAAGCGGATTGTACCCTTCCACCTTTCTGTCGGGATGCTCCATCCGCCGAAAATTCCGGGGACTCTTGTTATGATCCAAGATAACTTCCTGATAGAGTTCACGGAGTGCCGACATTATGCGAACACCTCCATGACCCGATAAATTCCTTTGACAAGAGCGTCTACTTCTTCCTTCGTGTTGTACAGGGCAAACGAAGCGCGTGCGGTGGCAGGAATATTAAAACACTGCATCACGGGCTGTGCACAATGATGCCCCGTTCGTATCGCTATACCGTCATCATCCAGGATTGTTCCGATATCATGCGGGTGAATTCCTTCCAGAGTAAAGGAGTGAACGCTCGCTTTCTCTTTCGCTGTTCCAATGATCCGGAGTCCCTTAACGCCTGCGAGTGCGACGGAGGCGTATTCAAACACCTCTCGTTCGTATGCCATTGCCGCATCAAAATCGATTCGATTCAAAAAATCGATTGTGGCTCCGAGTCCCACACCTCCCGCAATATTCGGTGTACCGGCTTCGAACTTGTACGGAAGATCATTATACGTTGTTTTCTGATAGGTCACCGACCGGATCATGTCTCCGCCCCCCTGATACGGGGGCATGGACTCCAGGTGCTTTTCCTTGCCGTAGAGGATGCCAACGCCGGTCGGGCCGTACATCTTATGCCCGGAAAAAGCATAGAAATCACAATCGAGTTCGCGCACGTCTATTCTGCCGTGCGAAACCGCTTGCGCACCGTCGATCAGAACCGGAACGTCATGGCGATGAGCAATCCCGATCATTGCACGCACCGGATTGATCGTGCCAAGGACATTGGAAACATGGACGATGGAAACAAATTTCGTCCGCTCATTAAACATGGCTTCATATTTGTCCAGGAAGAGCTCTCCGCGGTCATTCATGGGGATAACCCGGAGCACGAGTCCTTTTTCTTCAGCCAGGATCTGCCAGGGGACGATGTTGGAATGGTGCTCCATCGCGGATATGAGTATCTCATCTCCCTGCCGGAAATTTTTCCGTCCGTAAGACTGCGCCACAAGATTGATGGCTTCAGTCGTACCGCGGACGTAGATAATCTCTTTGTGCGAAGCCGCATTGATGAACCGCTGGATCTTCCTGCGGGCGGCTTCATACGACTGGGTGGCCTTGTCGCTCAAAAAGTGGACGCCCCGATGAATGTTGGAATTCTCTTCGAGATAGTACCGGGTCATCGCATCGATGACATCCTGAGGTTTCTGGCTGGTTGCCGCGTTATCGAGATAGACCAATGGCTTGCCGTTTACTTTCTGACTGAGTATCGGGAATTCAGACCGAATGCGCTCGACGTCGAATATCTTTTCGGGTTCCACCTGAATGTCCATGTCCCTCTGTACCGTCATACTTCTTCACCCCGCTGAACGGTATCCAGCCGTTTATGCAGGAGGCCGGCAAGATATCCGCGTACAGCGTCTGACGGGATGCGTTCCGTGACATCACTCGCAAATGCGAACGTCAGGAGGTCCTTTGCCTCGCTTTCGCCGATACCACGCGAGCGAAGGTAGAAAAGGGACTCCGGATCGAGCGAGCCGATTGCCGCCCCGTGTGTGCATTTCACGTCATCCGCAAATATCTCGAGCTGAGGTTTCGTGTTCATCGTTGCATCGTCGGAAAGCAGAAGCGTTTTATTCGTCTGCTTCGCATCCGTTTTCTGGGCATCCCTGCGCACGTATATTTTACCGTTGAACACTCCGCGGGACCGGTCAGAAAGAATAGTCTTGTACAACTCATGACTCTCACAACTGGGTTTGGCATGATCGATCGTCGTGTGATTGTCGATGTGCTGATCGCCTGTCCCGAGCGAAAGCCCGTTTAACGAGCAAAAGCACTCTTCTCCATCGAGCACTGATGTAACATTGTTTCTCACAACCGAACCTCCGAACGTAATCGCATTCACCGTTACTCTGCTTCCCTTTTGTTGGCGCATCGAAAGAGAACCGATATGAAACGATTTTGGTGATTCTTCCTGGACGATCGTCACATCGATCTTCGACCGCTCACCCGCGAAGAGCTCCGTTACGATATTCGTAAAATAGGATCGTTCCGAACGGTGAACGTAGCGGATGATCAGCGAAACTTCGGCACTGTTGCCTGCCACAATGAGATTGCGGGGCTGCGTGGTAATCGGTTCCGAGGCGTCGGTGGAAACGAAGAGTATCGACACCGGTCCGGACAGCTTCGCTCCCTCGGGAATGTGCACATACGCACCGTCCTGCATAAACCCGGTGTTCAATGCCGTAAAGGCGTCGGTCTCGTAGGAAGCGCACCGGGTAAGGTATTTCAGCACATCGGCATCACCACCCAGAGCTTCAGCCAGACTTCCAACAATCAACCCGTCGCCGGAGCGGCCTGAGGAAAATCGGGGTACGAGATGGCCGTTCAGAAAGACAAGCTGTATCGACTTCTCGATCGGCATAAGCAGTCGGTTGAATTCCGCGTCGGAGAGGGAGTGCATCGACGATCCGGTTGCGGGGAGAAATCGTTCGCCCAAAATCGCACCGATGTCGGTAAACCGCCATTCTTCATTCTTTTTTGTCGGAAAGCCGAGCTCTTCGAGTCGATGCATCGCGGCCGTTCGAAGTGCGTGAACCGGCGATCGGGATTCGCCGTTCAGTGTCTTCTCGAATGAACTGAATTTCGAGAGATACCAGCGGATTGTGTCCTGTTGAGAATTCATATTCATGTCACTTCAGCGCGTCACGGGAGATTGATCCAGTTCCCGGATCCATTCGTATCCTTTTTCTTCGAGCTCCATCGCGAGCTCCTTGCCGCCGGATTTCACGATGCGGCCGTCCACCAGGACATGTACATAATCCGGAATGATATAGTTCAGGAGACGCTGGTAGTGTGTCACCACGATCATCGCATTGTCCTTCGTCCGCAGCTTGTTGACTCCATCGGCGACGACCCGGAGAGCGTCGATGTCCAGCCCGGAGTCGGTCTCGTCGAGTATCGCGAGTCTTGGTTCCAGAACGGCCATCTGGAAAATTTCGTTGCGTTTCTTTTCCCCGCCGGAAAACCCCTCATTCACGGGGCGGTTCAGAAGTTCATCATCAATATCCACGAGTTTCATCCGCTGCTTCACGAGCGACAAAAATTCAACCGCATCGAGTTCCTCCTGACCGCGATATTTCTTGATTGCATTCAGAGCGGCTTTCAGAAAATAGGTGTTGCTGACTCCGGGGATTTCGACCGGATATTGAAACGCCAGAAATACTCCCTCGCGGGCACGGTCTTCCGGATTCATCTCAAGAAGATTTTTCCCCAGATACGATACCTCGCCGGCAGTGACACGGTAGCTGTCACGGCCCGCAAGGACGCCTGCAAGCGTACTTTTTCCCGAACCGTTCGGTCCCATAATCGCATGAACCTCGCCGGCACGAACTGTCAGGTCTATTCCCCGAAGGATCTCGTTCTCTTCAACCGAAGCATGTAGATTTTTGATTTCCAGCATTTTCAATTTTTGATTTTTTACTAGTTCATGTTCATGTGAATTGTCAACCGACGCTACCTTCCAGACTCACACCCAGCAGCTTTTGCGCTTCGACGGCAAATTCCATCGGAAGTTCGCGGAACACTTCGCGGCAAAAACCGTTTACGATCAGGTTTACGGCATCTTCGGCGGAAAGTCCGCGCTGTTTGCAATAGAAGATCTGATCCTCGCCGATTTTGGAGGTCGATGCTTCATGCTCGACCGTCGATGTGGTGTTCTTTACTTCGATATACGGGAATGTATGTGCGCCGCACTTATCGCCGAGGAGGAGGGAATCGCATTGTGAAAAATTCCGGGCGTTGGTTGCTCCTTTCTGCACGCGCACCAGCCCGCGGTAGGAATTATTTCCGCGGCCGCCAGATATTCCCTTGGAGACAATCGTACTGCGCGTATTTTTTCCCATGTGTATCATCTTCGTGCCCGTATCCGCCTGCTGAAAATTCGTCGTCACGGCAACGGAATAGAATTCACCGATCGAATTATCACCCTGGAGGATCACGCCGGGATATTTCCAGGTAATTGCCGAACCCGTCTCAACCTGAGTCCAGGAAATGTGTGAGTTCACTCCCGCGCAGATTCCTCTCTTCGTCACAAAATTATAGATTCCGCCTTTTCCTTCTTTATCGCCTGGGTACCAGTTCTGCACGGTGGAATACTTGATGAAGGCATTATCCAATGCGATGAGTTCAACAACAGCGGCATGAAGCTGGTTCGTGTCACGCATCGGTGCCGTACAGCCTTCCAGATAACTGACCGAAGCACCTTCATCCGCAACAATGAGGGTGCGCTCGAACTGACCTGTCTCCGCAGCGTTGATTCGGAAATATGTCGAGAGCTCCATCGGGCACTTCACACCCTTCGGAACATAACAGAAGGAACCGTCGCTGAACACCGCAGAATTCAAGGTCGCAAAAAAATTATCCGTGTACGGGACAACCCGTCCCAGATATTTTCGGACAAGATCGGGGTGGTTTTTCACGGCCTCCGAGAACGAACAGAAGATGATGCCCATCTCCGCAAGCTTTTCCTTGAAGGTCGTCGCAACCGAAACGCTGTCGAATACCGCGTCCACCGCGACACCGGTCAGGCGTTTCTGTTCTTCAAGGGAAATTCCAAGTTTTGAGTACGTCTTCAGAAGTTCGGGATCAACTTCATCGAGCGACGAAAGCTGTTTCTTTTGTTTCGGGGCGGAATAATAAATGATATCCTGGTAATTGATCGGAGCGTGATGAAGATTCGCCCAGTCGGGCTCAACCATCGTCTGCCAGTGGCTGAAGGCTTTCAACCGCCATTCGAGAAGCCACTCCGGCTCGCCCTTCTTCGCGGAAATGAATCGGATAATGTCTTCCGTCAGACCGCGAGGGGCAGATTCGCTTTCGATCGGTGTAACAAACCCCCACTTGTATTCTTTGTTTGCCAGCTGTTCAATGGCTGAGGTTTCTGTACTCATGATCTTCCTATGATGACGCTTTTTTCTCCGCAGCCTTCGAAGACCGCGGCAGGGCAAAGTCGGGATAGTTCAGCTTCCACGATTGGAAATCGATGCGCTTGAGAATACCCTTCTTCTCAAACACCTCGGCAACTTCCCCGGCGATTCTTTCGGCATCGTGGTACTTGAGCTTCTTCCCATGATCGGAGAGATAGAGCATGACTCCGTAATGAAAATCCCTGAAGAACAGATTCGACATGTGGATGAGCGTGAATCTCGCTCTCAGGAACTTCAGGAACTCTGCCTGGTTGTTGACGATCAACTCAGCTTCGCTCATATCAGTTCTCTCGTTGTTAACGTGATTAATTCAGGTAGCACCTGGTATTCAATGTGTGACGGCTGAATACTCGCGCAGCCGCTTTACAGATTCAACAACCCGCTCAATCGTAAACTCGACGTCTTCATCGGTGGTAAATCTGCCGAGCCCGAACCGGAGAGACGAATGGAGCCGGTCGGCCGGGAGTCTTAATGCACGCAACACGTGCGACGGCTCCGGGTTGCCAGTACTGCAGGCGGAACCGGTAGATACCGCGATATCCTTCATGTTCATCATCAGCGCACTGTCGTCCACGTGACCAAAGCTCACGTTGAGATTATTCGGCAGGCGCCGAACGGGGTGCCCGTTGAGAAAGACTTCATCCAGTCGGGCGGAAAATGCATTCCACATCCGGTCGCGTTGGGCAGCCAGACGTGCAGATTCCGATGCCATGCGGCTACGAGCGATCTCAAGCGCCTTGCCGAAACCCACGATCCCCGGAACATTCAATGTGCCGGAGCGCATGCCTCCCTCGTGACCGCCGCCGTCCATCTGCGGAAGGAGTCGGATACGGGGGGACGAACGCCGTACATAAAGCGCACCGATTCCTTTCGGCCCATAAATCTTGTGCGCCGTGAACGACATGAGGTCCGCATGCAATACCCCGACATGTACCGGGATCTTGCCGATCGCCTGCGACACGTCCGTATGAAGCAGAACGCCGTGCTCCCTGCACATTCCACCGATTGCCGCAATATCCTGTATCGTCCCGATTTCATTATTCGCAATCATCACGGACACGAGGATCGTCGATGGCTTGATGCTTCTCTTCACGGCTTCAGGATCAACAACGCCGAATTCATCCGTCGGCAGGTATTCGATCACATACCCATTCTGCTCAAGTCGTTTGCATGAATCAAGAACTGACTTATGTTCGGTCCCCACAGTAACAATGTGGTTGCCTTTCGGTTTCAGGAAACCCGCGAGACCTTTGATGGCAAGATTATTCGATTCTGTTGCGCCGCTGGTAAATACTATTTCGGCCGGGTCGGCACCAATTATATCTGCAACGGATGTGCGCGATTGTTCTACGGCTTCTTCGGTGACCCAGCCGAACCGGTGCTGGCGGCTGGCGGGATTCCCGAACTGCTCCGTGAAATACGGCAGCATCGCCTGCACAACTTCCGGATCAACCGGCGTTGTAGCGTGGTTGTCCATATATACCGGCGTCTTCATCAGATCATGTCGAGAATGGTCAGCTCTTCAAGAACATTGTTAATGTTCGACTGAAGTTTCATGAGCGGATTCTTGATGGTGCACGTCGAATGAATACTGCAATCTTCGGGGGTCTCCGCTTCGCACTGGATGATGGTGACTCCTTCTTTTTCTTCAATCGCATTGATAATTGCTGAAACCTTCAGCTCCTGGGGATTGCGGGCCAGCATGTAGCCACCGTTCACTCCCTGATACGATGCGATGTATCCCTTCTTCGCGAGCTTCTGCATCACTTTAGCAAGAAGATCATATGGGAGATGATAGGAATCAGCGATCTCCTTGGCGGTAAAGATCTGTCCGGTCGATCCTCCAGCCATGTGGCGCATCGCAATCAACCCATACTCCACTTTTTTGGAAAGCTGAAACATTCTCTCTTTCAAATACGACTAGATAAGTCCAATTTCATCCCAAAAAAAGATTCCGAAAATCGGAATCTTTCTTGAACCCGGAACTTACTACTAATTCATGCTGATCTTGACCTTCTTGTTCTCGGAAACAGGTCCGTGAAGGCTCACTTCGACCTTGTCCAGGTCGATATGAACAACTTCCTCACAGTATGCGCAAACTTTGGTCACCTGCCGATCGAAGTTGATAGGATTTCCGCAACAAGGACAGCTGGTAATGACAATTCCGATGACCTTTGCTTTTTGCTTCACGTTAAGAGATCCTTTCTGATTCGCTCAAATTTGATGGAATTCGAAGAATTTCCGGGAAATTGGGTGCTCTTAATATAATCAATTTTTTTAAAAAAACAATCCCGAGTTTCAATTATTTTTCTGTAAGAATGCCGAATCCCTTGAAATCGAGCAATTTTCGATAAATTTGGGTTACGTGAGATGCTTCGTATTTGATAACACTGAATTTATTGGATTTGTTTCTTATTCTGATTAACTTTGACCGAAAAGTATGAATATTGGCATTGCGTGTTATCCGACATACGGAGGAAGCGGCGTTGTTGCGGCGGAATTAGGAAAATCGCTCGCAGAACGGGGCCACAGAATCCACTTCATCAGCTATGCCATGCCGATCCGGCTTGGCGGGTTCTTGGGAAACGTGGTCTATCACGAGGTGGAGGTTTCAACATACCCCCTTTTTGATTTCCCCCTGTACACACCCGCCCTCGCCAGCAAGATCGTGGAGGTTGCACGGCTCGAACGACTCGATATTGTCCACGCTCATTATGCTATTCCGCATGCCACGAGCGCGTATCTTGCCAGGCAGATCCTCGGCCGGCAGAATGCACCAAAGATCGTCACCACGCTTCATGGCACTGACATCACGCTCGTAGGGCTCGAACCGAGCTATCTCCCGGTGATGAAGTTTAGCATCGAGCAGAGCGACGGGGTCACGGCGGTATCCCGGTTTCTGCGCGAGAAGACGCTCACCAATTATCAGATAAACACCGATATCGAGGTGATCCCGAATTTTGTGGACACGGAGAAATATCGGCGTAACGAAGACTCATCGATCTGCCAGACGTTTGCGCCGCATGATGAGAAGATTCTCATTCACGTCTCGAATTTCCGCACCGTCAAACGGGTTCCGGACGTCATCCAGATTTTTAATCTCGTACGCCAGAAGGTACCCTCGAAGCTTCTTCTTGTTGGTGACGGACCTGCCCGATCCAACTGCGAGCAGCTTGTTCGTGAACTCAACCTCGAAGGTCACGTAAAATTTCTCGGCAAACAGCTCGAGTTGGTTCCGCTCCTTTCCGCGGCGGACATTTTCCTCATGCCCAGCCAGTCGGAGAGCTTCGGCCTTTCCGCCCTCGAAGCAATGGCGTGCGAAATTCCTGTGGTCGCTACGAGCATCGGCGGACTGCCGGAGCTCATCGTTCACGGAGAGACCGGATTCATTGCCGAGATCGGTGATATCGAGAGAATGGCAAAGTATGCAGTTGACCTCCTCACGAATGATCAGAAATACACTATGTTCGCTGCTGCGAGCCGGCGCAGAGCCGTGGAGGTCTTCGGTGCCGCGAAAGTCGTTGACCAGTACGAGCGGTACTATGAACAGGTTCTTTCGGAACATCCGGTGTCTGCAAGATAGCCGATGGAATCAACCAGTTTCTTTTTCACACTCCTTCCGACATTCCTGATTCGCTCCAGCTTTGCGATTATTTGCGGTGCGTGCATCGGTATTGAACGGGAACGAAAAGGGAAGCCCGCGGGATTCCGCACAAACACGCTGATCTGCCTCGGTTCTACACTGTACATGCTGGTGGCGGATTTCGCGCTGACACAGCTCGGAATCATGAACACGGATCCGACGAGGATTGCGTCGCAGGTTGTCACCGGCATAGGATTTCTTGGAGCGGGAACCATCATCCAATCACGAGGAGAAGTTATCGGACTGACCTCAGCGGCAACCATCTGGGTTGTTGCGGGAATCGGACTCCTCATCGGTGCAGGGTTTCCTCTGTTCGGCATCCTCTGCACGGTTCTGGTCCTGTTTACTCTGGTCGGGCTGGAAAAAATCGAGCCGAAGATCCTCGGCAAGTGCCACTTTGTGAGGTGTGAAGTCATCTTCGCGGATGACGGCGGCAGAACGCGCGCCGAAATCGTCCAGATCCTTTCCGATCATTCGATTGAGATCGCTCCCTCCCGGCTCGAGAAACCGGGCCCAAATGCTACGCTGATTGCATTTACGTTCTGCGACAAGCATCCGTCGCATCACCGCTTCATGACGGAACTCCTCCGGACACCGGGAGTGAACGAAATCAAGACGGGTGAGATATAATCCCCGCCCCGAATTCCTTACCCTTTATCTTGTATATCCCAGTCAATAACAACCAGGACAACGCATGGACATCTTTCACGCAATCATCCTCGGCATCATTCAGGGATTGACCGAATTTCTCCCGATCAGCAGTACCGCCCACCTGACGGTAGCGGGAAAGCTGATGGGGCTCATCGACCCGGCCCGACCTGAAGACTGGACCGCATTCATTGCCATCATACAGCTTGGCACGGTCTCTGCGGTCATAATTTACTTTTTCAGGGATGTTGTTGGAATGCTGACACACGGATGGAAAGATCTGCGTTCTCCGGCTGCGGGAGCAGGCCGCTGGAGTTCTCAGTCCCGACTCGCATGGAAGATTATTGTAGGAACGATCCCCGTCGGGGTTATCGGACTCCTCTTCAAGAAAATTATCGAGGGTGCAATTACCAAGGAACTGAGCGTCATTGGTTCAAGCATGATCGGCTTGGCACTTCTTCTCTGGTGGGCCGAACGTGTTGGGAAGCGAACCAGGACAGAAGATCAGACAACCTGGAAAGATGCTCTCATCATCGGCTTCGCACAGGCTATGGCGTTGATTCCCGGTTCGTCGCGTTCCGGGACAACGATTACCGCGGGACTTTTTCTCGGCCTCACGCGTGAAACTGCCGCCAGATTCTCATTCCTTCTCAGTATCCCGGCAGTTATCGCAAGCGGCTTGTTCGAACTGTACAGCGCGCGGCACCATTTCGGAGCCATCGGGCTCGTTCCGGTTACCATTTCGACAATCGTTTCGGGAGTGGTGGGATATGCGACAATTTCATTCCTACTGAAGTATCTGAAGACGCACACCACGTATGTCTTCATTCTCTACCGGCTTGTGCTGGGGATTGCACTCTGGTGGATGTTTTTGAACTGGAGTGCGTGACGGGAGGTGACTGCTGTGGTAGTGCTTAACCCTGCTCGATGCGTTTTCGCCAGATGGGGCTGACAATGAACCTGTCGAGAACCCCAACGGCAGCGAGAGACAGAAGAAGAAAAATCGCCACGGTCAGTGACGACCCGCCGAATCCTGACGGCAGAAGATTCTGTAACCACATGCTCAGAGTTGCTGCCCCGCCACTGAGTTGATGTGTGACGGAGTCTGCGAGCTTTCCCGTCGCACTCATTGATTCACCGATATCCGACCCCCCTAAAACCCCGGTTCTCTTCAGCACCACAAACACAATACCTGTTACCGCACTCATGGCAACGAGTGGCCCAAGATTCCGGAAAACCGTCCAGGCAAGAGATGAAGACCCCTTTATGCCGAGTCTCTCCATAACGCGGCGCGTAAATTGCTCGGATGGATGCTCATGAGGCAATGTCCGGATTTCCCTCTCCGTAACGATGACAGCCCGAAGTCTTGCCCTGCATTCTTCGCAGGCATTGAGATGCCTTGAAACAGTGTCACTCCCGGTGCCGTCCGCACACTCAAAAAGTTGTGCCATTGAGAGATGATTCATGTCGAAACTCCTTCCGGAACTTCTCGTTGCAATCTCCGCTGAAGCAGTGCACGAGCCCGAAACAAGTGTGTTTTCACCGTACCGAGAGGAAGATTCGTGATCCCGCAGATTTCCTCGTGTGAAAATTCCTGAAGGTAGAAGAGTGTAAGAACAGCCGCATACTTTTCAGGCATCGATTCAATTGTTCGTTTCACGATATCCGCGAGGTCCCTCATTTCGATTTGAACTGAAAGCGGGGCGGAATGTCCCATCTCGTGCAATTCATACCCTTCATCCTCATCGAGCTCAACCTCTTTCGTTCGGCGGCTGCGTTTCTCCAGATTCGATATACAGGCATTATACAGAATGCGGTAAAACCATGTTCCAAATTTTGATTGCCCCTTGAAGGCATCAAGTCCGCGCAACGCGCGGACAAATGCATCCTGGAGTGCTTCTTCGGCATCCTCCCTGTTCCGCAATATCCGGAGAGCAAGTGTCATCCCGCGATCCTTGTACCGTGCAACGAGTTGACGATAATAATGCCTCGCGCCGTCGCGGATTTTTTCCACGATCTGGTCATCCGACAAGGGCATAATTCACTCTTTTAGACTTCCTGTTCAGGCTGCGGGTTTCACTTGTGCATGGTAGGAAATTTATCCGGAAAAGTGAAACCCCGGCCAGGGACGTGAAGTCAAAAGTACCAGGAGAACCAACTAAGGAGTTTTGTATGCGCGACGAAGGATTACTCATACCGATTTTCGCACTCGTCTTCATGACAGCCCTCATTATTGTGTGGATCTCGACACGCCACAGGGAGCGGATGTCGATGATCGAAAAAGGGATGTCGAGCGAGGATATTAAAGCACTCTACATGCGGCAGGTGACCAGAGACCCTCTCGGTTCATTGAAATGGGGTATCCTTCTGCTGATGGGGGGTGCAGCGGCACTCCTTGCGAATTTCATGCACGACAGATTTGGAATGGATGAGGGCGCCGGTGTCGGAATGGTAGTTCTGGGTGTGGGCGTCGGACTTGTCGTGTATTACTTGATTGCTTCGAAGAAAGCGACCCAATAAGTCGCCGGCTTCACAATTCGATCCTGCCCGGTTCGTGACGGGCGAACATGAACTCGTCCGGGCCTACAGACTCTGAGCAGCGCGGTGCAATTTGCTGTTCTTATACCCGAACGAGAAATACACCACCATACCCACCACAAGCCACAAGCCGAATCGCACCCACGTCACGACCGGCAGCCCCGTGGCGAGATAGAGACACGAGATAATTCCCAGGAGAGGAATCACCGGTACCCAGGGAGTCCTGAATGCCCGCGGTCGATCGGGGTCGCGTTTCCGGAGGATCATAATTCCGATACAGACCAGGATGAACGCGAACAGTGTACCGATGTTCGTCAGATCCACCATCTCGTCGATCGATGTGAACATCGAACAGAGCCCCACGACAACACCCGTCAATATCGTGGTTACGTGCGGTGTGCGAAATTTCGGGTGGACCTTTGCAAAACTCTGGGGAAGCAGCCCGTCACGGGCCATAGAAAAGAAGATTCTCGGCTGACCGAGCTGGAAGACGAGTAAGACTGCGGTGTGCGCCACGACCGATCCAAAGGCAACGATGCCCACAAAAATCGTTCCCCAGCGTTCAATGTTGGCATACTGGAGCGCCATTGTCAGCGGCTCTGCCTGCTCGTTTGCAAGCTTATGGACGAGCACATTGAACGGAATAATCCCTGTGAACACCGCCGCAACGACGATGTAAATCACCGTGCAGACGATGAGTGAGCCGATAATCCCGATCGGCAGATCTCGTTTGGGATTTCGCACTTCCTCGGCAACAGTCGAGACGGCGTCAAATCCGATATAAGCGAAAAAGACTATTGCGGCACCTGCCTGGATTCCTGCCCACCCGTTTGGCGCAAAGGGATGCCAGTTTTCGGGATGAACATACTTCCATCCGATAAAAACGAAAAATGCCAGCACAACGAGTTTCAAGAGAACCATCGCGGTATTCATCGAGGCGCTCTCTCGGATACCGATCACAAGGACTATGGTAATAAGGGCTACAATCCCGAACGCGAGGATGTTGAAGACAATGGGGATGCCGAAGAGATGAGGCGCGCTTTCGAATAACCCCGGTATATGCGCAGCTGTTCGGTAATCTGTCGAGAGCCAGTCCGGGATGATTATGCCGAAACCTGCCACGAGCGTCTTGAAATAATTCCCCCAGCTGATTGCAACGGCAACGTTGCCAACTGCATATTCGATAATGAGGTCCCAGCCGATGATCCACGCTATGAATTCTCCGAGGGTAGAGTACGCGTAGGTATATGCGCTGCCCGAGATCGGCACCATCGCAGCAAATTCCGCATAGCAGAGGGCCGCGAATCCACAGCCGAGGCCCGTAACGACAAATGAGAGAATGAGCGCGGGTCCGGCTCCCGGGCGCGCGGCATCGCCGGCGGCCGCCGTTCCGATCGTTGCAAAGATTCCCGCGCCGATGATCGCCCCGATGCCGAGCATTACCACATCGAACGCGCCGAGCGCGCGCTTCAACTGATGCTGCGGTTCCTCAGACTCATGCAGAAGAGCATCTAAGTTCTTCGTCCGGAAGAGCTGTTTCAGCATATTGTCATTGGATTCATAATTGGAACCGGAAACTTAGGGAAAGTCAATGAGAGAGTCAAGAGAAAAAGACCCGCACGGAGGACTGGGACACCAATGACGACCGGGCGAATTATTGCAGACCGGTCTCGTTACCCGTTTGATCGCTCAGGATCGTGCGGGCGTCGGGTTCGTCCGCTTTTTCGACGAGGAGTTTTACTCCTGCCGCAAGCTGGAGAGGTGGGAGCATGCCGCCGGTGTCGTCAAATTTGAGGAAGGACTCGATTTCGGCTTCGGCAAGAGCTGCTTGCGCAATCTCCGCTTCAAGCTGGCTGGAATACGTTGCTACGACTACAAAATTCTCCATAAGCACCTCGGCGTCAATGAACATCTCTCCCCATTCAATCTACTCACGATCGCGGTGATAAGCAAGATGAAGCTACGGCGGTACAGGTCGTTCCCGCCGAAGCTGTCCGACCACCACGCCCACCACAAAAACGACTGACGAATAATACATCCAGACAAGAAAGACAAGGAGGAATGCGTACGTCCCATAGACTTTGCTGTACGAATGAAAAGCTGTCAGGTACCATCCGAACGCTTTCCCTGCTATCCACCACAATGATGCTGATGTCACCGATGCGGCAAGCGCGATTCTCGGCTCGATCTTCCCTTCCGGCACGAATCTGTTGATCCCATAAAACATGATGAAGACGGCAAGAAAAGAGGTGATGGACTGAAAGGTCTTCGTCGACACGTTCAGGTTGATGAAATCCAGACCCGGAATTTGTTTTATGAGGGAGTCGGTCAGAAGAAGCACCCAGGTAAAGGCATTCGCAACCAGAAAGAGTATGCCCAGCCCGACGACCAGCAGGATATTTTCGAGGATGTTGAGGACCATCATTTTCGTCGGTCTGCAGCGGTAGATCTTGTTGACGACGGTCCGTACGGAGCTGAAGAGCGAAGCGGCCGTCCAGATGAGAACGCCGATACCGGAGATTTCGAAGGTCCGTTTATAGCGGACGATATCCTCGAGCATGTCTTTGATCGAGGCCTTGATCTGCTGGGCATACGGCTGGAGGGGAAAAATCGCGTTGAGAACCTCGTCCACCTTCTGTGCGGGAAAGCGTGGAGATGAAAGGAACATGCCGACAAGCGAGGTGAGCAGGAGCAACAGGGGAAGCAGGCAGAGAAGACAATTGAACGCGATTCCCGAAGCGAGAAAGAGGACATTTTCTTCGCTCATTCTGCGATGTATACCGATCCCGTAGTATCTTATCGTCCGGCCAATCCGCCTGATCATAGGAGCCTCAGCCGCGCATATTTCAGAAGGAGATTTTTCTTTCCGGCAGAGGAAAATTCAACAACCGCCTTGAGTGCATCACCGCTTCCGGTAACCTGCAAAACCTTTCCCCGTCCAAAAATTTCATGGACCACCATAGTCCCTGGTTTCAGTTCATCCTGATCGTGATCATAGTCCGGGGCGACATCGGTATGATACTGTGCATCGCTGTCGGTGATTTTCTTCCGATGCCGGGATTGTACCGCCGGGAACGACCAGCGCTCCGTCGAAGCAGCCTGCAGGGCTTGACCTGTCGATTCCAAGAGCTCCTGGTCGATCTCATCGATGAAACGCGACGGAGACTGGTACGAAAGTTCAGAAAACCGGAAGCGCACACGGGCATAGCTCAAGTAAAGCTTTTGCATGGCGCGTGTGAGTCCCACATAATAGAGCCGGCGTTCCTCTTCGAGCTGTTTGGCATCAAGCTGCGATGAATTGGAGAACGGAAGCAACCCTTCCTCCAGGCCCGCAATAAAAACCACCGGGAACTCAAGCCCTTTGGCGCTGTGAAGCGTCATCAACGTAACGGCGTTATGTTTGTCATCCCACTGATCGGTATCGGAGAGCAGCGCCTGATCCTGCAGGAACGCTGCCAGTGTTGCTTCGGGCTGCTGTATGCAGAATTCCGTGATCGCGGTAAGAAGTTCCTGCACGTTTTCCCAGCGCGCCATCGATTCGGGAGTCCCTTCTTCCTTGAACAATCGCAGGATCCCGATTTCGTCGACGAACGCGCGCGAAACCTCACTCGCCGACATTTCTTTCATCATGTGGGAATATTTGTCAAGGAGGTCGGCAAGAAGGCGGAGGCCTTTTTTTGCCTTCGGAAGGAGTGTCGTAATCTCTTCGGCACGACGACAGGCTTGCACCAACGGTATGGAATGATGCGCGGCAAATGATCGCACACGCTGGACAGCCACATTCCCCAGCCCTCTCCCCGGAACATTAATGATCCGCAGAAAACTCTCATCATCGTGCGGGTTCACCAGCAATCGCAGGTACGCCATGACGTCCTTGATTTCTTTCCGCTCGTAGAATCGCACCCCGCCGACGATCACATACCTCACGCTCTGCTGCATAAAAGCATCTTCGAGCGCCCGCGATTGTGCGTTTGTCCGGTACATAACGGCGAAATCCTTCAGGTCGAGCTTCCGGTTTAGCGACTCACGGTAGATCCTGCTGACGATGGTCGCCCCTTCATCGCGATCGTCCTGGCAGACAAGGAGCGTGATCTTGTCGCCATCACTGTTTTCCGTCCAGAGATTCTTGGAAAGCTGGTCGACATTATGTTTGATGACCTGGTCGGCGGCGGCCAGAATCGTCTTGGTCGAGCGGTAATTCTGTTCGAGACGAATGACTTTAGCGTCGGGGTAATCGTGCTGAAAATCCAGAATATTCCGGATATCAGCTCCGCGGAATGCGTAGATGCTCTGGGCATCATCACCCACGACACAGATATTGCGGTAGCGGTCGGCAAGAAGCTTGATCAGTACATACTGAGCGTGGTTCGTATCCTGATACTCGTCAATCAGGATGAAGCGAAAACGGTCCTGATATTTCTGGAGTATCGATTTATGATGATGGAAGAGATCGATCGGCTTGATCAGGAGGTCATCGAAATCGAGAGCGTTGTTTCCTCTCAGCCGCTTCTCATATTCCGAGTAGATTCGCGCACTCTTTTCTTCAAAGAGGTCCACCGCCCGCCTGGCGAATTCTTCCGGGAGAAGAAACTGATTCTTGGCAGAGCTGATGCGCGAGCGGATCGCCTGAGGGTTGTACTGCTGCGCCGAAATACCCGACTCGTGCATGATCTGTTTAATGACACCGAGAGTGTCTGCAGTGTCGTAGATGGAAAAATTGCTGTCGTAGCCGAGCGATTTCCCCTCCACGCGGAGAATACGGGCGAGAATGGAATGAAACGTACCCATCCAAAGCTGCCGGCTCTTCTCGCCAACGAGCCCGACGATGCGGTTCCGCATCTCACTGGCGGCTTTATTGGTAAACGTAAGTGCAAGAATCTGGTAGGCCGGAACACCGATCTGGATAAGGTACGCGATCCGAAAAGTCAGGACCCGGGTTTTGCCGCTGCCGGGGCCGGCGACAACCATGACGGGGCCTTCGACGGTGCGAATTGCTTCCTGCTGCTGGGAGTTTACTTCGTGGTGGAATGTCATCGGCGATGGAAAACGTATCCGTGACAATTGTAGGAAAAAATTCCAAGACCTCCAAAGGAAATTTCTTCTGCGCGCGGCACAACGACTCCCTCGACTCCGGGGGGATGCATTTGTGCTCTTTACGCCTGCCGGTTAAACGAGGATTGCTCCTTCAAGCCGCAGGAGAAATTCCTTGGTCTTGATACCGCAGGAATAGCCGACGAGTGAACCGTCCGATCCAAGGACGCGGTGACACGGAACAATGATGGGCAGAGGATTGGCGCCGTTGGCTCTTCCCACTGCCTGCGAGGCACTGGGTGCACAAACCCGTTTTGCCAGATAGCGGTACGTAATCGTCGTGCCGTAAGGAATTTTCAGCAATTCCTTCCAAACGCGAATCTGAAACGGGGTCCCGATAAGATCAACAGGGCACGTAAATTTCGCCAGCGTTCCATTGAAATACCGCCCCAGCTGGTCAATCACTTCCTTGTTGCGTGCCCGATTGTCCGTTATCGCGTCGACATCGAACCGCTGCTTCAGCCAGTCGAAAAAATCTCTCCGTGCTTCACGAGGAACGCTTACTTTGCAGACGCCACGGTCTGTCGATGCGACATAAATTCTTCCGATGCGCGAATCGAATGATGTACAATAGACCTTTGTGACCTTCACATCCTCCGAATCGCCGCTGCCGCCCTTCATCCCGTCGGTTTTCTGCCTCCGTTTTATCGCGCTTGCAACCCTTGCAGTATCCAGTGTTGCAACAGGTTCAAACATAATCGGAAAATTGTGGTCTCAAGATACTCATCAGATGAATCAACATTTGAAATAAGCAAAAGACTGTTCTTGCGGAAACTCCTGTGATGCCTTCTCCCGATTCGTATCCCTTTACAGTTGTGGTAAGTGCAGGTTGGAGAACAATTGCGTGCTGAGAGCGTGAAAGAAAAATTGCGCGGAGTATTATAAGGAGTTTCATTTTGAAAAGCAAGATAAAAATCACCGCGATAAATTTTTTTCGTGCGCGCGGACGCATGCAGATGCTCTCACACATAAATCATTTGTGAAACAATGTGAAACACGCCCGCGAGAATTTTCACGAAGACAGAGGAATGAAACCGCTCAAAGCAAAATTTTAGAACATTGCTCTAACTTCAGCCCGTGCCGTATGAACTGGCGTGCCGCCGCCTTCACTCCGACCGTCGTACTGGGCTGTCGCCTGCAAGAGTCGCGTGATCTGGTGATTCCAGCTGACGCGCCAGACCCAAGACTTGCCGTCCGACCAGCCGTTTGTCAGTTCGAACGGCACAAACGTCGGATTCGAATTGAATATCGCCTCCTCTCTTGTGAATTCCGCCGCCACCTGCCCCGTTCCCGCCATCCCGTATGTCAAACGAATCGTCTGATTGTTCAACCTCACGTTCGTCGTGTCAAAATTGATCGCCCTCCCGACGCCAAATCCAAAAACCACTTCGATATCCTGCTGAGGACGATACGTCCAGCTCCACTGGAGATTGTTGGAAGTGATATTTCGAACTCGATCGCTGGGTTCATTCGACACCAGATTATTGATCGTCGCAGCGTAATCGATCTGATTCGACAATTCCTTCATGAATTGCCACCTTAGCCGGAACGACTGCTCCCTGCCGTATGTCCGTTCAGTGTTTGTCGCAAATGCCGTCAGCCCCTTTTGCTGATTGAAGCGAAACCGGAGGTTGAATTCCGGATGATTCTCCAGCACATACAAATCCTGTATGAAAATATTTTCTCCGGACAGCGTCGTCTGATCGTTCAGGAAATTGCTGAAATGAAGGAGGTAGATCTCCTTCGTATCCGGATCGGTGTTCTTCTCGTCCACCCGGAAATAGGACTCCGAGGAGAATGCCGATAGCAGCCGCCCTGACAAGGAGGATGCATCGAACATTCTCGACGGTGTGAGCCGAAGGCGCGCGCTCGTTTTTACATCGATAACGGGAATAAGATCATCTGTAGGAACCGTCACGAGAACATAGTCGCCGTCGAATCGGCTCAGTTGGAAATCATCAGGATCGACAATATGATTGCCGTTGACATCACCGAGATAGACATAATTCCCCGTACCCGTCGGAACCTGTTGAAACACACGCTCGAGTTTCTGGGTTCGTTCCGTTCCCGCCTCATAAAAGAGATCGGTTTCAATTCCCGAACTGATCGGAGCAAAATGCGTTTGAGAGCGGAGAAGAAGAGCATTGACGTCGTCATTGTTCCGCGCCCTGAACGATTCGGTGAACGTCCTCTTCTGAAGCGTGAGGTCGAGCGTTATCGTGAATGATTCGCTTCCCTGCAACCGCCCGCTGTATTGCTGCAGGAATGTGTGTGATGCGCGAAGTAACGACTGGAACGCCAGCGAGTCGTCCCATTCCCAGCCGACATCCGCGCTGAAGGACGCACCGCCCATGCTGCCAATCATCAGGCCGGGAATCAGTTCATTGAACTGATATGACCCCTGCTGAAGAGAATCCTCCGAAGCCGAATGATTCAGAAGAAGTTCATGTGAGTACCGAATCCTGGGAAGGAGAGCACCGAGCCCATGCTGGAACGTGCCGTTCTCTCGCAGCCAGGAAGCATGCAGGTTGTTTGCCGGATCCGTCGTGTTGATATCTTCAAGCTGACAATTTGCATCCTGGATACTCCCATCCGTAATCTGACCGTTGAATGCGTATCGCGAGGTTGAGTAATCCCCTTCCGTAATTCTGCCGATATCACTCCCGAGAATCAGTGATGAGACAGGACGATACGTGAGAGTGGCCTCGTGGAGAAGCTGATCTTCCCCGATGGAATCCGGAAGATTCCATGTACGGTTGAACTCGACAGCATCCAGACGCCCGAGCGGCGCGAAGAGGTGATTGATGTATCGTTCCTTCAATCCAAGATCGAGCGAGCCGAAGTTCGTACCGCCGACACGCATTTCGGGAGAGGAATACTGCAGGCCGAAGCTTGCCGCACCTCCATTGTGAACATCATCACCGATAGTAGAGAACTTGTTGGGATCGAACTGCGAGGCGCTGTACTCGCCGGTCACCTGCAAATGGTCGATCGGAGCCGCCTTGAGATGAACATCAACCAGCGAGTGTGATTGAGGCATCGGCAGATAGCGGATCGGCTCGTAACTTCCCTGGCGCAAACTGTCGAATTGGTACTCAAAAGTCGTGATCCTCCGGTAATACCCGTTTCCCGGGCCGACGAAACTGAAGACGATCGAGTAGACCGCATTCGCCGTATCGACAGGATTGAACTTGTAGATTGGGACGGTCACATTTCTTCCTCCCGCAGAATCGTGAAACGCTCCCGCCAGAAGATACTGACCCTTCCCGGGTCCGACGAACGTCACGCCGTCACGGGACGCCTTTCGCTGATCGTCTCCCGCATTGCGAAGCGTATCGAGGTCCGAGCTGCTCAAGGACGCATCAATCGGCGAGTTCTCATTGTCGCTTTCCTGTACCGCAGTTACCGTGAGCGAGGCCTTGGTACCTGCGATTGACGTCTGGGATTGCGCCGCCAGAAGCGTGCGATTGTACTGGCGATCGGTATACTCGAAATCAATAGTGATGCGCGAGCTTCTCGAAATCAGTCGTTTCGCGGTGAAGGTAATTTCAGCATTGCTGTAGTCGATGGTATAATCATTGACTTCTCCCCGCGTCATCGATTCTCCGTTCACGTAGACCCGCTCCGTCCCTGCAATCACAAGAATGGTGCGCTCACTGTTTTGACCGACCAGCTCGTACGGTCCCTGCACGCCGTCGAGACCGAGAAATTCGTTCGAAGCATACTTCCCCCGCGGCTCTGCGCCGGTGAGAAGAATTTCGCTGGAAACTGAGCTCCCCTGAAAGCGGTATGATCCTTCCGCACCCTCGAGCTTGCGCGTGAGCGTGCCAAACTCGCTGCCGGCGAGATTGAGATCGAAATCTCCAAGCGTCGCACGCACAGAATTCCCCCGAAGCTGTATGAAGACCTTGTCCACTTCTTGGAGTGTCTGCGTCGTTCCTTCGGGCTGGATGGGGGAATTTTCGTCCGTCAGTGCAGCCACGATCTGGAGATCATCGGTCAGGTTGCCCGACATCTGCATGCGAAACCCCGACGTGAGTGAAAGGTCCCGGTTCGTCCCGACCGAAAACCCCCGTACCAGGCTGCCGCTTTTCTGAAGGTTCGAGCCGAACAGATCATCCACCGAGAAGCTGTGCCCCGGTTGCACGACATGTTCCCGTTCGCCGGTTGCAGTATCCACCCGAAGAATCGTTTCGTGAAGCCGGTACACTGGTTTGAAATCAAATGGAAGCGCGCGATACATAACGTCGAGAGTATGGTGCAGTGTATCAGGGCAGTGAGTCCGGATCGAAGACGAAAAAACCGAGAGGATTCCGGTCCGGGTATCAAGCGTATAATCGATTGATGGGTGCAGAAGAGATCTGTCAATCCTTACACTCTCCGTTCCATTGATCACGAACCGTTGCGGAAGCGGAAATGCCGTATCACTTTGTGTCGAAATGGTAAAACGGGCATGATGGAGCATTCCCAGGGACAGGGAATCACTCGTTTGCCCAAAGGAAGACGCACTTCCAAGTGCGAGGAGAAAAAAAATATGAATCCGGGCGGATTGTGTAATGAGATTGATGAAACGCATCCTGAAAAGGAAACGTGGGAACGAACGTGTAATGTTAGAACATCAATCTCCTGGAGAAAGTCGGTAGTTTTCATCGACATGGTAACAAAAAAGCACTTCAGATACAAGATGATGAAGCATTCGACGAATCGTGGAAGCCGGGTTACTGATTGATTTTCACCGGTCGGTTTGCTATCTTCACTCGATGCGGAAGAGTATATCAGGATCAAAAATGCCTCTCGTACCGCCATATATCGAATCGTTGCAGCCGTACAAAGCGGGCAAACCGATCGAGGAAGTGAAGCGGGAGCTCGGACTGACAAAAGTCGTGAAGCTTGCATCGAATGAGAATCCCCTCGGCACATCGCAGCTCGCACTCGATGAGATGAAGCGATGCATGGACGATCTGCACCGCTACCCCAACGGCGGGTACGATCTCCGCAGTGTCCTTGCCTCCATCTACAACCTGAAGATCGAAAATGTCATCGTCGGCAGCGGGTCGGAAGGCATCATGTCAAATATTATCAGGACTTTCCTCTGCGACGATGATGAGGTCCTTACGACCGAAGCCGCTTTCATCGGCTTTCAGGTGCTTGCACGGTCACGCGGAGTGGCATACAAGACCGTCCCTTACCGTAACTGGCATTACGATCTTCCCGCCCTGAGCTCGCAGATCACGAATCACACGAAAATCATTTATCTTGCCAATCCGAACAATCCTACAGGAACGATCTTCACCCGGCAGGAGTTCGATGCCTTCTACAAAACCGTACCGGAGCGGGTCCTGATTATTCTCGATGAAGCGTATTTCGAATTTGCACGCGATAATCCTGCGTACCCCGATTCCATGCATTACCGGTACGACAATGTCATCACACTCCGGACGTTCTCCAAAGTCTACGGTCTGGCAGGCATTCGGATCGGATATGGTTTTGCACACGAGGAATTGATCGGCAACCTTCTCAAAGTGAAGCTCCCATTTGAACCAAGTACTCTCGCGCAGGCGGCGGGCATCGGCGCATTACGTGACAAGGAGTTTCTCCATCGATCGCTCGAGGTAAATTCACACGGGATGGAATACCTTACGACCGCTCTTGCGGGTATGGATCTCGAGCCGGTTCCCTCCGATGCCAACTTTGTGATGGTTGTGCGGGAGTCGGAAGAGGACGTCAATTATCTTTATCAGGAACTCCTCAAAGAAGGGATCATTATCCGACCCCTGCGCGCATTTGGGCTTCCCCACTGCCTGAGAATTTCGGTTGGGACCGATGAGGAAAATCATTATCTCGTTGAAACGCTGAAAAAGATCCTGGCAAACGCGCTGGCGTAACCATCAGCACGCCGGCGCTCAACACGTTCATTATGGAGTACGTTATGCATCCATCCAAACCAACGGAATCCCCCCGCCCTGTTGCAAAGGATTTCCTCCCGATCAACGGCACAGACTATATCGAATTTTATGTTGGCAACGCCAAGCAGAGCGCGCATTATTACCGCAATGCGTTCGGATTCCGGCTCGTTGCCTATTGCGGTCTCGAAACGGGAGTGCGCGACCGGGCATCGTACGTCCTCCAGCAGGATAAGATCCGTTTTGTCCTCACCACGCCGCTTCAGCCGAATCACCCCATCGCCGACCATCTCAAACTCCATGGCGACGGCGTGAAAGATATTGCGCTCTGGGTGGATGATGCGGAATCTGCGTTCCGGGAAACAACGAAGCGGGGTGCCCGCGGCATTATGGAGCCGACGGTCGCCCGGGATTCGTTTGGTGAGATCAGGAAATCTGCGATCGCGATCTACGGAGACACCATACACACGTTTGTCGAGCGGAAGAACTATACCGGACCGTTCATGCCGGGGTATCAGGCGGTCTCCGAAGATCGCCTTGCAAAACCCGTCGGCCTGAAGTATGTCGACCATTGCGTCGGAAACGTTGAGCTCGGTGCCATGAACAAGTGGGTCGAATTCTATATGAACGCCATGGGCTTTCGATTGTACCAGCATTTCGATGATGAGGACATTTCCACCGAATATTCCGCACTGATGTCGAAGGTCATGGCAAACGGCAACGACCGGATCAAGTTTCCCATCAACGAACCGGCGTCGGGGAGAAAGAAATCACAGATCGACGAGTATCTCGAATATTATCGGACCCCCGGTGTACAGCACATCGCCATGGCAACGGACGACATCATTGAAACGGTTGCTGAACTCACCGGAAGAGGGGTGGAATTCCTCCGTGTTCCGTCGACGTATTACGATGACCTTCAGAAACGTGTGGGAAAAATCGACGAACCGGTCGACGAGCTGAAGCGCCTCGGCATCCTCGTCGACCGCGATGATGAGGGCTACATGCTGCAGATCTTTTCGAAACCTGTTGAAGACCGCCCCACTCTCTTCTTTGAATGCATCGAGCGAAAAGGAAGCAGGAGTTTTGGAAAAGGAAATTTCAAAGCATTGTTCGAGGCGATCGAACGCGAGCAGCAACTGCGTGGAAACCTCTGATCGGAGGCATGATGTTTTCATCATGCACGAAATGTGCTTTCACAGTCCGCATGTCACATAACACTCTTCAGATTCGTTAGAACCGCTTCAGACCATGAAGCTTTGTACATTTGAAGTCAAAACACTTCTCGGAAAACACCAGCGGCTCGGGACAATACTCGATCGCGGTATCCTGGACCTCAATGCGGCGTGCGCGTGGCACCTGTTCCGCCAGGGGGAACCCGAGCCCTACAGGGTCGCGCAGGTGCTTCTCCCTCCAACCATGATCGGATATTTGCAGGGAGAATCCCGATCATCTGAGGCAGCAAGGGCGACGCTCAGAAGTTTCCAGGAAGAGGTCGAAAAAGGAAGGGTTCCGGTTGGATTGAATGAAGAACTGCTCCTCTTTGCCCCGGACCAGATCAGAATCAGAGCGCCTCTCCCCCGGCCCGCGTCGATGCGCGACTTTTACGCATTCGAGCAGCATGTGAAGAAAGGTTTTGAAAAGCGTGGTGAGCCGATGCCCCAGGAATGGTACGAAATTCCGGTCTATTACAAGGGTGCACACTGGAGCATCATCGGACCGGACGACGACGTTCACTGGCCTTCATTTACGGAGAAATTCGACTATGAGCTGGAGCTGGCAATAGTCATCGGGAGGCAGGGACGGAATATTCCCGAGAACAAAGCCCGGGGATATATTGCAGGGTTCACCGTGATGAACGATTTCAGCGCTCGCGATATGCAACGAAAGGAGATGAAAGTCCGTCTCGGTCCGTCAAAGGGTAAGGATTTCGCAACGGCAATCGGGCCGGTACTGGTCACGGAAGACGAAATCTCCGATCCCTACAATCTCTCCATGACCGCGAGAGTGAACGGAGAGATCTGGTCGAAGGGAAATTCCGGTTCCATCACGCACCGGTTTGAAAAAATGATTGCCTTTGCGTCACTCGAGGAAACACTCTACCCGGGAGATCTGATTGGCTCGGGAACTGTGGGAACAGGTTGCGGCCTCGAGCTTGATCGCTGGGTGAAGCCCGGAGACCTCATTGAGCTGGAAATAGAGAAGATCGGCACACTCCGAAACCGTGTCGTGAAGCCGTAGGATTTTGAAATTTCTATCACACAGGATTGTTCTTTGATCAATTCGTGAGGAATCTTATGTATCCGTTACAAAAAGGTAAGACCGCAAAACAAGCACACGTCGGACTTCCCAACGGGACGTTTGAGGAGGAACACGGGCGTAAAGGATTTTACGGAAAATCCGCACATCTGTACCACACACATCCGCCGACAGGGTGGATCCGGTTTGAAGGAAAGCTGCGCCCCCACTGCATCGACTGCAACAAATTGAAGCCGTCGGACTGGACGGATCCCAAAGGTTCGCCGGTCGCGTTTCTCGGCAATGACGATGTCCGGCTCTACGTTTCACGTAGAAGCGAGCCGATGCCGTTTTATTACCGCAACGCCGACGGGGACGAACTCCATTTCGTTCACCGAGGAGAGGGAACCATCGAGACTGATTTCGGACCGATGCCGTTCGAAAAGGGAGACTACATTAATATTCCGCGCGCAGTGACGTACCGCATCATCCCGAAATCGCGTGATAATTTTTTCCTCATCGTTCAATCGAAAACGGAATTCGAGCAGCCCGAGAAAGGACTGATCGGGCAGCATGCGCTGTACGATCCCGCTGTTATCACGACTCCCGATCCAAAGCCCATCCTTGATGACAAGAATGAGTGGGAAATTCGCATCAAGGTGGAAGATGAGTTTTCTTCTCTTTTCTATCCGTTCAATCCGATGGATGTGGTGGGATGGAAAGGCGACCTGACGGTCTGGAAGATCAACATGCGGGATATCCGGCCCATCATGAGTCCGCGGGCACACCTCCCTCCCAGCGCCCACACAACATTTGTAACGCAGGGCGCGGTGGTCTGCAGCTTTCTTCCGCGACCGCTCGAAGAGGATCCGGAAGCGTTGCGCGTCCCGTTCTTTCACAGGAACACGGACTATGACGAGTTCATTTTTTACCATGACGGAAATTTCTTCAGCCGCGACAATATTGGTCCCGGGATGGTCACGCTGCATCCCCGCGGAATTCACCACGGACCGCATCCCAAGGCATTGAAGAATCAATCCACCAAGACGCACACGGATGAATCCGCCGTTATGCTCGACGGACTTAATCCGATTCATGTCCTTCCCGCCGGCGAGGTGGCCGAATGGAAGGAATACTGGAAAAGCTGGCTCGAAAAATAGACTCGGGAGTACCGGTGACCATCGACCCAAAGACGAATCAACCTGGAGATATCTATAAGCTCCTGATCGGTGCAATCGTTCCGAGACCGATCGCCTTTGTTTCCTCACTCAGTGCCGACGGGATCAGGAATCTGGCTCCATTCAGTTTTTTTACCGCCATAAGTGCAAACCCGCCGGTAATTTGTTTTTCCCCCATGATCAGGGGGAACGACGGGAAACGCAAAGACACGCTGAACAACATCGAGTCAACGAAGGAATTCGTCGTCAACATCGTGTCGGAAAGTTTTGCACGGGAGATGAATGCCTGCTCGGCAGACTTTCCGCCTGAAGTTGATGAATTCACCGTGTCGGGATTGACGCCGATTCCCAGCGATCTCGTAAAACCCCCGCGCGTCCAGGAATCGTTAATCACCATGGAGTGCCGGCTCCTGCACGTCGTCCATGTGAGCCCCAAACCGTTAGGTGGAAGCATCGTTCTCGGGGAAGTACTCCGCTTCCATGTGGAGGATGATGTGATTGACAACTTCAGGATTGATCCCGATAAACTGGCGGCCTTCGGCCGCATGGGTGGCCCGACATATACGCGGACGCGCGACCGCTTTACGATGGAACGTCCGGTGGTACAGAAGTAGAATAGTGTTCGTTTGAAACACGTCATGTCCGGGCTGCCGGATCCTGCAGAGACAACCAGAAACATTTTCAAATCACGTACCGCGTACGGCATCCCGCCAACTGCTTTCCAGGTTTCGGAAAAGAACATCGGCGAGGTCCTGGCAAACAAGTTCAGAAAGCATTCCGATAAGCCATGGCTCATATTTTATTCTGATGAGAATGAACGATTGGAATACTCGTACCGGCAGTTCCATGAACTCGTCTGCAGGACCGCTAACTTCCTTCAGCGTAAGGGAGTCCGGAGAGGCGATCGGGTCGCAACTGTCGCATACAATCATGCCGACACCATTGTTCAATATTTTGCCGCATGGATGGTCGGCGCCGTCGTCGTCCCGATAAATGTCGGTGAGGACGACAAGCGCATCGAATTCATTCTCCGAAATTCCGAATCGAAGCTCGCGTTCGTGCGTGATCAATTTCTCGATCGGATCCTGCAGATCGCCGATCGAAACCCCGCCCTGAAAACCATCGTACGAGTTCGCGGGAAGAATCCGGGCACTCTCCCTCCGGGGTCGGCATCCCTGATCGAATTTCACGATGCAATTTCCACCGAGAGGGCGGACCTGCCGGGTGCATCCGGTATTGCACTTGACGACGAGGCGCTGATTGTCTACACTTCCGGAACCACCGGACTGCCGAAAGGCGTCGTGCTCACGCAGTATAATCTCCTGATTGACTCAAAGGCCATTGCAGAGTGGCACGGCATCACCGACACCAGACGGATGATGTGCGTCCTTCCCATCCATCACGTTAACGGCATTGTGGTGACGCTCATGGCACCGCTGGTAGTCGGCAGCAGTGTGGTGCTGAATCAGAAGTTTCATTCCGACCGGTTCTTCAGAAAGATCCTCGACGAGCACGTGGATGTGGTCAGCGTCGTGCCGACGCTCCTGCAATTCCTTCTCCACGAACATGCCGCTGCACCTCAGGATTTGCCGCGATCGCTCAGGCACATCATCTGCGGCGCTGGCCCGCTGACCGTTGAACTCGCCGTCAGATTCGAAGATCGTTTCCATATCCCGATCATCCACGGATACGGCCTGTCGGAGACGACGTGCTATTCCTGTTTCCTGCCGACGGATCTTTCGCCGGCCGCACATCACCGATGGTTGAACGATTTTGGTTTTCCATCAATCGGCGTGCCGCTGCCCGTGAATGAAATGTCCATCCACGACGACCACGGGCAGGAATTGCCTGAAGGCGCCCGGGGAGAAATTGTCATACGCGGACACAACGTGATGAAAGCATATCACGCGAATCCGGAGGCAAATGCTGCGACATTCGCCTTCGGCTGGTTCCGGAGCGGCGATGAAGGATTCTTCAAAACGGACGAGACGGGGCGAAAGTTCTTCTTCATCACCGGTCGGATCAAGGAACTCATCATTCGCGGTGGAGTAAACATCTCCCCCTTCGAGATCGATGAGGTGCTCATGAACATGCCGGGGGTGAAGGCGGGTCTGGCTGTCGGTTTCGAGAATGACTGGTACGGTGAGGAAATCGGTGCGTATGTTCAAATCAAGGAAGGAATCACGCTCACAGAGCCGGAAGTCCTCGTGTACTGCCGGAAATATTTCGCGTTTCAGAAATGTCCGAAGGTGGTGCTCTTCGGGAATGATATCCCGGTGACGTCGACCGGAAAATATCAGCGCAACAAATTACGACCGCTCTTCACGGAATGGAAGAGCGTGCAGTTTACTTCCAGCAAGAAAGGATGATGCCGCCAACTTCCCTCCCGTCACCCCGCATCAGTAGAAGAAACCAAGAAAAATTCCCCCATTGATCATAAATCCTTTGCCGCTGATTTCGGAAGGAACGCCGATAAGATCGTAATTTCCGTCCACCTTCCAGTTTCCGCCTGCCATGCCGTTGTACGAAACTCCCACCCTCACGCCAAGCCAGCGAAGCAAGGCATACTCCACATTAACCGACGGCTGAACGACAAAGAAAGATCCCGAGAGATTTCTCGTGAACTCGGCGGTAGTGGAATCATTACTCCCGAACTGACTCCAGATCCCATCCCAGGTCTTTGGGGAGCCGTTATCCCGCGTCATCTTGAGATTAACACTTCCCCCTCCAAGCACAACACCAAGAGCCAGGTCGAGATGCCCGACCACCGGCATGACATAGTCAATCGTCACGCCGCCATAGCCGACGGAAAGATCAACTTCGCGGCGAGTTACTCCGAGTAATGACAGCGAAGAAATACTCCCGCTCCCCCCGACTCCGCCGACGCGCACATTGGGAAGAAGCAGGATATATCCGTATCCCTGGCCCCCGAGGAGCGTCACGGGTCCGTTACCCAGATCTGCCGAGTTAAACTTGCGGAGAACCTGGTTGATCGGATCGAGATTCAGGAAAAGCAGGTTCTGTGTAAACCCGCCCGCAACGCCGAATTTTGTCTGGGTATGACCGCGTGGCGGCGGAACAGGTTCTTCATCATCTTGTGCGAGAAGGGGCACCTCCAGCATCGCAAAGAAGATTGCAAGCAGCAGCAAGACTCGTCGCATAGACAATTCTCCACAAAGTGAATCGGAGAATGTAGGGAAATATTTGAAGAGTTACAAGGTTCGGGGAGAAACTGCTAGTAGTGCGGCATGGTGGGATCGATGTTTTCCGCCCACGCATCGATGCCGCCCACGAGATTCTTCACCTTCCTGAATCCGCTCTGGCGAAGAAACTCCACGGCGCGGGCGCTTCGGCCACCCATCTTGCAATGAACGATAATCTCGCGGGACGAATCAAGTTCATGCACGCGAGCCGGAAGCTGGTTGAGAGGGATGAGAAGCCCGTTGAGATTGTTGATCTCATATTCGTGGGCTTCGCGCACGTCGAGGATAAGCAGATCATCTCCTCGGTCAAGACGGGACTTCAGCTCCTGAACAGAGATCTCAAATTCACTCGTTCCATTCGTCGGATGCGGAGAAGTGCCGCAGAACTGTTCGTAATCAATCAGCTGATGGATTGTGGGATTTGCCGAACAGATCGGGCACTGCGGATCCTTTCGCAGTTTGAACTCGCGAAACTTCATGGTGAATGCATCAAAAAGGACAAGCCGCCCGACGAGAACTTCACCATGACCGATGATAATCTTGATTGCTTCGAGTGCCTGGAGTGTACCGATGATACCAGGGAGTACACCCAGCACGCCCCCTTCTGCACAGCTCGGAACGAGCCCCGGCGGCGGCGGCGCGGCGTAAAGACATCGGTAGCACGGCCCTTTCCGCGCGTCAAAGACGGTAACCTGCCCGTCGAACCGGAAAATGCTCCCATAAACGTTCGGTTTCCCCAGCAGTACACATGCATCGTTGACAAGATACCTTGTGGGGAAATTATCCGTCCCGTCAATGATCACGTCAAATCGTTCGAGGAGATCCAGAGCGTTTTCAGAGGTCAGACGCATTTCGTAGGTCTCCACGTTGACATGCGGATTGACATCGGCAAGACGGTCACGTGCAGAGTCGAGCTTCGATCTCCCCACATCGGTGGTCCCGTGCAAGAGCTGCCGGTGGAGATTGGTAAGATCAACCTTGTCAAAATCCACGATCCCGATTGTCCCGACGCCCGCTGCGGCCAGATACAGGCCGAGGGGCGAACCGAGCCCTCCGGCCCCGATCAGAAGGACGCGCGCTGCTTTCAATTTCTTCTGCCCCTCCAGCCCGACTTCCGGCATGATCAGGTGGCGACTGTATCGCAACATCTCTTCCCGCGAAAGCTCGACACGTTCTGCCGTAGCTGCCCCGCTTCCGCCGGCAATAGACGGAACGATGCTGACAACATCGTTTGCCGTGACCGGGGTCTTTTCCTTTTCGAGATAGCGGATATCCTCGTCGTTCACGTAAATATTGATATAATTCCTCAGCTTCCCGTCGTCACCGTACAGGTGCCTCTTCAGCGAAGGGTATTGAAGAACAAGATTGGAAAGTGTTTCTCCTACCGTCTTCCCCGCTACCGCGACGCGGTCATGCGCGTCGGCATACGGTCTCAGGGGAGTCGGAATCAGTACGTTGACACTCATGGTTTTACCTTTAGGTGGTCTCCTCGCTTACCGTTTGTTCGTTAAACCGCATCCGGGTCTCGTCGAGTATCCAGGAAGTCAGCAATCCCGCATTCCCGCCGGAGATGTTTTGAATGATGTACGAAAACCAGGGAAACGCATGCTCCAGGTCGAACTGTGACGGCTCCGCCGGATGATCCGGATGTGAATGATAGAACCCCAGAAGCGTGAGATGCAGTTCCTTCGCTTTGCGCTCGGCGCTCCTGTACTGATCGGCAGTGAGAGAGAACCGGCGTTCGCGGTTCACATCCTGAGTGTTGGAAATCTCCTGAACGTACAGGACAGTTCGCACACCCTCGGCCTCTGTTCCGTACAGCGCCCCGCAGCACTCCTCCGGATAGGTTTGTTCCCCGTGGAGCGAGATCCTGCGGACAAGCTCATGTGAGATTCGAAGCACTAGTCAGTCTCCATGCCATGTTTGTTCGCTGAGATATTTGTCACCGCCATCGGGGAATATCGTAACAATCGTACCCGAATTCAACTCCTGTGCGATCCGGAGCGCAACTGCCAGCGCAGCACCGCTCGAAACTCCCGTAAAGAGTCCTTCTTCCCTTGCGAGCCGGCGAGTCATCGCCATGGCAGCTTCGGTTGAAACGAGCCGCTCTTCATCTGCAACTTTCGGATCGTAGATGCCCGGAACAATCGCCGAGGACAAGTCCTTCAGTCCCTCGATGCCGTGCATCGGGAGATCGGGCTGAACCGAAATGCACCGGATGCCGGGATTGAGCTCTTTGAGACGCCGGGAAGTTCCGATAAACGTGCCCGTTGTGCCGAGCCCGGCCACAAAGTGTGTGATCGTTCCATTCGTCTGGGACCAGATCTCCGGAGCCGTCGTTTCGTAATGCGCCTTCCAGTTGTGGGGATTATTGTACTGGTCGGGATAAAAATATTTCCTCGGCGATTCGGAAACGATACTCTTCACTTTTTTCTGTGCGCCGTCGGTCCCATCCATGGGATCGGTGAGAATCAATTCGGCGCCGAAGGCCTGAAGAATTCGCTTGCGCCCCTCGCTTGCATTCGCGGGCATAGCAAGTACAACCGAATATCCGAGGAGACTGCCGATCATAGCATAAGCGATGCCGGTATTCCCGCTGGTAGCATCGATGATCTTGAGATCGTGCCGTAGTCGCCCGACTCGCTCCGCCTCGAGAAGCATGTGCAAAACCGCGCGATCCTTCACCGACCCTCCCGGATTGAACCATTCCGCTTTTGCAAAAATGTCAACCCCCGGGACCGTGATATTTCTCAGCCGGAGCAGCGGCGTGTTGCCGATCTGCCCCAGGAGCGAATTTCTGTCGTATCGCTCGGTTGCAAGAGTCGTGTGTTTCGTCGTTTCCATAATCATCCTTCCATAAAAACACTGAAGCCCTTCATCTGTTCTGAGAAAGGGCTTCGCGCATCATCACCATCATCGGCACAGTCACCAGAACAGAGAATTCCCTCCATATCCCCGACAACAACATGCAGCAGTTGAAGAATCAAGCACTTCCACAATCTTCGTTGCGAAATACATCATGAGCGGATTTTGGCGGTTATCCTGTACTGCATAAAAACACATTTTTGCACACCAGGTTGTGACATAGAGCACCCCTCCGCATCGCAGAGAAGAGCTTCATTTCTTGGAACAACAGAATCAGCCAATTCATTCCGGAGGATCTTGAACGGGTTCATTTTCCCCGATTCCGTCTTCATCTTCAAAGTCCAAGCTCCGGAGAAATCGCTCTCATCGCCTGTATGACATTGCCGATGTGCTCGTCGAGGGGGATCCCCAGTCCGGCAGTACCTTCGCTGATATCTTCACGGCTCACGTTGCGGGCAAACGCTTTGTCTTTCAGCTTCTTCTTGACGGAAGACACCTCGAGATCCGCGATCTTATTCGGCCGTATCACCGAACATGCCATAATGAATCCGCAAAGCTCGTCGCATGCGTACAGCGTCTTTGCCATTTGCGAATCCCTCGGGATTCCGGTATATGTTGCATGGCCCAGAATCGCCTTCCGGGTTTCTTCATCCACACCCTTCTCCTTCAGAATCTCCGATCCCTTCAATGGATGATCGGGAGCAGTGGGATACATCTCATAATCAAAATCATGGAGAAGCCCCGTTACACCCCATCGCTCTTCATCCTCGCTGTACTTTTTTGCATACCAGCGCATTGCTGCTTCAACGGCATACATATGTTTGAGGAGCGCATCGCTCTTTGTATACTCCTTCAGAATCTGCAGGGCCTCGGCACGGTTCATAGAGTTTCCTTTCTCTTCATTCAAGATGAAAAATTGCAAATTCAGATGCAATGATTACGGAAATCGTTGATTTTCAACGAGATCTTCATATATTAATCAGATATGGATATTCTTGATCCGAAAATCCAGGATTATCTTTCGAATACGATTCCAGACCGTGACGCGGTCCTCAGCGAGATGGAACAGTACGCTGCAGCGAACGACTTTCCGATTGTCGGACCACTTGTCGGGAGACTGCTCTTCCTTCTGGCAGGGTCCATCAATGCGCAACGCATACTCGAGCTTGGCTCCGGTTTCGGATACTCGGCATACTGGTTCGCAAAAGCGATCGGAAAAGACGGGAACGTTATCTGCACGGACAATCGTCAGGAACTTGCCGATGCCGGGAGGAAGTATTTTACACGCGCGCGGATGTCCCAGCGCATTTCCTATCTTGTCGGAGATGCACTGACCATGATGGAGAAAACCGACGGGCTGTTCGATGTGATCTTCCTCGACATCCACAAGCAATTTTATCCGAAGGCATTCCGCAAAGCGCTCCCCCGTTTACGGAAGGGCGGACTGCTCATCGCCGACAATGTTCTCTGGAGCGGCCGGATATTCGATGCCCATCCGGATGCCGACACCGCGGGGATTCTCACGTTCAACCGGCTCATCCAATCATCCAAGGAAGTTTTCACCTCCATCATTCCCCTTCGTGACGGGGTTTCCATCAGTATCAAAGTGTGAGATATGGTCGTCTCCATTCTCGGGGGAGTGTTCCTCGGCATCGTCCTGCTCATAGCATTTTTTGGATTCAAAATACTCGGAAAGAAATCAACTACTCCCGGTGCTGAGGAAATGGAGCGGTGCTCGATTTGTCGCGGGGAATTCCCGAAAGAAAAACTCATTATCCGGCAGGTGGGTGATTATAAGCTCCTGCATTTCTGCAGAAACTGCATTCTCGGATTATACGCCGATCCCGGGATGAAGGAATGAGCCGGGCGGGCTCTACCATTCCTCCATCTCGACTCGAATCGAATTCTGCCCCGCGATGTGTCTGACATCTCCCATGAGCAACGGGTTCCCGCAGGCGAGAATCACGCTGGATTCCGAGATGATCCGCTCCCGGAGATCTTCCCCTCTCAATTGACGCGGGAGACGGGGCTCAACTGCCCGTCTGACCGCTGCGTCTGCACGTGCTGTATCGCCGTGTTCACGTCTTGCGGTCTGTGCAAGTTCCTCTTCCTGCAGCGGCATTCCAAGAACTGATCTGAGAACATTATTCGCCCTGCCAAATCCGAGATGCGGGTTGTCCTTCTCATTGCTGCCCGGCCTGCTGACAGACGGCACGTACACGAAATCGAGCTTTTCCGATGCCTCGATGCTCCTCAGCTCGTCGTGATAGCCGAGCTCCTTCAGTGTACGGTTTGCGTGGAAGAGAGTGAATCGCGCGGGATGCACTGTGCCATCGAGTGCATCATAGTAGAGTTGTTTCATCATCGATGCAAACGGCGCCAGGCCCGTTCCCGTACCGACCATGATGATATTCTTCGAGCCGGCGGCACGCTTCTCCAGCGTAAATTCCCCTGTGATCTTGTTGATGTAGTGAACTTTATTATCCACTTCGGGGTTGACCTCGAACAACGACTCGGAGAGGCGGCCCGGAGTTTCGATCTTGATGAGTTCGAGGACGACGTAAAATTCGAGATAACCCCGCTGACGGGTTTCCGTGGGTGCAGAAGCAATCGAGTAGGAGTGCGTTACCGTTCCGCGCTTGATCTGACCCTGCTCATCGACCTCATACGTGTAGCCGGCAGAACCATCGGGGGAAGGAATCTTCTTGGTAAGCCGGCAGTTATCGCGGGAGAGCGCAAGGAACTGTCCGCTCTTGTAGTCGGGAAAAGGACTTCCTTCTTCCGGTGCGAGACGAAAGATTTCGAGTACCGGAGAAAGCGCACGCCGGTAAATCACTTTCCCGGTTTTTCGCTCAGCCATACAACGACACCACGCGGATACGAGTGCACCGACGATACGAATGAGCTTCAGATCGATCCAATGAATCCTTCATCCCGATTATCAAAGAGCGGAAATCACGTCGGCGGGCCGATCATTTCATGGAAGGATTGGTCGGCCGAATGTCGACTTCACTCACCATCACGTTCCTCGGAAGCAGGAGGGTATCGATCGTTACCTGGGCTATGTCTTCCGCCTTCGGAATGGCATCGGAATGCTTCGCGGATCCTCTGCCAAAGCCGGTATCAACGGATCCGGGACAAAGTGTGATGACGCGGATATTGAATTCCCGCACCTCGAGCATGAGACATCGGGAAAACCCGATGAGAGCCCACTTTGTTGCCGCATATCCTGCACCTCCCACGAATGCGTTTCGGCCTGCAAGCGAAGCAATATTGATGATATCGCCGGATTTCTGTTTCGTCATGCAGGGAAGCACTGCCTTTGTGCAGAGAAAGACGCCTCGCATATTCACTTTCCACATTTCGTCAAAGTCGTCCGTGGCAAGATTTGCGACATTGGCGAACGATCCGATTCCGGCATTATTCACGAGAATATCAACGGTTCCGAATTCCCTGACAGCACGCTCCACGAGATTCCTGACATCCGACTCTACGGAGACATCCGAAGTCATGGAGATGGCTTTTCCACCGCCGGCAACGATCGTGCGGGCAACCGAGTCAACTTCCGATGATGTCCGTGCTGCAACAACAACAGATGCGCCCTCGCGGGCAAGTGCCACAGCGATTGATTTCCCGATCCCCCTGCCCGCTCCAGTAACGAGAGCCGTCTTATTTCGCAGCTTCATTGACAGTTTCCTTCAAACTCCAAGTCAACTGATTAGTCTATGTCGCCTTGAAGAGGACGAAGCCGAATCTCATCAACCACAACATCATCCGGCATCGTGTACGCGGCAACAACGGATTCAGCAACCCCTTTCGCGCTCATCATCCTCCGATTGTATTTCCGCAGATCCGACCGGCTCCACATCCCTGTAGCCGTCGCACCGGGAATCACATTTACGACTTTTACCCCATGCGGTCGGAGCTCCTCACGCAAAACACGCGAGAGCCCGAGCATGCCTGCTTTTGAAGCAGTGTATGCCGTCGATCCCTCAAAGACCTTGACGGCGGCGTTCGAAAGAATGTTGATGATCCATCCGTGTTTTCGTTTCATCATCGACGGAAGAACTGCCTTGATACAGGAAACGGGACCAAGAAGATTCGTGGTAAGGATGGCAGAAAACTCTGATTCCGTCGTACTGGTAAACGATTTGAAGACCGTTATCCCCGCATTATTGACGAGAACATCGATGTCACCGACCTGACGGACAATTGCGACCGCAGCCGCTCGAACAGTGCGGGGATGTCGTATATCACACGGGAAGGAAAATGCGGTTCCCCCCTTTTCCCAAATACTTTTCACGGTCGCCGCGAGCTCTTTCCGGTTCCTTCCGGAACAGCAGACATTCAATCCAAGAAAAGAAAATTGTTCCGCAATCTCGCGTCCTATGCCTCGCGAAGATCCCACAACCCAGACGACCGATTTGCGCGCAAAGACCTGCGGGCTCTTCCGCTGCATCTCAGGAAAGCTTGCTGTTGATCAACTTGAGAAATTCATTACGCGTCCGCTCATCCTCCCGGAATGAGCCGAGCATGGCACTTGTCGTGGCAACCGAGTTCTGCTTTTCCACTCCTCGCATCATCATGCAGAGATGTCTTGCCTCGGCAACAACGGCAACCCCATCGGGCTCGAGAACTTCGAACAGCGTATCGGCAATCTGCTGTGTCAACCGCTCCTGCACCTGCAGCCGCCGTGCAAACACTTCAACGATGCGCGGAATTTTGCTGAGCCCGAGAATCTTCCCGTTCGGGATATACGCCACGTGAATCCAGCCGTAAAACGGGAGAATATGATGTTCGCAGAGACTGAAGAAATCGATATCCTTCACAATCACCATCTCATCGTACTTCTCCGTAAAGATCGCACCATTTAATAACGCGGTAATGTCCTGGTGATAACCTTGCGTGAGGAACTTATACGACTCGGCGACGCGGGTCGGGGTTCTCAGGAGCCCTTCGCGCTTCGGATCTTCACCAATCAGCGTGAGCAGGTCCCTAAAGACCCGCTCGAGTTTTTGCCCGTTCGAATTGCTCTTCATCGGCGATCTCCCCGGTATTCGGCATAATTGTTCGGAGTTTCATACACTCTCACACTTGACAATTTTCCCTGAGGGACTTTTGTCTCGAGGATTTTCCAGAACACCATCGCCAGGTTTTCCGCTGTCGGAATAATTCCACGGAGAAAATCGACATCGAAGTTCAGGTGCTTATGATCGACGTGATGCAGGATCTGCTCCTCGATGATGTCGGAGAGTTTTTTCAGGTCGAGGATCATCCCCGTCTGGGGATCCGGTTCTCCGGATACGGTGATCTCCAGCTCGTAGTTGTGCCCGTGGCCGTTCGGGTACGCGCACTTGCCGTAAATCTCCAGATTTTCCTTCTCGCTGAATTTCGGATTGAACAACCGGTGTGACGCACAAAAATGTTCTTTTCGGGTCAGATATACCATAACCTGTATTAACCTCTCTTATGCATTGAATCTACAATTTTGCAAGCACCTCGTCGGTGTGGCCCTCCACTTTTACTTTCGGAAAGATATGTGCGATCTTTCCGCGTTCGTCGATGATGAAGGTCGTGCGCTCGATTCCCATGTATTTCCTCCCGTACATTGATTTTTCCTTCCACACGCCGTATGCCTTGATAATCAATTTCGATTCATCACTGAGAAGCGGAAATGGCAGATCAAATTTCTGCCTGAAGTGCTGATGGGAATCTACCGAGTCGGCACTCACACCGAGTATCACGGCCCCCTTCTTTCTTACACGGCCAAGATTATCCCGGAAGGAGCATGCCTCTTTCGTACATCCGGACGTATCGTCTTTCGGATAAAAGTAGAGGACGACTTTCTTTCCCTGGAAATCTTTCAGGGAAAGAGTCTTCCCATCGGTTGAGGGAAGAGAAAAATCCGGCGCTTTGTCGCCTGCCGCAAGAGCCATCTTCGATATTCTCCTTATGCTGATGCCACTGCTTTCCTGACTTCATCGTAGGGCGGTTCCACACCGGGATTGTCGGATATCCACACGTACGTTACGACTCCTGATTTGTCCAGAACGAACACCGCCCGTTTCGACGCAGTATATCCCTTCAGGCCCGCAAAGTCCTCATGAATTCCGCCGTATGTTTTCGAGACGACCCGCGTGTAATCGCTCAGCAGCGGAAATGTGAGATTATTCGCCGCAGCGAATGCTTTGTTCGAAAAAGGTGAGTCAACGCTGATGCCGACAACCTGCGCGCTGAGTGTGTTCAACTGAGACAAGGAATCCCTGAACGCACACATTTCTTTTGTGCAGACCCCGGTAAATGCACCCGGATAGAACGCCAGAACGGTCTTTTTCCCGAAGAATTCCGCAAGCGATCGTTCCTTGCGTTCTGTGTCGATGAGTGAAAACTGTGGCGCCTTGTCGCCTTGTTTTAATGGCATATGCTGTTCTCCTGTTTGTTGGATGACTAGAGACCGAGAGCCGGTGACGAAGAGGAAAATCTCAGAAATGTCCTTTTTCAAAATACATAATGAGGGTATGAAAATCAAGCATCAGAAATAGAGTCCGTACCAGACACTCCCAGGCAGAAACTGGACGGCGGGAAGCGGAAGATGGATGAAGTTGAGTGCCTGACCAAGCGTTTTGAGGAATGAAGTCGACGGAGGAATGATTTTCGTGACATCAAGGTCGGGTGCAAGAAAATAGACGCGGTGCGGATTTACTCCCGCAACATTCCGCACTCCATAGCCCAAGGAGACTCCGAGAAACTCAGGCCAGATCTTCCGGAAGCTCTCGGGAAGAAGCTGTCCGACCTTTACAGAGAACCATATCGTCTGTCCCTCGTAGTCGTCGATCATGAGATGCTTCTGTCCTTTGAATCCGGTTCCTCCCGGTTCCCCGAGCAAAGATGACGGATGATAGCTCAGCTTCATGTCGATATTCCGGAGTACAGGGAAATGATAGCGGGCGATCGGCCAGAGCGAGCCGGCAAGATCCGAGGCGAAATCCACGCGGTCAAATCCCCACGCGGAAAACCCATCTTCCACCTCGACATACGTCTGGAAAAGCAATGCTCCCCCCGAACCAAAGTAGAGTGCGGATTCCTCCGATACGTTTGCCCATTCGAGACATTTGCTCACCGCAAATTCCATGAGTGTCGCCCCATAGAAATGGCCGAACTTATCGACATTGAGACCGTAGACAAGATCTTCCTGGAAATGAAACGGGGCGCGGTTATCTTTCCACCAGCCATTTTGCTGATAGATGTGGATCGTTACCATGGAAAGCACGAGCGTACCTCCGACGAGCGCAAGTCTCCCTTTATCGACCTGCTGATCGCCCGGACTCTGCCCTGCGGAGGTATCGACGCTGTCCGGGGCACACCAAAGGGGCGAATGCAGATTCCCTTCAACAGGGGGAAATAAGGAATTGCCGAGACCGGGGAGATTTCCTGAATAGCATGAAGTGGGAACAACACACGATATGAGAACCGCAACCGCAAAGAGTCGGTTCATCAGTGCAGGTTTACCTCTTCGGGGAAGCGGGAACGATCTTGGTCCGAAAATACTCCAGCGTTTTCTTTAATCCATCCCGTCGATTGACTTTCGGCGACCAGCCGAGAAGCGTTCGTGCCCTCGTAATATCGGGTTGGCGGATCTTCGGATCATCCTCGGGGAGTTCTCTGAAGACGATCTTGCTCGGACTTCCCGTAAGCTCGATAATTTCCTTTGCGAGCTGGAGCATCGGAATTTCGTCGGGGTTCCCAATGTTTACCGGATCCACAATATCCGAAAGGAGAAGTCGGTATATTCCATCAATCAAATCATCGACATAACAGACACTGCGCGTCTGACTCCCATCCCCAAACACGGTGACATCTTCGTGCCTGAGCGCCTGCGACATGAACGCAGGGATTGCACGCCCGTCGTTGATGCGCATGCGGGGACCATACGTGTTAAAAATTCGCACCAGTCTCGTATCAACCCCGTGAAAGCGGTGATACGCCATGGTCATCGCTTCTGCAAACCTCTTCGCTTCATCATACACTCCGCGGGAGCCGATGGGATTGACATTTCCCCAGTAGGATTCCTGCTGGGGGTGAACGAGGGGATCGCCATATACTTCCGAAGTTGTGGCGAGCAGGAACCGCGCGCCTTTTGCTTTCGCAAGGCCGAGCGCCTTGTGTGTTCCGAGAGAGCCGACCTTCAGCGTCTGGATGGGCAGCTTCAGGTAATCGATCGGGCTCGCAGGCGAGGCAAAATGGAGGACGTTATTGACCGGACCTTCAATGAAAATATAGTTGGTGATGTCGTGGTGGACAAAACGGAACTTCTCGTTGCCGAGAAGATGGGCAATGTTTGCAGTATCTCCCGTGATCAGGTTGTCGATGCAGATGACGCTATGCCCCTCGGCAAGGAGCCGATCACAGAGATGCGATCCGAGGAACCCCGCTCCCCCGGTAACGAGACTGACGGGGCTATTCTGAGGCATGTGTCCGCCCGCGGCCGATGCCAAAATACACAAATCCCAGGTCCTGCAGCATTTGAGGATTGTAAATATTTCTCCCGTCGAAGATCACGTTGCCTTTCATGAGGGACTTCACTTTTGCAAAATCGGGTCTCCGGAATTCATTCCATTCGGTCATCACCACGAGTGCATCGGCACCCTTCAGTGCATCGTAATTTTTCTTGAAATATTTGATGGATGTCCCGAAATGCTTCTTCGCCTCTTCATTCGCAACGGGATCGTGGCCATGGACGACCGCCTTGTGTTTCAACAGTTGTGCGATCACCGTGAGGGAAGGCGCTTCACGCATGTCGTCGGTATTCGGTTTGAACGAAAGACCCCAGACGGCAATGGTTTTTCCCCGGATTCGTTTTCCGAAGTGGGAAATGACTTTCTTTGCAAACTGTACCCGCTGTTCTTTATTGACCCACTCCACCGAATTCAGAATCTTGAAGTCATATTTGAATTCCTTCGAGGTCTTGGCAAGTGCGCTGACATCCTTCGGGAAACACGACCCGCCGTACCCCGTTCCTGCGAAGAGGAATTGCATCCCGATTCGTGGATCCGTTCCGATGCCCTTCCGGATCATATCGACGTCCGCACCGACGCGGTCGCACAGGTTTGCAATCTCATTCATAAAGGAAATTTTCGTGGCGAGAAACGCATTGGCAGCGTACTTCGTCATCTCCGAGCTCCGCTCGTCCATCACAATCACCGGGTTGCCGGTACGGATGAACGGGGCGTAGAGCTCTTCCATGACGCTGATCGCACGCGGGCTGCTCGAGCCAACCACAATGCGGTCAGGTTTCATGAAATCATTGACGGCGGCCCCCTCCTTCAGAAACTCGGGATTCGACACGACATCAAACTCAAATTTCGATGTTCTTGAAATCACTGCACGCACCTTGTCGGCTGTCCCGACGGGCACCGTACTCTTGTTCACAACGACTTTGTATCCGTTGATCGTCTTTGCGATGGTTTCCGACACACCGAGGACATGGCGAAGATCGGCCGATCCGTCCTCCGAAGGCGGGGTGGGAAGCGCAAGGAATATCACTTCTCCCGATCGAATGGCACTCCTGATATCCGTCGTAAAGGTCAGCCGTTTCTCAGAAATATTCTTCCGCAGCAGTTCTTCAAGCCCAGGTTCGTAAATCGGAGACTTGCCTTTACGAAGCATCCGGACTTTCTTCTCATCGATATCAACACAAACCACATCATTTCCTGTTTCGGCAAAACACGTTCCAACAACGAGGCCGACATAACCGGTTCCAATGACACTAATATTCATAAATGATTTCAGTTCGAGGATTATTTGAAGGAGGCAGTATGCAAAGTTCGTGCAGTATAAATATTTTTTTTCTGAATTCCAACGAGAGGATATGGAAAGCGCTGTGCAGAGGGCCGGAAACAGGTTCCGGAACGAAAAGGGTATTCATCAACGCACGTCGTGTGCGGAGAGGGTGGGATTCGAACCCACGGTCCCCATAAAGAGGACACTGGTTTTCGAGACCAGCCTATTCAACCACTCTAGCACCTCTCCACTGCAGATTCGGGAAGAAGAAGAATCCGAAGATAATCTTCTTTCTCGGAGAATAAAGTATCGAAAAATGCAGAGAAAATCAATTTCCCGCGGGCCACCGCGGAATGAATAGAACAGAGATTTTGAAGGATAGATTCAGGAGCTGATGAAGAGTTCCTGTCCGACTCGCAGATGGGCACCGCGCAAGCGGTTCATGGATCGGAGCTTGGAAACTGAGATGCCGAATGCTGATGCAATGCTGTGGAGTGTGTCTCCCTTCTTCACCGTGTAGGAAACCCCTTTCTTTGCCTTCGAGGTGTCCTTTGCGGCGGCCAGAGAAGTGCGGCTCGCGGCAACGCTCGTATCCTCAACCAGAATTTCCAGCTCACGTCCTTTTTCAAGAACATTGGAGGTGAGACCATTCCACTTTCGAAGATCCTCGATGGCAACACTAAAGCGGTGTGCAATTTTTCCGAGATTATCACCGCTCTTGACACGGTACTTGGTCCAGAACGAACTCGGCTGACCTGCAATGACCGGCTTTGCATCGTCCGATTCGTCCTTTGCATTCAAGGCCTTTTCATGCTCCGCATCGGTCCAGTTGTTGATTGCTGCGTACTTGCTCGTCTGGTCCGCCGCAGTCCAGATTGTCAACACCTCACCGGCTTTTATCGTACTGCCGTAGGGAATCTCATTCCACCTGCGAAGATCGCTGATGCGAACATCGAACCAGTCCGCAATCTTGCCGAGCGAATCGCCTTTTCTGATCTTGTACGAAACTTTCGACTTCCCCGACGGAGCGGTCATTCTTCCCGAACTGTTTCGTCCCCGGCGACTCGTCTTTGCGGAAGGATCATCCGTCCCGAGATTGGAAACAAACATCGCATTCGACGGCAGCGTTGGAATGATGAGAGACTGACCGGTAGAGACGCGTCTTTTCGCAAGATGATTTGCATCAGCCAGGACAGCCGATGAGATTCCGAATCGGCGGGCGATTGTGGCAAGCGATTCTCTCCGGCGAACGGTGTAGGTCTTGTAATCGCGTTTCTGATCATCAGGCAGAGCTGCATAATTTTTCTCGAACACGCTGCGCTGGCCCCGAGGAATGCGGAGAACGTATCCGCCTTCGGATGCAGGAGGAGTACACCAGTGGAGGAGTTCAGGATTCAGATCATGCAATGTTTCCACATCGGAACCCGCACATTTGGCAAGCACCTCAAGATCGACACAGTCTTTGACCGTCACCACGTCATAGGAAAGCGAATCGGCAGGTTCAATGTCGAACCCGTACGTCTTCGGATCCATCGACATAACCGCAACAGCGATAAACTGCGGTACGTAGTTACGCGTCTCGCGCGGAAGATACGGACGCATCTTCCAGAAATCACTCGACCCGCTTCTCCGGATCGCGCGGTACACTCTCCCTGCCCCGGAATTATATGCAGCAAGCGCCAGATACCAATCTCCAAATTCACCGTAGAGATCCTTGAGGTGTTTCGACGCAGCCACCGTCGCTTTTTCAAAATCACGACGTTCGTCATACCAGAAATTTCCATGCAGCCCGTAAAGTTGACCGGTTCCTTTGATGAACTGCCACAAACCAACTGCGCGCGCCCAGGACCGCGCAACCGGATTCAAGCCACTTTCGACCATGGACAGGTACATGAGTTCCTCGGGAACACCCTGCTCACGGAAAACTTTCTTCATGACCGGGAAATACCTGCCGCCAAGATGCAGCCATCTCTCAAAATGATCTCGTCCACGTCCCTGGAAGAAACTGATATTCTGGTCAACGTGTCCATTGACCACCAAAGGAATGGTTGTCGTCGTAATGATCTTCTGCGTGACATCCTGTCCGGTTGTGTCGGAAAGCTCATCAACCTGGTTGAGCTTTTTCCTGAGAGCAAAGATGGATGTCTGCGGCCCGAGACTATCGATGTTCGCAATATACTTTTCGTAATCGGCGACGATGCTCCGGCTCAAATCGTTGAAATCGCGGTTGCCTTCAATATTCGGATAGTAACCAAGTTCGTTGAGTATGCCGATCGCGTACTCAAACTCATTTGCCGAACGAACGGAATCGCTGCAGTCTTCCGCATCAAGCGCCGCCTGATAATGCTGGCGCGCCCGTTCGAGAAGCTGCGAAGTCATCGGATCATCTGTGGAATCGGCAAGAAGAGTGTCGCATTCCGTTGAAGCATCGCCAAGAGACGGCGGATCATTGGAAACTAAACGGAAAGAATTACCGGAAGAGCCGGTCTGAAGTGAAGGCGATTTCGTCGCCCGCTCACTTGAACAAGCCGCAATCAGTACGCCAAAAATCAATATTGTCCAAATTCTATTCAATTTCCGATACTTCCTTGTTTATGGTTTCGCATAATAGCTTTGAATATAGAGGTTTACGGTAAAAATGTCAAGACATTTTTCAGGGGTGGTGACGTAGAGCAACGGATTCGGCTAAAGAGGGATGTTTGAATGCTTCTTTTTTGGATTGGAATCGACCTTATTCCGCAGTACTTCGAATGTGCGGATAAGTTTCGGACGCGTCTCTGCCGGTACTATGACATCGTCGAGATAACCCCTTGCCGCCGCGATATAGGGGTTCGCAAATTTCTTCCTGTATTCCTCAATCAGTTCATCCAATTTTTTCCCCTTGTTTCTGGATGACTCGATATCCTTCCTGAAAATAATTTCGACGGCTCCTTTCGGACCCATGACTGCGATTTCTGCAGTCGGCCAGGCAAAATTGAAGTCGCCGCGAATATGTTTGGAGTTCATGACATCATACGCGCCGCCGTACGCTTTACGCGTGATCACCGTGATCTTCGGTACCGTTGCCTCACAGAAGGCGAACAGCAGTTTTGCGCCATGCTTGATGATCCCTCGCCACTCCTGGTCGGTTCCGGGAAGAAAGCCCGGCACATCTTCCAGAACAAGAAGCGGTATATTGAATGCATCACAAAATCGTATAAATCTCGCTCCCTTGATTGACGCCTCGATATCCAGAACTCCGGCGAGAACGGCGGGCTGATTTGCAACGATGCCGACCGACCTGCCGGCGAGCCGGGCAAAACCGACGATGATATTTTGAGCATATGATTCGTGGACTTCCAGAAAATCGCCCCGGTCGACCAGGCGACTGATAATTTCTTTCATGTCGTAGGGTTTGTTGGGGTTTTCCGGCACAACCGAATTCAGAAATTCTTCCCTCCGGTCAGGCGGATCGTTCGATTCGACATGAGGGGGATCATCAATATTATTCTGCGGCAAAAACCCCATCAGCTTCCGTAACATTTGCAGACACTCAATCTCATTCTCGCAGGCAAAGTGCGCAACGCCGGACTTCCCGGCATGAGTGTCCGCTCCCCCGAGATCTTCAAACGAAACGTCCTCGTGTGTAACAGTCTTCACGACGTTTGGACCGGTGACGAACATGTAGCTCGTTTTTTTCACCATGAAGATGAAATCGGTGATTGCGGGAGAATAGACCGCTCCGCCCGCGCAGGGACCGAGGACTGCAGAAATTTGCGGGATCACACCCGAAGCAAGTGTATTCCGGAGAAAGATATTGGCATAACCCCCGAGACTCACCACACCCTCCTGGATACGGGCTCCGCCGGAATCGTTCAATCCGATGATCGGTACGCCGACCTTGAGGGCAAGGTCCATAATCTTGCAGATCTTTTCGGCATGAGCTCCTGAAAGCGAGCCGCCAAAAACGGTAAAATCCTGGCTGAAGACGAAAACGGGGCGACCGTTAATTTTCCCCGAGCCGGTAACGACTCCGTCTCCCGGATACTTCTGTTTCTCCAGCCCGAAGTCATACGACCGATGTTCCACTAGCGCATCGATCTCGTCGAAACTGTCAGGATCGAGGAGAAGTTCCAAACGCTCGCGCGCCGTCAGCTTGCCTTTCTTATGCTGATCGTCAACACGCTTCTCCCCGCCTCCCGCGAGCGACCGCTCCTTACGCTTGTGGAGATCGTGAATCCGATCGGATGGAATCGATTTTCCCATAAGAATTCCTGTTTGAAAAAGTCTTTGAGAATATATGGTATGAGTATTCGGAATACAAGAGTCTCGTGCCGTCATGGCAGGAGTTCAGCCGGCATCGAGAGCCGTGCGCCGGAATCGGGAGGTCAGAAGAACTCAGTCGTATGCTCTCTCGATAACTGCGCCGCCGAGGAGCCGATCTCCCGCGTACATCACGACGGACTGCCCAGGTGTAATCGCCCGTTTCGGCTCGTCGAATCTGATCCGGATTGTGTCCGACTCGAGGGAACATACCGTCGCTGCGGAGGGTGAGTCTTTGTACCGGACCTGAGCGAGGATTCTGGCTCCCGGATCGAGAGTTGCACAACTCACGAGATTGATGCGGGAAGCAAAGAGTTCGCGGTGAAGCAATTCATCGCTTCGGCCGATCGTCACGGTATTTGATGCGGCATCGATGTCGGTAACGTACATTCTCTCCGGATGTGCACCGATCCCGCTTCGTTGGCCAATAGTGTAGAAGGGATACCCGCGGTGCGTTCCGACAACCGCTCCGTAACGAACGATGTCTCCGCCCTCAAGCGTGGGAAGGAGATCCGGTTTCCGCTCCGCGATAAACCGCCTGTAATCATTGTCGGCAACAAAGCAGATCTCAAAGCTCTCCTCCTTCGAGGCCGTCTTTAATACAAACTTCTCGGCAACGGCACGAACTTCCGGCTTCGTCATCTCGCCGAGCGGAAAAACGGTCTTTGCGAGGGATTCCTGTGATACCCCCCAGAGTGCATACGTCTGGTCTTTATTCAGATCGCGTGGTCGGGCAATGGCATAGCGCCCTGCATTTTCGTCGAACCTCAACCGTGCATAATGCCCTGTCGCAATATGTTCGGCTCCAAGTGATGCCGCTTTGGCAATCAATGCACCCCACTTGATCTTCTGGTTACAGATGATGCAGGGGTTCGGCGTTCTTCCCTTTAGATATTCATCCACAAAATTATCGATGACAAACTTGCCGAACTGTTCCGTAAAATCGACCACGTAATGCGGAATGCCGAGTTTTACCGCCACCATGCGAGCATCATTGAACGCATCAAGACCGCAGCAGCTCGTTTCGTTGCCGATGTTTCCCCCCACATCGTCGAACGAGTATGTTTTCATGGTAACGCCGATCACCTCAAATCCCTGATCGAGGAGAAGCGCAGCGGCGACCGAGGAATCGACCCCCCCGCTCATCGCAACCACTACTTTTCCCGTATTTGTTTTGTCTGTCGGCATCTTATCAAGATACATAAATGCCGCTGAAGAACCAATATCTCTCAGAATTTGGCATCCAGCTGCAAACCGATTCGTCTGTCGCGATTTGAGGGGAGTTGGTCCTCTCCCGTTCCTATGCGTTTCACATCATCGCGCACCAGCTCGGAATACTTCAGACTGAAACGGAAGAACTCTGTCACCGGACAGAACAACAGCACATACCACTTCATTCCTCTTCCGTACAATCCCGGCATCGAGCAAACGCCCGGGAAATCGCGTTCCAGTTCATACACACGGGTGTCATAAGAATCAGTGTGAAAGACCGCGAGCCGTACATTCGATGTGGCCCATTTTGCCATACGAACGACCAGGTCCTGATAGGTCATCCATCCTTTCTGCTGAACGCCTGCGGGCGTACTCTTGAGGATCGTTTCCTCACCCCTGCTGGAGAGCCGCACTTCGGGTGATATACGAATACCTACCTGAATCCTGAGATGCTGGACGGATTGAACACTGGCTGAGCGATTCATCAAGCCGTAACAGGTGAGATTCTCTTCTTCGAAATCCGAGTACTTTTGCTGATATCGCAGAATGATTTCGATTTTCCGGTGTGGAATATATTCCGACTGAACGAGAAAATCGTGGCCCGATGTCCCGAAAAGCGATGAGCTCGCAGAAGGAAACGCATATTCGTCGATGTAGGATGAGAGCCGGAGGTGTTCCCGTATCCGAAGTGAAACTCCCATGTATGCCCCGCGTTCGTCAAACGACCGTTCCCCAAAACCAAATCCATGGAGACTGATGAACCGTTGAGGGAATGATCGGAAGGACGTCACAACCGTTATGGACTGATTCGGCATAAGTTTCACGCCGGAAATTCCGCAGGCTGAACTGTTGCTTACCCCCCATTCGCCAAAAAAACTCGCAATCCCGGATGTTACCCGAAAATCAACTGCCCCCATCGAAAGTGACGTCCCTCCAAAGACATCACCGTTGTCGACGAGAAAGGGGCGTGAAAATGTGGAATGATAGTACGTTGAACCGAACAGGATGTCATCCGATAAATGATATTGGATTCTTCCTCCCACAAGCTGGTCCGTGAGTGTGTTCCGCTTTTCAAGTTCAGAGGTGGTTCGGAAATAACCACCGGTATACAGACCGGTAACCCGGCCGAGACTGTCCAGGTATGCATTTTCTGGTTTTTTCGAAAGGAGAAGGGTGAACGTACCGGCGCCGAGCGAAAGTTGTGCGGCAACTCCGCGAAAGAATCCTGATTCGCTTGCCGATGCGAACGGCATGAGCCCGCGTCCCTCGCGGACGGCGGATGCCGCCACGTTCGATCCCTTTCCGGCATCCATGTTGCGCCAGAGCGCTATCCCCTCACCGCCTTCCACGAAGTAATCACCCAAGATGACCTTCGAGAACACGCCGACATCTGAAAGGGCGATATTTCCGGTGGAAAAGTCGTTCAGCATTCGTTCGCCGGGATCTTTTTTCACAAGCAATCCGCCTGAAAGATGTACGCCAGCATACAGATCGAGGCGCTGACATGACTGGAGAGCGTTTCCGGAATAGTAACCATCGGCATACGCTCTCGACGGATCAAGTGTCGACCGCATGCGTGACCGGATGGTCAGATGCTCATCTCCTTCATGCATTTCCGGATGAAGGTAGTCCATGATGGGGGATTCGTCCGCGTTTGCAGTCTGCTCGATGATTTCCTCGTCCGATTCGGACATCGGGTCAACATTGCCGAGTGAATCGATCTGCGCAATCGTAAGAGACTGACAACAGGAAAGCAGCAGGAAGAAAAGGTGTACTGCATGAGAGATACGCATATTCCCTCCTACCGGAAAGTGATTGATGCAAGATGGGATCCACCCAGATCCGCGTGCGAGACGTAGGTGTAATCAACTTCGAGCGAACCCCAGCGCACACCAACCCCACCGGATATCTCTGATGGTTCGTTCTTCATTCCCGCTCTGATCGCGAAGGCATCAACGATCCAATATTCGAATCCGGCGCGAAGATCCGCATCAAACCCCGAGTCTTTCACCATATCACAGAAGAACGAGGACCTTCCGGCAGGTTGGTAGGAAAATCCTGCGGAGAATCTGCGCGGAAGCGGTTCGTGTGAAGCGCCAATGGTAGCGGCGTTGACATTGAGGAACGCCATTCCCCAACGAACATGTTCCGAGAGCGAAACAAGCAGACCGGCATCTATCCCCAGGGTCGATGCGCTTCCGTAATTCTGGATCGATACGTTGTAGCAGGTGAGCGTGAATCCGAGCGCTACGGGGTCGATCGACCGGGCGTAGGAAATTCCGCCGGAGAGTTCGTGGTAGAGGGAAAATCCGTATCGACGCACACCCGCTCCGATCGTTCCTGCGCCGGGATGAAATGCAACAGCAAGACCGGATGTCGACAGCTCCGGCAGGCCATACGGTGCCGGTGAACTAAAGAGAGAGATATTGAATGACGTGTTGTGGGCGAGTCCGGCAGGATTACTGAATAACACCCACGCGTCTTCACCCGATGCGGTATAGGCGCCCCCCATCGCAGCCGGCCGCGCTCCCATCGGCGTGAACTCGAACCCGCCGACAAGGCGGGCTGGTATCAGCACCATCAACCAAAGAATAAAACGCATAATTTCCTCCCATTTTGGATGTCCTGGTTACTTGTGCATCATAGAGCATTTGTCTATATTGTTGTTAATCAGAAATTTGTGGAGACCTCTTCATGATTCCACGCATAGCGCTCACGATACTCACCTTGGTTCTTCCCGCGTGTGTCCTTTCCCAGGAACTCGATTGTGACGTCACGATTACAACGAGCCAGTTGACCACTGAAGCGAAGGAGAATCTTGCCAATTTTGAATCTCAGGTCAAAGACTACTTCAATGGCTACCGGTGGACAAAAGATGACTTCGGCAATGACAAGATCCATTGCTCAATAAATATTGCGTTCCTCGGAATGACGTCTCCGAATCATTACGTGGCAAAAGCATTCATCGGCAGCCAGCGACCGGTCTTCAAAATGAATCAGAACACCGCCGTCCTCAGAATCCTCGATGATAAGTGGGAATTCGATTACACCCGGACTCAAGCGATGACCCATGTCGACTCGCATTTTGATCCACTGCTGAGTTTTTTTGATTTCTACGCGTACATCATTCTCGGGTATGATGCCGACACGTACAAGGATACGCACGAGGGAGGAAAAGCAACGGAGTATTTTCAGAAGGCAAAGGACATTACAAACCGTGCGATTGGTTCCGGTCAGATCGGAAGCGGCTGGGATGTTACGTCACAGTCGACATACACGCGTGGCCAGCTCATCGAAGAACTGACGAACCCGAAATTCCAGCCGGTGCGCGACGAAATTTACCGGTACCACTACCACGGACTTGATTTGTATTACAAGGATGAAGGGAAGGCAAGAAGCAACATCTTCTCCGCGATTGAAAAGCTAGCAAAATTCCAGAAAAAAGTCAACCAGCCGGTGCTTCTCGTCAGGACTTTTTTCGATACGAAGTATCTGGAAATTGCCGACAAGTTTACGGGAGATCAGGAGGAAGGTATTTTTGACAAGCTGGAACAGATCGACCCGATGCACATCCAAACGTACGAGAACCTCAAGAGTAAATCGAACTGAAGCATCAGGGAAGAATCTTCAGGTCATACATGTGGTCATCAAGCTGCAATGCGTTGACCACATCCATTCCGGAGACAACTTTTCCGAAGATGGTATAGCGGCCGTCCAGATGCGGCTGAGGTGATTGCGTGATGAAGAACTGCGACCCTTCGGTATCCTTCCCCGAACTCGCTATACCGAGCATTCCCGTATCATAATGAAGTAGTGAAAACTCGGATCGGATTGAATATCCCGGTCCACCCCATCCGTCACCGCGCGGATCACCTCCCTGAACGACAAAATTCGGTACTATGCGGTGAAATGTCAGGCCCCGGTAGAATCCGCGTCGGGTTGCAAGCTTGACGATGCTCATCACCGTGAAGGGAGCGACATTCTTGTACATTTCGATGTTGATGGTTCCCCGTGAGGTTTCGATCCTCGCGCAAATTGTGTCTGAAACGCCCCTGCCACAGAGAGAATCCCTCAACCCATGGAGATAGTCGTAATCGAAATCCTTGTAGAGCGGTTCGAAGTACGCCGGAATCTCTTCAGCGTACGATTTTCCCGTAATGGCGTTGAGGGCGTTGGACGCAGCGGAAACGACCGAACGATCCTTTTGTCCAAGCTGATGACGCAACGGACCGATGGCTCGGGAGTCTCCCAGCTTGCCGAGCGTTTCACAGAGCGCCTGGATGGCTTCGACATCGTCCGGAACGCGTGACTCGTCCAGTGCTCTGACAAGCGCCGGAAGAGATGACGATTTCAGAAAGAGGGAATCGCCAAGCAGCGACGCCGCAGTCGCGACACGGGCGACATCCTGCGACTGTAACGAGTGAAGAGCAGCTTCGGAAATCTGCCTGATCGAGGCAGAATCTTTGCCAATGGCATGACCAAGTACTCCGAGGCCTTCGAGCGCGGCGCACGCCAGGAAGACATCGTTTCCGCCGGCATAAGCAAGAAGCGGCCCGAGCGCATTTTTTGAGCCCGAATATCCTAATGCCTGGAGAAGTTGCCCCTGGAGCCCCCGTTGAGATTTATCCGCAACACTGATCCGCCCGACGGCCGCTGGTCCCTCGAGTTTTGCCATCGCCAGCATTGCTTCCCCCTGCAGTTGCCAGAGGTATCCGTTTCCCTGATTTATCGCAATGCGTTCGAGTTGAGCAAAAGCATTCTCTATTTCCGGTGCGGAGCTTCGATCGGGAAGATGGAGATTTCCAAAGGAGGAGAGTGCAGTAAGCGCAAGGTACGGATTCCCGGAAAGGAATAAACGCCGGAACATATCAACAATGTCCGGATGATCGCGGAGGTCGTAGTTTGCCAGAGCTCTGAGAGCATTCACCTGGACACGCCAGTCGGCATCGAACTCTGCCAGCCGGGCAAGAGGAGGCAAACAAATCCTCTCATCCTTCACCTTGCCGAGCAACGTGGCAAGATTCATGCGAACAAGGGGATCAGCATGCTGATACAACAATGCGACATTTTCAAGCTCACTCCGGATTTCTTCCCGCTCTCCGATCCGCTGCAGCGCATAGACAATGCGCCAGTCTGCCTGATCGTACGGCTTGATAAGCTTGATCAGATATTGTGTCCCTTCTGACGTTGAGATTCCGCGGATGGCAAATCTCGCGAGCCCCATAACAAGGGCCTGCTGGTGAACCGGTGGATAAATATTCCCATATTTCAGAACCAGGTCGTTCAATGCCTGATGGGTGCCAAACTTACCGATCTCTTCGATCATCCGGTCACTCGAGCTGTCCGCCCCCGATCCGCCTGCTGTCATTCGTTCAAGACGAACCCAAATGATCTCATGACTCAGCTTCTGCCTACCGGGCTGCGACATTTGCCCTGCGGTCTGCCCTATCGCAAATGCCGCGGCATACCGGACACGGTCGTCGGCATCAAAAGTGAACCGGTCAACCAATTGGCCGATTACCGTTGTATCCTGGATACTGCCGAACGCTTCAGTGACGCGTTCCCTGACAATCGGGCTCAGATCATCAAAGAGACTTGTGAGTTTCCCGTCGCCAACCATCCTGCGGTCCTGATCTTCGAGGATTACTTCAAGCTTTGATTTGATTTCCGGAGGGATTTGGGAATGTGTAAATGAGACAGCAACAAGTATGGCCAGAGTGAGGGTTACCGCTTTCATGGATATCTCCCTAAAAGAGAATGCGACTTCTGAATTTTGCACCTATTCTCTTTTCAACAAATGCCTTTGCCTTTTCCTCTTCTCCATCGTTCAAATCGACGATGGTCATGGTAACATCGAACCCATGTTGTACGCACTCGGATGCAAACTCCACCATCGCAGGAAACATCCGCTCCCCGTCAATGCGCATGAGTTCGCCGTAGCGTTTTGGATCAATCGCATTCAAACTGATGGAAATCGAGTCGACCAATCCCGCAAGCTCCGGAACAATATTGCGGTGATTGATGACGTTCCCGTGGCCGTCGGTATTCAGTCGAACCCTTCCGCCTTTTGACTTCACCCATCCCGAAACTTCCTTGAGGACATCCAACCGGATCGTCGGTTCACCATATCCGCAGAACACGATTTCTTCATACTTCTGCGGATCCCCGATTGCGCGTGTGATCTCAGCGGTGTCCGGTTCCCGCGTGATCCGGAGATTGTGCCCCTTGACAATAGCCTCCCCTTTCCGGTCACAGAAAACACAATCAGCGTTGCATCGGAGAGTGATGTTCAGGTATAGTGAATCACGGATGGTGTACGCAATGACGGGATCCGGCATCGATCCGATTCCGAATACCTTGTACGCCGCGAGATTGCTCGTTCGCGCGATATCCTCGATGGAGAGTCCCTGGAGCTCCGCGATCTTGCCGGCAATCAGCGGAATATTTGCCGGCTCGTTCCTTTTGCCGCGAAGAGGAACGGGTGCAAGATAGGGACAATCGGTCTCAAGAAGAACGTGTTCGGCGGAAATCCGCGTTGCAACTCCCGCCATGGTGTTAGTCTTTGAAGGTTTTGACGGATACGTCACCGGCCCTGGGAAGGAAATGAAGAATCCCCAGTCGATGACTTTTCGCGCCATCTCCGAATCGCCCGAGAAGCAATGAAATACTCCGCGCGGCGGCGGGTAACGGTCAAAATCCCGGGCGTGCCTCGATCTCCATCCAGAATTCCGTGCGACCTTTTCCCCCACGATCCGGAGTACGTCGTCTTCAGCTTCGCGGCAGTGTATAATGATCGGCAGGTCACGGCGAATTGCAAGGTCGATCTGCGCGGAGAAGATCTCCTGTTGCCGCTCCGGAGGAGAGAAATCATAGTGGTAGTCGAGGCCGATCTCGCCGATCCCAACCACCCGGGGATGCTCGCTGAGTTTTTCGATTTCATCCATATCCACACTCTCCGCTTTCGACGCTTCGTGAGGATGGATGCCGACTGCCGCATAAATCATCGGATAGCTGTCCGCAAGGAGTATCGCCTGGCGGCTTGTAGGAAGATCAGTCCCAGGGACAACAATCTTATCGACACCCGCGGCCCGGGCACGGTCGAGAACTGCCGCGAGATCCGATGCGAATTCCTCCGAGTACAGATGTGCGTGAGATTCGATAAACATAACCTGAGTGCGTCTGATTCAGTGCAGGATCGCTTTGAGCTTTTCCGCGATATAGGATATCTCCCCATCCCCGAGATCCGGGTAGAGCGGAAGTCGAAGAAGGCGGGCAAATACCGAGTCCGTAACGGGAAGCCGGAGATCATTGGTCCCGAGATTCTTTCGGGCATAGGGTGAGGAATGAAGCGGAACGTAGTGGAATGTCGTGGAGATCCCTTCTTCCTTCAGTTTTCCCATCACGCGAATACGTTCCTCTTCCGATCTCAACAGAATATAGAAGATGTGGTAATTGGAGGAAGCATACTCCGGGATGACCGGAAGACGGAGGAGTTCACGCTGTTCAAGTTCCCGAAGTTCATGCACATACAGTTCGTGAATGTGCATTCGTTTTCTTTGAATCGCATCGAGATCATCGAGCTGGCTCATGAGAATAGCCGCCAGCACCTCGGACTGCACGAAACTGCTCCCGATCCCGACCCAGGTGTATTTATCGACCTCTCCTCTCAGAAAATTTGAGCGATTCGTTCCCTTCTCCCGTATGATCTCGGCCTTCCGGGCAATTTCTTCGCTGTTCGTAACGAACGCCCCGCCTTCTCCGCTCATGTAATTTTTCGTTTCATGAAAACTGTACGCTCCGCAGTCACCGATCGTGCCGAGATATCTCCCTTTATAACGGGCATTCACGCCCTGAGCTGCATCTTCAACGACAGAAAAATTTCCGGCCCGTGCAATCTGCACAATCTCATCCATAGGTGCTGAGACGCCGGCGTAATGGACGGGAACGACTCCCTTTGTCCGCTGCGTCCTTCGGCGCTCGAGGTCGCGGGGATCCATCGTCATGGTCAGGTCGCTGATTTCACAAAATATCGGCCGTCCTCCTGCCCTGAGCACCGCATTCGCCGTTGACACGAACGTAAAGCTGGGCATGATCACTTCATCTCCCGGTTGCAGATCGAGCGTCAGCATTGCCGTTTCGAGCGCATGTGTGCAGGAGGTCGTCAGCAAAGCGTGCTTCATTCCGAAAAGTGACGTCAATCGTTCCTCGACGGAATTGCCTACAGGACCATCACCGCCCAGCTTTCCCGAGGCAAGGACCTTCCTGAGATGGTCGATTGTACGCTCGCCAATATACGGTTTATGAAAGGGAATGCCCATGTCGCTCAACGCGCCCGCGGTCTCTGATAAAATCCGAGAAGCTGGTTAATCGTAGTCTTCATATCGTGGTTTTGCAGGACAAACTCTCTGCCGTTGGCCCCCTGTTGAGCACGCAGGTCGGGGTGCGAAAGGTACAAGGATATTTTCTCTGCAGCTTCGGCACTGTTTCCAACCCCATAGAACTCGCCGCTCCTGCCTTCCTCGACCTGATCGACGGTACCACCCGCTCGCGCGGCAACTACGGGCAGCCCCATGCCCATCGCGTCCAGCACCGCAAGCGAATAAAGTTCATCCCTGCTCGGAAAAACAAAAACATCCATTGCGCTCAGGTACCCTATGAGATCGCTCTGGAATCCGGCGAGTAAAATCCTGTCGCGAATTCCCTCTGTATCAATAAAATTCCGAAGTTCCTGCAGATAGGCTTCACAGTGTGGTTCGAAAGGAGATTCATGATCGCGCACATATCCCTTGCGTGTCGGTTCTCCGACGATGAGGTACTTCACCCGCCGGCGCGCCGTCTCATCAATATACAAATAACTGCGTGCAAAATCCAAGACGCTTTTTCCGGGATCGATCCGCACCATCGTGCCGACAAGCATCTCATCGGCATTCACACCAAATTGTGCTCGAATCCTCACGCGTTTTTCATCATCCCGCGCATAGGTTCTTACATCCCTTCCATAGGGAAGGTAATGGATTTTCTCAGACGCAACCGGGTAAAGATCGGGGAGACGGCGATTGAGTTCACGGGATGATGTGAACACGCCGTCGACCCGGCGATAGATATACCGATGGAGCAGATCGTTCTTCCTCGGGACACCCATATAGATACTGAGGAACAACCTCCGGTTCACGTCACGCCTGAGAGCAAGAGAGGCGGGCCAGATATCCCTGTGAAAGTGAACATGAAGTACATCGACAGACCGCTCACGAAGGATGTCCTCAACAGCGCGGAGCGACCGGAGGGAGAACGTCCGGTCGGCCGGAAGATTGCAGGTTACAATACCCGCGTCCTTGAGAACCTGTTCGATTTTTGAGTGAGGTCTGCAGACCGCAATGACTGAGCAACCGGCGGCCTTGAGTTCCTTCATCACTGTACACGAATACAATTCGAGCCCGCCCCACGCATCCGATGTGCAAAAATGGAGACACGACAACGCCATTACGGTCTTGCTTCCAGTGTTAAGACGAACGACCTCAGCGGGCCGAGATTTCCGATAAAGTCCGTGTAATAGTATTGGAACAGATTATTCACCTGAAGAGATGTCGCCATGCCGATTCCCGCCAAATCCCAATCGACACGCACGCGGACATCACAGACTGAAACCGGGATACGCTGGTCACCGTCCGGGACAATGCCGAACTGCACAAATTCCTGGTCGATACGTTCCATTTCGCTGATGTGGCGGTAATCAATCCCGAATTGAAATGGCTCGATGAGAATTCTGCTGGAAGCATAGAAGAGGATTCTCGGGCGGTACTTCAGGATATCGCCGGTCTCCACATCGAGCGGTGAAACATACGTGTAGCCAAGATCGGTAAACCAGCGCCGTGCGAGATTGTACGATCCCGAAAGTTCGATGCCGGTGATACGTGCGCGCGTGACATTCTGAAACTGAACCGTTCCGGTTTCGCCGAACGACGGTTCGATCATATCCCAGAGCTCGTTGCGAAATAACGAGCAGTCGATTAGCAGGGCATCCGAGAACGAGTGTGAGCCCCCGACCTCATACGACCAGCTCCGTTCGGGCTGGAGATTAGGATTGGGTGAAATGATCACGCCTCCGGCCTCGGTATTCGTATAGATTTCCGCGATCGAAGGTGAACGGAAGCCGCGGCCCACCGAGGCGCGAAGCGAAGTTCCCGCAACGGGAGTGTACCCGATTCCGAGTTTTGGATTGAACTGGTTTGCAGTCTGCAGGCCCGAGATTGTCTGGATATCGTATCTTCCTCCAACCGTAAGACGAATCTGTTCGGCAAGTTTTACCTCGTCCTGCAGATATGCCGCTCCCGCGTGTCCAAGATGATCTCCAAAAATTGTCTCTGCAAAAACGTCGTTATATGTTCCGGATATTCCCGCAGTAATGAACTGACTCTGATCCGGCTGGAAATTGAGCTGGATTTCAGAAGTGATGAAATCGGATTTGGAAGAGCTTCCGAGCGAATCGGTCGGAGTGGGAAGATTATCGTCCCAGTGAGTATGAAACCAGCTCACGCTGGTGGTCAGATAAAAATCGGCAGTGACAAAGTACTTGTGGCGAGCGCTCAGATTCCAGCGGGTTGACTGGATACGATCGTTCAGGTGACTCGGTTGTGGAATAAGCGCGGAATCAAGGTCTACCCAGTAGAGAAAATTGCCGCGATACTGATCGAGTATGCTGAACGATACGGAGACCGACTGGAACGGAGAGATGTCATATCCTACCCGAGCCCAGCCGTTCCATCGTTTCCAAAAATCATTCTCCTTGTACCCGTCGTCCTCCGTGCGGCTCCCGCCGATGACTAGCGAAAGATTTTCGAATCGCTCAGCATGGGAAAGCGACAAGCCGCCGAGCGTGCGGGCGCTGGTCGTCCACTGCCATGATGCATATTTCGGCTGATCGTACATTCCACCATAGGTCCGGATTCGGGTATCCGGCTGTTCCGTCGCCTGCTTTGTGATGATATTGATGACTCCACCAAGAGCGCTCGATCCGTAGAGAGCGGAACCTGCCCCTTTGACCACCTCGATCCGCTCGATCTGATCCGGTGGGATACTCTCCCATATGATTTCGCCGGTATCTCCCGTGATGAAAGGCAGTCCATCAATCAGGATGAGCACTCTCGTGCCTACCCCATAGCTGAATCCCGTCGAGCCGCGGAGATTTACCTGTCCCCGCGTGATATTGACTCCCGGAACGTACTTCAGCGCGTCATCGACCGTCACCGTATTCCGGTATTCAAGCGCGCGGCTGTCGATCACGCTCACACTTGCAGGAACTTCCTCCAGACTCTCTTCTCTCTTGCTTGCCGTAACCACAACGGGCTCAGTCTGGATTGCCATTGGTTCAAGTTCGATCCTTATCCTTTCGTGATTTGAATCCGCAGTCGAGTAACGGACCTCTTTCCGTCGAAACCCGATAATGGAAACAACCAGAGTCTGGTTTCCTGAAGGAGCTCTCCGGATGATGAATTTGCCGTTCGCATCCGTCACTGTTCCCAGCACGGTGCCGGAGATGGTAACATTCGCGCCAATGATCGGCAGATGGTCCTCTGCATTCACCACCATTCCCCCGATGCTCATCGGTTCCTTCTCCTGTGCGTGGACAGCGAGGCAAGAACTCGAGCAGACCAGGATTATCAAGAGGCACGTCTTCATCTGCCTACGGCTGCGGGGGAAGATGTTGAAAATCGACTGTCAGATTTATGCCGTCAACGATGGAATCTGCGGGCACATTCACGGTTCCCGGCTGCGTCGTATCGCCGAAAGCGTAGTAAACGCCTACGACCCGCCAGTCCTGCCGGATATTCTGTCCAAATTGCTGAGCAACGCCGATATAAGAAAAAGTGCCGTATGAAAGCGGCGCAAGGAGGAGCTCATAGGAGATTGAATCGGCACCGTAAGGAGTCAGCGTGCCCGAAAATCTGACACGCCCCTGTATTACATCGTTGAAAATGTTGGATGAAGGCGGATTCTTCAATGCCGCGAGACGCAAATCCACGATACTGTCGGACGGAGGCCAGTTCTTAAAATAAATAGTTCCGCGAATACCGTAGATACTCTGCGGAGCAAGAATCGTTTTTGGGGCAAGCCCGTCATCGCAGCCGGAGAGCATGAGGATGCAAAGAGCGATGACCTCCGGCAAATGAGTAGCGCGCAAATTCCTGTGCAATAAGATTCGTAGGTGTTGATTTTGAACGGTGTAAGATAGAAAAGGGGTCGCTGAAATGCAATGGAGGAAAAAGGCGGGTATGTTATGGAGCGAAATTGTATATTTGAATCGCAAGGGATAATCAGTTCACAAGAGCCGACAGGTGTAATGATCAGAACATGCACATATTTCCTCTTCAGCATCCTCATCCTCTCAGGGTGCCGACATTCATCACCGTCATTTGAAGCGATGGCCTGGAGAGACACGTCTTCATCTCATATCGAAGTCTTCATGATGGACGGCGGCCAGGTTCTGCGTGTGAACGGCATTGTGAAGGACGTCATTGATACCACGGACCGGACCTCCGTAAGCAGATATATTCCGGTAATGGATATTCCTCGTCAGTATTTCGACACAAACGGTGTTGCGTTGTTGGCGAATATCGGCAGCGGAGCAATTGTGCGAAATTACGGCAATGCAGGATGGCATATCGATGTGGCAGAACCGGATTCGGCGATTCTTCATGCGGCGATCACCGCATTCCGGACAACACTTCCGGAATCGTCACTCTTCCGCGAATCGGGCCGAGAGTTCCTGTCACACACCGCGAATACCTACGACATCATACTTGTCGACGGCGTTGCTTCATCGGCGCTCCCGACAGCAATGATGACGAGGGAATTTTTCGAACTGGCAGAACAGCATCTTCGGACTCGCGGTCTTCTTGCGATTGCAGTTGAGTCGGTCGGATGGCATGACGGCATTGTCCAGTCACTCGGCCGGACGCTTCAGGAGCTTTTTAAGAAGGTGACGGTCCTCCCCGTCGCAGAACCTCCGAACACCTTCGGTGGTATCGTTCTTCTCGCAACTGATGTGCCCCGTAATCTTTCGGCCGAGCCCGAGCGAAACATCGAGTTCGATCCCGAGTGGAGGTATGGCGCGGGATACCAGAGAACCCACGCGCTCGACAACTCCTTTACTCCCGACCCTGGAGCGGGAAGGGTGCTCACCGATGCAACGAGCCGGTTTGACACCATCTTCACGCGGATTATCGATTCAGCCAGGGTTCAGAGTTCACACTTTGTCCCCTGACGGGGAGGATAGTTATCCGGCGCCTTTCTCGTTCATCGGCCTGATCTCTCCTGTTTCCTGGATCAGCACAGGGTATCCTTCGAGTGCTGTGGGAATTTTCCTCACCAGATCAGTATCCCTCCTGACAACCATGACATAAATGCACGAGTCGCCGGCACCGGTCTGACCAATATACACTCCGACGACACCGTGGAGAGAGAGAAGTTCCGGCGCGTGCTTTTCCTTTACCACATCAATGCCAGTTTTCTTCATATCCTTCTCTTGCTGTTCACGGCCGGAGCGACTGCAAGCCGCGATGAGGACAACCACAAGCAGAGCTCCAACCCATGCGGACTTGAGAAACGCCGTCATGTTTACTTTCTGTCAATAAAAAACCCGGCTCGCTCAACGAGCGAGACGGGTTCGAATGAAAATTCGTTGAGTGCTAGTTACCAACCATCGTCGCGCCGGCCCATTTCAGAACATCGCCAATCGGGTTAGCGACCGCGAGGGTGTTGCTCCCCGCAAAGAGCAATCCGATCGGTTTCGGATTCGTTGCCAAATCTTCGACCATCAGGGACCCGGAATCTCCGCTATTGAGGAATTTGCTCCCGGAATTCTTCACAATAATCTGTCCCGTGAAGGTTTTGGTAAATGCAACCGAACCTCCACACTCAGTTTCATACTGGACGCTGATCGTGGCATTCAAACCGCTGATCGAGCTCCGGGTCAACCCCGTCGTGCGCCCGCTCTTCTTGACCGCGAGGTTGAGTGCTGCGGTGCGGGTCGTTGCTGAGATCGTACCAACTTCCAGAATAGCGCCGGTCGAACTGACCATCCCGGAAATGACCTGCGCATATCCTGCATCAACGTTGGCACCGGGTAAGCTTCCGGTTCCGGTAAGTGTTGCAACATTTTGCGTATTGTTGGCATTGCAGTTTGCATCAACCAGTCCCGGCTGAATGACCGGATCACCTGCAGTTGCAACTCTCTTATTGCCGCCGGAAACGATATCGCCCCAGAATACGTGATAATTGCTGAGGACATACTGTGTCGAACCTTTCTTGATCAGTGATCCCAGTGTTCCGCTGCAGCAATAGCCGTTGGCAAGATCATATCTCCAGCCGCCTGAAGTGCCGAGCTGAACCGGTGGGACCTGCTTTACCTGATGCGACGATGCGGCCATGGCACGGAACGGTCCGGTAACTTCCTTGAGCACCGGCACCCCATCAATCGTCGTGGGAGCGAGAGAATTCGTAATGCTACCATAACTTTTTACATTCTGCGCGAGATAGAGCACGATGGCAATATTTCCTGCATCGTCCTCTGTGACGGCAGTCCCGACAACATTGTGATCGACCATCCAGTCGGGGGTATGCCGATTCTGTACGTTCACTGCTTGCTGTACCGCGGGATCGTCTGCCGTCAGTTTCGCCAATCCCTGACCTGACTGCGGCGCGGAAGTCGGCAGCGACGCCCGATCATCGAGTAGAGTACATCCGGAGAAATACAATGCCATCAGGACAATGGCAAGAACACAGACAACGATTCCGGCACTCAAGAAACGTGAGGACGATTGTCTCATAGTTCCCTCAAAAAAGTGTGAGATGGTTTGATAATAGGTAAATGCAACTGCTGCTGCGTTTTTCTATTTCGACCGTCGCATGCCCCCGCCAGTTGGGTCTTTGGCAGGATCAGATAAGTACTGCAACAATACAAAATTTCGGGGTAGATGTCAAGAGAAATTTCGGGAAATTGACCACTTTGTGACCTGGATCGGCTATTTGACAATACTTCCGGGACTGATATTCCTGTCAATTGTCAGAATTGTGAGTCCCTCATCATTATTCGATGCGGCTAAGAGCATTCCCTGGGATTCTTCCCCCATCAGCTTTGCCGGGGCAAGATTTGCAACGACCACAATTTTCTTTCCTACGAGATCCTCCGGCTTGTAATGTTGGGAAATTCCTGCAACGACCTGCCGCTCTTCCGATCCGAGGGAGATTCTCAGTTTTAAGAGCTTATCGGATTTCTTGACCCTTTCAGCGGCGAGAACCTCCGCCACACGCAGATCGATGCGCTTGAAATCATCAATGCCGATGCTCTCTTTGACCGGCGGAGCCGGCCCCTTTTCCGACGGATGGGACGGGATCTCCCCGAGATGCTTTTTGATGATCGAGTCATCGATCTTGGTGAAGAGAATCTCGGGACTTCCCAGCCGATGCCCGTCTTCAAGTCCGCTCTTTCCCGCCTGTTCCCAACCGGCTTCCGACGGAGATCCGGAGAGGTTCAGCATCTTCCACATTTTCGCGGACGTAAACGGGAGGACGGGTTCGAGAAGAATGGCAAGGGCGCGTATTGCCTGCAGACACCCATTGATAGTAAGGGCACACCGCTTTGGGTTCTCTTTGAACGTCTTCCAGGGCTCGTTATCGTTAAAGTACTTGTTACAAAACCGAGCCAGATCGATCGTCGTCACGAGGCCGTCACGAAATTTGTAGTGCTCAAAAAACTCTGCTGCGGTCTTTCCCGCATCGGCGATGCGCCGGGAAAGCTCTTCATCTGTCGACCCCTCCCCTTTGGTCCGAAGAGCACGAAGCTCCGAGATTGGCGGTACCGACCCCTGATACTGGCGTTGTGCGAATGTGAGTGTCCGATTGACAAGATTTCCCAGAATATCTGCAAGCTCATTGTTATGCCGAGCCTGGAATTCCTTCCACGTGAAATCCGCATCGCGCGATTCCGGGAGATTCATCGTGAGCATATACCGGAGAGAGTCCGCCGAAAATTCCGACAGGAATTCATCGACACCAATACCCCATCCGCGGCTCTTCGAGAATTTCTGTCCCTCAAAATTCAGGAACTCGTTCGCGGGAACGTTTTCCGGGAGAATGTATTTGACATCTTTCGACTGATCATTCCACGCCATGAGCATCGCGGGAAAGACGATGCAGTGAAAGACGACATTGTCTTTTCCGATAAACGCCACATATTTCGTGGACGCATCGAGCCAATACTTCTTCCACTCTTCCGGTCGACCGGTATTCGTGGCCCATTCCTTTGAGGCGGAAATGTATCCGAGCACAGCATCGAACCAGACATAAATCACTTTCTTTTCCATACCCGGAAGCGGAACCTTCACACCCCACGAAAGGTCGCGCGTGACAGCCCGGTCCTGCAATCCATCCTTGAACCAGCCGCGGCAGTACTGGAGGACGTTCGGTTTCCATCCATCGCGCGTATCCGCAGCGGCGACATATTCCTCCAATCTCTTCTGGAAGAGGCCGAGCGGAAAATAAAAGTGCTTGGTGGGGCGAACCGTTGGAGTTCCGCCGGAAATCTTGCTCCGCGGATCGATCAGCTGGAGAGGATCGAGAAACGTCCCGCACTTTTCACACTGATCGCCGCGGGCTTCCGGATTCCCACAAACCGGACACGTACCCTCCACATAGCGGTCCGGAAGGAACATCCCCGCCTTCTCGTCATACAACTGCTTTTCTTCCTTCTCTTTGAGAATTCCCGATCGATGAATCGTGAGAAAGAAGTCTGTCGCGGTCTCATGGTGAAGCGGAGATGACGTCCGGGAATAACTGTCGAAGCTCATGCCAAACTTCTCGAATGCAACTTTGTTCAGGGCATGGTACCGGTCGACGACCGCCTGCGGCGTTATGCCTTCCTGTTCCGCGCTGATCGTTATTGCCACGCCATGTTCATCCGAGCCGCAGATGAACACAACATCGCGTTTCATCGATCGCTGAAAACGGACATAGATGTCGGCCGGCAGGTATGCGCCCGCAAGATGGCCGAGGTGTATCCTCGCGTTGGCATACGGGAGTGCAGCAGTGACAAGTATGCGTTTGAACTTCGACTTCACAGAGATCCTTTCTTCGGGGAACTACGATTTATCATCTGGTCGGAATGATTTCTCGCCGGCGGACTCAGGATCGAGAGATCGTTTCAGTGCAAAGGCAAGATCCATCAGAACAAGCGGAATATACACATTTTTGTAGAGAAGTGAAATTGCCTTGTCGATCGCCGCAATCGCTGAATCAAAGTCTGCCGTTCGATACCGATGGTTGAATTTTTCGATGGCGTCCCGGTCGCCGGGCAGCATCCGTTCTCCCAGACCTTCACTCACCGTCATCGCGTCCCTCAGCCAGTACTGGAGGAGCCGGAGCATCTCATCGATTTCGTTCTTCTCAAGGTCGCGCATCACGCGATCGATCTCTCCGAGCACATCCTGGCGCGACCGGAAGAGCATGGTGCGCAGATATTCCACGGCTTCCTTCCGCTGATCACCCAGCGATGCATGGGTATATTCAAGGGCCTTCGTGTAACTTCCCTTGGCTAATCGGGCAACGAGGCGGGCCTGCGTAGCGTCCAGTTTCTCCCGCTCGATAAGGGCCCGTTCAAGGGCCTCTTCCCGCAGCGGATCGAATCGAAGATGCTGGCAGCGCGACCGGATGGTCGGCAACAGATTATCCGGACGGGATGACGTCAGAATGATCATCGTTGTTTCGTGCGGTTCTTCGAGAGTCTTCAGGAGAGCATTCGAAGATTCATCGTTCATGGTTTCCGCATCGATGATGAGAAACACCTTCTTGCCGCGATCGGACGGCGAGAGAGCAGCTTCTCTGCGCAGTTCCCGGATACTGTTCACCTTGATTTCGTTTGCCCGCGGAATCGTTATGGCATGGTACGGGTTCGCCGCCTTGAGGGCAAGCTGCTCACGAACCATTGCTACCTCATCGTCGGAGAGCTTCGCAAGGGGCGAATCTCCGCGTGCTTCGTTCTTGCCGACGGGAAGCGGGAAGATCAGCTTCAGGTTAGGGTGCTGGAGCACTGCAAATTTCCTGCAGCTCGGGCACTCGCCGCACGCTTCGTCTCCTCCTTTTTCACAATTCAACGTCTTCGAAAGTTCTATGGCAAGCGCGGCCTTGCCGACACCCTCCTCGCCCGTGAAAAGATAGGCATGTGCAAGACGCCCGCGCTCGAGCGAGACCCGAAGTACGTTCGCGACGCGCTCCTGTCCGACGATTGAATTCCAGCTCATTCCAGATCAGAATGCATGCCCGATGCCGAAATGAAAGACCCCGTTACCGACGGTGCCGCTCCAGAACGGCTTCTGGAAAACCGACTGCTGCGATGTCTTGGCTTCCGGGTCGTAAAGCCGGAAACCATAGTCGATACGAAACGGTCCGAAAAACGTTTCATACCGAAAACCAAGCCCTGCCGCAACCGCCACTTCACGCGGATGCACATCTTTAATATCACTCCAGACGTTCCCAAAATCGAGAAAGTACACGCCCCAGATATTTTCCGGCTTGATGAACCAGAGCTTATTGAACCCCCGGAAATGATTGACCCGCATTTCCATGCTTCCTTCAAGGAGGAAATTTCCGCCGAACGGTATCAGCTCGGGGGACATGGCACCAAGTTCACGCGCACCCCATCCACGGATACTGTTGCTTCCACCCGCGAAAAATCTCTCGGTAAGAGGGATACTGACACTGCTGTATTTGCTCTCGCCATACTTGTCCTGGTATCCCGTTCGCAGTTTAAGCGCAAGGATATTGAAGCGCGTGCTGGTAAGATCGTGAAAGAGTTTGCCGAGCAGGGTCACTTTATAGAATTGCGTATAGGGAAGGCCAGACCGGATGCCCGGTAGCAGCTTCGGCAGGACACCCGATTCTTCGACGGAGATGCTCTCAAAAAATCCGCTGCTCGGCGAGAAGATATCGTTGGTCTTATCGCGCTGGAGAGTCAGCGTGAGGATCGAGTTAAACTGGGGCTGATCTTCCTGCTGAAGCTGCTGGATGATGGAATCCGGTTTCGCGGTGGAGAGCAGAATCTCCGGGTTTTCCCGGATCAGTGTCCATTCCGCAAACCCGTACGTGTACGTCGCAAATTGCTTCGTGAGCTCGATCTTGTTCCGGATGATGGAAAGGTTATACTCCGGTTGCTTTTCCGTGCTGATGCTGGACGTCCAGGATCCGCTGAGGGTTCGCGTAAACAGATACGGCTGGAGTATCGTAAACTGCAGCTCAATGGCTCCTTTCACCGTGGAATCGCGAAGTCCCTGACCGCCGAAAATGCTCTTGAAGTCCCAGCCCAGAATATCCTCCGTGCGGATTTGGGTCTGCGCCGTGAATGTGCGGGCGTCTCCGAGGAAATTCCGGTTGGTGTAGCCGACCCCGGCACCGAGATTGAAGAACCCCCCCTCATCAGACACCAGGACTTCCGGCGATACTTCATTCCGGAGTCGCGGGCGGACGACGACATCCATCGGGATCTGCGTCGATACTGCGGAGTCCGGAGCGATATGCGGTTCGATGCGAGCTGTTTCAAACAGACCGAGCCGGTTCAGGTTGCGCTCGCTCGAGAGACGCTTTTCGCGGCTGTACGTATCACCGGGCTTGAAGTCGAGCTGGCGTGTTGCGAGGTCGGGAGTAATATCTTCACGCGGAGGATCAATGCGCACGGTCGTCTCGCCGAAACGGTACTGCTTGCCGGGGACGAAAACATAGTTCAGCGAGAATTTATTCGTCGACAGGAATCGTTTCGCCGAAGAGTGATCCTCATCGTACCTCGCGAAGGGATATCCCGAATTGTTGAGGATATCGAGAACGCGGGCAATTTCCTGCGAGACCCGTACCTTTTGATACGGCATGTTCCTCTGCAGTATCGGCTCATTATAAATCTGCTGCTTCACATCCGCCGAGACGGAATCAAGACCGATATATTTGATCGAATCGACGAGTGATTGTTGATGCTCGTCAATGGTAAAGAGAAGACGGATGGACTGGTGGGCAGTATCGATATTCGTCGATCCGACCACATCGACATCGTAGAATCCGTTGTCGACATAGAAGTCGTGGATTTTTCCCTTGTCTTCCTCAAAGAGCGGTTCATTGAAATACTCGGGCGGGGCACCGAGTTTGCCCCAAATACTATGGAAGAACCTGGTCAGCCCGCCTGGCGATTCGCGAGTGGAGATAACCGATTTGAGAACGTCTTCACCAAACGATGTGTTTCCGTGAAACGCGATCTCATCGATTTGGAGACGGGGAAAAACGGCCTGTGCAAATGCCGAACCGGAGAAGGCAAGTAACACCATCAGCATCAGGATTGCGGCACGACCAGCAGTTGAACACAACGACATTCCGATACCAAGTGTAATTCAGGTTTCCGTCGGAAGCAACAAAAAACCCATCCGTTCGATACGTTGGATGGGTTTCATTACAGAAAAGGTCACCCTCTGGATTTCTTCACGCCACCTTCCCGGGTTCGTTAGAATGCACAAGAGGCGCGATTAGTACTCGTTCTCATCCTCATAGAAGAAATCCCCATCGGTCGGATAGTCCGGCCAGATTTCCTCCATACTTTCGTACGGTTCATCCGCATCCTCCAACTCCTGAAGGTTTTCGATCACCTCGTTCGGGGCGCCGGTGCGGATTGCATAGTCAATAAGCTCTTCCTTTGTTGCCGGCCACGGTGCTTCATCGAGATACGATGCAAGCTCCATCGTCCAAATCATACAACTTCGCTCCTCAAAATCGTTTTCCGCTTCAATGCCAATAACAGATGTTTGCAGAGAAAAGTTCGCCGAGAGGGCTACTGTGACGCAAGCTTCTCCTGGTACTCTTGTGCACTGACGTCATCGAGGAAGTAATCGATCGGGTTCTGGTAGGCACCATTACGTCGTACTTCATAGTGAAGATGCGGGCCGGTGACAAGGCCAGTCTTGCCGCTCTTTGCAATAAGATCACCGCGCTTGACATGCCGTCCCTCACGTACGAGGATCTGTGAAAGATGAGCATAAAGCGTTTGGTAACCATAACCGTGATTGATGACGACAACGTTTCCATAACCGCCGCCGCTGTGCTCTGCCATTTCCACGGTGCCGTCCCCCGCCGCGTAGACCGGGGTACCGACATCGTTGATAATATCCAACCCTTCATGCTTCCGGAATATGCCGAGAACCGGATGCATCCGGAGCCCGAATCCCGTGCGGGAATAATATCCTTCCATCGGCTTCAGGGCCGGCAAAGCTGCAAAGTACGCCTTGTTGAACTCGTACTTCTTGAATATCTGTCCGTAGCTTTGTTCCTGCACCCTGACTTCGCCTGACAACCTCGTCAATACATCCATCGTATTCGCCAGAACCGGATTGGCACTATCCAGCAGAGCGGGGATCGTCGGAATCGAAACCGCACCACCCGTTCCCGCTGCCTTTGCATCTTCGTCAACAGGATTCAAGTCCACCAGAAGCCGCAGTTTGTTCCCTTCCTGTTCAACATTCCCCAACGATTTCTGGAGCTGGTTGACCGTAGTATTCAAAGAAGCGATCTGATCCTGGAGGATACGATTTTCCTGCTGGAGATTCTGAATCCGGTGATACCCGAGATCGAGAAAATTATAATAGATGTGATTTGCTGCGAGAAGGACGGCAACAGAAACTATCACCGACGAGACAATAATCGTCGCCAGCTTCGTCCAAAACCGTTTGATTTCGTGAACCTGGAGATTATGGTCTGTACAGTAGTATGACTTTGTCTTTCTCGTCCTGAGCATTCAATATCTCTACAAAATTCACCGCCCCCTGACAAAATTCCTTTAATCCGTCCAGTATTGGCAGGGTTGCGTCAACATATAAAAAATCCCCCAGTTTGTCAAGGAATTTTTTCAAAAATGTGATAGAGCTACTCGAAATCGTGTTCAAAATAATCGATAGCGCGCACACCTATCTGTTTGCTTTTTTCAGATATTACCGCATCGAGTCTCTTGGTAAACTCTTTCGCTGCGTCATACCCATAGTGCCGCAACAGATAGTTAAGTGCGATGACTTCACATATCACTGTAACGTTTTTCCCCGGGAAAATGGGTAATTCCACATGAGGAAGCTGCACTCCCATAATTGAAATTCCATCCTCATCAAGCCCGGTTCGTGTATATTCTTCATCGGGACGCCATTCTTTTAGTTCTACGATGATTTCGACGCGTTTTTGAAACCGAATCGCCCGGATGCCGAACATGCTCCGCACATCAATAAGGCCCAAACCCCTGATTTCCATGAAATGCTTCACGAGGTCGGTCCCGGCTCCCATGAGAATTCCTTCCCCCTTACGCGTAATCATCACCACATCATCGGCGACAAGACGATGGCCGCGTTCTACCAGATCCAGTGCGATCTCGCTCTTCCCGATGCCGGATCGGCCCGTCATCAGCACCCCCACTCCGTACACATCCACAAACGACCCGTGAACCACCGTTTGGGGCGAGAACTGATCGTCCAGGAAGTCGCTCAATATATAGACGAGTTTTGTGGTTTCCAGACTAGTCTGAAATACCGGAATACTGCAATCCTTGGCGATCTTGAGGAAAAGATCGTCGACCGGATTGTTGTTGGTAACAATGACGCACGGAACATCGAACTTGAAGATTGTTTCGATTGAACGCTTCCGTTCTTCGGGTTTCAGCTGATCCAGATACCGCATCTCCGTATTTCCGCAAACCTGGACGCGGTCGTAGCGAAAAAGCTGAACATACCCGGCGAGCGCAAGCCCCGGACGGTGAATATTTCCATCCTTCAGCTCCTTGTTGAGTCCCAGGTCTCCGGTCAACGCGTTGAGACGCAATCGTGCCCTATTCGATTCAAGCAGAAACCCGACAGTGATGGATTGCTTTCGGGTTTCCTTCGCCTGTTGTATACTCATGATTCCTCCCCGGAATTGAGGAGGGATATTTTGTTTTCCTTGACGCGCCGCAGAGTCTTCTTGTTTTTCATCCGTGCTTTGGTCTTATACTTCGCGAGCTGGCGCTCGAGTTTTTCAACGGCAAGGTCGATCGACTTGGCATATTCTTCGGATTTTTCGGTCGCCGTCAAGACGGTTCCGTACACGTGGAGATTGATTTCCGCGGTTTTTAAGCTGTTGGTGGACCGTTCGAAGCTCAGGATGATGTCCCCCCGGACGATCCCGTCGTAAAATTTGTCGAGCTTCTTGACAGAGGAGACTGCGTGTTCCCTGATCGAATCTCTTGCCTTGAATTTTCTCGCCGTAAAATGGATGTCCATACTCTTCCTCTCAAAATAAGTTATGCCTTGGGATGCGCCTGATTATAGATACGCTTGAGGCGATCGACTGTTACATGGGTATAGAGTTGCGTCGTGGATAAGCTTTCGTGGCCGAGGAGCTCCTTGACAGCCCGGAGGTCTGCTCCCCGGTTGAGGAGATGTGTTGCAAAGGTATGCCGCAGAACATGCGGACTCTTTTTCTCAATCTCGGAAACGGCGGCGATCGCATTGCGGACGACCTCATAAACTCCCTTCGGATATATACGACGCCCATGCACTGAAAGAAAGATCGCTTTGCGGTCGTCGGCCTGTGTCGTATCCGTGAAAAGCACCTCCCGCATTTTCAGATAACCGGACATCGCTTCAGCGGCTTTTCTCCCGAGGGGAACAATTCGTTGTTTTCGTCCCTTACCCAGAACCTTCACCGTCTCACCCGCAAAATCGACATCGCCGAGGTCGAGCTGGATCAGCTCACTTAATCGGATTCCCGTTCCATAGAGAAGCTCCAGGATTGCCCTGTCCCGGCATCCCAACGGAGTGCTGAGATCGGGCAGATTCATCATCGTCTCGACAGACGATTCGTCGAGAAATACGGGGAGCTTCTTCGGGAGTTTCGGTGTGACGACATTGAGCGCAGGATTGGTGCGAAGAACATTTTTCTTCACAAGGAATTTCATCCACGAGCGGATGGCGGCGAGTTTCCGGGCAACGCTCCTCGTTCCGAGCCCCTGCTCAAGGAGATCGCCGAGAAACAGCCGGATGGTCAGATGATCGATACTCTTGAGCGTCCACGGCGTTCCCGCAAAGTGACGCTTGAGAAAGTCGAGAAACTGACGCAGATCCTCGGCATAGGCGGCTGTGGTGTGCTCGGAGTAATTTCGTTCCCGTGCAAGGTAGTCGATATATGGTGAAACGTAATTCGTCATGACCTGCCGAACTTAACCCGCAGCGACTTGTTCGACCTTTTCGACTTCCGCCTTACACTGCGGGCATTTCAGATATGTTCCGCGTTTCTGAGAATATTTTTCGACCATATACGGCGAACCGCACGTGTCGCAGGGGATCGCCGTGGGCTTATCCCATGATGCAAAGTCGCACTCCGGATATCTCGAGCAGCCGTAAAAAGTCCGCTTCCTTCTCGTCTTCCGTTCGATGAGGTCCCCTTCCTTGCACTTGGGACATTTGATTCCCATCGAAATCGGCTTCGTATTCTTGCACTTCGGGTAATTGGAGCACCCGAGGAATGTCCCGAACTTACTTGATCGCACGAGCATTTCACCGCCGCAGAGTTCACACTTCAGGCCGGCGAGATGACGTGTCTTTTCCGCGTCTTCCGGGAGCGGTTTGGTGTTTTTGCAGGAGGGATATCCGCTGCACGCCATGAATTGTCCGTTGCGCCCCCACTTGATGATCATCGGCTTGCCGCAGATCTCGCACTTCTCGTCCGTCTCTTTCTGAAGCGATTTCTTGATCGCCGTGGCTTTCTTCGATGCCCGATCCAGCGATTCATGAAACGGCAGATAGAAGTCGTCCAGGACCGACCGGTAGTTGTTCTTCCCCGAAGCTATCGTATCGAGCTCTTCTTCCATCTTGGCGGTAAACCGCACGTTGAAGATGTGCGGGAAATTTGCTGTCAGAAGTTTGTTGACTTCCATCCCAAGCTGCAAAGCATACAGCTTTCGGTCACGCTGCTCGACATATTTCCGGTCGATGATCGTTCCGACAATGAGCGCATACGTACTCGGACGGCCGATCCCGAGCGCCTCAAGCGCTTTGACGAGGCTGCTCTCGGAATAGCGCGGGGGCGGGGACGTCTCGTGGCGGTGTGAGACAATAGACTGGAGCTTCGAGGACTGCCTCGCAACGAGATTCGCCGGGATTTTCTCTTCGGCAACCTCCTCATCTTCGTCTTTTCCGTTATCATCGGCAGCGGAGTCGTCGTAAACCTGCAGGAAGCCCCTGAACGTATACTGCGATGCAGTCGCCTTGAATTGAAACACCCCGCCTTCCAGGATAACCGTCGTCGTCTCCATGACCGCCGCCTCCATCTGGCATGCCACAAATCTGTTCCAGATGAGTTCGTATAACCGGAAGGCATCCTTATCCAGATATTTCTTCACAGCAGCAGGGCTATGCTTTATTGATGTGGGGCGGATGGCTTCGTGTGCGTCCTGCGAAGTCTTCTTTTTCTTGTAAACATTGGGATGTTTCGGGAGATACTCCTTGCCGTAATTCCCGATTATATACTCCCGTATGGAGGCAACGGCGTCATCGCTTAGGCGTGTTGAATCGGTTCGCATATAGGTAATCAATCCGACCGATCCTTCACTCCCGATCTCCACACCCTCGTAGAGTTTCTGTGCAAGCTTCATGGTGCGCGTGGCCGAGAGGTAGAGCTTCCGGGATGCTTCCTGCTGGAGCGTACTCGTTATGAACGGTGGAAGCGGATTGCGCCGGGATTCCCGTTTCGAGACGCTTCCGATGACAAAATTTTCCTTCTTGATCTGCTCAATGTATTTGTTCGCTTCATCTTCCGAAGGAATATACGTGAACTTGTCGCGTGTTCCTTTATGTTCGATTTCCGTCAGCGTATCTTTCGATGGAACGATGAGATCTTTCCCGTCGACCCGGAAAAGCTTGGCATAGAATGGGTCGTAATTTCCCGTTTTAAACTCACCGATGATCGACCAATATTCGGTCGGGACGAACGAATTGATCTGCACCTCACGTTCGCAGATCAGCCGCAGTGCAACCGACTGGACACGTCCGGCGGACAACCCGTAAAACATCGTCTTCCAGACGAACGGAGAAACTTTGTAGCCGACTATGCGATCCATGACGCGGCGTGCCCGCTGGCTTGCCACAAGGTTCTCATCGATCTGCATCGGCTTTTCCATAGCTTCCGCAATGCCGCTCTCGGTTATTTCGTGAAAAAGCACACGGTAGATCTTCTTCGCATCATCGCCCAATTCTTCGGCAATGTCCTGTGCAATCGCTTCACCTTCGCGGTCAGGGTCAGTCGCAATATAGACCTCACTGGCACTCTTTGCGGCATCCTTGAGGTTTCGGATGACCTCTTCCTTCCCCTGGATTGTTTCGAATGTCGCCTCATATCCCGCATCGACATCCACGCCAAGCGTACTCTTGGGAAGGTTTTTGATATGTCCGACTGACGCATGGACGATAAAATCCTTCCCCAGATATTTATTAATGGTCTTGGCTTTCGCCGGGGATTCCACGACCAGGAGAGATTTCGCCATACTTATACGTTCTCGCTTTCCATTGCTGTCCGTTTCACCATTTCCGTTCGTTGTTCATCCATCATCAAGCCATTATTTCTTCTGTTCGATGTTAAGATAGTGGTCTTCCCGTCTCCGCATGCGTTTCCGTTGAGCCGGCCGGGCATCATCATATCCCGCCAGGTGGAGAACGCCGTGGATGATGAGACGCGAGCGTTCCTCTGCCGCGGTAACCCCGTATGTGCGCGCCTGCCGCGCCGCCTGATCGAGGTTCACATAGACTTCCCCTTCGAGCTGTTGGCGTTGTTCGCTCAGCGGGAAGCTCAACACATCCGTAACATGCCAATGACCGAGGAACGTTCCATTCAGTCCGCGCATCGTCTTATCCGGTACGAAAACGATGTTCAGTGCTGCGCTGGATATTTTTTCGCCGCGGAGGACTTTCCGTACAAGAGCGATAGTGGCGGCATGACGGGGGCGATATCGGGAGTGTGTGTTGAACACCTGGACTGCGTGCATCACCGTTTCCGTTTCCCCGCGGTTTTTCGTGACGGGAGGAGCGGCTCGGTCAGCGACAGGGCAATGCCGGAAAGCATCACTTCCGGACCGAGACGCGTAAAATCTCCCGAGAGAATATCGCTGTCGACATTCGCATAGAGAGAGCAGCCGCCCTCTTTCTCGATGATCAGCCCGCACAATTTCCCGTTTGATTCTCCGACAAATGTTACCTCGTGGAGAACCTCGCTGACCACAAAGCCCGAACAAAAGTGGAGCTGCAGATGCGCGTTCGGCGTATACACACTTACCAGGTTGCCATGCCTGCTACCGATGGTGATACCCGGATAGATTTCAAGAGAGAGCTTGCGCTGATTCGCCTTTCCTTCGAGCTCAAAGCGGATATTGTTCCCCCGTTGTTTTGCGGGAACGCCGAGAACCTTGCTCAGCTTCCTGAAATCTTCCTTCTTAAAGGAAAAAGACATACCCTCAATTTTCGTGATGTACCGTGTAATGAACAAAAACCCCGATCGCGGTCAGACATGCTCTCGGGGCAGGACAACAATCTCACACAAGTTCTTCAGGGGAGGACCACCACATTGAGCGCCTGCAAACCTTTTTTCCCTTCCGCCAGTTCGAACTCAACCTGCATTCCTTCCTTCAGTGTTTTGAATTCACTCTCCGACTTGATTGCGGAAAAGTGGACAAAGATATCTCCTTGCCCTTCCTGCGGTATGATAAATCCATACCCTTTTTTCCCGTCAAACCACTTCACTTTCCCCACAGGCATGGTGCGCCCTCCTAAACGGTAATGAACAATGAATTGAATTGCATGATCTGCTCTATTCAATTTGAATCTCTTGCAAATATAAACCGCCATCAATTCAATGTCAAGTACTCCCTTTTCGTGGAGCTTCTTGGCGGTCAGATTTCCAGGACCAGTCCCTCCGAGGCGGCAACGCAGTCAAACCGATATTTGCGATTCTGAATTTCTTTCTTGCATTTTTTCAGGATGTCGTCCACCTTCGCATCATCATGGGCAGGATCATGGTGAAAGAGAACGAGACGCCGGACATTTCCCTCCGCAGCCACTTTTAGAGTAAACAGATAATGGGAATGCCCCCATCCCACACGGTCGACATACTCTTCCGGCGTATAGGTTGTATCGTGAATGAGCACGTCCGCATTTTTTACAAAGTCGAATACCCGTTGATTCGGATCCCCGCTGGTACGGTCAAAACGGTCAATGATCTTTTTCTCCACATTCCTGATTGAACGCGCGACTTTACGGTCAAAGGGCTCATTATCGCTGATGTAGACGAGTGTTTTCCCTCCGCAGGTGATGCGGAACCCGATTGCGAACGTCGGATGATTGACGTACATCGAGCGAACCTTCGCATCGTACACGGAGAACTCCTCTTCCTCGATCGGATGAAATTTTAAGGTCGCTTTCAGTTCATTGAGCTGAACGGGGAAGTACACTTTGTTCATCTGATCGGAAATCATTTTCTGGAGGGTCATCTTGTCCATCTGACCTCCGACGATGGTGAGCTCGTTTCCCGAAACGAATGCAGGTTTGAAGAAGGGAAAGCCCTGGATATGATCCCAGTGCGGATGGGTAACGAAGATATACGCCTTGACCGACTCGCCGCTCTCCATGAGCGCCTCACCGAGATTCCGGATTCCCGTGCCCGCGTCAAGAATGATCAGATCATCATTCGGGAGACGGACTTCAACACACGGAGTATTGCCGCCGTACCGGACGGTCTCTTTACCGGGGGTTGAGATTGATCCCCGTGTTCCCCAAAAACGGATTTTCATCGTTGCCTGTCCCGCATTACGATTGATAGGAGCGTGCATATCCGATATATCCCCGCGCCGAGTCCTCGATCGAAGTTCTTTCTTCGGGAGTGAGCCTGCGGATTATTCTGGCCGGCACTCCCGCCACAAGAACCCCTTCGGGAATAATCTCATTATTTTTCACGAGCGATCCGGCAGCCACAAGAGTATAGGGATTTACGACCGCATTATCAAGAATGATGGCACCCATTCCCAGAAGCACATGATCGTGGATCGTGCACGCATGCGCAATGACACCGTGCCCCATGGTCACGTGGGATCCGACGATCAGCGGGAATTCATGCCGGACATGAAGAATACAGCCGTCCTGGATATTCGTCCCTTCGCCGATACGAATCGCATTGATGTCTCCGCGAAGAACAGCATTGAACCAGACACTCGAATCTTTCCCGATCATCACATCGCCGATAATCTGCGCGCCATCGGCAATAAAGACAGACGGATGAACAGAGGGTGCTGCTGAACGATACGATTTGATCATCGCTCCGGCTCCTCCGGATATTTTGGCGGAGACCACCCGGGTCGTTTCCACTCGGTCAGCTCGATGCGGATATTGCCGATGAAGATTTTCATTTTTGCCAGAATCGGAACACACGCGGCATCGTTACTGAACCATCCGTCGAAGTCGCCGGTAAGCCCGAAAAAACCAATGAACCCCGCCCTGCCATGGAAATGAATCACATCAATCGGGTACGCTACCTGCTCGATCGATTCCTTCGTTCGTTCGCCGGTGAAATTGAGGTAGGTGGTCCCCTTCTTTTCCCGGATGTACGTCGGGATCGTATATGTTCCCTCCGTGGGGACAAGCGTGCGGGCAAGAAAGAGAAGAGAGAGCCCATCCTGGGAAAGTGTATCGAGTGGAAGTGTCTCAGTACGGACTACGGTATCGCTTTTCCAGAACCCTTCCCGTACGGTAAGTTGCGACCGGGAGTAATCAAAGAAATACTCCCATTCGCGCCAGATCCCGTCGTTCTTGTCACGGGCATCAAACCATGTGGAATACATCCCGGCGTCGATCTTTGTTCCATAAACGGCGTGAACGTTCAGAAACGGGACTCCCTGATATGAATCGAGTTCGGCGGCTGCACGGTAAGTCGTGTGACCATGGTCGGTGAAGGAATCGATGACTTTAATCCGGACGCGGCCGATGTCGTACGAAAAAAAACTGACGTTGTATGTCAGCTCTTCCCCGACCCGGAACACTGAATCGGGGGACGCAGAACGGCTGCCGGTTTGCCGGGCAAGGGATACTCCGGACATTTCCAGGACGACACCGCCCGTGATGAAAGCGGCAAGTCTTACAATACTGAGGAACCGTGGTGTTCGCACATTCCGGGTCCAACAATCGAGGCGTCACTCAAGCTTGGCGATACGCGCCGCCTCGGGAAAAAGCGTCAGTGCTTTCTGCAGCTGGTTATCTTCCGTTTCGAGCAGTCTCCACGCTCCCTCGTTGCCCCAGATGGCTCGTGCAATTTCGGCCCTCACGCGTGTCGTTATGACATCCTTCTCCTTGGCATACTGCTCTTCACGGAGAACAATTCCCTTCTTCACCCCGAGCGCTTTGAAATCGTTCATGACCTGAGCGCTGACTTCAAAATCCGACTTGAATTTCCTGAGGTCGTATCGTTGACGGATCTCCGCCCCTTCTTTGTCAATAAAATCGAGAGCAAATTCACGAAAGACGCCTTTGGCGAGAAACTGGCGAAAGAGCGTGTCTGCAATTTCGGCCTTCACGATATAATCGGGTGTAATGCCACCGCCCCCATAGACCGGGCGGCCCGAAGCAGTCTTGAAGACAGGGCGTGTCGAGTCGCGTTCCTCGTTGTGTTCGACATTTTCACCCTCTTGTTCGTTCCGAACGAACGGTGCTCTCGTGTAGTCGCTGAAATCCTTTCCATAGGGCCGTTGAATGAGTCTCCCTGACGGCGTGTAATACCGTGCAATCGTCAGACGGAATGCACTCTTGTCTGGCAGGTCGTACTGCCGTTGAACGAGCCCTTTCCCGAACGTCGTCTCGCCCACAATGAGTCCGCGGTCCCAATCCTGAATTGCCCCGGATACGATCTCGCTTGCGGAAGCAGAGCCGGCATTGACAAGCACCACCAGAGGGAGATCAACAGATTTTCCCGTCCCGTCGCTTGAATATTCTTCATTAAATTCGGTGCGGCGCCCTTTCGTGTAGACGATTTTTTTCCCGCCGGGAAGAAGCTCATTGACCATCTTAAACGCCTGATCCAGGTAGCCGCCGGGATTATTCCGGAGGTCGATGACCAGCTGCTTCATACCTTCCGACCGAAGCTTGGCGAGAGCTTTCGTGAATTCGTCGCTCGTGGTCTGCGAAAACCTGTTGACACTGACATAGCCGGTCTTCCCGTCGATCATATACGATACATCCACGCTGTAGAGAGGAATCTTATCCCGGGTGATATCAAAATCGAGAAGAGTTTTCTCGCCGGGCCGGAAAATCGATACCTTGACATGCGTTCCCTTCGGACCTCTGAGCTTTTTGGGGACATCTTCGCGTTTGATTCCCACGGCATTGGAATCGTTAATTTTCACAATCTTGTCCCAGGCGAGTATTCCCAGTCCTTCGCTCGGACCGCCGGGGAGGGGTGACACAACGACGAGCGTATCATTGACGACATCATATTCCACTCCAATTCCCTCGAAACTTCCCTGGAAATCCTCTTCCACCCGGGTTAATTCAGATGCCGGGATGTAGACGGAGTGAGGATCCAGACTTCCGAGCATGCCGGTGATTGCGGTTTCGACAAGCTTTGGGGTATCCACATTGTCGACATAATATTTCTCGGTGTAGCTCAGCACGTCCTTGAACTTGTTCAGCTGATCAAAGATCGTATCTCCCGAGATCAGATTGTTCAGCTGCATCCCGAGAATGAGTGCAAGCACACAGAACAACATCACCGTCAGCGTCGAGAATCGTCGTTTCATGAAATCATCCTTATCGAAAGAGTGTTATCGAAAAAATGATATTCAAATTCCGCATGAAAGTCAAATACACTGCCCGTCTTTATCACCGAACCGGCTTCCATTCATCCGTCACGGAGCGGTCGAAGAGTAAAACGCTTACCGCGTTGATAAACCAGAGGAGACTAATTCTCACATATCCATACTTTCGGAACCTTCGTGGCGACTCGAAGACGGTTACCTCGCGGACGAATCTGATCTTCCCGGATTTCTCGAGGCGCAGAAAGAGCTCATAATCCTCCCCCGCCGCGATCGATTCGTTGTACCCGCCAATCCGATCAAACATCTTCTTCCGAACGACCTGGCATTCGCCCCTCCCCATTCCCATCCCAAAAAGGTTCAGCAGCCAAAAATATCCATTAAAGAAATTGTGAAATACCCAATCCATCCACGTCGCCTCTTCGGGATAAATATTGACGTTGCAGGTTGCACCGGCAACCCCTTCGCTGCTGATGGCATCCAGCATCATCCCAAAAAACTTCCGCGGATCCTCGATGACGACATCGGCATTCAGGAAAAACAGGAACTCGCCGCGTGCCGCGCGGGCCCCGGAATTCCTCCCGCGGGAGATGTTCTGCGGGCAGACGGCGGTGCGTTCGATAACGACATCGGCAAGCTCCCGGGCGATCGCAAGCGTACAATCCGTACTGCCTCCATCGCTGACAATGATCTCCAGCCCGAAGGAAGTCTTCAGATCCGGGGTGAATTGTGCAAGCGTGTTCTTCAGAGCACGCTCCTCCTGGAGAGCAGGAATGATGACGCTGACGCGCGGGATTTCAGTCAAGGAAGGAGCTCTTTTCTGCCACGGCAATTCTCAGATTCCGTGAAGAGGCCATCGACTAATCGCAGGGAGGATACCCCTGGACATCGCAAACTCTCCCGATGAACGTGAACTGGGCGGCAGGAGCAGAAATGTAACCAAGCCGGTCATAGACGTTCAGTGATACTTCCACAACGAACGTCTCAGGGTTGGAGCATCGGACATTGGGATCGCAATAGCGCTGACGCAGATTGACGTAATCCATGTCGGCCGGAAGGTATTCGCCTGCATCCGACCGGAGGTTCCACACCAGATCCATCGAAAAATGCTGCCCCGGCACAAGCATCATCTTACCATCTTGGACGAGCGTCGGATCTGAAAGATTTTTCTGCGAAAGATAGATCGTCTTGAATTTGTCGGGTTTCCGGAGCCACCAGATTCTGACCGAGCCTTTGAAGTCGACCGTATCTTCGAATACCTCGTTAAAGGTGTTGGCACCATCGATCGTGAGCTGAATCTTCTGGTTGCCGGGCGGTGCAAGATGATCGTTGAGCTGTTCAATGGAACCGACACTCAGCGAGAGCACATTGGTCGGCGCCACGTACGTGGGAAGACTCTCCTTGCACGACAGGTTCAGCAGAACCGGAAGCAATGCTCCGATGAGGATGATACTGCGCTTACTGCATTTCATATCGCAATCCAACCATAACCCTGCGAGGGTCATAATACGCCGAAGGATCTCCGAGTTGTCCCCCAATGCGACCGTTTGAATCCGCCCATTTGGGATTCAGGGCGTTGAAAAGATTCTGGATGTCGGCATAAAGCATCAGCCCGGAAATATTGCCAAAGGCGAACTTCTTTGAGAATTTTAAATTTACCGTGCTGCTCCCGGGAAGGCGCGCGTTGTTCGGTATAAACGGAACGGTTGAATCCACCGGAGTGTAGCCGTCTTTTGTCGGATAATATGTATATGGTCGACCCGTATTAAAAGACCAGAGCACATTGCAGACAATATCCCCCGGAAGCAGCGCATCCGCAGTGACCTTGACGGTATGCAGCTGATCCCAGCTCAGCGGATACGGTTCGTTGAGAACCGGAAACCCCCACTGCTGGAGGTTGATTCCCTGGTTGACATAATCGCTCACGCCTTCGGTCCGCATCAGGGAGTAGGAAATCGATCCGCTCAAATGTTCATCATGAGTTCTCATGAGGACCACTTCCAGCCCTTCGGCATTTGCAAACGCGTTGTTGATATACTCGGCATAGCCGAAATCTCCGGCAAGCCGCGCTTTCGACGGGAGAAAAGTCTTTGAATCGATCTGGTCGATAAATTCTTTCTTGAAATACGTGAAGGTCAGCAGCGTGCGTTCATCCAACCCGTATTTCAGACTGATCTCCCATGCATGTGTCCGTTCGGGTTTGAGATCCGGGTTTCCCACAAGCACGCTCACGCCGTTCTTCAGCTGCTGCGGGTTGGTTCCCGAGTAGAGATAATCGAAGAGCGGGAATTGAAAATAATGCCCGTAGTTCATCGTGATCAACATGTTCCACGCAAGCGGAAACGACAATCCCATCCGCGGGCTAATCTGCTGTTTGATCGATGCCGGAACATATTGCGTCACCTGCGACTGGTACTGCCCGCTGCTGCTGTCCGGCGTTGTGTACTCAACCACGGGACGCTGGCTGCGCGGATCCATGAAATCCCACCGGAAGCCGAGATTCACGACGGCGCCGTCCTTTTCAACCTCCAGCTTATCCTGGAGATAGAGACTCCCGGTGCGCGGGAAATAGTGGTAGCTGTCGCTATAATTAAGCAGCGGCGCGTCCGGAATGATCTTTCCAAAATAGGTCGTCTGCGGCTCATATTTGATGACGTCGGATGAGATATCGTACTGATTGAACTCAAATCCGAATTTCAGAACGTTGTGCGGATTAGGTTGGATGACCCAGTCGTTCTTGCCGGTATAAATATGCTGCCGCGTATCTCCCCAGTATGCTTCACTCCCGGAGGTGATGTACTCCAGAAAGAAATCGTACTGATACGGCGTGAGGTTGATGTCCGACTTGCTGTTTCCTAATTGCGACCGGAGATAATAATCACTCAGGCTCGCGGTATAATGGATCTTGTCGGAAACGGTGTGCGAGAGTATTGCGGTCGTGCGGAACGTTGAGCGGTGTTCCGGAGGCAGGCCGGTCAGATTGAATCTCCAGCTGAATTCATAATCCCGCCAGTCCCGCAACGAATAGACTTCTTCTCCGGTAAGCAGAATATTTGACGAAAGAGTGTAATCGAGCTTGCCCATGCCGCTGTAATCGGAGCTCACCGGTGAATTGAAGAACTTGTCAAAATCCTGCCACCATCGGGTATCGCTCCACTGAAACGTGTTTGCAGAAAAATAATGGAGCCGCTCAGGTATGATGGGACCCGAAAGCGTCAGCTCGGTTTCCGTCTGGCGGTTTGTCTGCTGATCCATCGACGTGGGAAGAAAGTCATCTTTCTCGCCACGGATGAGGAGCGTCTGCTTGTCACCGCCGCGGCGGGTAACAATATTCACGACACCGGAAAGTGCATTGCCGTATTCGGCATCGAAGCCGCCCGACTGCATGGAAAACTCCGTGATGGCGCTTTTCGGCAACGAACCGCCGAGTCCTCCGCCCACCTGATCCTGGAGCGGCAGTCCGTCGACCATATAGACCACTTCGGTCGATTTCCCTCCGCGCACATTTCCTTCCGCGGTGACGCTCGGGAAGAGCGTGATAAGATCCTGCACATCGCGCACCGGCAGCTTATCCACCTGAGAGTTCCCGATGGAATAATCGGTACCGGTCACATCCTTCTCGATCAGGGGGCGTTCGGCGGTCACATCCATTTCCATCAGCTGCACCGCGGACTGTACCAGCTCGATAGAGATGCGCGTCCGTAGATCCTGCCGGACGTTCACTTTCCGGTAGATGAGCGACTGATATCCGACGATCGAGAATTTGACGTCGTACGTACCGGCTTCGAGGTTGTTGATCATAAAATGACCCTCGGCGTCGGTTGCCGCACCCAGGGTCGTACCGGTAATCAGGACGGTCACACCGACGAGGGGTTCCTTGGTATCCTTATCGGTGACACTGCCTTCGAGAATTCCGCTCGTGCCGGCACGGGCAAGAGTTGCCGCCCACCACCAGCAAAGGAGCACGATCAGGATCTTCCGCATCGCTACTTCTCGGCTTTCATTTGTGGGAAGAAGATGACGTCGCGGATCGAATCCTGATTGGTGAGAATCATGGTGAGCCGATCGATGCCAATTCCGAGTCCGGCAGTAGGAGGCATGCCATATTCCAGTGCCCGCAGATAATCTTCATCAAGCGGCTGGGCTTCCTCGTTGCCGCGGGCGCGCAGTTTCATCTGTTCTTCAAAACGGCGGCGCTGATCGAGAGGATCATTCAGTTCACTGAACGCATTGCAGAGTTCCTGGCCGTTGACAATCACTTCGAATCGTTCGACAAGTCCCGGCTCAGTGCGGTGCTTCTTGGCGAGCGGCGACATTTCCATCGGGTAGTCGGTGATGAAGGTCGGCTGTATGAGATGCGGCTCGACTTTTGCACTGAAAATCTCGTCGATTATCGTGCCGGTTCCGGCACCCGGTTCCAGATCGACATGGAGGGAGTGCGCGATCTTTGTAAGCTCGTCCTCCGATTTTCCGCGAAGATCCTTCCCGGTATGCTCCCGGATCGCTTCATACATCGTCACCCGCTTCCATGGGGGTGCGAAATTGATCTCATGCTCACCGACAGTCCATCGCGTCGATCCGTTCACTTCCTTCCCAACCGTGCTGACAAGCTCTTCAACAAAGTCCATCATCCACCGGTAATCTTTGTATGCCACGTACACTTCCAGCATCGTGAATTCCGGATTATGGGATTTGTCCATGCCTTCATTCCGGAAATCTTTGGCAAATTCATATACTCCGTCGAATCCTCCCACAATAAGACGCTTCAGGTAGAGCTCATCCGCAATCCGGAGAAAAAGATCCATGTCGAGCGTATTGTGATGCGTCACAAATGGTCGCGCAAACGCCCCCCCATACATCGGCTGGAGTATTGGTGTCTCGACCTCAACGTATCCCCGGGCATCGAAAAATTTCCTGATCGACTGATAGATCCTGCTGCGCTTGACAAATACCTCACGCACCGACGGATTCACAACCAGGTCAACGTACCGCTGACGGTATCTCAGCTCCTTGTCTGCAAACGGATCATAGACAACTTTATTTCCCGTCTCATCGACTTTTTCCTTCACGATCGGTAGCGGACGGAGTGATTTTGCGAGGAGTGCGAGCTCCTTGACGTGTACGGATACCTCCCCCATTTTTGTTTTGAAGACAAACCCCGTGACACCGATCGTATCCCCGATATCGAGAAGCTTGAATGCATCATACATCGCACCAAGATCATCACTTCTCATATAGAGCTGTATTCTTCCTTCGGAATCAAGGAGATGACAGAACGATGCCTTCCCCATCCGACGGAGAGAGATGATCCGGCCGGCGAGAGAGACTGTCCTGGGAGGTGTGCTTTCGGAAAAATCTCGGATGACGGATGCCGAAAAATCGGTCCGCGAAAATTCATACGGATAGGGGTTGATGCCGCGGCGGAGAAGTTCCTGAAGCTCTTCCCGTCTCCGGGCCATCAGGGAATTCAACTCTTCGGCGTGATGTTCCCCGGGAGAATGTTCCTGACCAGCGTTCATGATGATGTGGATGCGTGAATACTTACGGGTAAAAAATTATACCAAAAACCCTGCAGAGAATCAAAATTTCATCGGACAAGAACCATCTTTTTCACTTCCGTGGATGCGGTTGTTGAGAGCCGGTAGTAATATGTTCCCGATGCGGCATGTGCAGCGTTCCACTGAACTGTATACCGGCCCGGAATCAACCTGCGGTTCAACAGCGTCGCAACCTCATTTCCCAGAATATCAAATATCTTGAGCGAGACAGGACCAAGCTTCGCAATCTCGAACTCAACTGTTGTTGTCGGATTAAACGGGTTCGGGTAATTCTGGCCGAGCGTAAAGGATTTCGGAAAATCAGAATTGCCCGTCCTGACTTCAGTGACTGCCTGGGCGCTCTGCGACAGCCCGCCCTGATAGACCCCTGCAAAAACCCGGTTGTCGGGACCGAAGGAGAGACTCAGAACAGTATTCCCCGTCATTCCAGCACCGGTGAACGAATTCCCATCCACCGACGCGTACACGCCGCTCAACGTGCCGGCGTAAACCTGGTCAAACGAATTGACGGAAAGCGCGTAGACATAATCATTTGTAAACGGGACCATACCCCAGCCATTCGGGAGATCAGTCGATTTGAAGATGCCGCCGTAGACGCCAACGAAGATCTCTCCCCTGCTGTTTACGGCGAGAGACTGAATATCATTTCGCACCAGGCCACGGCTCGACCAGGTACCGCCTCCATCCGACGACACGAAGATTCCATCGATGGAAGTTGCAGCATACAGATTCCCCGCCGGATCCGAAACAAGAGAATTCACACGTGAGGAGGAGAGTCCGGATGGACCCCAGCTTGCACCGCCGTCCCTCGAAGCGTAAACCCCGAAGTTCGTTGCTATGAAGAGCGCCCCGTCGGGAGTCGAGGTCACGGCAAATGCGGAGCCCGAGACCTGCGAAGAGGAGATATTTGTCCAATGCTGCCCCTCATCGTTCGAGGAAAAGAGCCCCTGATCGGTACTGGCAAGCACCTTCGCTCCGTACAGGAGGAACGAGTAAACGTAATCGGCCACCGTGCCTGCCGCCGACTGCTGCCAGCTCAGTCCGGCGTTGACTGAGGTGAAAATTCTGGAGCCAAGGGAACCGGCGAGTATTGTACCCGAGGGGAGCTCGATCGAAGCACTCACGTCCTGATTCCGGGGGCCGTTAAGTGACCAGGAATTTCCCTTATCGGTCGAACGGAAGACTCCGTCATCGGCGCTTGCTGAAAGAAGCACGCCCTCACGGGTGATAAACACTGCGGAGAGTGACCGCTCCACGGGTCCGACGAAGTTCCACGACTGGGTGGAGGCAGTATAATAGTACGATCCGAGGAATGTGGAGGCAAGGATGTTCCCGGCGGAATCGGCATCGATAGCGGTGAAGTGCGTTTCGGGGAGCCCCACATTCGTCCATGTGACTCCATGATTGTTTGAAACAAAGACTCCGCCGTCGAGGGATGGCGTGGAATCGGCAGCGACAACCATGAAATTCCCTGGTTTCGGCATGATCGCATTTACCGCATACGGGAGTGAAAGTGTCCAAGTCGTTCCGAAATCCGTTGTGCGATAGAGCCCGCTTGATGGGTCACCGGCATAGATCACGTTTGCGTGATCGATCGCGTAAACAGTGGGAAACCCCTGCACCGGATTTCCGATCGGGATAAAGGTGCCTGACTGCGAGGAAGTGCCCGGTCGCAACCGGAACAGCTGTGAGGAGACAGTGGTGACCCCATGGAACGCATACAACGCCCCGGAATCCGAAAGGAAGAAATCCCCGAAGAGACTTGCGAAGATCGGTGTCGGCTCATAAAAAACGAGGTTCCACGTCGTGCCTTCGTCCGTGGAGGTAAAGACCTGATGCGGATACGGTCCTCCAACAAACCGGCTCACCACGAGTTCCGTACCATTTGTGTAAAAAAGCTCCACCGATCCGGTAACCGGAGCGGGGCGGTTCCACACAACACCGTCATCGGTCGAGGTGTAGATTCTCGTCCCGGAAACTCCGTAACATTTCCCGTCGAGCGTCTGGTCGAGGAAGGTCACGCCGGGCACACCGTTCAGATCATTCCATGTGAGTTGCTGAGAACGACCTTGCAGCGTACAGACAAGCAAACATCCGAGGAGCGGCAGACTGCGGCGCACCATCGGCAAGTTCAATTTCAGCACGGAATTATAAATTCTCCTGAATAAAATCGAGCAATGTGCGATAATAGTCGAGCCGCTGACTGATCCCATGCTTGCTTCCGGGATAGAGTGCGGTTTGGAAAACCTTATTCTGCTTCACGAGACGATCGATCATCGTGATGGTATTCGACATATGGACGTTATCATCATCAGTTCCGTGAATGATCAGCAGTTTTCCTTTGAGCTTATCGGCATAGGTCAGCGGCGAAGATTCTTCATATCCGTCCGGATTTTCCGCCGGCGTTTCCATATACCGTTCGGTGTAGATCGTATCATAAAATTTCCAGCTGGTAACCGACGAGACGGCAATTCCGGCCTTAAAGACATCCGCTCCCTGCAGGATGCACATCAGCGTCATATACCCGCCATAACTTCCTCCCGTTATTCCAATTCTCGCCGGGTCAACATAGCGGAGGGACGCAAGAAATTTTGCTCCTTCGATCTGGTCGTGCGTCTCCCATTTTCCGAGATGTTTATAGGTGACGGTCTCGAACTCCCTCCCTCGCCCACCTGTTCCGCGCCCGTCGACGCTCGCAATGATATACCCCTTTTCCGCGAGGAGCTGATTCCAGAGCGATCCGCCGCCTCCCCACGAATTTCTCACCGTCTGCGAGCCGGGTCCGCCATAGACATCCATCAGCACAGGATATTTTTTCGTCGAGTCGAACTGGGTTGGCTTGATCATCCATCCGTTCAACGTGACGCCATCGGAAGTCGTAAAGGTGAAAAAGGTCTGCGGGCTCAGATCGTAATCTGACAATGCGGGTATCTTCCCGTCATCAAGGACACGAATGACGGAACCGCTCTCTGAAAGTATGGAAATGCGGTCCGGAGTCGTCGCATCCGAATACGTATCGATGAAGTACTTCATTCCCGGAGACGGATTGATGGAATGATTGCCCGTTTCCTTCGTTACCCGGGCGAAACCTGTGCCGGTGAGCTTCACCGAATAAAGGTCCCGGTCGAGCGGAGATGTGACGTCTGCGATAAAGTACACAACCCCTTTTTCTTCATCCACACCGACAACGTGATCAACATCCCATTTTCCCGCCGTCAATTGCTGGAGAAGCTTCCCCTCGAGATCATATAAATAGAGGTGCGTATACCCGTCACGGGATGACAACCAAAGCAGCCGGTCGCTTTTTTTCAGGCAAACGTCGTCATTGAGGACGTTTACCCACGTATCTGAGGTTTCGGTGAAGAGGATTTTTGACTTCCCGGTTGTCGGATCCGCAAGGAGTAGATCAAGCTGATTCTGATGGCGGTTGAGGCGCTGGATAAGAAGGCGACCGTCCGGAGTCCATCGGATGCGCGGGATATAGAGGTCCTGCGTAGAATCATACGGCACACCGAGATCCATCCAGACCGTTTGTTTTGAATCGATCGCGACCACGCCGATGCGAACCATGGAATTCGGGTCACCCGGCACCGGATATCGCTGGCGAGTGATTTCCTGACGAAGGGGGATGAAGTTCATGATCGGGAAGTCCGGCACGCGGTTTTCGTCAAGATGCCAGTAGGCAATCGACTTGCTGTCAGGCGACCACTGCCACCCGTCGATAATTCCGAACTCCTCTTCATACACCCAGTCGAAATGGCCGTTCATAACATGCTCGGAGCCGTCGGAGGTTACCTGCATCTCCGTTCCCGACTCAAGATCCAGCACCATGAGATTATTGGCGCGCACAAACCCGATCATCTTCCCATTCGGAGAAAACTTCACATTCATCTGCTCCGCTTCGGTCCGCGTCAGCGGGGAAAAGACGCCCTTCTGCACATCATACAAATAGAAATTCCCCCCCGATTTTACCGCGCGGGCAGGGAGCGTCCCGGTAAAGAGGATCTTCGACTCATCGGGAGACCACGCATAGTTCCGGATGACAAACGGCCGCTCGCCTTTCTTCTCGACGAGGTTGGCGGCGTCGACAACGATGGATTTCTTCCCCGAACGGACATCGTACCGCCAGATATTGATGTGCTTCGAGGAAGTGTCCGTTTCCAGATAAGAATACGCTTCACCCTTTTCAATCCACTGTAATCCGCGTACAGGGTGCCCGATGAATCTGAATCCCGACGTCAGATCTTCGAGAGTAAGTTGCTTCTTCGCCCCCGCCACCACGATGGTCGAGAAGATCAGAATGAGGGAAGAAAACAGGAGAGCTCTTGAACGCACCGTACATTTCATGATCGGAATCCCGAATGATTGATGTGTTTGATTGGAGTTCAGTGGGCGTAAAAATCGATCTCGCGCGATATGGCATCGGAACAAACCGGGTCGAAGCCGACGAGACTGAGAGAAAACATCCTGCAGTCGAGCGATGGGCGATAGATGCCGGTGGCAGAATAACCCGCCCCCTCAAATGCTCCGACCTTGCCTGCAAGTGACGGATTCCTCAGAACCTTCTCCTCTGCCTGATAGAGCGGCTCGCGCTTGGCGTAATAATCCGAAGCAAGCCGGTCGAGTTTCCTCTGCTCGCCGGTGAGACTGTCGTAAGTCGATTTATCCCACGGGGTTGGAATCGCGATCCCGTCCGAAACAAACTTCTTCCATTTGAGATGTTCCTTATCGGTCAGAGCGGTGAGATTCGGTTCCCAGGGTTCGACCCCTTTGGGGTAGAAATCCGTGTACGATACCTGCGAACTATAATATTCATCTCCAAGGCCTGCAAATGAGTGTCCGAATTCATGGACATATACGTAGTCTCGTTCCCATGCCTGCGAAGGATTGTCCGGGTTCGCGTAGCACGTGGAATAGAGATTGTAGATTCCTCCGCCTCCGTACCGGTCGTCATTCACAAGGATGATGATGAAATCGTACGGGGCGGCACCGGCGATATCCCGGAGCGCGCGGTTCTCGTCGGTAAGGACGTATCGTGCCGAGCCGAAACTGTTGTATTGCGTCCCGAGTGCCGTCCGCTTCCAGATGTTCTTGTCGGGCTTATCGATCCCCGAATCGGGAGAAATGACTTCGATCGTCCAGACATTGAAATCATCCTTCCGTTCCTTGAACGGGCTGGTGGAAAACATGACGTCGTTAAAATGTTTCGCATCATTGCGAAACTTCGGAAGGTCTTCTTTTCGATAACCGTCGCCGAGGACCAGGATGTCGACTTTCTCGTGGGGTGATCCTTTTTCAACGAGAGGCACGACCTTAAATTGCGGAGTGAATTTTTCGCGATGGATCTCGGTCGGGGAATTCGGATCGATCGCCGTAGAGAACATCTCATGGAAATCCATGTATTTATCGCGCTTGCTGATCGTGACCTGGATCGGCCGTTCCGGGTAGGGGATCCTCACGGTTTCGTGAAATGTGCGGTACACTCCCGCCAGTGCTTCGTCAGTCGTCTGCCATTCGTTAAAGAGGCAGGAATATCCCCGCGAATAAATCAGGGAACCAGATTGACGATCGTACACCCGGACGATGTATTCGCCGAGATTGAGAGTATCCAGAAGATTGATGATACTCCCGGGCCACGCACCTTCCACATACACCTTATCGAGACTGAGGGTCTCCGTCCCTTTTGTACCGGCATGGTACAGATCGATGCGCATTGTCTGATCGTGAAAATACTTGTCGAACGTCTGAGCGGATGCCGAGGAAAAAATAACAAACGTGCTGAGGCAAAAGAGGAAAAAGAAAGTATAGCGATGGTTCATGGTTTACTCCTTCCGAAGACTCGTTCGGATGAAGAACGACGGCTGTTCACACAGTTAGAAAAAATGGACTGCGATGTAAATGAGGGCGGCAATTAAGAATATCATGAAAACGAATGCGAGCAGTTTGGACACAAACCAGAGGACTTTGATCGGAAACCAGAGAGGGAAAGTCAAAATCTTCAGCAGTGTCAGCATGCAATACTCGTGAGGATGCCGGAATGAATATACGAACATTTTATGCAGATTCCAATCGGAATTCTGCATGTTTTTTCGTACCTTTGGGTATGTTTCACTTTCTTCCAGACCATTCCCATGAATATCCTCGTCTTAAATTGCGGCTCATCTTCAGTAAAATTTCAGATCATTCAAACGGACCTGGACCTCATCGAAAGAGACGCCGACGAACGGCTTGCGGGCGGACTTATCGAGCGGGTTATCGGCCAGGCAATCATCACCTTACAGGTCGAGGGACATCCTAAACTTCGGCGGGCAGAACCTTTGAAAGATCACCGCTCTGCAATCGACTATATTCTCCGTTGGATCATCTCACCCGACTCGAAAATCAATCACATCAATGCTCTTTCCGATATTCATGCCGTCGGGCACCGTGTGGTTCATGGCGGCGAGAAGTTCACGACTTCCGTTCTCCTGGACGATGCGGTTGTGAGAGAGATTGAAGACAGCATAGAACTGGCGCCTCTTCACAATCCGGCAAATCTCAAAGGAATTCAGGCAGCCCGCGAGCTCCTCGGGCCGGGTGTACCGCAGGTGGCCGTGTTCGATACGGCATTTCATTCTACGATGCCGGAGACTTCATATTTGTACGCAATTCCGTATCAGCTCTACCGGCGGCACCGTATTCGCCGGTATGGATTCCATGGAACCTCCCATCGATACGTGGCGTACCGGTATCGTCAGATCCTCCATCTGAAACGCGAAGAAACCAACATCATCACGCTTCATCTCGGGAACGGATGTTCCGCGTGCGCGATCAAGGACGGAAATTCCTACGACACGTCGATGGGGTTCACTCCGCTCGAAGGTCTCGTGATGGGCACCCGCGGCGGGGACATGGACCCTTCCCTCATTGAATTCATTCGCAACAAGGAAGGCATGAGCATGCGGGAAATCGATACGATGCTCAACAAGCAGTCCGGTCTCCTCGGCATCTCCGGTCTTACGAACGACATGCGCGAACTTCTTGCCGAGGAACAGGAGAAACAGGATCGGCGCGCAAAACTGGCGATCGATATTTTCTGCATCAGGGCGAAGAAGTATATTGGTGCGTATCTCGCCGAAATGGGGTGTGCCAAAGCTCTCGTCTTCACCGGAGGTATCGGAGAGAACAGCCCGGCCATCCGTGAACGCATCCTGACCGGAATCGAATGCATGGGCATCAAGCTCGACCGCGAAAAGAACAATGCGATGACCTCCGGAAAGGAGGGGATCATTTCGACGGATGATTCGAAGCTTCAGGTGTTTGTGATTCCCACGAACGAAGAACTGCTCATTGCACGGGATACCGTCCGGACGGTAAAGAATGTCCCGCGCCGATGGTGAACGAATTGGTGCATTTTTTTGTTGACACTCCGGGAAAAATTTCACACATTCGCGGTATAGGATGCGGATAGCGAATCACATACGGAAATTTTCACATTCCCCTCACAACTCCCAGCCATCTCACCAACACCGAGGGACACGACGATTTAGACGCTTGGCACCATAGATACTTCGTTTTTGAGTTCTTTTATCGGAATTTTGCTGTGTGCAGACGCACAATGGCCGTTGAACGCTAAGTAGAGTTTTCTACATTAGTTGTGCCAGAATTGTGATGTTCTTAACCAACGCAAGATAAGAGAGAATGAAGGAATCGTCGCACTCGGTCTTTGTCATCTTTCTTCTGTTTATCGGGACACTTGCTGTCGTCTCCCTTTCTGTCCGGGGGTGGAATTACTACCTCACTCCGGTTGACGAACGTCCTTTTCGGCCGGATTATAGTGACATGCGGCCGTCGGGAAATTTCAGCCACGCCCTCGGCATTTTCGGCAGTCTCATGATCATCGTCGGGGTAGCCACCTATTCGACCCGGAAACGCGTGCGCTCCCTGTCGAACCTCGGGCGTTTATCGGGATGGCTCAATTTTCATATCTTCCTCTGCCTCCTCGGACCCATCCTTGTGGTCTTTCATACGACGTTCAAGCAGGGCGGCATCGCTGCCATAAGTCTCTGGACGATGCTCTCCGTTGTGGGAAGCGGCGTCGTGGGGAGATTTCTCTATGTGCAAATTCCCCGGAACCGGATGGGCGCGGAGCTGTCGGCTGATGAGATCAATCGTGAAATCGACCGTCTGGCGGGAATTCTGAACGCAAACCCGATCGGTGTTTCACTCGTCCGCATGATCGACGGGTCAATGCAGTCGGTGGAGGCGCCGCGATCTCTTTTCGAGATGACCCGGACGCTTCTCGTTCTGGAACGCATGAAGGGAACGGTGCGCCGGAGAATTCATGCCATGGTCAAGCAGAGCGATCTCTCACGGACCGTTGCGCATGACCTGAGCAATGCGGCGATGTCGAGGGCGTCACTCCTGCAGAAATCGGTTGCTCTCACACAAGTCGAGCGGGTATTCTATTACTGGCACATCATCCACTTCCCGTTCAGCATTATCATGTTCGTAACACTTGCGGCGCATGTCGCCGTAACTCTGGCACTCGGTTACACCTGGATTTTTTGAGGAACACACTGAGGCATACTGGGCAACATATTTTCGTGCTTCTCCTTATGGGTGCGCTGCTCAACATACTACCCTTGTTTCCGACATTCGGACAATTTTCCCCGGGGGATCTCTCGCGTGCGCATGAAGCACTCGAGGGCTCCCAGAATTGCACCCAATGTCATGAGGTTGGGAAGGAAATCAGCGGGAAAAAATGTCTCGCATGCCATGACGAAATTCAGTCGGAGCTGAATGCAAAAGAGGGGTTTCACTTTCGGTCGATGAACCAAACATGCACCGCCTGCCACAAGGAACACCTCGGACGTACGGCCAGAACATACTCGTTTGAGCCGAAGAAATTTGAACACACGTCCACCGGCTTTACGCTCGCAGGAAAACACCTGATGATTGGCTGCCAGGATTGCCATTCTCCTGCACATATCCGGAATGCGGTGGTGACCAGGAAAAGCACACAATACCCTCACGACACATACCTCGGACTATCCGCGGCGTGCGTTTCATGTCATGCAGATCCTCATAAAGACAAATTCGGCCAGGACTGTTCGAGTTGTCACACTTCCGTGAATTGGCAGGTGAGTAACCGGTTCGACCATTCCAGGACGTCGTTCGCCCTTGAAGGAAAGCACGCCGAGGTCGCGTGTGCGAAATGTCATCCCGGAATCGACAAGCAAGGAGCGGGCAAGGAAATTACGCTTGCTGCAAAGAGCTTCGCCGACTGTACACCATGTCACACGTCACCGCATCTGTTTGGCGTAAACGAAATGACCTGTTCCTCCTGCCATGCTGCGCAGGGCTGGGAGCTTGCATTGGAGAAGCCGTTTGACCACCGCCAGACACGGTACCGACTCGTCGGAAAACACCAGTCGGTCCGGTGTGAACAATGCCACAGTGCCGCGGGTCGAACAACATTTGCACAGCGTTTCCTGCTCTCATTCCGGAAGTGCACGGACTGCCACACAGACAAGCACCATGGAGAGTTTGTCAAGCGTTACAATAACGATTGCGCTCTCTGCCATACGGAGAGTGGGTACCGCCCATCGACGTTTACACTGGTGCGCCATTCCCAGAGCCGGTTTGCCTTGACCGGTGCACATCAGGCACTTCTCTGCGACGAATGCCATCTTCAGAAAAGCGATAATGTCTGGAAATTCCACCTGAGTTCCCTGCGATGCGAATCCTGCCACGAAGATGTTCACAAGGGTCAGTTTGCGGCAGAGATGAACGGCGCCAGCTGCGAGAAATGTCATTCCACGGATCGCTGGAGTACAGGATCCTTCGATCACTCCAGGACCTCTTTTCCGCTGACGGGAAAGCATGCAACGGCCGCGTGTTCCGACTGCCACAAGGGACCAATGTCACGAATGACGGGCTCCCGCCAGTTCCAGAAGATCTCCGGTGAGTGTGAATCCTGTCATAAAGATGCTCATGTGCAGCAGTTTGCTGTCGAGGGCAAAACGTCATGTGAACGCTGCCATCAGCCGGATGGATGGAAATCGCTCCTCTTCAATCATGAAACGCAGAGCAGGTTCTCCCTCAGCGGTGCACATAAGAAAGTCGCGTGCACGGCGTGCCATCATACTGAACAGGGAACAGCCGGAGCGTTCGTACGATTTAAGCCGCTCGAGGTCTCCTGCGCTGCCTGCCACAAGGGAAAGGACCCGCGATGAGAAAGCTTCTGCTGGCGATGCTCTTTCTCACGGGGACTGCCTATTCCCAGGAATCTCCGCATGGGCCGATTACGATTGCTTGTGAGGCGTGCCATTCTACAGACTCATGGTTGATGCGTCCCGATGCAACGTTTGATCACACTTCGACCGGTTTTCCGCTCGATGGACAGCACCGGACGGTGCAATGCCGCTCTTGTCACGAGAATCTCCATTTCACGGCGCAAAGTCCGGACTGTGCATCCTGCCACACGGATGTTCACCGCCAGGAACTCGGTTCGAACTGTCTCCAATGTCATACGACCGCTTCCTGGAAGATCGCCGACATGCGCCAGAAACACCAGTCGACGCGATTTCCCCTCATCGGCAGGCACACCATTGTGGACTGCGAGGCATGCCACCAGCAGGCGTCGTCGTACCGGTACGCGGGGACACCGATCGAGTGCATCTCGTGCCACAAAGCTGATTTTGAGGGAGCCACTTCCCCGAATCACGTCGCATCCGGATTCCCCGTGGACTGCAAGCAGTGCCACAAGGTGGAGGCGATGAACTGGGGTGGAAGTTTTGATCACAACCTCACGGGTTTTCCGCTGACGGGGGCACACCGGACAATCATTTGTTCCGACTGCCATCATAATAACGTCTTCACGCACATGCCGACGGACTGTTACAGCTGCCATGCAGCGACGTTCGCGAGTGCCGTTAATCCCAACCATGTCAGCGGCGGATTCAGCCATGACTGCCAGACGTGCCATACCACGATTGCCTGGCAGCCGGCCACGTTCAATCATTCCGCAACGGCGTTTCCACTGACGGGTGCGCACGTCTCGCTGGCATGTCAGGAATGTCACGTGAATGGAAATTATCAGCTCCACTATACTGGCTGCTACCAGTGTCATTCATCTAATTTCCAGTCCGCAACAAGCCCCGACCATGTGGGTGGCGCATTTTCTCACGATTGTACGACCTGCCATTCCACCAATGTCTGGCAGCCATCAACGTTCAGCCACAGCTCAACGGCGTTTCCGCTGACCGGGGCGCATACTTCAGTCACGTGCCAATCGTGTCATGTGAGCGGCAATTACGCACTGCATTACACGGATTGTTATCAGTGCCATCAGGCGGATTTTACACAGACGAACAATCCCTCCCACGTCAGCGGAAACTTCAGCCACACCTGTACCACTTGTCATACCACGACTGCATGGCAGCCGGCTTCATTCGATCACAGCACGACCGCGTTCCCGCTGACCGGTGCTCATATTTCCGTGGCATGTATCAATTGCCATACCAACAACAATTTTCAGCTGGTCTATACGGATTGTTATCAATGCCATCAGTCGGAATATCAGGCACAAACTAATCCCAATCATGCAACGAACAATTTCAGTCATAACTGTCTGACCTGCCATACGACCACGGCATGGACTCCTTCGACGTTCGATCACAGTACGACGGCATTCCCGCTGACCGGGGCACACGTTTCACAGGCCTGCATCGCTTGTCACGTGGGGGGCAATTACCAGCTGGTCTACAGCGGTTGTTACACCTGCCATGCGTCAGATTATAACGGCACCTCGAATCCGAACCATACTGCGGCGGGTATCCCGAAGACCTGCGAGACATGCCACACCACCACTGACTGGAGCGGTGCGACGTTCACGCATACGTGGTTCCCGATGACGCACGGAAACGCCAACAGCAATTGTTCAACGTGCCATACGAATTCATCCGATTACTCAGTATTCCAGTGCACGGTTTGCCACACCCAGTCACAAACAAATTCGGACCACAACGGCGTTTCCGGATATGTTTGGAACAGCATCAACTGCTATCAGTGTCATCCAACCGGGCGCGGCGGATAACATGCTGAATTCGGGCAGGACACACATATCGGCCAAGCGGTGTAATCAACAGCGATTGAGAGTGCTCAACGGTCTCATCGGGCTCCTCCTCCTCACCTCGATCGGATGGGGGCAGTCATCAATTCTTCGATCGATAATCAATTACAGATCCGGAGATGTTGTCTACGTGCCGGTCGGGGTAAAAGCGGGTCTCGAAGACTCCGCGCTCGTACGCGTCATTTCCCGGGGCGATACAATCGCGACAATGAGAGTCTTTGCAGTAAGTTCACGATCGGCAGCGTGTACGATTGTCGGCTTTACGAGACAGCCTGCGATCGGGGACACTGTCATCGCATTTGTTCAGATATCACAGCCCGAGAAACAAAAAGCGGTCGTGTCGGCATCGCACGGTGGCTCTGATTCAGCGTCGAGCCGTGCGGTTCAGGAAACCAGAACAACGACTGTCACACAAACTCCGTCATTCCTCAGCTTGAAGGGACGCGTAGGGATCCAATATCTCACACTCATCCCTGCAGGAGGTTCCTTTCCGGTCACTACCCAGCCGTCACTGGTTCTTCAGATGGAAGGGAAGTTCAACGACGCTCCGCTGAAGTTCAATATCTACAGCGATTTTCGATCGCTGGCCTACGGTACAAACAGTCCCTTTTCCTCGCAGGCACTCAATCAAAACCGGCTCTATCGTTTCTCTTTGGAATACGACGACGGATCGAACAGGGCCGCCGTCGGCCGCATCATTCCCCCGGTTCTTCCCTCGACAGGATTCGTGGATGGAATTTTTCTTGCCAGAAAGCTCGACAATTTTATTCTCGGTGCCTCTGCAGGATATGAACCGACCTTCTCACTCCAGACTCCTTCAACCGCGTACAAGAAGTTTTCGGTCTTCGCGTCACTCCAGCCCGACAACGGGATTGTCTACTCTCTGAATGCTTCATATGGCAGGACATATTACTACTCTAACCTGGACCGCGAGGTCGTCAGCGGATCGGCATCGTATTCTCCAACATACCGGCTTTACTTCATGGCGCAGAGTGATATCGATCTCAAGACGCCGCGTGCAATGGAGCTGGTGAGTCATGCAAAATTGACAAACCTCTACGGGTCGGTTAACTACCGTTTTACGGATGTGCTCTCGCTTGGCGCGGGGATAACTGCATGGCGACCCTTTTACCAGTATTCGTACGTGACGACCACTCCGGATTCTCTTCTGGATGAGACGCTGAGAACGAGCCCGTCAATCAACATACAGCTGAATTTTATTCCGGGCATCATGTTCTACACCACCTATGCGCCCCGCTCATCCACCGACGGATTTGGGGCAGAATATAATCGCAATTCATCGTTCGGTATCTCGAACCTCTTCGGCCAGGGGATTTACCTCCGAACTTCAATGATCACGAACGTCACATTTTTTACACGGATGAACACGTATCTCGGAAGCGTTCAGAGATCAATCCTCTTCGCCGACGTGACGGTGCGGTATCAGTATGATGATATGAAGATTCCCTCTTCCGATATCAATCAGCCCACCAAGGTCTGGGGAATCGATTGTCTCATGGCAATCACGAGATCCCTGAGCTTCTATGGAACAGTTGAACACTCGACCAACATCAGTATCATCACCACGACCGTGCTTTCACAACTGAGTTACCGGTTCTGATGGAAAATTACTACACAGTGGCGATATTTCTCGTCCTGCTCTGTGCGATCGCGCTGCCGTACTGGTTGAAGGCCACCCGCAAACGACGGGAAGCGGAGCATCTTCGTGAGAAAGGCCGCAAGGCGGGAATTCTCGAGCCGACAACGCTCCATCCCAAGATCGATCTCCTGAATTGCATCGGCTGTGGAAGCTGCGTCAAGGCATGTCCCGAAGATGTTCTCGGTATCATTGAAGGCCGAGCCGCCATCGTTAACGGTCTGCACTGCGTGGGTCATGCGCTCTGCGTAGACGCATGCCCCGTCGGCGCGATTACGCTCGGCTTCGGTAAGCCGACGCAGGGAATGGAAATCCCCTTTTACGATGATCACCTTGAGACCAATGTCCCGGGACTATATATCGCGGGCGAGCTCGGCGGCATTGGACTGATCCGCAATGCCGTGAAGCAGGGAGTCGGAGCGATCGGGCATATTGCCGCGAAGCCGCGCGCTTCCGACGGCTCGTTCGACGTCGTGATCATCGGTGCCGGACCGGCGGGAATCGGCGCTGCCCTCGCTGCCCAGGAAGCGGGTCTGCGATATCTCGTGCTCGAACAATACGATCTGGGCGGTTCCATTCTGCACTACCCGCGGCAGAAGCTCGTTCTCACCTCTCCTGTTGATTTTCCGCTCTACGGTCGATTCAAGGAAAGCGAGATCTCGAAGGAAGATCTGCTTGCACTGTTCAGTACTCTCGCAAGGGAGTTTAATCTGAGCATCGAATGTCAGAGCAAGGTGGAACGCATTAATCACGAGTCGCAGGTGTTCCGTGTCGAAACGAACCAGTCGACCTACGCCGCGCGGCATATCATTCTTGCGATCGGCCGCCGCGGAAGCCCGCGCAAGCTCAATGTCCCGGGAGAAGATCTCTCGAAGGTGGCATACCGTCTTATCGAGGCGGAACAGTATACGAACAAGCGTATCCTTGTCGTCGGAGGAGGCGATAGTGCCATCGAGGCGGCAGTGGGATTGAGCCGTCAGAAGGGAAATGACGTTACTCTTTCCTACCGGCGAGGAGAATTTGTCCGGCTAAAAGAGAAAAATGAAACGAACATCCGCTCAATGTCCGGCTCAGGAAAAGTGAAGGTCATCTTTAATTCGGAGGTTGCGGAAATACGTCCCGACGTTGTGACCCTCCGCGAGCAGGAGAAGATTCTTCGCAAGGTGGAAAATGATTTCGTCTTTGTCTTTGCTGGAGGGGAACTTCCCGGTGAGTTGTTGAAAAAAATCGGCGTCAAATTGAGAACGGAGGAGATCGTCTCGAAGGTTGCCTGAGCCCGGCTCCTCAGGTTTTACCGGTTTCCATACCCGCGGCGACCATCAGCCGGCGCACTTCGGATTTGGTCAGGTGGCGCCATTCACCTCTTATCAGGCCTTCATAGGAAATATCCGCATAGGCAACGCGATCGAGCTTTTCGATCACATATCCCAGCGATTCAAACATACGATGCACTTGGCGGTTTCTCCCCTCATGAATAACAATTGCCACGAGCATGTTTTTCCCACCCGGAATGTAGGAAACCTGGGCAGGCGCAGTTTTTCCTTCCGGGAGCCGGATTCCTGATTCCAGCTGTCTCGCATCCTGCGGAGCAAGAGGTTTCTCCAGTGCAACGCGGTAGGTCTTCTTCACTTCTCGTCGCGGGTGCATAAGCCCGTTTGCAAACGGTCCATCGTTGGTGAGCAGCAGTACGCCGGTTGTATTCCGGTCAAGCCGCCCGATCGGAAAAACGCGTTCGCGCACTTTCACGAAATCCATCACCGTGGTCCGCCCGCGCTCGTCGTCCGAGGTGGTGATACAATCTTTGGGTTTGTTGAAGAGAATATAAACCGGTTCATCGAGGATAACGACTTCACGTTCATCGACGAATACTTTATCGCTGTGCGGGTTAACCTTCACACCGAGGCCGTCAACGGTCTTTCCATTTACACTGACCCGGCCTTCAAGAATGAGCGCGTCCGCTTTCCGGCGGGAACTGATACCGGCCATCGAAAGGAACCTGTTCAGTCGCACGAGACCTGCAGATTTTGCGGAATCTGCACTTCGAGATTCCGGCAATAGACGTGAGGATTTCATACTCAAAGGATTTGGCAAGCCGGTTCATCGGAACCGGAGTGTGTTGAGCTCAAACGAGCGGACAAAAAATCAGAGTGACGGAGGCGGATCGGTCTGATCCGTCGGGTCGGGAGGGGAGCCCGGTTCTGAGAGTTCCGGCGGCAGTTCCTGGAGCTTTCCGGTTTCGCTGACAACGGTACTTCCGAGGGACTCCTCAATTTCCTCATCTGTCTTTCCCATCCGCTTGAGAAGTTCCCGCTCCATTTCAAATCCCTGATCGGCCATGATCTCATCGATTTCCCGCGGTTTGGGAAGTTCGGAAAGGTCGTTCAAACCGAAGTGCTTGAGGAAATCGGAAGTCGTCCCGTACAACAGCGGTCTCCCGGCCGTAGCGGCCCTGCCGACGATCGTGACGAGCCCGCGTTCAAGGAGTTTCTGGATCGCATAGTCGGCGTTGACGCCCCGGATCGCTTCAACTTCCGGTTTCGTGACCGGCTGCTTATAGGCAATCACCGAGAGGGTTTCAATCGTCGCCTGCGTAAGCTTGCGTTTCGATTTTTCCTTAACCATGCGGCCGAGCCATTCGGCAAAATCCGGCATCGTGGCAAACTGGAAACCGCCGGCAACCTGGATGATCCTAAATGACCGCCCGGCATGGACATACTCAGCATTGAGCTCGCGGATATGCCCGATGATTTCCTCTTCCCGGACCCGCAGCCGCGGACCGGCGTTTTCGGACGAGCCGAGGATTTCGATTATCTGGCGAACGGTCAACGGTTCGTCGGAGCCAAAAATCAACGCTTCAATGATATGGCGCTTGCTGTCGGAGATCGGTTCCATTAGAGCGCTTCCGGTTTAGCCCTGGATAGGATGAAATCGTCCTCATACTCTGCGGGACGGATGTCGATAATTCTGTTTTTCACCAGTTCGAGCATTGCAATGATCGTTACAATAATACGAATTTTTTCGGTCATGTGCGAGACGAGTTCAAAAAATGTTATCTCTTCACGCTGGCGGAACGTATCGGCAATATAGCTCATCTGCTCGTCTATCGACACATTCAGAAGCTCCACATCGTGGTAGATCTTCTTCGGAACATTGTCCAACACCCGCTTAAACGAGGCGATCAGATTATACATCGTCACGTTTTTGAGACTTTCTCCCTGATCTTCCAGTGCGACCTTCTTCTCGTCAGAATGGAAGCCCTGGCGATAAAAGAGCTTGACCGATTCATCTTCCAGTTTCGAAAGTACCGCGCTGGCCTCTTTGTAGCGCTTGTATTCGAGAAGGCGCCGCACGAGATCCGCACGCGGATCTTCCTCCTCCTCCTCTCCTGGTGCCTTTGGCAGGAGCATGCGCACTTTAATGTGCATCAGCTCGGCAGCCATGACGATGAAGTCGCCCGCAACTTCGAGATCGAGCTCCTGAAGAAGGTGCAGATACTCCAGAAATTCCTTCGTGATTTTGGAGATAGGGATGTCGTAGATATCCAGTTCATCCCTTTTGATGAAGAAGAGGAGAAGATCCAGCGGACCTTCAAATGTCTGGAGTTTTACGCGGTAGGGCACTTCACGCTGGCGGTATGATAGATCCCGATGATCATGCTCTCCGGCACTTCGTGGAAGTGAGAATGAAAAACTCCTCCCTCATTCTCTCGCGGAGGGATGAAGGAGGAGTCTTCCGGGAATCGACAACTTCATTTCAACAGAACAAGTTTACCCGATCGACTGAAGGATCCGGACTGGAACCGATAGAAGTAGATGCCGCTCGGCACGAAGGAGGCATCCCAGCGCACAGTGTGCGGACCCGCAGTCATTTCCTGATCAAGCACGGTCGCTACAACTTCTCCAAGAGTATTGTAGATTTTGATCGAGGCATGTCCCGCAACCGGCATTGCGAAGGGAATGTTCGTTGTTGGGTTGAACGGGTTGGGATAATTCTGTTCCAGAACATACGCCTTCGGCGCCGGTGGCGTCACGGTCTGAGACGGTCCGATCGACTGCATGGGCTCGGGCTGTGTGCTCTTGTACACCGCCCCGGTGACTGATCCGCAATAGACGTATCCGGACGCATCGAGAGCCAGCGTCCGAATATCGCTGCCCACAATGCCGGTATTCACGTTATCCCACGTGACCCCGAGATTTGAAGAATGAAACACCCCGCGCCCGACGGTCGATGCAAGCAGATGTCCACCCGGAGTGGAAATCACCGACGAAACAAATGCAAGATGGAGTAGCGTGTCCCCGGAAGTTTGGAGTGTGCTCTGCACATTGCGCCATGCCACAGTTGTGTCATAGATTGTCTTATCGACATTGTCCACTTTTTCGGTGCCGACAGAATCAATGACCGTGCTGTCTTTGAAGACTCCGGCATCCGTGGCGGCAAAAAGACCCCCCTGCGGATTGACGGCAAATCCGTTTATCCGTGATCCCGCGAGTCCCGTATAATCCCAGATGAGATTTTCCGGCGATGAGCGGTAAATTCCTGAGCCGTAGGTTGCGACATAGAGGAAGCCCTTCTCATCATTGATGATCTGAAAAAGATTTGAACCGATGCTGCCGGCGATCTGGACCTGATCCCACGTTGTTCCTCCGTCGGCGGAAACAAACATGCCGTTTGCACCAGTGCTTGCGAGAATGTGTCCGTTAGGAAGATATGCAAACGAGGTAATGATCGAACCTGCACTGGAGTCGATGAGCACTTTGTTCCACGACGAACCATTATCGGTGGAATGCCACGCATTTCCGAGATAGGTACCGACCCACACCGACGCGCCGTTGATAACGACGCAATAATCGTATGACGGATCTGAACGCGTGCTGTCGATACGGAGCCAGCTCGTTCCTCCGTCACTGGAGCGAAAGAGACCTTTGCCATTGGTTGCCGCATAGACATTTCCGCTGCCATCGACCGTCAAAGCGTTGATCGTCTTATTCACGCCGGGAATCGTAGCAGTTTGCCAGAAGTTCTGTGCCACCGCCGATGCCGAAATCGTGAAGAGAGCCATCGTCATCAATACGAGATACCATTTATTCATTGTTCGACGCCTTTTGAAATTCGTTAATTCGCTCTTGCGGAATTGAGATCGGTACAGGAGATCGATCAACATACGACGCATCACTCTCCTGAACCGTTTAGAGGAAGACTGGAACTCGGGGTAAGATAGCATTTTCGAATTTAAAAGTCAACGCGGAAATAATCACCTGACGCCGTTTTTGCCCGCTTTCAGCCCATCTTCATGGCAACATGAACTTCTCCCATAGTCATGACCGCCTCTGCCTTTGCCCGTGCTTCCCCGTCAGCCAGAATTTCCTCCACCCTGGAAGGATGAGCTTCAAGTTCTGCCCGCTTCTCCCTGATGGGTGCGAGATAGTCGGCAATGCGCGCTGAGACCCTCAGTTTGCAATCCACACATCCGAGGGATCCATTCCTGCACGACGATTCGATTTCCGACGTTTCTGAAGGGTTGAATTTCTTATGATACGTGAAAATCAGACAGATTTCCGGTCTCCCCGGGTCGCCTTTCCGGATTTTCTGTGGGTCGGTAATGGCCTTCTTTATTTTGTTTCTGATTTCCTCCGGAGAATCGGCAAGAAGCACGGTGTTGCCTGCCGACTTGCTCATTTTCATGCTTCCGTCAAGACCCGGAAGCCGGGCGAATTTTGTGAGCTTCGGTTCGGGTTCTGGAAAGACCGCGCCGTACTGCTGGTTGAACCGCCTGGCAATTTCTCTCGTGATCTCGACATGCGGAACCTGGTCCTCACCGACCGGAACGACTTCCCCCTTATACAAGAGGATGTCGGCTGATTGAAGGACGGGATAGCCGAGATGTCCGTAAGTAATATTTTCGATGTGCAGATCGCGCACTTGGTCCTTGACGGTCGGGTTACGCTCAAGCCGGGCACTCGTGATGAGCATGGAAAATATCAGATGCAGCTCGGTATGTTCCTTGATGAGTGACTGGCGAAATACCGGGCTCCGGACAGGATCGATCCCCGCGGCAAGCCAGTCGATAACCATGTCGATCGTATTTTCATGAATCGATGAGGTATCAAGGTTTGTCGTAAGTGCGTGATAATCGGCGACGAGGTGAAAATTGTCAAATTCGGACTGGAGGGAAACCCAATTCTCGAGCGCGCCAACGAGATGACCGAGGTGAAGTTGCCCGGTCGGGCGCATTCCGCTCAGAATTCTCTTCTTACGTATCAATCCCCTATCCTTTTGATAAAATGACCCGATGAGAAATCTCCCCGACTGTCCGAAAACAGAACGTGCGGGAGATCAATTCATGAAGAGGTACGGTTTCCACCGGTCGTCGATGTTGCCGACAAAGTGACGGATAAACGTTACATGATTCGGTTTCATCGGACGACGGAGGAGTTTGAGGTGAGCATCTTCGGGTGTGCGGTTTCCCTTCTTGTTATTGCACTCCACGCAGGCCGTTACCAGATTTTCCCAGCTGTCCTCCCCGGAGAGCGATTTGGGAACAACGTGGTCGACGGTCAGAGAGATATCGGTTCTCCCGCAGTACTGACAACGGTGACCGTCACGTCGGAGGATGTTCTTTCGGGAAAGTATAATACGCTTGTACGGGATGTGAATGTACACACTCAAGCGCACGATGCTTGGGAACGGCATCGCCATAGAAACGGCACGAATCTGTTTTCCCTGGTATGCCTCAATGAGTTCCGCTTTTCCGAGGTAGAGGAGGACAATCGCCTTTTTCACATTACAAATGCTCATCGGCTCATAGTTCTGATTAAGGATGAGCACCTTACTACTCAATTTTCCGTTCGAGCCCGTATATACCGTTGTACTGAAGACGCTAACACCTCCTTCGAGTGTCCGTTTCTCCTACCGTAGACCTGTTGATTTCTTAAAAATATAAAGGTTTTTCATTCGTTTGTCAAGAGTACCGCCGCTCAGGGGAGCGGTTTTCCATCCAGATCGCAGAGAATCACATCTCCGAGATGCAGGGCCTGAATCCCCGACCTGATCTTCGACAGATCGCCCACCACCACAATATCCATGTGTGATGCATCCAGATATTTTTGCGCCGCTCGGTTGGCTTCGTCGAGTGAAACATTCTCAATATTCTGAAGATAATGTTGATAGTAATCATCGGGGAGGCCGTACAGAACAATATTCTGCAGTGCGCCCGCAATCTGTGACGGTGTCTCAAACGAGAGTGCAAAATTACCGACGAGGCCTTTTTTGACAAAATCCAGCTCATCGCTTGTCATCCCTTTGTCGTGCATGAGCCGGATTTCATTCATGCACTCGGCGATAGCACTGTCCGTTTTCTCGGTCACGATACCGCCCTGCGCCTGGAAGGGGCCGACGCCCTTTTGAAACCGGAACATCGAGGTAGCACCATATGTATATCCATGCTTTTCCCGGAGATTGAGGTTGATGCGGCTGGTAAACTGTCCGCCAAGCATCCGGTTCATCACCGTCACCGGAAAATAATCGGGGGTGCTTCGTGCAAGAGCGGGATAACCGACCCGGATCTCAGACTGCGGCGCGCCGGGTTTGTCGATAAGATAGACACGCATTTTCTCAACCGGCTTCGGGTCCGGAATCGTCATCGCCGGGATTTCGCCGCTCTTCCATCCTTCCAGTGCCTTCTCCAGCAGTGAAGTGATCTGGTCCATCTTCACATCACCCACCACAATGAGCGTCGAATTATTCGGCCGATAGTATGTCTCGTAGAATTTTGCAAGATCGTCGCGATTCAATGCCTTCAGCGAGCTCTCGGAACCGCTGGGATTATTGCCGTACGGATGCGCGTCTCCGTACAGAATCCGTGCGTAGGAGTTGTTGGCGATCGCCACGGGCTGATCGCGCTGTTGGAGAAGCATGGTCAGCCGCTGCTTCCGGAGTCGCTCGAACTCCTTTTGAGGGAAAACGGGATTCGTCAGCACGTCGGTGTACACCTCAAGCGCCTTCTGCAGGTGCTTGGTCAGGGTATTCAGCGTGAGGAACGATCCATCCCAACTCGAAGAGGCACCAAATGATGCTCCGATGGAAGACATCGCCTCGGAAATTTCCAGCGACGTGCGGGTCTTCGTCCCCTCATCCAGCACATCCGCCGTCATCGACGCCAGACCGGGCTGGGCAACCGGATCATGATCGGATCCGGCCTGGATAACAAGATTGAATGCAACGGTAGGAAGCTCATGGTGCTCAACAAGCCACACCTGCAGGCCATTGGAGAGTTTTACCTTCTGGATTTCGGGAAGTGTTACCGAAGGCGCCGGCTTCGGCGCAGGCGGTTTTGTACGATCAACATCACTTCCGCCGGAATAGCTTACGGTCGTCATCATGAGTATGCACACGCTCAGAATAAATATCATTGTCGGTTTCATGGCTTATTCCCCTTTCCCAACAGCAAGTTCTGTCTTCCCGGCAGGAACGATACTGAGCAGCATGCGGGGCTGTGTGAGATATTTTTTCGAGACAGTCAGCACTTCTTCGGGTGTGATTCCTCGATATTGCTCCATCTGCTTGTTGATATTGTTGGGGTCTCCTGTTTGGCAATAATAATTGGCGAGCGTATTTGCAACGCCGAGCTTCGTTTGTGCCCGGTTCACAATTCTCGCTTCCATCTGGGTTACCGCATCGTCAATTTCCTTTTGTGTCACACCGTTCGTGAGGGCCTGGTGCATAATGGAATCGACGGCTGTTTTCATCTCTCCCAAATTTCTCCCCGGCTTCGCCGTCACCTCGATCTGGAAAAGTCCGGCAATTTCCTGGGAGGCAGCGTCGGCGAAGACCGATTGGGCGATTTGCTGCTCGTACACAAGCGACTTGTACAGGCGAGAGCTCTTCCCCGATGAGAGAATGTCGGCAAGGACAGTGAGCACCGCGTCTTCCCGCGTGAAATTGGCGGGGCTGTGCCACGAGATGTAGAGCCGCGGAAGCTGGACCTGATCTTCAAAGGTCATCTGGATATCTTTCGGAATGGAAACGGGGACCGCCTGCGGTCGCTCAAAATCCTTTCCGCGGGGAATATCCCCGAAGTATCTCTCGATCATCGATTTGATCTCCCCGGGATTGATATCTCCATCAATCGAAAGGACTGCATTGTTAGGCGCATAATAGGTCCGGAAAAACTCCTTCACATCATCAAGCGACGCGGCGGAAAGATCCTCCATATACCCTACAACCGGCCAACTGTAGGGATGCGTCGGGGGATACATTGCTTTTGCAATTTTCTCATCAGCGGTGCCGTACGGCACGTTATCGACCCGCTGGCGGCGTTCGTTCTTCACCACATCCCGCTGGTTGTCGAGCTTGTCCTGCGTCATCGCCTGAAGAAGGAATCCCATCCGATCCGATTCGAGATAGAGTGCGAGCTCAACACAATTGCTCGGCACGACCTCAAAATAATTCGTGACGTCGGAGTTCGTCGAGCCGTTGATGACTGCCCCCACCTCCTGGAGCATCTTGAAGTGATCGCCCTTGGCAACATGCTCGGATCCCTGAAACATCATGTGTTCGAAGAGGTGTGCAAATCCCGTCCGCTTTGGCTTCTCGTTCTTTGATCCGACATGATACATCATCACGACGGCTGCAACCGGCGCCGAATGGTCTTCACGAAGAATGACCGTAAGACCGTTGTCGAGCTTGTACTGTTCGAACTGTATGTTGATCTGTGACAGCATCACCGCGGACATGATAATCACCAGAAAAAATATGGATGCAAGACGTCTCATGGGACATTTACCCTTTCGAGGAGTTGGGGTGAAGGTCAAATCGATTGGAATGAATCTACCCATTTTGAGTTTGAGAAGCAAACAGATGACACCGGACGGAACTCAGCTGGCGGGCAACGGGTCTCTCGCGAGATAATACGGTGGGAATCAAACAAAAAACCCGATCCGAAAGAATCGAATCGGGTTTTGAATGAGATTGTTCCTGTCAACCCGGCATCTGAAGCGCAAAATACGCCATCGTCCCGCCGCGTTTCACACGCAGGAGAATGGCATCTCCGCTCTTGTGCTTATCGACGATCGATTTCAGATCACTCGGATTGTGCAGCTTCGTGTTATCCGCTTCGAGAATGATATCACCTGTAGTTACGCCCTGATTGAATGCTTCGCCGAAACGTGTCACATCGTTGACCACTACACCGTTCGAGACCCCGGCAGTTTTCTTATCATCTGACGTAAGTGCACGAACACTCAACCCGAGTTTTGAGAATGTGACGGTTCGGGAGGGTGCCTCGCGTTCCGCATCACGATCCTCGTCATTCGAACCAGAATCATTGCTTGCAGTAACCGCTTCCTCTTTTCGTGCATGGAGGGTAACGGTTTTATCAATGACCGAACCGTCGCGAAAGATTTTCAGGGAAACCTGATCACCGGGATGCTTGCGGGCAATGTACATTTGGAGGTCGTTTGCCTCGTTGACGTCCTTGCCGTCCACGGAAAGGATCACATCCTTCTCATGAATTCCCGCTGCTTCGGCGGAACCGCCCGGCTCGAGACTCTGGACGAGAACTCCTTCGGTCCTGGGCAATCCCAGAGCTTTGGCGAACGCATCATTGACGCTCCCGATTCTCACGCCGATATATCCGCGTCGGACTTTTCCGTTCCTGATGATATCTTCCGCGACCGAACGCGCCAGGTTGATCGGAATCGCAAAACCGTATCCCTGGTAACGGGCATTTGTTGTTGCAATGGCAGAATTGATGCCGATAACTTCTCCGTTCAGATTGACGAGTGGACCACCGCTGTTGCCGGGATTAATGGCGGCATCCGTCTGTATGAAATCCTCGATGCCATACTGCTGTTCATCGCGCAGGATCCCGATCTGTCTGCCGGTCGCACTGACAATGCCGGCCGTGACCGTTGACTGCAGACCGAGAGGATTCCCGATCGCCAGCACCCATTCTCCGATCTGGAGATTATCGGAGTTTCCGAACGCAGCCGTCGGCAGATCCTTCCCGTCCACTTTGATGACCGCCAGATCGGTTGTCGGATCGGTACCGATCAGCTTTGCATCATACTCATGTTTGTCCTTCAGCAGGACCTTGATGCCTTTTTCTTCCGCATCCTGGACAACGTGATTATTGGTAAGAATATATCCTTCCGGACTGATAATCACTCCGGATCCTCCGGCTTGTTCGGGTTCCGCCTGGGGAGATTTTCCATCCGGACCGAAGAAATGAAAGAACTCATTGAGATCATTTCCGGTCGACTGAGGTTTCGTAGTCACCGTGATCGAGACAACAGTAGGCGTAACCGCCTTGCTGACTTCGATGAACGGTTTACTGAGCGATTTGTAATCATAATCGGAATTCTTTATCGGACTCGGGGCACCAAGCTTGACCTGCGGATCGCCCGCAAATCCTAACCGGATTCCCTCATGAAAATTTGATACAAGAACGACACCGAATACAATTCCAACAAAGATCAGCACGATCGATGCTAAAATTGATTTTTTCGTCATACGGTACTCCTTTGTGATGATGTTTCGGGTAATGCTACTCTCTGTATACCTGCTCTTCTATATATTTGTTGCAAAAACCCCTCCCCGGGTTGAATGTGAACACTGCCAGAATCCACACTCATCCATTAATTTTTTTAAATCTGCGAGAGTACCTGTGAGAACACTCTTCCGGCCCGAAGGGTTCCGATACCGGCAATGTGGAAACGCAGATAGGCCCAGAGAAATCCCTCGACCTCTTCTCCTGCTCCTGGTACCGCGGGAACCGGGAGGATGGCAGGCAGTTCCGGAGATGCATTGAGGTGATGGAGAAATCGGTGAACCGGAGCCGAAACCGCGACCGTCGTGCCCGTCGTTGTCTGACATGCCGGGCAAAGAGGACCTCCTTTTCCAAGGAGGAACTTTATCTCGCGGCTTCCCACCGCGAGCTCTTTCGCACACACCGCACACCGGTCGAACTTCGGTTCAAAACCCAAAACTCCCATCATCTTCAGATGAAAATACCAATAACATTTTTTGGGATCCGAGCTCGCCACATCAATCGCTCTCAGCGTTTCCGTTAACAATTTGAAGAGAGGGCCGTTCTCTTCCTCGTGTGCAATGAGGGAAACGAGCTCGATGATCGACATCCCCGCGGCCATTTTCTCGAGATCCTCGCGGATATGCCGGAACGACTCGATACTGTCACATTGTGAGATGGTCTGGATATCGCGGCCGTCTTTCCGGTACACCACAAGCGCCACGTGCGACATCGGTTCCAGCATCGTACCAAAGCCGTGCTTGGCACGCTGGGCACCTTTGACGATCGCGCTCATCTTTCCGAATTGCCGCGTGTAGAACGAGACGATCTTGCTCGACTCACGGAACTTCATCGTTCGGAGAATTACGGCATCGGTTTTGGAAATTGCACTCATGGTCCTGAATTCGCGGGCAACTTCAGTGGCTGTGAAAATCGTATGGATATCGGAACACTCCCTGGTCGGTGATGATGGCGGTGATCAGAGAGGCCGGCGTGATATCAAATGCAGGAGCATAGACGTTGATTCCCTCGGGAGCCGTACGGACCCCAAACCCTCTGGTCACCTCTTCCGGCGCACGTTCTTCGATGGGGATGGCATTCCCGTCGTTGAGCGTCGGATCGATCGTTGAGCGCGGCGCGGCGATATACATCGGCACACCGTGGTGATGCGCCAGAACCGCCAGATTGTACGTCCCGATCTTGTTGGCGCTGTCGCCGTTCGCAGCTATCCGGTCCGCACCGGTCACGACGAGATCGATCTTGCCTTTGCGAAAGAGAGACGCAGCTGCATTGTCGGTAATGAGCGTTGCTTCGACCGCCGTTTGCTGGAATTCCCACATGGTCAACCGCGCACCCTGCAGGAGAGGGCGTGTCTCATCGACAAAAACGCTTACACGCTTCCCCATTTCAGCCGCGGTCGTAATCACGCCAACCGCAGTGCCGCGTCCGCCCGTGGCGAGTGCGCCTGCATTGCAATGCGTAAGAATCGACGCCTTCTCGGGAACGAGTACCGCGCCGTTCTTCCCGATCCGGTCGCACATTTCCGCATCTTCATGATGGATTGATCGCGCTTCCCGGAGGAGAGCCGCCGACGCCTCAGCCGGTGCACTGCATGATTCGAGCACTCCCCGCATCTTCTGCAGGGCCCAGAAGAGATTGACCGCGGTGGGACGGGTTGCCGCAAACTCATCGATCACGCCACTGATTTCGTTCCTGAATGCCGATGCATTTGAGGTACGCGACTGGGCGGCTGCGAGTGCGACGCCATAGGCCGCACCGATCCCGATCAGCGGGGCACCCCGAAGTTTCAGGGAACGGATCGCATCAATCAGATCTTTGTAGTCCTTTGTGCAGACAACGGAGACTTCAAGGGGGAGCCGGGTCTGGTCAAGAAATCGGACGCTTCCCTCCTGCCATTCGATCGGAACGATCATAGAGTGTCAGGCGGTGATCTCTTCGTCGAACCGGGAAAACTCCCGGAACTCTCTGAAGCGATCGAGGATTTCGAGATAGGTGAGATCTTTGAACCGGTCGAGACTGAATCGTTCGACACAGAATGATGCAAGGGTAGAACCGTGAATGACTGCCCGTTTAAGATTTTCGGTGGAGACATCATCGGTTTTCGCAATCCATCCGATAAATCCTCCCGCAAACGCATCACCGGCACCGGTGGGATCGTTGATATTCTCAAGGGGATAAGCGGGAGCCGCAAAAATGGTTTGCTCGGTCACCAGAAGAGCGCCGTGCTCTCCCTTCTTGATGATCACGACACGCGGGCCCATCCTGATAATTGCTTTGGCGGCCTTGATGAGGTTCGGCTGGTTGGAGAGCTCGCGTGCTTCGGCATCGTTCACGATGAGCACATCGAGAAGTTTAAGTGTGTCGCGCAGCTGAGCGAGTTTCCCCTTGATCCAGAAGTTCATCGTATCGCCGACGACGATACGGGGTTTCTCAATTTGCTCCAGGACGCGCTTCTGCAGGACGGGATCGATATTCCCGAGACAGACATACGTTGTTTTCTTGTAGGTCGCCGGAATGACGGGATTGAACTGTTCGAAAACATTGAGATTGGTAAAGAGCGTATCGCGGGCATTCAGGTCGTAATGATACCGGCCGCCCCATCGGAACGTCTTCCCCTCCTTCACAACCTGCAGCCCCTCGAGATCCACCTCACGGCTCTCCAGAAAATCCCGATATTCCTGTTTAAAATCTCCGCCGACCACCCCGACAAGGCGGATCGGCGTGACAAAGTAGCTGGCTGCGACGGAGATATATGTTGCAGATCCGCCCAGTACCTCTTCAACACGACCAAACGGCGTTTCGATGGTGTCGATGGCCAGCGAGCCGACTACGAGTAAACTCATGATGTTATCCTATCGATGGGGAAAATGGGGAGAACGGACTGTAATGTACGAAATAGGGTCGCGAAGTGCAAGATGGGACAGGAAACTCGCGGCATCGGATGCGAATTCCGGTGAAACAAACCGCTTAGGGTTGGGATAGACTCCCAACCCTAAGCGCTATTGTGCTATTCAGTTTCCTGCCCTCGGTTGAGGGGGAAGCGGCTTACGCGGGAACATTTCATCCCGCATGGCTGCGTTGTAGGCAAATGCCGCCATAATTGTCGCCGCCTGTTTCAGATCGTCCGGTTGCGCCCGATCGTACACGTCCATCGTGGAATGATGTGTCCGCGTATCGTATTCAAGCTCATCCTGGATAAACTGGAATCCCGGAAGATTGACGACGTCATACGAGAGGTGATCCGTCCCTCCGGTATTCTGGAGCGTGAGTGTCGATGCACCCATGTCTTTGAAGGGTGTCAGCCATGCACGGAAAATTGCCCTGACGGCTTCGTTCCCCTGCATGTACACTCCGCGCACCTTCCCGCTGCCGTTGTCATTGTTGAAATAGACGGAGAATTTATCCGCCTCCGGCTTCATCGTATAGGTAAAGTTCGGGCCGGAATTTCCTCCCCCCGGCTGCGTAGTACGTTCTCCAAAATGCTGCATCACATAGGCAGTCGAGCCGAGGAGCCCTTCTTCCTCTCCGCTCCAGAGACCTATGCGGATTGTCCGGCGGGGTTTGAGGTTCAGGGATTTTAAAATGCGCATGGCTTCCATGCACACCGCAGATCCCGTACCATTATCCGTCGCACCGGTACCGCCATGCCATGAATCAAAGTGCGCGCCGATCATAACGATCTGGTCTTTGAGATCGCTTCCCGGCAGCTCGGCGATGATGTTGGAGACAGAATCCGCCTTTGAGAATTCGACATCCAGATCGACCTGAAGTTTCGGATGCTCTCCCCTCTGGATCATGCGAACGAGCCGGTTGTAATGTTCCGCAGAGACCGCGAACTGCGGCAGAATCTTCGGGGCCTTCTGATCATAGACGCTGACGCGCCGCACAAACGGCGTATCCGGATGCATGGGAACGGATGCCTGTTGAACAAAAATGTTTCCGCCGTCGCCGCGGCTGATCGTCAGAATTCCCGCGGCTTTCTCATCCTGACAGAGCTCATATTTATGATAGTCGACGATGAACCGCTTCCGCCGTTCGGGAGACGGGGTGAAATTGAATCTGCCGCGACCTCTCATCGGGAAGTCGGCATTGGCAAGCTGGAGAAGTGTCGAATCCGCATCGCGGATTGCTTCGGGTTCGAAGTGCGCCTTGATATCATGTGGATCATCGATCAACACGAACTTTCCCTCAAGCTTACCCTTAAATGTGTCAACGGCACTATCCGTGGTGGCATCAAAAAATACGACATCACGGGTAATTTCTCCTCCGGTTCCGGGTGACCATGCCTTGGGAAACATCAGGAACGGATAGACCTGCCGGTCGATGAGGTTCGCAGAAAAATGTTTCAGAGCCCATCCTTTTCCGAACGGACCCCAGTTTTCAAAATGAGCATTTTCCAGCCCCATCGATGAAAGTTTTTCACGAGCCCACGCCGCGGCGATTTTGAATCCGGGAGATCCCGTAAGACGCGGACCGTAGACATCCGACAGATAGCTGAGAATATCCATGACCTGGGAGTGATTCATTCCTTCATCCCTGATCTGAGCGACCGCGGCGGAATCGAACGTTTCCGGTTTCGGCTGGGCGCCAAGAAGTGAAGCACACACCAGGAGGACGAACACAACCGCAACAAATTTCATGATGACCTCTTTTGAAAGTGTGACATGAGAATGGGGATTTACATTCCTTCCTGAGCAAGGACATATGTAAGGATCGCGATGGAGATCGCGCCGAGCTCGACTTCGCGCTCGTTGACCTTATCGATGGTATCGCTATCGGAGTGGTGGTAGTCGAAATACCGCTGGCTGTCCACCGACAGCCCCATTGTTGGAACACCCTTGTTCCCGAGCGGTGATATATCAGCGCCGTCGCCGCCTTTCGTGATCTGACCCGCACCGATCGGGCCGAGCAGATACGACCACCGCGCGACGCGTCCAAAAGTTACCGAATCGGCTGAGAGTCCAAACCCTCTCGGCGAAAATCCTCCCGCATCGGTTTCAATGGCAACCAACGGATGTTCTCCGGGGCGATCCTTTGCTGCGTACGCTTTTCCGCCCCGTAATCCGTTTTCCTCGTTCATAAACAAGACTGCACGAATCGTGCGCTTCGGCTTCAAGCCGGCCTGATTCAGGAGCCGCAGCGCCTCCAGGCACTGAACCACGCCCGTTCCATCGTCGTGAGCGCCTCTTCCCTTATCCCAGCTGTCGAGATGTCCGCCGATCACGATGACATCTTCTGGCTTCTCACTTCCGCGCAGTTCGCCAACGACATTGGCAGATTCGGCATCAGGAAGTGTAACGCACGACAAACGAAGGTGAACCTTCAGGTGCGGATCAACAGACAGAAGACTGTCAAGCAGGTTTGCAGCAATAGTACTGATCGCGACACCGGGCACCTTCGGGATCGAGTCAACATAATGCATCGCTCCGGTGTGGGGAACATTATCCAGGCGAGTTGTCATCGACCGCACGAGGGCGGCAACACCGCCAAGCCGCGCTGCTTCGACTGATCCATCACCCCGTTGATCGACGGCTCCACCGTATGCCTCGAACGTGTTGATCTTCGTTGCATCCATCGGTCGATTGAAGAAAACCATTTTCCCTTTGACCTTGCTACCGAGAGCATGAAGCTCGTCAAACGATTTAACTTCCAGCACTTCGGCAGTAATCCCTTCTGCCGTCGTTCCCACACTTCCTCCAAGTGCACACATCGCGATCGGAACCTGATCGCCGCCACTCGACAGAACAAATGCCTCTTCCTTGTCTCCACGGACCCAGTGAGGAACCAGAACCGGCTCCAGGTGGACATCGTCGAAGCCGAGCCGTTCCATGGTTTCCTTTCCCCAGGCCACGGCTTTCGCGGCATTTTCAGATCCGCTCAATCGCGGACCGATGCCGCCGCTTAACTCTCCGAGAAGCTTGTAGGCCTCACACGATTGAAGTCCTGACACGATGATATCGTGTGCCGCAGACTGATAGGGTAATTCAGGTGAGGTTTGCGCGTGGGCCGGAGGTGTGAAAAAAATACACGCTGCGAATCCGACCGGCAGAAGACGAGACATCATACATCTTTCCAGAATTTGAAAAAACAGACCCCATCCTCATCCGTTCGGCATGAGGAAATGAAGTTCCAGATAACTGAGGTGGTTAAAAATCAGAACGGACAAATATGAGGAAAATTCCTCCGAAGTGCAAGCCCCCCGATTCCGATGAGAGAAGGCGAAGATTGGTCCTACAGACTGGATCCGTAATTGAGCAAGGACCGAAGATTACGAAAATGCCCTCCGAAGTTCATTCTGAATGACCGAAAGCTTGTCGAGAATAACATGTTCGACTTCCACAATCCTCTCCTGCAGGACATTCACCTGGCCTGCGATCCAGTCGTGCTTTTGTACCCACCAGTCACTGGAGACGGTTGCAGACCGAGATGGGGAACAGGAATTGAACGAGTAGTCGTCCGACTCTCCATCACTATCCTCGTCGTCATCCTCACGCTCTATTTTCATCGAAACAGAAACCGTTTTCCCCTTCCGAATGAGTTCAAACGATGCTGTCGTATCGCGCGAATCCGATAGCTCCTCCTGAAAGTCCTCCACATCCCTGACCGTATGACCATTGATCTTTGTGATTACGTCACCCGCTTTGAACCCGGCTTTCTCGGCACGGCTTCCATCTTCGACTTCAGAAACCAGGATTCCTCTCCGGTCGGGAACCTCGAAGTAATCCGCAAGCTGTTTGGTCAACGGTTGAAGGGTGAGCCCCTCATCCGCTTCGGAAAGATTCATATACATGTGGAACGGAGTCCGCGGAATTCTCGGGATACGCGGAATAGCGGGAATCCTCGGCATTTCAAAATGATACGAGAACGCCTGCGGAGAGCGCTGTCTGCCGAGTATGGCGGACAGTGTCTTGCGATCCCCCTTTCTCAAGACCTCGATCTTAATTTCACTCTTGGGCGGAGTCTTCCGGACCGCACGCATGAGGTCGTCGCTGTTCGTGATCGCGGTGCCATCGAACTTCACGATGACGTCCCCTTCTTCGATTCCAGCACGCTCGGCAGGACTGTCATCCACCACGTCGCTCACATACGCACCTTCGCTTATGGTCAGATTTTTGCGCTCCTTCAACCTTGAGGTAATATCCTCCAGCTGAACCCCGAGCCAACTGCGTTCTGACCTGTCACTGAGAACGTAGACATGATTATGAAGCTGACGCGAGCATCCCCACGTCGAAATGGTGAGCACGAACGACAGAAGGACGAACAGCCGCAGCGCGAAGTTTTTCATAGAAAATCCCTCAAGATCCTGGAAAAAGGAGTTGTTACCTCTTAGACCGGGGGAAACGCAGTTTGGTTGACATCAGGCAAATCAAAACACCCGCCTGATATGTTCCGAATTCTTCCCCAGCGAAATGAAGCGGTGAACAATTTCCAGGCCTCGTATCTGCCCGGGCCAGACAAGTCGGCTTACGGCGCGTTCGTATGGAAGCCACGCAAAACTCTCATGTTCATCGGAAAGAACGGGATCCCGGTCTCCTTCAACTTCAGCGGCAAAAAAAGGCATCAGGTTCACCGAATCCCACCCCGGATCGTAAAAGGAATTCACATATGGTACGACCGAGAGGGACTTGGGTTTCAGTCCGGTCTCCTCGCTGAACTCCCGGACCGCGGCTTGCCAGGCCTTCTCACCCTTTTCTATGGATCCGGTGACAAACTGCCAGAGATTGGGATAGATTTTCTCGTCTTTCGACCGACGAAGAAGAAGGTAACGGACTCTTCTCCTCTTTCTCGAGAAGATGCAGACCTCCACCAGGGTTGCAGTCACGATTGCCATGTCTATGCTTTCTCCCTTCGGGGTTCCGAAGTGACCAATTGAAGATCTTCCGCACTCAGCTTTCTCCAATGACCCGGCGGAAGATTTCCGAGCGACAATCTGCCGATCCGTGTGCGCATGAGTTCGATGACCTTGTAGCCAAGAGCATCGCACATTCTGCGGATCTGACGGTTCTTTCCTTCATGAATGATGATCTCCGCCGAGGTCCCGTCGAGCAATCTGACCTTTGCGGGCAGAAACGTCTCGCCGTCCACACTCAATCCCCTGCGCATCGTCGACACATCTTCATCTCTCATTTTCCTGTCAAGTTTCACAATATATGTTTTGGGAATTCCTGACCGTGGATTCGTCAGGAGCTCTCCGAGCCGATTGTCGTTGGTCAGAAGAAGCAAACCTGAGCTATCCATATCCAGTCTGCCGACCGGAAAATACCAGCCGCGGACGATATCGAGAAGATCGTAGACAGTCTTCCGTCCTTTTTCATCCGAACGCGTGGTTACGACACCTTTCGGTTTGTGGAGCATGATATATTCGCGCGCGGGTTTTATTGCTTCTTTGCCGTCGAGGCGGATAACATCAACTTCCGGCGCGCAGCGGACGGCAGGATTGGAGACAATTCGGCCATTCAATGTCACGCGTCCGGATTCGATCATGCGCGCACCTTCTGCACGCGAAGCCGCGCCGAGTTTTGAGAGTGCGCGTGCAAGACTCACACGACGGATGATCCGATTTCTTAGAGGAGCCATCGAAATAGCGCAATCCCTCCCAGTACAAGAAGGACAAACGAAACAGCCACAACGCTGAAATATTTTTCGAGATATCCTTTTGCTTTCGGTCCGACGACATAGAGGAGCACGCCGATCGAAAAGAACCTGAGCGTTCTTCCGATGAATGCACCAACGGTGAGCATTCCCAGATCGAGTGTACGGTTGAACCCGGCGGCATAGGTGAAGGAAATATACGGCAGCGGTGTGAATCCGGAGAGTATGAGTGCTCCGATACCGTGCTGATGGTACACCGCAAGAAGCGCGGCAAAATTTCTCGAGAGCCCGTAGAGCTCCAGCAGGGGCGAGCCGATCCGCTCGTAAAAGGCCAGCCCGATCCAGTATCCGAGGTATCCGCCGAGAAAGGAACCAAGCGTGGCAATCGAGCCGAGCCGGAGACCGTTACGGGGTGCCGAGACACCGAGTGCAATGAGCGGTACGTCTACCGAAATCGGGAAGAGCGACGCCTCCGCGAACGAGACAAGAAACAAAAGCCACAGAGCACGCGGACGGGAAGCAAACCCCTCGAGCCATGCTTTGCTGCGGTCAAGAAATTTTTCCGACTTGTCCATGTGTCACGAAAAGTACGAATAAAAAAGCCCAATTCGCAAAGAAGAATTGGGCCCCGAGCGCGTTGACGCTCACATGCTATTGAAGGAGAATCTCTTCCGGTTTTGTGAAGAGAACATGGTCGTGCAGATAGTGCATGAGCAGGAAGGAAAGCACGACGATATAATAACACTGGTCGAACGAGAGCCCGAGATACGGCTTCAGATAGATGAGCAGGGCGATAATGGTTACCGCACCGGCAGTTAAACCCACATTGAAAAAATAATACTGCCAGGTCTTGCCGTTCTCCGATATCTTGTCGATAAATTTTGTCCCGATCTCACCCCGCTCGTGCCGGAGGCGGTTGATATAATAGGTCAGTCCGAGATACTGGAACGAGTGCCAGGCATTGAATCCCTGAAACGCGACATCAAGGTTTGGAAATGCAGGGATGAAAAATGCCACTATTCCGGTAAGGGAGATGAGCAGAATTTTGGGATAGCTAGCGGTTCCGGTGCGGATTTCGTTGATGGTTTTCAGGACAAACAGCACGACCGCACCGAGAAATACTGCGGTCACCAGATAGAACACATATTCCGTCCTGAGGAAGTCCGGATAGAGAATTTTGTTGGATCCGATATAAAAATCTTCGTGGACGAATTTATACGTCGCAATGGGATAGAGCGCGGTGAAAAGCACGGCGTAGTCAATGAGGCGCGACGACCAGGATACCCGTTTCGGAAGCCGTTCGTTGTAGCAATTGACGATAAATGCCGCCTGATGAATAATATGGATCGAAGCCCAGAAGAAGAAAAAGGTGATAAGAACCTGAAAATAATTCACCCCGAGAAATATTACCCCCACCGGAATCAGCAATGAGGCGAACAGGAGACCTTTATGTGTTCGCGAGAAGTTCTTGTCGAGGGCAGTACGCGTGTACGTGGCGTACATATGGGGACCGCCGATGAAGAGTGCGATCATGCCGTTGACAAGGTTACGGCTTGCGTCGGCGTCCCATGTAAAATGGATGCCGAGCGCGGAAAGAAACGAATTGATGTACGGTGTTGCCTCGTTCGCAAATAGAAATGTAAGAATGGGGACGGAAACCAGCGCGGCGCTGAGACTGATGAATGTCAGATCCCAGGCCTTACTGCGCAGCCAGAGACCTTCGGATGCAATCCCGGCACGTGAGTCGACCGCGAGGGTGTATGTGGAGTTCATTGGCGCCTCGCCTTCTTGAAGAACAATGTGAAAATCATGATTCCGCAGGAAAAATTTCATTCATGATAGCCAATTTTCACCCAAGAGTCAAGAACCAATTTATCGCACACCAAGGTACATCTTCTCGATTGCGTCCCGGAAACGCGCCTCGACGACTTTCCTCCGGATTTTCATCGTCGGCGTGATTTCACCGTTCTCGATCGTCAAGGGATTCCGGAGGAGCGTGAATTTTCTGACGCGCTCGAAATTTGCGAGATGCTTCTGGATCTCCGCAATTTCTTTTTCGAAGAGTGCCGTGATCTCCGGCTTCGCGGTGAGCTCATCCAGATTCTCGTACGTCATCCCATGGCGGGCAGCATACTCCCTGACCGCGGAAAATTCCGGGACGATGAGCGCTGTGAGATACATTTTTCCGTCGCCGATCAGCACAAACTGATCGATGAAACGGCTCTGGAGGAAGAGGTCCTCGATATGCTGCGGAGCAATATTCTTCCCCCCCGAACTCACAAACAGGTGTTTCTTCCGGTCGGTAATGGTGAGAAATCCCTCCTCGTCAACGTGGCCGATATCGCCTGTGTGCAGCCATCCATCCCTGTCGATCACTTCGGCCGTGGCGGCGGGATTATTCCAGTACCCCTTCATGACATTGGGCCCCCGCACAAGAATCTCACCGTCACCGGCAATGTGAACTTCAACATCCGGGATCGGTTTCCCCACCGTGCCGAATTTGTAATCATCAATCCGGTTCACGCTGATGACAGGAGAGGATTCGGTCATCCCGTATCCTTCAAGAATGACAATACCGATGGCATCGAAGAATTCACCGAGCTCGCGCGGAAGTGCCGCTCCCCCCGAGACGAAGAACCGGATCCTTCCCCCGGTGCGCGCCCGGATCTTGCGGAAGACGAGATAGTCCGAAATTCTGTATTCGAGTGCGAGCAACGGTGCGACCTTGCCTGCCCTGCTCGCGGAGTGGTATCGCTTTCCGACTTGTACTGACCACGCAAAGAATTTACGCTGGAAGGAAGATCCCTGCTCTACCTGTACCATCAATCGGTTGTAGAGGCGCTCGAAGAGACGCGGCACCGTGGTCACAACGGTCGGACGAACTTCAAGGAGATTTTCGCGGACAGATTCGATGCTTTCTGCATACGCGATGCGGCCACCAAGGGACATCACCGTGTAGTATGCCCCCATGCGCTCGTACGAATGACTGAGCGGGAGAAATGAAAGAACGATATCATCGTGATTGAACGGGATACACGTTGCCGAACTGCGCATATTGCTCACGAGATTCCTGTGCGTCAGCACAACACCCTTCGGATTACCGGTTGTTCCGGATGTGTAGATGATCGTAAGGATATCCTCCGGACTGATTTTCTTTTGTTCGCCCGAGAGATATTCCGGATGGACCGCCGCGAATTCTTTTCCCCGCGAGAGAACCTGAGAATAGGTGAGAACATTGCTTTCGGCCGTTCCATTCTTGTCGGAAATAATCACCGTCGTCCTGAGCTGTGGGACTGCAGGGAGAATCCTGATGATTTTCGCAAGCTGAAACGGGTTTGAAACGACCACATACCGGACTCCCGCGTCGTTGAGGATGAACTCAATCTGCTTCGCGGTAAGTGTCGGATAAATCGAAACGCTGATCGCACCGAGCTTCATGATCGCCATGTCGGCGATGACCCACTCCGGGCGATTCTCGGAAATGATCGCAACAGCATCTCCCCTATTCACCCCCAGTGCAGCAAGACCGAGCGCAAAATCGGAGACAAGCGACCTCAGCGAATCGTAGGTGATCCCCTTGAATTCACCCTCTGCCTTATACATCAGCACGGGATTCGGGTCAGTTCGATATTCCGACGTGACAGCGTCGAACATCTCAACAACTGTCGTATAGGAAAGCTGCTGGTTCATGGACAATGACGAGTTTCAGCAGAAGTTACCAAAAAATAAAATCATGCCAAAAGCTTCAATATTTTTTTCCGATGTGGAATTCTGATTCCAGCGAGTTTACTCCAAGATTTGTAAAATGAGTCACTTGTGAGTGAGTGAATCTAATGCAAATTTCTCTGGGAAAAAAATTTACGGTGTGACATTTCAGCACTCAGGAAAATTTTAATCATTTTTTTCTTGACTTCTTTACCGCAAGTGTATATATTCTCACCCAATGTCGTTCTACCAAGGGGGCAGGACGACAGATTAGTGTTCCCGCCAATAACACTAAAATTGTAGAGGAAGCAGAATTTGGACGAGTATAGACAATTCGGCGGTATTTTATTCCAGAAAATCGAACTTTCCGAAGAACACAGACCTCACCTGGACTGCGACAGTTCATTGCTGTCGGGACACGATGAGGTGATCACATTTCAGGCAACTGCATTCAGCAAGGAGAGCAGATAGATGACAAATCCCGAGATGGCAATTCTTGGTGGCAGAGAAGATGTCGGAGCGTCAACCCCCTCACGATCCGAAAGGACTCCGGAAAAGAAGGGTTTGACGTTCCGGCGTTATTTCACCACTCCGGGAATTCACCCGTTTGACAACATCGAGTGGGAATTTCGGACTGCAACCATCAACAATGAAAAGGGGGAAACACTCTTCGAGCAGAAGAATGTCGAAGTCCCGAAGTCATGGTCGATGACCGCTACAAATGTGGTCGTTTCGAAGTATTTTCATGGAAAAATCGGTACCCCGCAGCGCGAAATAAGCGTCCGGCAGCTCGTAGACCGGGTTGCCAGAACCATGACGGAATGGGGTAAGAAGGGGAATTATTTCGCTTCCGAGGAGGATGCAGAGACATTCTACGCAGAACTGACATTCCTTCTGGTAAACCAGTACATGGCGTTTAACAGTCCGGTCTGGTTCAATGTCGGAGTGGAAGAACATCCGCAGTGCTCCGCCTGCTTCATCAATTCCGTTGAAGATACGATGGATTCGATTCTGGAACTCGCACGGACCGAAGGTAGATTGTTCAAGTGGGGTTCCGGAACAGGATCCAATCTGTCGACATTGCGTTCTTCGAGAGAATCTCTTTCCAGCGGCGGGACTGCATCCGGTCCGGTTTCATTCATGAAGGGATATGATGCCTTTGCAGGGGTGATCAAATCCGGCGGCAAGACCCGACGGGCGGCGAAGATGGTTATTCTGAATGCCGATCATCCCGATATTATGGATTTTATCCGGTGCAAATCGGAAGAAGAGAAGAAGGCCTGGACGCTTATCGATGCGGGATACGACGGCGGATTCAACGTCCCCGGCGGCGCATACGATTCGGTCTTTTATCAGAACGCAAATCATTCCATACGAGTTACGGATGCGTTCATGCATGCTGTTATTGACGACAAGGACTGGACGACGCACGCGGTTCACGACGGGCACCCGATGACGACCTACAAGGCACGCCAGATCATGAAAGAGATCGCGGAGGCGGCATGGGTCTGCGGCGATCCCGGCATGCAATTTCATTCCACGATCAACAACTGGCACACAAGTTCCAACACGGCACCGATTAATTCTTCGAACCCCTGCAGTGAGTATATGTTTCTGGATGACACAGCGTGCAATCTCGCTTCCCTTAACCTCATGAAGTTCGTGTCAAAGGACCGGGAGTTCGATATCGAGTCATTCTGTCACGGCGTGAATATTACAATCACGGCGCAGGAAATCGAAGTCGGAAACGCCAGCTACCCGACGCCGAAGATCACGGAGAACAGCCACAATTTCCGTCCGCTCGGTCTCGGATATGCAAACCTCGGCGCGCTGCTCATGGCACGCGGTCTTGCCTACGACAGCGACGAAGGGCGGTCCTATTCCGCGGCGATTACAGCCCTCATGTCCGGACAGGCGTACAAGCAGTCCGCATGTATTGCCAAGGAGATCGGCCCGTTCAACGGGTTCGAACGGAATCGCGAGCCGATGCTGAAGGTCATGAAGATGCACGGCCTTGCGGCAGACAGGATCGAAGACCGGCACGTCCCGAGCGACCTGCTTACGGCATCCCGCAAGGTTTGGGATGACGCGTATGCTCTTGGACGTGAATATGGCTTCCGCAATTCACAGGCGACGGTACTTGCCCCGACGGGCACGATCGGCTTCATGATGGACTGCGACACGACCGGCGTTGAACCCGATATCGCCCTCGTGAAGTACAAAAAACTCGTCGGCGGCGGGATGCTGAAAATCGTCAACCAGACGGTTCCCCTCGCGCTGAAAAAATTGGGATATATCGACGAACAGATCGAGCACATTACCGCCTCGATTGACAAGAATGATATGATCGAAGGCGCACCGCATCTCAAGGAAGAACATCTCCCCGTGTTCGACTGTGCATTCAAACCGGCAAAGGGGCAGCGTTCCATCCACTACATGGGACATATCAAGATGATGGCTGCAGTCCAGCCGTTCATCTCCGGCGCGATCTCCAAGACCGTCAACATGCCGACGGACGTCACCGCACAGGATATCTCGAATGCCTACATCGAAGCATGGCGGCTCGGTCTCAAAGCCATTGCCATTTACCGCGATGGCTGCAAACGGACGCAGCCGTTGAATACCAGCCTGGAGCAGATCGCATCGGGTAAGAAGAAAGCCATTCGCCGGCGGCTGCCCGACGAACGCCAGGCAATCACGCACAAGTTTTCCATCGGGGGACACGAGGGATATATCACCGTCGGACTCTACGAAGACGGTGTTCCCGGCGAGATCTTCATCACCATGTCGAAAGAAGGATCCACAATCTCCGGCCTGATGGACGCTTTCGCCACCTCGGTCTCGATGGCATTGCAATACGGCGTCCCGCTGCGGGTGCTCGTGGAAAAATTCTCGCACATGCGTTTCGAGCCGAGTGGATTCACCGGCAACAAGGACATTCCTCTCGCCAAGTCGATCCTCGACTATATTTTCCGGTGGCTCGGCAAGAAGTTCATCCCGGCGGAAGACATGCCCGGAGAGGGAGATGAGCAAACCGACGGCAAATTCGGATCTCTTTCATCCCCGAAGATAGCGACGGCACCCAGCCGGGAAAAAGCAGAGCGCGAGGTTTTTCAAACGCAGTCCGACGCCCCGCCATGCCACCAGTGCGGAAGTATCATGATCCGCAGCGGAAGCTGCTACAAGTGCCGCAACTGCGGAGAGACATCGGGTTGTTCCTGAGCGCTGCGATTCCGCAGTTCGACAGAGTGATCTCATAATCGCCGGCAACAGGAATTGCAATGATCCTGTTGCCGGACTAGTTTTTGCCTGCCCCAGTCACGCCTTTCCGGATTTCTCTTGAATTATTCTTATATTCGTAAAGTCGAATCAAACTTCTGAGGATAGGAATTCATGATTTCAATGCGCCATCACGCCGTTACGGTTCTCAGCTCCTGCTTCCTTCTTTTCTGTTTTGCTCTGCAATCTCCCGCTCAAATTCTGCCGGAAAAGAAAGTCGTCACGACAATCACGGGCAGGAATCATCAAACCCTGCGAAAGTTTTTTGCGTCGCTCGGCGACATCGCCGATGTGTTCGACGACAAGGTCGGAAATCTCGTGGTCTCACTTCTCCCGAAAGAATACCGGACGGGCTGCAAGAACATGGTCGACCTGTGGGGAAAGGACGCAAAGGGCACTCAATCACTCGCCCCGAGGACCATCTACATCAAGACCATGCCGGACAGCATCATTCACGTCTTCGTCGTCTATACCTGCTACTCCAATGCGAAGGGATTCGGTGATCACTATTACGACGAACGGATGGCAGTCTTCACCGTCGGACACTCTTCAACAACAATGACGATGCTCCCGTTCGGTCTTCAATGCCAGGACTGCAACGAACTCTCCCGTGTAGCGATGTACGAGGATACACTTTCCGTCGATAATGCACCTCTGGTCAGCGTTATCTCCTCTCTTTCCAACGACAATCCGTGCTGCGGAAGAACCCGGACGATCGAAGAGCACTACCTCCATTATTACCGCCTTGATCCTCATTCCGTCACGCCCGTCGCATCGATTCTCGATTACCGCAAAGAGGTGAACCATATCGAGGCAGGCCACGACTCCACAACGCTCTACTCTACCAACCGGTACGTCGAGCGAGCAGATGACGGATCATTGCGAAAGATTGTCATGAACTATACCGAGTCAGTGAACGACCGGCCGATCCGGGGTGGCATCCACACGTATATGTGGAATAAGAAACGGCATGCATTCGATATTACCTATTGAAGGAAACCCGGATTCCAGCATCATCGAGGAGGAAATCTCATGAAGCACATTTCACAACTGGGAGTTGCTGCCCTTTTTGTGATCATGATTTGTGCCCCTGTTTCCCGGAGTCAGGATCAGCAGGGACAAAATGCCGGGGGCATCCAGATGACCGATGCCCGCCTGGGAAAATCTATACAGGACCGGATGATTGCCGACGAGGAGACTTCGTTTCCGGTCGGTTCGAAAGCATACCTCTGGCTGAACGTCACGGGAGGAAGCGGCGATTCCATTACTGTCACCTGGAAACATGGCGAGAAGACATATCCGACGCAGCTGTTTATCGGAGGGAGCCCGTGGAGAACGTGGGCTTCAAAGACGGTAGCAACTATCGGTGAATGGAGTGTAAGCGTCTCCGATCAGACCGGCGCCGTCCTCAAGGAGATGACGTTCACCATGGAGTAGCAACGGCGGTTTGAATGCCGGGGCCGGTCTACTCCCATTCGATCGTGGAAGGGGGCTTCGAGCTGATATCGTACACGACGCGATTGACGCCCCGGACTTCGTTGACGATTCGGCTGGAAACTGCTGAGAGAAGATCGTACGGCAGACGTGCCCAGTCGGCGGTCATCCCGTCAACGCTCTTCACCGCACGCAGGGCGATGGCGTTCTCATAGGTGCGTTGATCTCCCATGACTCCGACTGAGTAGACCGGAAGAAGAACACAGAATGCCTGCCAGACAGACTCGTACAGTGCGCTTTTTCTGATCTCATCGATAAAAATCTCGTCGGCTTCCCGGAGAACACGGAGCTTTTCCGGCGTCACATCACCGAGGACTCTCACGGCTAGCCCGGCGCCGGGAAACGGATGACGGGTGATATACTCTTCCGGCAGCTGGAGGATTCTCCCGACCGCGCGCACTTCATCCTTAAAGAGTTCGCGGAACGGCTCAATGAGCGTGAACTTCATGTGTTCCGGCAGACCGCCGACATTGTGATGTGTTTTGATGGTATGGGAAGGTCCGCGAAATGATACCGATTCAATCACATCGGGATAGAGCGTACCCTGTGCAAGAAAACTAACCCTCCCGATTTTCTTTGCTTCTTCTTCAAACACCTCGATAAATGTCCTGCCGATAATTTTTCTCTTTTTTTCCGGATCGATCACCCCGGCAAGCCGATCCAAGAAAAGATCTGTTGCATCGACATATCCGATGTTGAACTTATAGGTATCGCGGTACAACTTCACGATGTTCTCGCTTTCGTTCTTCCGCATGAGACCATTGTTGATATGGATGCAGTATAACTGACCGCCGATGGCACGGTGGAGCAAGACCCCGAGGACGGACGAATCCACCCCTCCGCTCAGGGCACAGATAACGTTGGCATCCTTTACGGTCGAACGAATGTCGCGCACGGCATTGTCTACAAACGATCCGGCGTTCCATTGTCCTTTTGCCCGGCAGATACGGAAGACGAAGTTCCCTAAAATCTCCTGACCCTGAACCGTGTGTGCCACCTCTGGATGGAACTGCACGCCATAGATCTTTCTCCCCGCATCTCCCACAGCGCAGATGGGGGAATTGGAGGAATGCGCGAGCCGGTGAAAGCCGGAAGGCAATTTTGTGAGGGCGTCGCCATGGCTCATCCAGACTGTCGTCGATGCATGTCCGCCTGATCCGTTGAGCTCGGCAAAAAGATCGCTCTCGTCATCGATTGTCACCTCTGCCCGGCCGAACTCGCGTTTTGCCGACGTATCGACCTTCCCGCCAAGCTGATACGCGAGCATCTGGAGACCATAACAAATGCCGAGAATCGGAATGCCGAGCGAAAAAATCTCCGGCGCAGAATGCGGCGCACCGGGGTCGTAAACGCTCGAAGGTCCCCCTGAAAGGATAATCCCTTTGGGATTGAGTGCAACGATTCTTTCGACGGAGAGATGATAGGGATGCAATTCCGAGTAGACACCCAGCTCACGAACGCGCCGGGCTATCAGCTGGGAATACTGGGAGCCAAAATCAAGAATGAGGATAAGTTCCGAGTGCTGCATGCCAGAATTCAAAAACGGTGGACGAACAGGATGGAAAAAAGTACAAAATCTTCGGACCAGTTGCCAGAACCGGATACCGTGCCGGTATGTAAGCTATCGAACTGGGGTCGAGGTTCGGATGGAGTTCAATTCCCTCGGATCAGAAATTCCCGGAGAGAAATCCCACGCGGGACTACTGTTCCTTTTCCGCGGCAGAGTATTCCTCTACCGGCGGACAGGCACAAATGAGGTTTCGATCTCCATAGACGTTATTGATCCTTGCAACCGAAGGCCAGAATTTTCTGGTCCGCGTCCACGGCGCGGGATACGCGGCCTGCTCGCGGGAATACGGAAAGTTCCAGTGATCGCTCACAACGACCTCTGCGGTATGCGGAGCATTTTTCAAGGGATTATTATCCCTCGGGAACGTCCCTTGTTCTATCGCGCGCACTTCTTCCCGGATTGAGATGAGTGCATCACAATAGCGGTCAAGCTCGTCTATCGTCTCACTCTCCGTCGGCTCGATCATCAATGTCCCGGGGACAGGAAATGATGTTGTCGGGGCATGAAAACCGTAATCCATCAATCGCTTCGCCACGTCTTCCACCTCGATACCCGCACTTTCCTTTATCGGCCGGAGATCGATAATAAACTCATGGGCTACGCGTCCGTTTGTCCCACGATAAACGATCGGATAATATTTTTCCAGACGGCTGGCCATATAATTCGCGTTGAGAATCGCCATTTTCGTGGCATGTGTCAGACCTTCTGCGCCCATCATCGTGATATACATCCAGGAGATCATCAGGATCCCGGCACTTCCCCACGGCGCGGCAGAGACGGGGCCAATGCCGGAAACTGCGTCCATCATCACAACAGGATGTGTGGGAAGAAACGCCACGAGATGGCTTGCCACGCCGATCGGTCCCATACCCGGTCCACCACCTCCGTGCGGAATACAGAATGTCTTGTGGAGATTGATATGACAGACGTCGGCTCCCAGTTCTGCTGGCTTACTCAATCCGACCTGGGCGTTCAGATTTGCACCATCCATATAGACTTGACCTCCACAACGGTGGATGATACTGCAAATCTCTTTGATCCCTTCCTCGAAGACGCCATGCGTGGAAGGATAGGTCACCATCAGCGCCGCGAGGTTCTTCGCATAGAGTGTCGCTTTCGCCTCTAGATCGCGAATATCGATTGTACCATCGGCATTTGACGCAACAATGACGACCTTCATCCCTGCCATCACCGCGCTTGCAGGATTTGTACCGTGAGCAGACGAAGGGATGAGGCAAACGGTACGTGCGCTCTCGCCGCGTGACTCGTGATATGCGCGAATGACAAGCAGACCGGTGTACTCTCCCTGAGCACCGGAATTCGGCTGGAGCGAGATTGCAGCGAAGCCCGTGATTTCCTTCAACATCGCTTCGAGTCCGTGAAAGAGCTCGCGGTATCCCTCGGCTTGCTCGATGGGAACAAACGGATGGATGTTGTTGAATTCCCTCCATGTCACCGGCAGCAGTTCCGCGGTAGCATTGAGTTTCATGGTACACGAACCGAGCGGAATCATGCTGACGGTCAGCGAGAGATCCTTCTCTTCCAACGACCGGATATACCGGAGCATCGACGTTTCGGAACGGCAGGTATTGAAAACCGGATGCTGGAGGAAAAGGGACGAGCGCTTCATCGCACCACGGTAGCCCGAATTGACTTTTGGGAGAATATCCTTGACGCGGGGCTTCTGCGAGTGATTGCGCGCGCAGATCTCGAAGAGGGAATCGATCTCCTCGGGTGTGGTCACCTCGTCGAGTGAGATGCCGAACGACGAGTCTTCGAACCAGCGGACGTTGATTTTTCTTGAATGAAGTGCCGACTGGAGGTATTCTCTCATTCCGGCATCGCATTTTATGCGAAGGGTGTCGAAGTAATCCTCATGGACGGGAGTGAACCCCAGCTCATTCAACCCGGCGGCAAGTATCCTGGTGAAACCATGTACTCGCTCGGCAATGCGTCGGAGTCCCGAGGGGCCGTGATAGACCGCGTACATTCCTGCCATGACTGCAAGGAGCACCTGGGCGGTGCAAATATTGGATGTCGCCTTCTCACGGCGGATATGCTGTTCACGTGTCTGAAGTGCCATTCTCAGGGCGGGTTTTCCACGAGCGTCGACCGACACGCCGATGATTCTGCCCGCAAGGTGTCTCTTGAATTCATCCTTCGTGGAAAAATATGCGGCATGCGGTCCACCATAACCGAGCGGTACCCCGAATCTCTGCGTATTACCAACGGCGGCATCGGCTCCAAATTCACCCGGCGGCGTCAGCAATGTGAGCGCGAGAAGATCCGCAGCAACAACGACGAGCGCGCCGGCCTCATGCGCCCGCCTGCAGAATGAACGGTAATCGTATACCGCACCATCTGTCGCAGGATACTGGACGAGAGCACCAAACGTCGATGTCGAGAATTCATACGTGTGGTGATCCCCCACTACGACGCGGATGCCAAGCGGCTTCGCACGGGTTTGGAGGAGGCCGATCGTCTGAGGGTGGCAGGAATCAGAGACGAAAAATGTTCCGCCTGCAGGATGTTCCCTGATCCCGAAAAACATGATCATCGCTTCTGCCGCAGCCGTCGCCTCGTCGAGCAGGGAAGCATTGGCAATCTCCAGTCCGGTAAGATCGATGACCATCGTCTGGAAATTCAGCAGCGCCTCCAGCCGGCCCTGGGCAATTTCCGCCTGATAGGGAGTATACTGCGTGTACCAGCCGGGATTTTCCAGAATGTTTCGCTGAATGACGGGAGGGACAATCGTATCGGAGTATCCCATACCGATCAGGGAACGGTAGACGTGATTCTTCGACCCGATGCTTTGCAGCAGATGGAGCGCTTTTTCTTCGCCCAGAGCAGGCGGCAACTTCATCGGTCCGTGCGATCGGATCTGTTTCGGGACAGCGCTCTCGATGAATTCGTCGAGGGTCGAAGCGCCGACGACCTTCAGCATTTCGGATATATCGTTCTCGCCAGGTCCAACATGCCTGTCGAGAAAGCGCTCTCGTGTCACATCGGATTCAGTCATAGGGGTATCAATTCAGATAATTCAGACGGGAGAGGCACGTCTCCGACTCACTTGCCGACGAGCTCCCGATATTTTTTTGCGTCGAGCAGCTGGGCCAGCTCGGAGGAACCGGTGATTGCCACTTTTACCATCCAGCCGCCGCCGTATGGCTCCTTGTTTACCACTTCGGGGTTCTTTGCGAGAGCCGCATTGACTTCAAGGATCTCGCAGGAAACTGGTGAATAGAGGTCCGAGACTGCTTTGACGGCTTCTATCGAACCAAAGCTTTCTCCCTGCTTGAGCTTTTTCCCTTTTTGGGGAAGTTCCACGAAGACGATGTCGCCGAGTTCCCCCTGAGCGTAATCGGTGATGCCGACGACCCCGGTATTTCCCTCGACACGAATCCACTCGTGATCTTTCGTGTATTTCAGATTTTCTGGAAATGTCATACGCCTGGCTTTCCTGAGTTGTTTTGTTCATCCCTGTTGTAATGCTTCTCGATAAACGATGTATCAAAATTGCCCTGCCGGAATGCTTCGTTCTGCATCACCCGGCGGTGGAATGGAATTGTCGTCGGGATTCCTTCCACGGTGAATTCCTCAAGCGCATTTGCCATCTTGCTGATGGCTTCATCGCGGGTCGGAGCATGAACGACGAGCTTCGCCATCAGGGAATCGTAGTATGGCGGTATGCGGTAGCCGGCATAACAGTGGGTATCGCAGCGGACGCCGAACCCTCCCGGCATGTGAAAGCTCCGAATATCTCCCGGTGCCGGCCGGAAGCCGCGTTCGGGATCTTCCGCATTGATGCGGCACTCAATCGCATGACCCTTCGTCGGAAAGTGTTTCTTCCGGATCCGTTCTCCGGATGCCACCTGAAGCTGCAGCCGGATGAGATCGAATCCCACAATCTCCTCGGTCACGGGATGCTCGACCTGGATGCGCGTATTCATTTCCATAAAATAGAAGTTGCCGCTTGTATCCAGAATGAATTCAATGGTACCGGCTCCTTCGTACTTTACGCCTTTGGCACCTTTGATTGCCGCCGCACCCATCTTCTCGCGAAGAGCCACGTCGACAACCGGCGACGGCGACTCTTCGATGAGTTTTTGATGGCGTCGCTGGATGCTGCAATCACGCTCGTTCAGGTGGACCACATTCCCATGCTGGTCGCCGAACACCTGAATCTCGATATGCCTCGGCTGCTCGATGAACTTCTCGATGTAGAGGTCGGAATTCCCGAACGCCGCTCCCGCTTCATTGCTCGCCATCTGAAAGAGCTTCTCAAAATCCTCCGGCGTATTCACGATGCGCATCCCCTTGCCGCCGCCGCCTGCTGATGCCTTCACCATTACGGGAAAACCAATCGCTGCGGCAATTTCGAGTCCCTGCTTGATGTCTTTGACGATGCCTTCGCTTCCCGGGACCACCGGTACGCCGGCTTTCTTCATCGTTTCCTTGGCAAGGGCTTTATCCCCCATAGCGGAAATCGCTTCTGGCGAAGGCCCGATGAATTTCATTCCCTGGGATGCACAGATCTCCGCAAACTGGGCATTCTCCGCGAGAAAACCGTAACCGGGATGGATCGCATCGGCGTTGGTGATTTCTGCAGCGGACAGAAGCCGCGATATATGAAGATAGCTCTCTTTGCTCGGTGCGGGACCGATGCAGACGGCTTCATCGGCAAACTTGACATGAAGGGAATCGCGATCGGCTTCGGAATAGACCGCGACCGTTCGAACCCCGAGTTCCCGGCAAACCCGGATGACGCGAAGTGCTATCTCGCCCCGATTTGCAATGAGAACTTTATTGAACACGTCAGCGTGTGATTGGTGATTGCGCGATCCTGGAGAGAATCTGTTGCGGAAAGAACATTCATTGCGGCTCGATGAGGAAGAGCGTCTGATTGTATTCGACCGGCTTGCCGTTTTCGACGAGGATATTCACAATCTTGCCGGAAGCGTCACATTCAATCTCGTTCATCAGTTTCATCGCTTCAATGATACACAAGACAGTCTTGGGCTGAACGACCTGGCCGACCTCAACGTAGGGATCGGCATCGGGCGCAGGAGCCCGGTAAAATGTGCCGACAATCGGTGACTTGACTTCGTGATACTTCTTGTCCGGAGCGGAGGCGGCGGCAGAAGAAGAAGCAGGAGAAACGGAAACGGCAGATGTGCTTACAACCGGGGCAGCTGCAGAAGTGTGAACAGCGGAGGAATTCCCGTGAAGATTCCTTGCAACACGAACACGCAATCCCTCCTCTTCAACCTCAATCTCATCAATACTGCTCCGCTCAACAATGTGCACAAGTTTTTTTAAATACGCTAAATCCATGAGTTCTCCGGACAATGATACATGGAATGAAACTGCGGATTACGACCGAATCCGAAAGTGCCGTCAGGCGGCCTTCACGCGCTCGATATAATCCCCCGTCCGCGTGTCGACCTTAATCTTATCCCCCTCATTGATGAAGAGCGGGACATTGACCGTCGCCCCTGTCTCGACTTTAGCCGGCTTTTGTGCACCCGTCGCAGTATCCCCTCGGACACCCGGTACCGTTTCAACAACCTGCAGCTCAACGGTTATAGGGATCTCCACACTCACGATATCGCTTCCATTAAATGCAATCTCGACGGTTTCCGATTCTTTCAGGAATCTTGCGCCATCCCCCAATGTATGCTCCTCGATGCTGAGCTGATCATAGGTTTCCTTGTCCATAAAGACATAACCCGAACCGTCATGATAGAGATACTGAAATTCCTTGGTCTCAATGCGAACCGGATCGATTGCCTCTCCTGCACGAAAACGTGTTTCGATGACCTTACCCGACTTCAAGCTCTTCAATTTTGCACGCACGAACGCACGCCAGTTGCCAGGGTTGACATGCTGAAATTCCACAATAGTCCATAAATCACCATCCATCCGTATTGTCATACCCGGGCGAAAATCTGCCGTTGTAGCCATAACTCTCCTGCGGATTGAAAAAAAAGGAAGAAAAACGAAATTGTTGGCGTGTTATAATACGAAGAATGGTACTGAAAGTCAAGGATACGACACTTGGGCGGAACCGGATATCAACAAAAAACCCGTCGCACGCTCTCTACGACGGGTTTCTTCGCCTTTTATTACCCTAATCCACATCACCCTTGAAGAAAAACACAACTTCTTCTCAAGCACCTGTGTAATATGTTTACTTGCATTTGTGGTGCGGTGCAGAAAATTCCACGCACTTTCTGAAAATTTTCCTCCCCCACGCATCTGCTTAACAATTTCATAACTCCCCGAAGCTTGGAAATTGTCCGGTTTCTGCGTACAATGGGCAACTATGAGGCGATTCTTACTGTTGGAACTTGCGATCGCACTCGTTGTCGGCCTCCGGTGCTCCCCCGCGAGGATGACTCCACCTCCCCTTCCCGAAGATGCGTTCGTGAGGTATTATGCCGATCGGCTCATCCTGAAAAATGAGGGAGACATTCAGGCAGCCGATTCGCTGACAACCGTGCGCCGGCTCGACACGCTTTCACAACAATATAGGTTCCGTCCGGAGCAGGTCAACGCAGCACTCGAATATTACCGGCACGATGGGGAACGCTGGGCACATTTCCATGAACTGGTCTCGCGACGCCTCGAACAGCTGCAACAATATGAGTTAGCTAAACAGCGACAGTGAATATGGGATCAAGAACCGTTCTCCTCGTCGACGACGAACAGGACATCATCGACCTCATCAAATACAATCTCCACAAAGAGGGATATAATGTGCTCACCGCGCGCAACGGTAAGCAGGCACTCGATCAGGTGAGATCTCAGCCGCATATTATTTTGTTGGATGTGATGATGCCTGAGCTCGATGGTTGGGAAGTCCTCCGGGAGCTGAAAAAACATCCCAGGACCGCGGAGATTCCGGTGATCTTTCTGACCGCAAAGAGTGCGGATATCGATGAAGTTCTCGGACTTGAGCTGGGGGCTGACGACTACATCGTGAAGCCGATCAGCATTCCGAAACTTCTTGCCCGGATCAAGAGCGTGCTGCGGAAGCGGGAGCGCCGCGAACAGGGTACCGAATCACGACAGCCGATTCTCGTCGGGTCGATAGAAATTTCTCCCGCACAACACCGCGTACGTGTTGCAGGGAAGGAAGTCTTCTTCCCAAAAAAGGAATTTGAAGTCCTCACCTATCTCGCCACACACCTCGATCAGGTCGTCAACCGTGAAACCCTTCTGAATACGATCTGGGGAACCGATGTGCGGGTTGTCGACAGAACGGTCGACGTTCACATCAGGAAGATTCGCGAAAAGCTCGGCATGTTCGCGGAGTACATCGAAACGATCAAGGGAATCGGATACAGGTTTCAGGAAAAGTAGCAGCCGGCAAAGCGACGGTCAAAGGAAGAACGCAACTGCCCGATAGCAGACCGCGCCGACAACCGCCGACGCCGGGATCGTCAAGATCCATGCTAGAATAATATTCCCCGCAACTCCCCACCGCACACCGGACAATCGCTTCGTTGCACCGACACCCATGATGGCACCGGTGATCGTATGTGTCGTGCTCACGGGTATGCCCCCCCAGGCCGTGGCAAGCAACGTCAGTCCGCCTGCAGTTTCGGCACAGAATCCTCCCGACGGCTTCAGCTTCGTGATCTTCTGACCCATCGTCTTGACAATTCTCCATCCTCCGAAGAGTGTACCCATGGCAATGGCAAAATGCGACATCAGGATCACCCAGAACGGAACGTCGAAGACCTTCAAAAAACCGGCCGTCACGAGAAGTCCGGTGATGACTCCCATCGTCTTTTGGGCGTCGTTGGTTCCGTGCCCCAGACTGTAGAGTGCGGCAGAGAAGAGCTGGAGCTTCCGGAACATCCCATTGACTCTGGAAGAGGGTCTCCCGTGGAAGAGCCACATGAGAATCACCATGAGGGCAAACCCGAGAATCATTCCGATCATTGGTGCAATAAAAATGAACAGGACTGTCTTCGTCCAACCGGAGAAGATGATCGCGCCGATACCCGCTTTCGCAATTGCAGCCCCGCCGTAGCCACCCATGAGCGCGTGAGACGAGCTGGTCGGCAATCCGAAGTACCAGGTAATGATGTTCCAGACGATTGCCCCGAGGAGACCACACATGATCACATACGCGTTCACCTCGTTGATATCCACAAGGCCGCTGCCCAGCGTTCTGGCGACGTGCACATCGAAGAGAAATGCCGCAACGAGATTGAAGAATGCGGCCCAGACGACTGCCTTCCGCGGCGTCAGGACGCGCGTCGAAACGACGGTCGCTATCGAATTCGCCGAATCGTGAAAGCCATTCAGGAAATCGAAGATAAGCGCTATAAAGATGACGACGACGACAAGCATGGCAAGGGGTGGAAGGTCCGATCAGCCGTGCTTGATAAGGAGGGACTCAAGAACATTGGCAGCATCCTCACATTTATCTGTTGCCGTTTCCAGTCCGACAAGAATTTCCTTCAGCTTAATGATTTGAATTGCCTCCTTCTCGTGCTCGAAGAGATTTGCGACACCGTGTTCGAAGACGGTATCGGCTTCGTTTTCGTATTCATTGACCTTTTCGAGGACCTTTTGAAGTGGTCCCGCATTTCGGAAGTCCCGTAACATCTTTACACCCTGTTGCAGCTCGCCGACCTGTTTCTGAAGAATCTCGACAAGTTTCGGCAGTTCCTCAGGATATTTCCGGATCTTGTACAGAATAAACCGTGATGCACTTCCATCGATGAAATCCATGATATCATCGAGCGCGGATGCCAGAAGATGAATGTCCTCGCGGTCGAAGGGTGTCACAAAGGTGGCGTTCAGTTCTGCATAGATCTTGTGTGTCACCGTATCACCCAAATGCTCGAGGTCATGGATCTTATTCAGGACAAGCTCGCGGTCGAGGTCTTTTGATGCCAGGAGCTCCGGCAAAAGCTGCCCCGCATTCACGAGGTTTTGTGCGGATTCTTCAAAGAAGGAATAGAATTTCTCGTCGTGAGGAAGGAGTACCTGGATCAATCTGTCGAGACGCATGATAGGTAAAAAGAAATGGACGACTGAGTTTTGAGCGAGAAAATGTAGCGAAATATTATGCGAAATTCAACCGCGGGGTTCTGCGGACAGCGATCCCTTCCACGTTGCTTTTCGGCGACATTATTGGTACAATCCAACCGGAAAAGGACCTTCGCAGCCAATGCGCATTCAAACCAAACTCACGATTGCACTCCTGCTGCTTTCGTTTTGCGTCATCGTTATCGCCGGGATTTTCTCGACGATCACGCTCGATGATTATTTCCGCTCGCGCATCCTCGACGAGCTGAAGACACAATCCCACGAAGCGGAATTCATGATCCGCACACTCACCTCGGCAACTCCGGAGACGTATACTACGATCCAGTCGTTCGCACATTCCGCGGGCATCCGGATAACGCTCATCGACTCTGCCGGAACGGTGATTTTCGAATCGGAACTCGGGCAGGAGGTGCTTCCCCAGGTAGAGAATCATCTCCAACGACCGGAGATTCAGGAGGCCCTCCAGAGCGGGGGCGGAAGCAATACACGTCAGAGCGCGACACTTCATCTGGACATGCTCTACTTCGCAAGGATCCTTGCCACCCCCCTTCCGCAGGCCACCGGGATGTCGAGAGCCGAATTCGTGCGTGTGGGAATTCCGCTCACGCAGGTGAATGCAATGATGGCGGCAATTCAATCAAAAATCATCATTGCGAGCTGCATCGTATTGGTCATCGTGAGCATCATCTCAATTTTCCTTTCCCGGCGTCTTGCGGCACCTGTTCAGCGCATGGATCTGCGCGCACAGGAAATCCGTTCGGGAAATTATGATCAGCGCATCCCGGTCCTTTCCCAGGACGAGCTCGGGCACCTTGCGCAGACACTCAACGGGATGATCGATCGGCTGAATGAGGACATCGCGAAGCTGAAGAAGCTCGAGCGTGTCCGCACTGAATTCCTCGGCAACGTCTCGCATGAACTGCGCACCCCGATCTTTGCGGTTCAGGGAATGCTGGAGACACTCCTCAACGGAGCGGTCGATGACAAGGAAGTGAACCGCACGTTCCTGGAACGCGCCCTGCACAACACACAACGTTTGAACACGCTCCTCGGCGACCTCATTGAAATCTCGCGCATCGAGTCGGGCGACATGAAACTCAGCTTCAGATATTTCGCGCTTGATGAATTTCTCGGTCAGGTCGCGGCGGAAATGTCGCCCCTTGCCGCCCAACACAAGGTCCATCTGACTCTCGACCAGCCGGATCACCTGCAGGTCTTCGGCGATAAGGAGCGGCTCAAGCAGGTCCTGGAAAATCTTATCGATAATGCCATCAAGTACAACCGTACGCAGGGATCAATCCGTCTTTCTGCCGCGCGGAGCGATTCCGGAGTGCGCGTCAGTGTGGCAGACACGGGGGTCGGGATCAGCCCGGAACATCTGCCCAGAATCTTCGAACGCTTTTATCGTGTCGACAAGGAGCGTTCCCGCGAGGCCGGCGGGACCGGACTTGGTCTTGCCATCGTGAAGCATATTGTCGAGGCACACGGAAGCAGGATCGAAGTCATCAGCGAGGTGGGAAACGGAACGACGTTCAGTTTCCTTCTCGGCACGTCCATGCCGCCAACGGGAAGCCATGGAAAATCCGCGTAGCCAGAACTCAGATTGCATGAACTCGAAAGTATGTACCTTGTCCGGCTCTACCCGTCGCAGTGTGCGGGTCCGGATACACCCGTACTGAACAGAAAGGGGAGAATTCAAAATGAACCGCGCACAGGAACTGGTTGCAAATCTGCAAAGGGAATCTCACAGCACGAAAAAGATTCTTGAGCGGATACCTTCCGCCATGCTGACATGGAAACCGCATGAAAAGTCGATGTCGCTCGGCCGCCTGGGCATGCATATCGCCGAGCTTCCTCGCTGGATGGTCAGGTATCTCGAATCCACCGAATATGATTTTGGCACAGCTCCCTACAAGCCCGTGATCCCGGAATCACACGCTCAGATCATGGATGAATTTACCGCGGCTCTCGCGAACGCCGAGGCGGCGATCTCCAGGGCAAGTGATACCCAGCTCAAAGTGCCCTGGAAGGCACTGAACAAAGGGCAGCTTATTTTTGAATATCCACGATGGGAAATGATCCAGCGCGGTCTTCACCACATCATTCACCACCGCGGGCAGATCTCGGTGTATCTGCGTCTGACCGGAACTCCCATTCCCGGCATGTACGGCCCCAGCGCAGATGAGCGGTAGCGTCGCCCGCTTGAAAAGTGTTCGCCAATAAGTTATCTTTCCAGTAACAGATTGCATGCTCATCACACGAGTTATCTGTTCATTTTGATTAAGAAAACGATCCGATGAAATCTGCTCCGTTGGCTGTTGTCGTGCTGCTCAGCACATTCCCCTCTCTCTCAAGCTCGTCGGATCTCTCTCCGCGCACAACTGAGCGGAGCAATTCGTTCGCGACCGACACAACGATTCATCCGCGACCTGACACTCCCGATCCTTCTTCCGGTTTGTCCATCAGGCCAGTCTACTTCGTCGCCGGGGCAACTGCGCTGACCGTTGGGCTCATCGAAACGGACCAGCAAACGTACAACGTCCTCGACCGGTGGCGGCATCATAGTCGTGCACTTGAGACGATTAGTCCCTTCCTTACAAATTTCGGTGATGGGAAATATTCCGCCGGTCTCTTCGGCGGGTATGTTGGATACGGTCTTCTGTTCAACAACGGCGATGCGGTTCAGCTGGGGAAAGTGGGGCTGGAATCGTTCGCGGCAACAGGCGTCGCCGTGCAATTCTTAAAGCTCCTCTTCGGGAGAGAGCAGCCAAACGCCGCGACCGCTCCCCGAGGACTGTGGCATGGACCATTTTCTTATTTTCATCGTCGCCCCCTTACCGGCATGGGAAGTTACGATGCCTTCCCATCAGGCCATACTGCCACGGTGTTCTCCGCCGCAACCACCATTGCGGACTGGTACCACACACCGTGGATTTCGTATACGTCGTACTCGATTGCAACCGGCGTGGCCATCAGCCGCGTGATGGAACGGATGCACTGGATGAGCGATTGTTTTGTCGGCGGCATTGTCGGGATCTTTGGCACGCGGTTAGTTGAAAAAATCAATTTCCCTGATGCCTCTCTCGATCTTCAACCTGCCGCGCGCCAGGGAACGTATGGCGTCCGCATTGCCTACCGCTGGTGAGCTCCTTCCCGTCGATACGGTTACGCATTCCACGGTTTGCTTCCTGCCTGAAAAATCAATACAATAGGCGAAATCAGCCGAGGGGTGATACGCATTCATCTCAACCCGTCAGACCGGACAGTTCTTGTCGATCACATCGTTCTTCACGCTCGATATCCATCCTCCCGAACAGATGATCAGCAGATTGTTGATGAAATGGATGAGGACATTTCGGGCTCGAATCAGTTCTCCAAAAATTCCACAGACAACGTTCATTGTTGATGCATCTCATAACACACAGAGAAAGGGACGCTCATGGATCAGCAGCATGTGGACATGTTTCTCATGAGTTACAGCAAATATTTTGAGGGGTATCAGCTTCCTGCAATACGCGAGAAGCTCCTGAAGCTTGACGAATCGAAAATGATCCAGCTTCAGGCAATCAGTCTCAAGGATCCGATGATGATGCTGGTAGTTTCCGTCCTTGTCGGACATTTTGGCGTCGACCGGTTCCTCCTCGGCGATACGGGGCTCGGGGTCGCGAAATTGCTGACGTGCGGCGGTCTCGGAATTTGGACCATTATCGACTGGTTTCTGATTATGGGAAGATCGCGGGAAGTCAACATGCAGCGGGTGGCAATGATCCTCTATTGAGAACGGCATGAGTGCTGTCAGATTTTATCGTACCATCGGGCTCCTTCTTCTTGCTGGATACGCCTGGTTGATACTGAATCTCCTCCTGGACGGCTCCGGCTCGGATCTGCCGCGGGTCTGCCTCTTCAGGGATATCACCGGCATTCCCTGTCCATCGTGCGGAACAACCCGCGCGCTCATGCTCTTGGTGCGGGGAAAGGTGACGGATTCGTTCTACTTCAACCCGTTCGGATTTTTTATTGCCATCGGTATGGGCGTGCTCCCTTTCTGGCTGGCGTACGACTGGATCGCCGGGAAGACGAGTTTCCATCGGTGGTACTCCCGAACGGAAAAATTCATTCGTACTTCAAAATGGAAAGTCGGGATCGCCATGGTCCTCGTGCTTTCAAACTGGATCTGGAACATCACGAAAGGATCGTGATACTCCGGAACGACTTCCGCGGGAGCTACCCTTCCAGAAAAACGGGATGGTAAACTGCGGAGGAGGATTGATCTTCCGCTATCCACTTTTTCATGCGGGATTTGTTTCGTCCGGGCCGCCGGGTACCTTTTTTGAGATGATGGTCAAGACACCAGACGGTTTCCTCGAGCGCCGTTTTCCCGCAGAGTATGCACAGACCCTTTCTCATATTTCGGATCTGGTATCTTCGTTGACGTGAAAGACCCTCCGTTCCTGTGTCGTTGAACCTCTTCTTCTGCATGAATATCCTCGTAGACTGAGCATGATGCTGATCGGACTTCCTCCCCGGTTACTGAACAGCACCGGAATAATAGTCGGCAATCGTAAAGCGATCATGAAGCCAGAATGAAGAAATTGTTATGATCCCC
>DATIXJ010000014.1:0-12866 GCA_035518715.1 Bacteroidota bacterium | reverse complement strand
CGGAACGAAAACTGTTACTATTCCGCCGTCCAGGCGGGAGTACTGAATGAGGGGCATCTGAACTCGATCAAGAAAGATCTGCAGGCGATTACCCCGATGAAGGCAGTATTTGACCAGTTCTATGTGAAACGACTGGCCGGCAAACATGTGAAGAAAGGAAAGACCAAATTCGAGCTGATGGAACAGCTGCGTGAAGATATCCGGACGTTCAAGGAGAAGAACAAGCTTGACCGGTGCGTGGTCATCTGGTGCGGCAGTACCGAAATATTCATCAGCCCCGACAAGGTGCATAAGAGTCTGAAGAGTTTTGAAGAAGGGATGAAGAGGAATCACAAAGACATCGCCCCGAGCATGCTCTACGCTTATGCCGCGCTCAAGGAGGGAGTCCCGTTTGCCAACGGTGCCCCGAACCTCAGCGTTGATATTCCGGCACTGATCGACCTTTCAAAACGGATGAACGTTCCGGTTTGCGGAAAGGACTTCAAGACGGGTCAGACGCTGCTCAAGACGGTCCTCGCACCGATGCTGAAAGCGCGTCTTATCGGTCTGAACGGGTGGTTCTCCTCAAATATTCTCGGCAACCGTGACGGCGAAGTGCTCGACGACCCCGAATCCTTCAAGACCAAAGAGGAAAGCAAGCTTTCCGTTCTCGACGGTATCCTGCAGCCCGAGCTCTATCCCGAACTTTACAAGGAATTCTATCACAAGGTGCGCATCAATTACTATCCCCCGAGAGGTGACAACAAAGAATCATGGGATAATATCGACATCTTCGGCTGGATGGGGTACCAGATGCAGGTGAAAGTGAATTTTCTCTGCCGCGATTCGATCCTTGCCGCACCGATTGTGCTGGATCTCGTGCTCTTCATCGATCTTGCCCAGCGTGCAGGCATGAAGGGAGTCCAGGAGTGGCTCTCATTCTACTTCAAGAGTCCGATGGTAGCTCCCGGACTCTATCCCGAGCATGATCTCTTCATCCAGCTCATGAAGCTCAAGAACACGCTCCGGCATCTCAAGGGAGAAGAGCTGATTACACATCTGGGTCTGGAATATTACGACTGAGCTGAACTGTTGACGCGGCGCGCGTGGTGCATGCGCGCCGCTTGGCGAACGCAGGGAGGTTCTGTTACGCCCCGAACTGCCGGAGATGGTGGTCGAGATGTTTCCACGTGAGAACATCCCACTCGTGGGGGTTGAGTCTCCCGAAGAACGGATGGATGTTTGTCGGTATTCCCGAAGCCCCGCGTCCTGAGAACTGCTCCACGAGTTTGAGAAGTGTCTCTCGTTCTTCTCCGAATGTCAGCGTATTGGCGACGACGAAGGACTTGTCCGTCGGGAGATTCTTCCTGAACGATTCTTCCGGTATCATCATCTTCTTTCTGGCGAATTTTCCGAAAAGCACTCCCGCCACCGAGCGCTTTGAAGTGGTCAAACCCAATGCAATGCGGAGAGGTTGCTGGCAATGGGCCATCATCTGGGTGACACTCATCGTTCCCCACTGTGCGCGCGAGGAATCCTGAAGATTCTGGATACGTCCTTTCATCTCCTGACAATCGCTCTTATCAAAAAGACTCTTCATACTGATATTCTTTCCCGTCGGTCATTGTTTCGCCGGATTCAAAAAAGGATTTCGAAATTGATCAGGACCATGGATGTTGACTGCTTCCCTTTCGCACTCATACTCATTCCGGCTCCGGTGGCGGTGACGGAATATTCGGGATTCGCTTCGTAAAACCGGAACCCCAGGCTGTACTTATCGTCGTACGACATCCCCGCACCAAACCCAAATCCGACCGCGGTCGAGCTGGATGCACTCTCATTCAGAGTCTCACCCAGATAAAATACGTGTATATCGGGCCATCCTCCGAAGAGAATTCCCACCTGTCCGAAACCGTAGATCTCGACATTTTGGGATACCGGAGTCGCCGCTCTCATCCCGCTCATCAACCAGATGGATGACCAGCTGCCGAAATCCGTACCGACTGACGACGGAATGTTCAAACTGCTCTGATCGACCGGATTGATTGCAACGGTCGCACTGGTATACCATCCGACGTCTTCGCCAACGTACAGGTCACAGCCGAAAGAGTATCCCGTACCGGCAGCTCCACCGCTCGCGCCGGTGGATGAGAAATCACCAGTCGGCAGGGAAACACCGGCATGCAGACCGAACCTCGGTCTTGGCAAATGCGGATAGTCTGACCCCATGCCCCGATCCACAACAGACGGGCTGGCCGGATTGCGCGCAACTTTCGACGGGGATGGGACCTCATAGCCAATCCTGCTGATTTCGTTCTGCATATACTGGAGCCGGAGACCATCTCCCGTTCTGACGGTGACCGTGCTGTCCGGCATATACTTCAATAACGCACACCTGATGACACTGCCATTTTTCAGATAGACAATATTGCAGGGAGTCGCCGGCCTCGTCGCGTCGGTGTCTATCGAGCTGATCTCCCTTGGAGAGAGAACAAATACACTGCTGTCCGCGGTAATTACTTTTATGACGCTGTCCGGGATCAGTTCGGCCACCGTACCCGTCAGATCAGTACCGGACTTCAGATGAATGACGTTTCCGGAGCTCTCGGAAGGAGAGCCGGCCGGCACTGTTCCTTCATCGGAGAGTATGGCAGAGATCACTCCTTCTTTTTCATCGAGGTACATCCCGCCGATATCGAATTTCTTCAGGGCTGCAGATGACGATGAAGCGCCGATCATTCCTCCGAGAATAGCTCCCCCCACGACACCGACAACCTTATAGTCGCCACCGAAAAATGATTCATCGCTTGTCGAATTTGAATTCATCGCATCGATAACGGTTCCGATCATAAATCCGGTTCCTCCGCCGATGAGAGCACCGGTAAGGAGCCGTACCGATCGCGGTGTTGATCCCTCCGGATGCTGGAGTGATCTGATGGTCGCAACAGGGATTGCATAGGAAGTCTCGTTTCCCGTTGCAAGGAGAGAGTCGCCGCGAAGTCCCACAAGACTAAGATTTTTCGCGGTGACGGAATGGTCGGAAATAACGGTCCAATCATTGCGCTGACCGAGTGCGGGAACAAGGGACAACAGCAATATGCAGAACAACGCAAGAGTTCTCATCGCGCTAACCCCCAATGGGTCGGTGGAGTAAGGGTGAAATGGGTTGAGAAGGTTTGAATATCTGGAAGGTTGCCCCTCGGAGTGATCTCTCCGGTTACCTATCCAGACTGTGACTGTAGAAAGGTACAGAGAATCTTACTGAATGGCAATTCCGGGTTTCAGATCAAATAAAGAGATGCTCTGTGGGCCAAATGTGTTGAAACGTCGTGCTCATTCCCTTGCAGAGAAAGATGGGCCTGCCGTTCTCGTAGGGCATTCCGAAGACCGAATGGGTTCTTGTAACGAGTTTGACTTCCCTGTAGTATTTCCGGAGGTCCACCTCGGGCTCTTCAACAGTTCCGGCAGAGCCGAAAATCAGTGCGACGTTTCCGCTTCGATCACCGGGGCCCCAGAACCAGTAATTGTTGTGTGCGCACAAAGCATGCGGAAGTCCGTACTTGTTCCCGAAGAAATCAATCGCCCCGGCCTCACCGTAGTTACGCGCGTAGATTACACACTGTGCCCGTTCCTCGGGTTGAAGAGACTTGTACGCAGTTCCGATTGAATCAACCATTTCTCTCCAACCGAATTCATCCGCATAATATTGAGGAAGCACACCCACAGCGCTCCGTTCCTCGGCGTGCGGAACAACGCCAAGCGCTTGTTCGTACCGGATAAACGTCTCGACGGGAAGCACCGGTACCGTAAACGGGAGTGTGATGAAGCCCATGGCAACAAGAAGAGCGGCGTAGACCGGTTCGGGCCAGGAGAGCGTGTACCGCCGGATAATCTTCTCGGTGAAGACGAGTCCTCCCGCGAACATCATCGGATAGATCGGGGCGAGATAGTAGACTTTTGCATTGCCAAATACCATGATGAAAAGGACTGTGACATAGATCCACCCTAAGGCACGGACCTTCTTTCCTTCAGGATGGAAGAGGAAATAGCCCAGACCCAGCAGCCAGATCGGAGCACTCACATAATTCATATCGCGGAACTGGCCGAAGAAGAATGCCGGAACCGAAATTTTGACATTCTTCAGTTCTGAAGCATTCCGCATGAATTCAATGCTCGGATAATGGTTCTGGATTTCCCAGGTGAGATGCGGGAGAGTCAGCAACACGGTCATCAGGACCCCAAGCCAGAACCAGCCATTGATCAGATGTTTCCGCTGCGAACTCAGCAGCAAGCCGGCGACGAGTCCGAGGCAAAGGAATCCGATCGAGTATTTGTTCAGGAGGCCCAGCCCGGTGCAGATTCCAAAAAGAACCCAATACTTCGGCTGATCCGAAATGAAAATCGTCATCAGAAGATACGCACCAAGCGTCCAGAAGAGAACATCAAAGGAATTCATCGAAAAATAATGTCCCATGCCAAGGAGTCCCGGAGCCATCATGATCGTGAGTGACGTCAGTGCCTGAGCTCCCTTTCCTCCGCCAAGCCGCCTTGTCATGAGCGCTCCGAGGAGCATCACCACCGACACCGCGGCAGCGGAGAGAAAGCGAATAGCATAAAGAGAATCGCCAAAGATGCCTCTCACAACTGCGAGCAGCGCGATGGAAAGCGGGGGCTGATCGACGTACCCGAATGCGAGATGGTTGCTGCAGGCAATATAATAGAGCTCGTCCCGGAAGTAGCCGTAGTTCCCGTGAAATGCAACCTGAACGACCAGCTGCACTCCCGCCAGGATCATGGGAACGGCAAGGTCATGAAAAAGGAATTTCCGCTGATGTTCGACAGGATACATGATTCTCCTTCTCTGTCTGTGATGTGCTCAGGTTCCTTGCGGGCAAAATCTTTCGCGACTATGAAATGATACGTCTACCGCGGTATTCTGTTGCGATCGACCCAGAACGCGAGAACGACAAAGAGCCACTGAAGCTGTCCGGCCCAGGCAATGGCCGTGACGCTCGGTGGCGGCGGACCGAACAGATTTGCCAGGTGGCTGAGTATCAGCAGACCAACCATCAACCATAAACCAAATTTTCCCGCGCGGTTTCGCGCGCTCGTTGCTTTCAGGTAGAGTATCACCCCCGCGAGAAAGATGGACCCCTCGACTAGTCCGGTCCCGATCGGTGAGCTCCAGAGGGAGAACCCGGCAAGAGGCGAGTTCCACGGTGCGAGAGGGAGATCAGGATAATGGACGATGAGATCGAGCACCCAGTGACTCATGACGCAAATCCCGATGACTACGGCGCTCTTGACATTTTTCCGTATGAGCCAGAACAAAAAGCCGACGAGCAATGACCAGAAAATGACCATCACGAGACTATGCGAGAACGGATAGTCAATGAAGTTGAGAGGAACAGTCCTTCCGCTGTTGGGCTCGATGGCAACGTGCTCAGCGCCAATGAGCAGAAGAGTGGGCCAGAGGAGGTCGAGAAATTGTGCGGCGATGAACAGGATGCCGAGAGATACAGCAGGTGCACTTTTCTTTGCTCCGAATCCGACTCCGAAATGTCCGATAAACATGCTTCCTCCTGACAGTACGCAATAGTGGGTCTTTGTTTCCCGCGGTGAGTATAGACAAATTTCCGTCCTCGCGCAACATGCCGGGTTTTGGAGGAAAACCCTCTGGCAACTCACTGGAAATTTCCCTATCTTGATCAATCTTCAAGACATCAATGCCGAAGCGTACAGATCTCCGTTCTATCCTCATTATTGGTGCCGGCCCGATTGTTATCGGGCAGGCCTGTGAGTTCGACTACTCGGGCACACAGGCCTGTCGTGTTCTCAAGGAGGAGGGATACCGCGTCATCCTTGTGAACAGCAATCCGGCCACGATCATGACCGATCCGGAATTTGCGGATCGTACCTACGTTGAACCGATTACTCCGTATTTTGTCGAAAAAATCATCGAGCGCGAACGTCCCGATGCTATTCTGCCGACGATGGGCGGGCAAACCGCACTCAATACAGCGGTGGCGCTTGCCGAGAGCGGGGTGCTTGCCAAATATGGTGTGGAGCTGATCGGAGCCAAGCTTGAAGCGATCCGGAAGGCGGAAAGCAGGGAGCTCTTTCAGAAAACAATGAAATCGATCGGCCTCGAAACTGCCCGCGGGAGTTTTGTGCGCACGCTGGATGCTGCTCTCGCGTTCGCGGAATCGACCGGCTTTCCGATCATCATTCGTCCCTCATTTACCCTCGGCGGTACGGGCGGAGGCACGGCCTATAACATCGAGGAATACCGCTCCAAAATCGAACACGCACTTGCCGCAAGCCCGATCCACGAAGTACTCGTGGAGGAATCCGTCATCGGATGGAAAGAATTCGAATTAGAAGTGATGCGTGATCTCAAGGATAATGTCGTTATCATCTGTTCGATTGAAAATTTCGATCCCATGGGAGTCCACACGGGGGATTCCATTACGGTTGCGCCCGTGCAAACCCTGACGGACAAAGAATATCAGCACATGCGCGACGCCGCAATCAGGATCATTCGTGCCATCGGTGTCGAAACGGGGGGATCGAACATCCAGTTTGCGGTGAATCCCGAGAACGGCAAGATGCTCGTCATTGAGATGAACCCGCGCGTTTCCCGCTCATCGGCACTCGCTTCCAAAGCGACCGGCTTTCCGATCGCAAAGATCGCGGCGAAACTTTCCGTCGGCTATACACTCGACGAAATTCCAAACGATATCACCAAGAAGACTCCCGCTTCATTTGAGCCCACCATCGATTATACGGTCGTGAAAATTCCCCGCTGGGATTTCGAGAAGTTTAAGGGGGTCGATGACACTCTTGGGATACAGATGAAATCTGTGGGAGAGGCAATGGCCTTCGGGAGGACATTCAAGGAAGCTCTCCAGAAGTCCCTCCGTTCCCTGGAAATCGGAAGATACGGATTGGGTGCGGATGGAAAGGACATTCTCGACGTTGATCTGCTCAATGACATTGAGCGCGATGAATGGCGTGAACGTGTCCGGAAGAAGCTCCGGGTTCCGAAATCCGACAATATCTTCTATCTCCGGTATGCCCTTCAGCTTGGCATCCATATTGATGAGTTGTACGACATCACGAGAATCGATCGCTGGTTCCTGCATAATATCCGGCAAATCGTTGAGCTCGAAAGAGTATTGAAAGAAGCCGCCGGTAAGGATGGCGCCCGACGAAGCTCCGTTTCAACGGAACTCCTTCGGCAGGCAAAGGAATACGGCTTTTCCGACAGGCAGTTGGCACATCTGTGGCACACGGACGAACTCACGGTCAGAAAATTTCGGGAGAAGGCAGGAATAAAACCGGTGTTCAAGACGGTGGATACCTGCGCTGCCGAATTCCAGGCCTCGACGCCATACTTCTATTCGACGTATGAACGAGAGTCCGAAGTACAGCAGTCGAAGAGGAAGAAGGTCATTATCCTCGGCGGCGGACCGAACCGCATCGGGCAGGGGATTGAGTTCGATTATTGCTGTGTCCACGGTGTCTTCGCGCTGAAGGAAGAGGGCTTCGAAACGATCATGGTGAATTGTAATCCGGAGACGGTTTCAACGGACTACGATCAAACCGACCGGCTCTATTTTGAGCCGCTCACGCTCGAGAACGTCCTCGACATCTGTGCCGTGGAGCAGCCCGAAGGGATTATTGTGAGCTTCGGAGGTCAAACACCGCTGAAGCTCTCAAAAGCACTGGAAGCGAACGGTGTGAAGATTCTCGGGACATCCCCCGAAGGGATCGATCTCGCGGAGGATCGCAAGCGGTTCGGTGATCTGCTGAAGAAACTGCACATTCCGCACCCGAAAGACGGAAATGCCACTTCCGTCGATGAAGCAGTCAGCGTCGCTTCCTCGATCGGATATCCTGTGCTGGTCCGCCCATCATACGTGCTCGGCGGACGTGCGATGGAAATTGTTTACAAGCCCGAGGCGCTCGAACAGTACATGAACGCGGCGGTCAGAGTTTCACCCGATCATCCCATACTCATCGATAAATTTCTGGAAGATGCAAAGGAATTTGACGTGGATGCGGTTTGCGACGGGAAGGATGTGCTGATCGGCGGCGTTCTCCAACATATTGAAGAAGCGGGAATTCATTCTGGGGATAGTGCGTGTGTGCTGATGCCGCAAGTGGAAAGCGTTCAGGTGATCGAGCAGCTCAAAGACTTTACGCGTAAACTCGCCCTTGCGCTCGGAGTCCGTGGACTCATTAACGTCCAGTGTGCGGAAAAGAACGGAATTGTCTATGTGCTTGAAGTGAATCCGCGGGCTTCACGGACGGTGCCCTTCGTGAGCAAAGCCATGGGCATGCCGCTTGCAAAAATCGCCGCAAGGGTCATGGTGGGAAAATCGCTGCATGAGCTTGGCTTACCGCTGAATGCCGCACCAAGACATATTGCCGTCAAGGAACCGGTCTTTCCCTTCGGGAAGTTCCCTAAGGTGAAGATCTATCTCGGTCCGGAGATGCGTTCGACGGGTGAGGTGATGTCCATATCCGATAATTTCGGGGATGCGATCGCAAAGGCGATCATCGGTGCGGGAGAGAATCTTCCGGTTTCCGGTGGAGTATTTGTCAGCGTCAACAATAACGACAAGAATTACCGACTGGTGGAAGTTGCGAAGGGATTCGAGCGTCTAGGGTTTACACTGTTTGCGACCGACGGCACATCGTCGTTTCTCACTGCTCATAATGTGAAAAACACTCCCGTCTTCAAGGTGAATGAAGGTCGACCGAATATTGTTGACCATATCAAGAACGGTTTCATCAACATCGTGGTCAACACCCCGCTCGGAGAGCTGTCCCGGTACGACGAGCTCTCAATCGGAGGAGCGGCGCTTGAAGCGAAGCTTCCCATCATCACGACCGTCTCGGCGGCGGCAGCGGCGGTGAAGGGAATACAGTGGATCCGGGAGGCGAAATCAACCGTCAGAAGTTTACAAGAATATCATACATAACATGCGCACGGTCATCAATCACAAAGGAGAAACATCATGAAAGCCGTTCTCGTTGTCTGCATACTGTTGATGATTGCCGGAACTGCACACGCACAGGCGCCGGGAGTCGGGTTGCCGTTCAGCGTAAAGTTCGGAGTATTTGGAGGAGTATCTCTTCCCACAAGCGACCTGGGCACTATTGATAATACCGGGTGGAATGCCGGTGCGAAACTGCGATTTTCAGGACTCATGCCGCTTAATATTGTGGTCGCGGGAACGTACAACAGACTGCCCAATAATCAGGGCGGTAATTCCGATGTCATCTGGAGCGGAAGCGCAGGTCTTGAATATCCGATTTCGATGCCATTCGTATCGCCTTATCTCGGTATCGACGCGCTTGTAAACACGCTGACGAACACGGCGTCGGGTGCTCCGTCGAACACACGCGAGGGGCTCGCTCTCGGAGGCGGAGCAGATATTTCTCTCCCGATCATCGGATCATTTGATGTCGGCGTAAAATACCAGTTCCTGAACATGATCGGAAAGGACACGAACGAAAAAACTGCTTCGCAGGTGATCGGAACGGTTGCGATCATGCTCGGCGGTGTCTGAGCGATTTTCGGGCAGTTGACTTGCGGGGCTATCACACGGTAGCCCCTATTTTTTTTCTTACGGCCACATGGCAAAATCTCAACGGAAAAAATCTGCACAGGATGGCACAGCAGCTCCACCGCGCAACCGCAGCATCATTCGCATTCGCGGTGCACGGGTCCATAACCTCAAAAATATCTCCCTTGAACTTCCCCGCAATAAGCTCATTGTGGTGACTGGAGTGAGTGGGTCCGGGAAGTCGAGTCTGGCGTTCGATACGATTTATGCCGAAGGTCAGCGTCGATTTGTGGAGAGTCTCTCCTCGTATGCACGTCAGTTCCTCGAGCGCATGGACAAGCCCGATGTGGATGTTATCCAGGGGATCAGCCCGGCGATAGCCATCGAACAGAAAACGATGGCGCGTAACCCGAGATCCACGGTGGGAACGACGACGGAGGTTTACGATTACCTTCGCCTTCTCTTTGCCCGAATCGGTAGAACATTCTGTTACAATTGCGGAAACATCGTCCAGCGTGATTCCGTCACAACTGTGACGGCCCGATTGCGCGAGGAAATGAGCGGCGCCGGCAAAGAGGTGCGTGAGCTTAAGTTATACGTGCTCTTTCCCTTTCCCCATCACGAGGAGGTATCACTCAAGAGGGAAGTGGAGGTTCTGAAAAAGCAGGGCTTCTTCCGCCTGCTCTGGGGGGATGAGATTATCGATTTGAATGAAAGCCCTCTTCCGAGGAAAGCCAAGCGGGAAGAACTGTCGGTGCTTATTGACCGGCTGGTCTTCCGGGAGGGGGAGGAAAACACCCGCCTGGCAGATTCCGTGGAAACTGCGTTCGCTGCCAGCGACGGGTATGCAGTGATCAGGCTCCTCGAAGGCGGCAGAGTGTTCCGCTTCAACCAACATTTTGAATGTTCGAACTGCGGGATCAGGTATGAAGAACCGGATCCGCGGCTTTTCTCGTTCAACAATCCGTTCGGCGCGTGTCCGAAGTGCCAGGGATTCGGGCGCGCGGTCGGCATCGATATGGACCTGGTCGTTCCTCATAAGGGACGATCGATACGTGAAGGCGCCATCCAGCCGTGGACGACCCCGAAGTGGCACAACAATTACCGCAACCTCCTGAAGATTGCACCGCAGGCCGGTGTGCGTGTCGATGTTCCGTTCCGCGAGTTGACGGACAAAGAGCTCGATGTGGTGATGAACGGTGACGGGGAGTTCGACGGCATCAACGGATTCTTCCGGGCGGTAGAGCGAAAAACCTACAAGATTTATTACCGGATTCTCTTGAGCCGGTACCGGGGATACACGACGTGCGAATCGTGTAACGGTGCCCGCCTGCGCCGTGAGGCGCTGTGCATCCGGATCGCCGAAAAAACAATCTTCGATGTGGTACGCATGACCATTGCCAATGCCCGGGGATTCTTTGAACAACTCAACCTTTCCTCGTTTGATCTCGAAATCGCCCGGAGAATTCTCGAAGAGCTGCGCAAGCGACTCCGGTATCTGGACGATGTGGGAATCGGATATCTGACGCTTGACCGACTTTCCAACACGTTATCGGGAGGGGAATCACAGCGCATCAACCTTGCGACTGCGCTTGGATCATCGCTGGTTGGATCGCTGTATGTCCTCGATGAGCCGAGCATCGGGCTCCATCCCCGCGATAATGCAAAGCTCATATCCATTCTGCTGGCTCTTCGTGATGTGGGGAACACGGTCATCGTGGTTGAGCATGATGCCGACATGATGCACGCGGCGGATGTTATTGTTGATATGGGGCCGCGCGCCGGGGAGTTCGGCGGCGAGGTCGTCGCTCAGGGTGACATACAATCCGTCAGAAAAGTGCAGGGATCGCTGACAGGTCAATACCTTTCGGGGAAAAAGATGATTCCCGTCCCGGCAACGCGGCGGGCGGGTGAAAAGAAATCTCTTCGCATTGTCGGCGCCGCTGAACACAATCTCAAGGGGATCGACGTGGAAATTCCTCTCGGCAAATTTGTTGCGGTGACCGGTGTCAGCGGATCGGGGAAGAGCACGCTGGTGCACAATATCCTCTACGGGGCATTGAAGAAGCTGAAGGGAGAATTTGCGGAAGCAGTGGGCCATCACGGATCGATCGAAGGCGCCGAGCATATCGACGATGTGGAACTCGTGGATCAGACGCCGATCGGGAGAACTCCGCGTTCAAATCCGGCAACGTACGTGAAAGCATTCGATCTGGTGCGGGATGTCTTCGCAGGAACCGAATCCTCGAAGATGCACGGTTACAAGGCGGGATATTTCTCCTTCAATGTCCCCGGCGGTCGGTGCGAGGCGTGCGAGGGGAGCGGAATCCAGACCGTGGAGATGCAGTTTCTCGCGGATCTCGAGCTGACCTGTGAAGTCTGCAACGGGAAGCGATTCAAGAAGGAAGTTCTGGCCGTTGAGTACCGCGGCAAAAATATCGACGAAGTCCTGGAAATGACCGTCAGCGAAGCGATCGAGTTTTTTCGTCAGCATGCTTCGGGGCACCGGGTTGCGAAACGTCTTCAGGTTCTCGCGGATGTCGGGATGGGCTACATCCGGCTCGGTCAGTCTGCCACGACGCTCTCGGGCGGAGAGGCCCAGCGCATCAAGCTGGCATCATATCTCGCCAACCGAGAGGAAGGGAGAAAATTGCTTTTCATCCTCGATGAACCGACAACGGGTTTGCACTTCGACGATATTGCCACGCTTCTCCGTGCACTCAACGCGCTGATCGACGCAGGAAATTCCATCCTGATAATCGAACATAATATGGATGTCGTGAAGTGTGCGGATTGGATTATCGATCTCGGTCCGGAAGCGGGGGATCAGGGGGGAACGGTTGTTGCCGAAGGAACGCCTGAACAGATCGCTTCTGCCGCGGGATCATATACCGGCAGATGTCTGAGGCCGTATCTGGTGAAGTAGAAATCCGAAGTACCTACCACCCGCTCCCGAAGGTCAGTGTGATGAAAAATCCCCCGAACTGAGTTTTCGGGCTCACGTACGTAAGACTCTCGAGACCCGAAGGATAGGGAATGTAATAGTATCGCATGTTCAGTCCGAGTACCGTCGAGCGTTCTGATCCGAAGTAAGCTCCCGCTCCAATGAATCCGCCTGCAGTATACTTAGCCTGCCCGTGCCCCAGCGCCGAAAAATACTCTTCATTGTACGGAAACACGTAGATCATCGCGGGTCCAGCCGCTGCAGTGACATACGGCCTGAAATTGTCGACGATCTGGTCCGCAAAGAGCCGGTGTTCAATTCCCACAAAAAGGGGTAAGACCAAAAACCTGTTTACCTCTCCCGGC
>DATIXJ010000013.1:0-25493 GCA_035518715.1 Bacteroidota bacterium | reverse complement strand
ATTTGACAGAATATATTCGTATCTTATGAGTGTGTTATGTTGTGTGCTCTCAACCGGAGAAGGTCATGGAAATATTTACGAGCGGCTATACTGCGACAACAGAGCATATCACGATCCAGGTACGTCCGATCTTTCTCGATCAGGAATCGGATGTTATGGAAAAGAAATTCGTCTTCGCCTACTTCGTGCGCGTCGAGAATCATGGCGCTGAACCCGTGCAGCTGCTCCGGAGACACTGGTATATTAATCACGCCGGCGGCCGGATCGAGGAAGTCGAGGGGGAAGGTGTGGTCGGCAAACAACCTGTCATTCCTGCCGGCTCGACGTATGCATACAACAGCTTCTGCATCCTCGACGGATTTGAGGGCTCCATGGAAGGCACGTACCTCATGCAGCGCGGAGCCGGTGAATATTTCCGTGTAACCATCCCCCGATTCACGCTGCGCGCCATGGCGAACTGATTTTTCCCGCCGTTCCCTCCCTTCTCCCGCTCCCCGCCGCAACATTGAATTTCCCCCGGAATTTCCTCATATTGGTTCTATCATTATGTGGGTCGATTGCAACTTCTGTTCTGTGCAATGCTGTACGGTCATGCAGAACTCTCATGTTCAGCATCCCCCCTTTACACACTTCCCCCGCGTAATCAGTCAGCATCATCACCAATTCAGGACGTTCTTATGAACAAGGAATACCTTGTCGAGGACCGGCTTGCGGATTTTTCCACCGACCGCCGTGTCGTCATTCTCTCTGCCATTGCAATCTGCATCGGGGCGTTTGGTGCGCTGATTGCCTATGCGTTGATGTGGCTCATTACGGCAATTTCCAATTTCGCATTCTTTCAGACTTACGCTCCAACCATGCTCTCTCCGTCGGGTCATCACCTTGGTCTCTGGGTGATATTGATGCCGGTGGTGGGTGGCCTGGTCATCGGATTGATGGCTCGTTATGGTTCCGAGAAAATCCGGGGGCACGGAATTCCCGAGGCGCTCGAGGCAATTCTCGTGGGCCGCAGCCGGATCGAAGCAAAGGTCGCCGTCCTGAAACCGGTATCATCTGCCATCTCGATCGGTACAGGCGGACCCTTCGGCGCCGAAGGACCCATCATCATGACCGGCGGTGCGTTCGGCTCGCTGTTCGCACAGTTCTTTCACCTCTCCTCCGCGGAACGAAAGACGCTTCTCGTGGCAGGCGCAGCAGCGGGAATGTCAGCAATCTTTGCAACGCCGATCGCCGCCGTCCTCCTCGCCGTCGAGCTCCTCCTGTTCGAATGGAAACCGAGAAGCTTCATCCCGGTCGCACTCGCATCTGCCGCTGCAGCATCGCTCCGCATTCCGCTGATGGGAGCCGGCCCGATCTTTCCCATGGACCCCCATCCAGCTCTTCCGTACAACGTTCTTCTCCTAGCGGGACTCGTAGGAATCATTGCCGGCCTTCTCTCAGGACTTCTGACATCACTCGTGTATGCGTTCGAAGACATTTTTCAACGGCTGCCCATCCACTGGATGTGGTGGCCTGCCATCGGCGGACTATTTGTCGGGATCGGAGGATGGATTGATCCGCGTGTCCTCGGTGTCGGGTATGATCTCATCCACTCCATTCTCAGAGGGGAAATCATCGGAGCAAGCCTGCTGGGCCTGCTCATCGGAAAATCCCTGGTCTGGTCACTCTCGCTCGGTTCCGGCACATCCGGAGGGGTACTGGCGCCACTTCTGATCATGGGAGGAGCCCTCGGTGCATTTGAAGCACACTGGATTCCGGTGGGAGATGCCGGTCTTTGGGCACTGCTCAGCATGGCGGCCACGATGGGCGGCACCATGCGCTCGCCGTTTACCGCGATCGTTTTCACACTCGAACTGACCCACGATCTGAATGCGCTGCCCGCGCTCCTCATCGCCTGCATCGCATCGGAAATTGTGACCGTTCTTCTTCTCCGCCGATCGATCCTGACGGAAAAAGTTGCACGGCATGGACATCATATTGTCCGGGAATACAGCGTTGATCCTCTCGAGTTGAGAAGAGTGAACGAAGTGATGGACCTCGAAGTGCCGACAGTCCCGCTGGGCATGAAGGTCTCGGCGCTTGCAAAGGAAATTTCCAAGCCCCAGTCGCCGCTTGGTCGCCACCAGGCACTGCCGATCGTTGATACGAACGGCATGCTTGCAGGCATTATCACCAAAGGCGACGTACTCCGGTCACTCGGCGAATCGAAGATCGAATCGATGAGCGTTGAAGAGGTTGGAACGAAAAACCTCATCGTCACATATCCTGATGACACAGTGAGCAGCGCAGTCATCAAGATGCTCAAGAATGATATTGGACGGCTGCTTGTGGTCGATCCGGAGAACCCGCGAAAGCTCCTCGGCTATCTCGGCAGACCGAACATCATCGAGGCACGGCTCCAGCGACTGGAAGAGGAACATTCCCGTGAACAGGGATGGATGAAGAATTTACCCATTCTCGGGCAGGATTGAAACTCGACGCCCTGCCATTGCGCATGATCACTTTTGGCTTGTTCATGTGAAATCGCATCACTGGTGATGAAACGGCAAAACATATCGAGTGGCACGGTGTGGGAGCCGATAGTCGGATATTCGCGCGCGGTGAGAATTGGGCACTTCATCTGGATAACGGGGACAACGGCAACCAGGACGGACGGAACGATCGCCGGGGAAGGGGATCCGTATGAGCAAACGGCACAGGCAATCCGGAATATCGAGACAGCGCTTCGGAAAGCAGGTGCACGGCTGAACGATGTTGTCCGAACCAGAATCTTTGTGAAGAACATCGACGACTGGGAGAAAATCGGCAGGGCACACCGGGAGTTTTTCGGCAGCATTCTTCCCGCAACGACGATGGTGGAAGTATCCCGCCTCATTGATCCCCGGATGCTGGTCGAGATCGAGGCGGATGCGTTTGTCGACGATCCGGCGTGAGTTGGATTCCACAGATTTCCTCTCTATATTTCTTTCCCGACCGCACGAGTGCATATGCCATCCGTCTTCGAAAAACAGCAGAGATTGGGAATACTCGGAGGAGGCCAGCTGGGAAGGATGCTTCTGCAGGCCTCTGCCAATTTCAATTTCTACACGAAGGTCCTCGATCACCAGGACGACGCCCCGTGCAGGTCCCTGTGCCATGAATTTGTCCACGGATCGTTCGCCGATTACGAAACCGTCCTGAAGTTCGGCGAAAACGTTGATGTCCTGACTATCGAAATCGAGCACGTTAACGTCGATGCGCTCGATCAGCTTCACTCCCGCGGAATCTGCATCTTCCCGCAGCCGGAAATCATCCGGACTATTCAGGACAAAGGGGCACAGAAAGAGTTCCTGCGCGCACATCATCTCCCAACAACTGATTTTGAATTCGTTTCCGGGCGCGAGGACCTTCACCGATTCAGGAAATTCTTCCCGGCAGTGCAGAAACTTCGGAAGGCGGGATATGACGGCCGCGGCGTGGTCAAGATCGGAAGTGCGCACGAGCTGGAACGCGGCTTTCATGACCCGAGTATCGTTGAGACGCACGTCGATTTTGAAAAGGAAATTTCCGTCATCGTCGCCCGGAGTGCCGCAGGGGAATTTGCAGCATACCCCCCGGTGGAGATGATGTTCCACGAGGATGCAAACCTCGTTGAATATCTCCTTGCCCCTGCCCGGATTCCAGCGGTAGTTGAACGGAAGGCGATCGAGACCGCGCAGGCAGCGGCAAAATCTCTGAATCTCGTTGGGGTCGCCGCGATAGAAATGTTTCTCCTCCATGACGGATCACTTCTAATCAACGAAATTGCCCCGAGACCACACAATAGCGGACATCACACCATCGAAGCAAACGTCACTTCGCAATATGAACAGCATCTCAGGGCAATATTCAATCTCCCGCTCGGCTCAACAGGAGTAAGATCTCCCGCGGTGATGGTCAATCTCCTCGGCGCTGAAGGACACACGGGGCCTGCCCGCTACCAGGGAATCGAGGAAGCTATGAAACTGGAAGGGGCGTCACTGCATCTCTACGGCAAGAGCATGACGAAACCGTTCCGGAAAATGGGTCATGTCACAATCCTGGATGCGGATATCCTCCGGGCGCTTGATAAGGCACGTTTTGTCAGGAACCATGTAAAGGTGTGCACATGAATAAACCAATCGTCGGCATCATCATGGGAAGCAAGTCAGATCTCGAGATCATGTCGGAAGCGGCTTCCTTCCTCGAATCATTCGGAGTACCGTGCGAGATCACCATCGTCTCGGCACATCGGACGCCGAAACGGATGTTCCAGTATGCACAGTCCGCAGCGCTGCGCGGATTGAAAGTCATTATCGCCGGCGCCGGGGGTTCGGCGCACCTGCCAGGAATGGTAGCGTCCATAACACGCCTGCCGGTGATCGGCGTGCCTATCAAATCGCGAAAATCGCTTGACGGCTGGGATTCGATACTCTCCATTCTGCAGATGCCTGCCGGAGTCCCCGTTGCAACGGTAGCGCTCGACGGGGCTCAAAATGCCGGAATTCTCGCAGCAGAGATTCTCGCTCTCTCCGACAAGAAACTTGCCTCGAAACTGGTGGGCATGAAGGATACGCTCCGAAAGAGAATTGAAGGTCAGGCCAAAGAGCTCGAACGCAAAGTGCGGAAGATACGACCGAAACTGCGGAAGACATAGCACATTCCCCATCTCTTGTGAGTTGCGCTCCAAAGTGCAACCCTTCCGGCGTTCTCTCTGTCTAATAGTGTAGTTAGTGACTGAAACTAATCCTCTGCCATGCCGTACCTTTTTGCATCGGAGAGAAGCGTCCGATCACTCCGTTTCTTTCATTTGAAGGGTTCCCTATGAAGAAAAAGGTTGTTATTTCCTCTTCCGCAGTAGTTGTTCTTGCCGTCACCGGTTATATCATCTTTGCGGGTTCTCGAAATTCAAATGATAACGGACTCCCCAAAGTACGTGTCTCGCGCGCAACAATCACCGATAAGGTGCTCGCCGTCGGGACGATCGAACCCGAGAACGAGATCTCGATCAAATCACAGGTCTCCGGCGTCGTGAAGAAGATGTATGCTGATGCCGGAACCTATGTACACGCCGGTGATCCTCTTCTGGAAATAAAGCCGGACCCAACGCCCCTGGAACTTGCTGATGCCAAGCGGCAGGTACAGCTTATGCAGGTTGACCTTACCAATCTCACCAAGGAGCGAACGCGACAGGATTCCCTCAAGGCCAAGCAATTGATTTCCGACCAGGATTTTGAACAATTCATGAGCAATTTTGAATCATCGCAGTTGAAATTGAAAATGGCGCAGGAACACCTCGCGCTGATCGAGAGCGGAAAAGTCAAGATCGATGAAACAGAAATCGAATCCATCGTCAAAGCACCGATTGACGGATTTATCCTCAGCAAAAGTGTTGAAGTCGGAGATCCCGTAACACCCCTGACGACCTATCAGGAAGGAACGGTGCTGATGAAGATGGCCAATATGGATCATCTGGTCTTTAAGGGAACAGTCGATGAGATCGATGTCGGTAAGCTGAAAGAAGGGATGGAAGCAGAGCTGAAGGTCGGCGCTCTTCCGACGGATACGGTGAAAGGAATTCTGACAAAGATCTCTCTCAAAGCGGACAAGAAAGATAATGCGACAGTTTTCCCGATCGAGGTACAGATTCCGAAAGGAGTTCGTATCACTCTCCGTGCGGGCTACTCTGCAAACGCGAGCATCATCATACAAAAGAAACAGTCCGTTCTTACACTTCCCGAACGCGTGGTCACATTCCGGAATGATTCGGCATTCGTGAAAGTGCCGAAAGGCGCCGGCAAGCCGGAGGATATCCTGATCAAGACGGGCCTCAGCGATGCAATCAACGTAGAGATTGTCTCCGGTCTCAAGGATTCCGACGAAGTGTTTGAAAAGCCGGTAAAGAAGATCGAATAGAAAATGGAGCATATCCGGACCACCATTTCGGAATTCCTTGCCGATCTTCGCGCACAGAAGCTCCGTGCATTCCTCACCACATTCGGCATCATCTGGGGCACGGTTGCCATCGTCGTACTCATCGCCTTCGGCGTCGGCTTCAAGAAGCAGGTGAGTAAGGATATGCACGGCCTGGGTGAGAGTATCGCCATTCTTTTTCCCGGCTCCACGACGAAAGCGTACGAGGGATTTGGAGTCGGCAGACCGATCCGGCTGGTTGAAGAGGATGCAAAACTCCTTGAAACGCAGGTCCCCGCCCTCGCACATGCCACTCCTGAATACGGCAAGCGAAAAATTGCCGTTCGGGTTGGTCAGAATATCGCAAATCCTCTCATCACCGGTATCTTCCCGGTCTATGCCGAACTCCGGAATATCATCGCAGAGCCGAATGGACGCTTCATCAACGATGACGACATCGTTAATCGGAGGCGGGTCGTCATGCTGGGAAATAAGATCAAGGATTTTCTGTTCGGGGAGTCCGACGCCGTGGGCAAGCTCGTCTATGTGGATGAAACACCCTTCGTCGTCGTCGGCGTCATGCAGCCCAAAACGCAAAACTCCTCGTATAATTCCCGCGATCGCGACCGTGTGTTCATTCCTGCATCCACATTTTCTTCGGTGTTCGGAAATCCCTACATCAACAATATTATTTACACGCCGAAGGATCCCCGTGAATCGAAAGCGGTGGAAACTCAGGTGAGGGAGGTCCTTGGGAAGAAGTACAAGTTTGACGCAGCGGATCAGGATGCGATCTGGGTTTGGGATACGACAGAAGAAGATAAATTTCTCTTCTACTTCTTTCTGGCGTTCGACATCTTCATGGGGCTTATCGGAAGCTTCACGCTGGGGGTGGCGGGAATCGGCGTCGCCAACATAATGGTCATCGTCGTACAGGAACGATACAGGGAGATTGGCGTCAAACGTGCCGTGGGGGCAAAAAAATCGAATGTGATGTTCCAGTTCTTTCTCGAGACGATGTTCATCATCGGCATCGGTTCGGTTATCGGCTTCGTTATTTCGCTCGGCGTGATACAGCTGCTGCAGTATATTCCCATCAAGGAGTATGTGGGGGCGCCGGAGATGTCCTGGGAAGTGGTCGTCGCAACGGTCGGCATACTCACGCTGATCGGACTCGCGGCAGGGCTCATGCCTGCCCGCCGTGCGGCAAATCTGAATATTGTCGAATGTCTGCGCTGAACGGGTATGTGGATTGAGCTGTTGAAGGAATTTCTCTTCGATATGAAAACGCACCGGCTGCGTGCCTCTCTCACCATCATCGCGATTACCTGGGGAACGGTTTCCGTTGTGCTTCTTCTTGCGTTTGGCGCGGGGTTGGGCGACCGTCTCCTGAACGGAGAGATGAATGCCGGCAACCGCATCATGATTGTCTATGGCGGTGAGACGGGAATCGTCTACGAAGGCCTTCCCAAGGGCCGGCGGATTAACTTCATCGAGGACGATGTTCGACTCCTTCAGCAGGCGCTTCCGTCGATCGATATGGCTAGTCCGCAGTACCGCCAGACGGTCACCCTCACGTACAAGAAATATTCCACGACGACCGAATGCGAGGGAGTGGATGCGTCGTTCGAGGACATGCGCAGGATGTATCCGTCTTCCGGCGGACGCTTCCTGAACGGCATGGATGTTTCGGAAGAACGGAGGACGCTGGTTCTCGGCTCCGAGATTGCCGGTGAAATTTTCAAGGACGAGGATCCGATCGGGAAATCCCTTCTTGTTGATGGCGTTCCGTTCGTTCTTGTCGGAACGATCCAGAACAAAATCCAGACGAGCATGAACAACGGTCCGGATTCGCGCCGCGCCGTGATTCCCTATACCACATTCCGGACAACGTACGGGGATAAGTATGTGAACTCGCTCGTCATCCACCCTTCCGATCCTTCCGAGCAGCAGCTCATCAAGAGCGAGCTGTACCGTATTCTGGGAAGAAAGTATAAGTTCAGTCCGGACGACGAACGTGCGCTCGGCATCTGGGATTTCATTGAGGATGAGAAGATCAACAGACAAGTCGGCCTCGGCATGACAATATTTCTCGGGTCCATCGGCGGGCTGACGCTTCTCATTGCGGGCGTCGGGGTCGCCAACGTCATGTACGTCGTCGTCAAAGAACGGACGCGCGAAATCGGCGTGCGAATGGCGGTCGGGGCCAGACGGCGCCACATTCTCTCTCAGTTTATTTTTGAGTCGTTGCTCATCTCGTTCATCGGCGGTCTCCTGGGAATGCTTATTTCGTGGGGGGTTGTATCGGTCGTCTGGCTTTTTCCCGCAGATGACGGACCGATGCAGTTTCTCGGCAGGCCCATGCTCTCACCAACAGTGATTCTCCTTACCACCGGCATCCTTTCGTTGATCGGTCTGCTGGCAGGGGCATTTCCTGCCCGCAAAGCGGCAGCAGTCGATCCCGTGGAATCGCTGAGATACGAATAGCTCCTTTCCCCCTATTTGGAACTTTCGTTCTTTCTTGATACATTTTTTACCCAAACCGGGAACGTACATTCAAGAAGGAGAAGTACCATGCCATGCCTCAGCAAAAGCGCGGTAGCGCTTGTCCTGTTTTTTATTGCAACGACCTTTACGCTCGCCCAGGGACTTTACTGGGAAAATACCACCGTGATGCCGATGAGCGGGAGAGAACGTCACGCCAAGAATTACTACATGCCCAAGATGCTGAAGGTCGTTTCTGATGACCGGGATGATTATACGATTATCCGGCTCGACAAGCAGGAATTTGTCACCGTCAACGACAAGGATAAGACCTATTCGGAAACCTCATTTTCGGATATGGAGGATGCAGTAAAGAAAGCGACAGGAAAGATGAACGAGCAGCTCGCCGCCATCCAGGAGCGACTCAAGAGCATGCCGGAAGATCAGAGGAAGATGATGGAAGGCATGATCGGGAAAACAATGTCGCTGACAAGCGCCGATTCAACATTCCAGGTCGTACCGGGAAGTGAGAAGAAAACCATCAGCGGCTTTTCATGCTCACAGTACCTGCTGAAGCAGGGAGACAAGGACCTTATTACTTTCTGGACCACAACCGATCTGAAGGGTTACAAGGAAATGGGAGATGATATGAAAGAATTCGGCGCGAAGCTTGCATCGCTCAATCCGCGCAACGGCAGCGCACTCGCAAATGGCTCCAGAAAGATCGAGGGCTTTCCGATAGAAACAGACATGGGGGGCTTCACGATGACCGTCACGAAGGCGGAAACACGTTCAACCCCTTCGGCAGAATTTGATGTCCCGACTGATTATAAGAAGATTGATTCGCCTTTGATCGAGCGCCTCAATTCCATGGACCGGAGAGGACGCCAACGACCCGGGGGAGACAACAATTAAGAAACAAGATCACCGCGAGTGAACAATTCGAGAAGGTGCTGATCATGACTGATGTCCGTTATCCCGTCGGAAAATTTGAGCAACCGAAAACGTTCACCGACAATGATCGACAAGTGTGCTTGCAGCAGATTGCGGAAGCACCGTCGCGTTTTCGCACCGCCTTCAAAGGTCTGACCGATTCGCAGCTCGATACTCCCTACCGTGACGGCGGATGGACGGTGCGTCAGGTTGCCCATCACGTTCCCGACAGCCACATGAACGCGTATGTCCGATGCCGGCTTGCTCTCACAGAGCAGGCGCCGGCGATCAAACCATATAACGAAGCACGCTGGGCGGAATTACTTGATGCACGCTCGGCACCGATCGAACCGTCACTTTCTCTGCTCGAGTCTCTGCATTTTCGCTGGGTCATGCTCCTCAAATCGCTCGCTCCCGCGGAATTCAAAAAGCCACTCGTTCACCCCGAGCACGGAACGATCGATATTGACTTCCTAGTCCAACTCTACGCTTGGCACGGGCGTCATCATACGGCGCATATCACATCGCTGCGCCAGCGAAAGGGATGGTAATTCCGGCAAACGCATCACCCGTCACCGGTTTGCGCTTTTATCAATCAGCATTCGTCATTGTTCTTTACATCGAATCTCAGGATTGCACTATCTCGCTGAACATCAGAGACTGAGCCGGCTCTTCTTCCGCTGGGCCGCTCTTGTTCTTGCCGTCAGTTATTTCGGATTCCGCACCGAGCTATTCGAGTCCGAGTACGATGACGCACACCCGAAAATAGATGGTACGTGCGCCATTACCGGTTCATCACTGAACTGGGAGACATTCGATAAGGACAACGCCCCTCAGGCATTCACCTTTACCGTTCCCGCACCAACCGAGACTGTCTTCACTCTACCTCCGGTCAAGTCCGTTGATCCCACAGGATATATTCCGTACCGCCTTATTCAGGACAAATCTCCCCCGATCTCCGCTTCTTAGCTATAAGTCAACTCCCATTTTGTTTTCATCGGTATCGAGAGTTGCGTCCGATACCCAATAACATTCCACCTTTGGTGATTTCTACCGCTGCTTCAGCCTAAATCGAATGCTGTGGCGCGGGTAACCCATTTGAGAATTCTTTGAGGGAATCAACTATGATTCGATTCATCAACATTCTGCATTTTATAGGAGGAACGGCTTCGGGTGTCATTCTCCCCGGCATTGTTCTTCTCGTCTGTTCACTTGCGGCAAAGGCCGCACCGGGAACAATCCACGGTATAGTGAAAGGAGATCACGCTCCAATTGTCGGGGCGACCGTCCGCGTCCTGGAGCTCAACCGCGTCATTCTTACGAACGCGCAGGGAGAATTTACATTCACGAACCTGCCGGCCGGCACCTACAGCGTATTCGCCCGGGCCATCGGTTACGCATCCGCAACGAACACCGCTCAGGTAACCGACAACACCGTGGAAACGGAATTTCAGCTTCACGAATCGGCGATCGAGATGGAAGAAATTGTCGTCTCCGCATCACCGTACGCGCGTCCCGCTAACGACCAATATCAATCAGCGGAATCGAAATCGATGGCGGAGCTGCATGCAAGTCCGGGATCGAGTTTCGCAGAGGAAATTGAGGATATCCCGGGGGTTTCGGTGCGTTGGAACGGCTCGGCTCCTGCCCGGCCCATGATGCGCGGGCTTACCGACAACGATGTTCTTGTCCTGGAAAATGGCCTGCGGATCGGAGATATCTCCACATTCGATCCGGCCCATGCCGTTCCGATCGAGCCGGAAGCGGTTGAGCAGATCGATGTTGTGCGCGGCCCTGCCAGCGTGATGTTCGGGCCGAACGCCGTCGGAGGTTTGGTCAATGTCATTACCGATCTCATTCCCGCCGCATCATCAACTACCGTCTCGGGAAGAGTATCGGTCCTCGGAAACACGGTCAGTGATCTTTACTCGGGGTATTTCACAACAACCCTCAGTGATGGTTCTTCCGCATTCAAACTCTCCGCCGGAGGCCTGCACTCTCGGGATATCCGTATTCCCGACGGCTTCTATACAGACCCCGGAACGGCCCAGGGATATCAGCTTGACCGGATACCACAGTCATTCGACAGGACCTCGGAAGAGTCGGCCGGATATTCCTATTCAGGATCGTTCGGCATGATAGGCATTGGTGCCAAGCATTATGAGATGAATTATGGAATTCCCGGAGATCCGATCGATCCGGTGTACATGAATCCCACGTTTTCCCGAATTGAGATGAAGAAGAACAGCGTCGAGCTGCGGGGGTTATTCGAGGTCGGTGGCTCCTTCGTCGACCGCATCAAGCTCAATGCGAATACTGTCGAGTATACACACTCCGAACATCCGACTGCCCCGGATGTTGATTCGGCCGGCAACCCGATCGGGACGTTTTCCGAATTCCAGCAGAATAATTTTCATCAAAATACTTACAATACCACGCTCCAGTTCATTCTTCACCCCATGGGGAATTGGCGGGGAACGTTGGGCATCTGGACCAACTTCGACAATCTCACCATTGGAGGTTTGCAGCCGCTTGGGCCGAATACGCTGACGACCGATATTGCCGGCTATTTGTACGAAGAATATACCGCCAGCGAAGATACCCGGTTCCAGGGAGCCATCCGGTATGATTATAATAAGATCCAGACCAACCCGGATGCATCTTCGCTCTCTCCGCGTTTTCAGACCATGGACACATCTCGTCTTGCCAGTGCGGTCACCGGGTCTATCGGCGTCATCCAGAAACTCACCTACGGACTCACTGGCACGCTCAGCGTTGCCCGCTCGTTCCGGGCACCGACACAACAGGAGCTTTTCGGCTATGGACCGGATGATGCCAGTGCATCGTTCATTCTTGGTGATGCCGGCCTTGTGCCCGAGACAGGGCTGGAAGTTGATCTCTCTCTCAAGGGTCAGTATGCAGGATTGTCATTTGAAGTGTCTCCGTACATCAATTTCATTTCCAATTATTTGTACAGCTACTTTCCGGGCGGTACGGATACGACTCAACAACCGAACTACCCTTACCGCCAATTTGCGCAGACAGATGCCCGGCTTTACGGGTTTGATCTGACGGCCTCGGTAGAACTCATCGACCATTGGGCAATGACCGTGAGCGGATCGTATGTTAATGCGGCCGCGGTGCGGGACAGCGTGACACCGCTTCCGTTTATTCCGCCGTTGAAGGGGTTGCTCCGTGTGAATTATCAGGATGACACCTATTCCGGAATGATTGAATGGCGGCTTGCTGCAGCTCAAAACAACCTCGGAATCGGTGATACGCCAACTGCGGGTTACGGTGTCGTTAATCTCGGTGCCGGTATACGGTTGCCTCAGGATGGCGTCGTGCACAACATCAGCGTCCACTGCGACAATGCACTGAACCAGGTCTATCGCGATAATTTATCGGTACTCAAAGACTTTATTCCACAGCCCGGACGCGGTTTCCGGCTGAACTACGATCTGGTCTTCTGAGGTGGGTGCTCTCCACGGAGTGAAGTGCGAACGGGGATCACTCGTTTCACATTATCGGTTGGATTCCGACTGATTGCCGCCCGCACCGGACACTGATCCGAGGTCGGGCGGCAGGAAGTTGCAGGGCAAGGAAAACTGTCTGGCTGAAGGGAGGACACAGGAGGGTTCTCGGAACGAACATCTTCAATCGTATCGATCGAGCTTGAACTTCTCTCCGAGATAGAGACGGCGCGCTTCCGGATCATTGGCAAGATATTCACCGGTTCCGGAGGTAATGATTTTCCCCTCGAAGAGGAGATACGATCGGTCGGTGATCGAGAGCGTCTCGTGGACATTATGATCGGTGATGAGGACGCCGATGTTCCGGTCCTTGAGATCGTGAACGATCCGCATGATATCCTCGACCGCAATCGGATCGATGCCGGCGAACGGCTCGTCGAGAAGTATGAAGTGCGGTTCCGTCGCAAGAGCGCGGGCAATTTCCGTCCGGCGCCGCTCGCCGCCCGACAGCATATATCCCCTGCTGTTGGCAATGTGTGTGATGCCGAAATCTTCCATGAGCTGGTCGCAGCGCTCATTCCGGTCCTTGCGGGAATAGCCGATTACTTCCAGGATTGCGGTGATATTTTCCCGAACCGTGAGTTTCCTGAACACTGATGCTTCCTGCGAGAGATAACCGATTCCCATTCTGGCACGCTGATACATCGGCTCCTTTGTGATTTCCATATCATCCAGGAACACTTTTCCTCCCGATGGCTTGATCATCCCTACAATCATATAGAATGTCGTGGTCTTCCCGGCGCCGTTCGGACCGAGCAATCCCACCACTTCATGCTGCCGAACATCAATGGTCACATCGTTCACGACAGCTCGCTTTTTGTAATATTTGAAGAGACCGTCGGAACGGAGGATCCGTATTTCGGGAGTGGGAGCTGATTTTGCTGCTTCATTCATGGCGTTTCAATATACGAAATCAAACAGTGGAGTAAAACAGGATGAAACGCATCAGATCACTTTCGGGTCATTTTGAATTTCCGGAAATTAAATCCATCCAGGTTGTAGATTGATTCGCGCCCCTTCACGAGGCGCTCGGGATAATATTGACCTTCAACACCGGTGATCGCGCTGATCCGGTCGATCTTCCCTTCAACAAAGGTCATCGTGATGTGATCTCCCGTTGTCTTGTTCAAACCATTCGGCTTCCCCTGATCGAAGAGATAGTAGAGCGAGGTCGCAGTGGTATTGACATCGATCTGGCGGATCTTATCGGCATCAAAATGCAGTATGATTTCCTGGCCGGTCATCTGGTTAAACCGGTTCCGGAGTGATGAATCTGCGCGCGAAATCGCAATTGCTCGGCCTTCAATGTATGCAGTGTGGAGTTTACGCGATTTCAGTTTCAGGAAGACCGAATCGCCGGAGACCTGATTATCGCCGGGCTCTTCCTGAGAATACCAGATCACCGGTGAATGCCGGAGAATAATACTGTCGAGTTTCGTATAGAAGACACTCTCGGATGCCTGTGCAAAGAGACCACCGCGAACAATCGAAACACTGTCGGTTGCGACAAGCCGCTCGAGTGTATCCTGGTATGATTCCATGACGCGGCTGGTGACTTCGAGGGTATCATGCTTCCCTGCTCCGGCGGTATCAACCTGGATGAGCTTCGGCTCACCCGTCATTCTGCTGTATTTTTTTTGCTTATAGGATTCAAAGTGGTCTCCGTAGAGCGTCAACCCGTTCTTCACGTTGGTGATTTTGACGTTTCCGCCCGCGATCGAATGCTGGTCTGTACGGTAATACTCAAGTTCATCCGAAGTCAGAACCGATGAAGTATCCTCGACGTAAACATTCCCGCGAAAATAGGCTTTGCGATCATTGGCATAATACTTTCCATACTGGGAACGCAGTGTCGTTGTGGGATCCACACACAGAACACGGTCGAACGCTTCCGCGGTTTTCGTATCACTATAGTACATTCCGCGCGCTCCGACAAGCCGAAGACTGTCGTCGTGCACCTCAACCGTTCCCTCGAGTAGGATCTTGTTCGACACGAGGTATTGTGTGGCGCGGTCGCACGAGACCGTCGTATTCCCCTGGCGGAATCTCACATTTCCCGTTAGTACGCGAGCTTTCTCACCGTTGATTTCCAATCCAACCAAGCTGTCGGCATGTTCGAGGATAACAATGTTTCCGGGCTGCTGGGACTGGGCATTGCCCCGTACCGCGGCAAAGACTCCGGCCACGAGGAAGAGTATCCCCATTAGTACTCTGTCAAGTAACACCGCGCGGTGAAATTTAATCATTCGGTTTTTGCTGACCCGTCACTTTGAAGAAGATATAGTGTTTCAAGGTCTGATCGGATTCGAATCCCTGACCCTGAATTTGTTCCGTCGGAGAGGAGAGGTCGACAAAGGCGGGGGTGTGGATTTTTCGTGCAAGGTTATCCCAGTAAAGATCCTGCGTGCGAAGGATGCTTCCGCTGTCGGAGACGACCACAACGTTTTCGTGTGCCTCGAAGTCGTGATTCACATCGTTGACGACACCGCGGCGGGCGGTAAGGACGGACGTATGGCGCTGGTTCTCATCATAAAAATCGACAACAATATTTGAGTCGAGACGTGTCACCCGTTTTTCCGCGAACTCTGCAATATGGCCCGCGCGCAAAATGCCGGTCAGCTTCCCCGAATCTGTAAACGTAATCGTCGCATTCCAGCTCTCCTGCGTCGGGATATCCCCTGCAAATGCGGTCGAAACGGGGGGCTTCACCTTTTCTTCGCATGACGGAAGGGAAAACAGAACGAAAACAACGATGAGTGTCCGGAGAGCGACCCATAGCTGGTGCTTTCGCCCCAGGCGCGTCATGATCGCCATTCAGAGACTCTCGCTGCTCAATCCTGCCTTGACGAGTTCATGCAGGTGCACCATGCCGACCGGATGATAGCGGTCATCCACCACGACCAGCTGCGTGATATTATGCATTTCCATTTCCTGCAGGGCAAGAGCCGCAAGGGCCTCCTTCGTGATGGTTTTCGGATGCCGGGTCATCATCATTTCCGCCGTCGTATGCGTGACATCCGTCGTCTTTTGGAGCATGCGACGGAGATCGCCATCGGTCACAATACCGATGAGCTCGCCATTGTCATCCACGACGCACGTGGCGCCGAGGCGTTTTGAGGTAATCTCGAGAATTGCGTCGCGGACCGAGACATTAAACCGGACCTTGGGCACGGCATCTCCCTGGACCATCAGTTCTTCGATCTTAAGAAGGAGTTTTTTCCCGAGATTCCCGCCCGGGTGATAGAGGGCAAATTCTTCGCGCGTGAAATTCCGCTCATTGAGGAGTGCCATCGCAAGGGCATCTCCAAGAACCAGAGTTACCGTGGTGGATGACGTCGGGGCAAGATCGTACGGACATGCTTCCTCCTTCACGCTCACGTCGAGGATGATATCGGACAGTTGTGCGATGCGCGAGTTGGCATTGCCGACCATGCCGATGATCGGGACGCCGATGCGTTTGAACATCGGAAGAAGCTGCTGCAGCTCGGCGGTATCTCCGCTCTTCGACAGGCAGAGAACGACGTCTTCTTTCCGAACCATCCCGATATCACCATGCACCGCGTCGGAAGGATGTAGAAACAGCGACGGCGTGCCGGTAGAATTCAATGTGGCGACAATTTTCCGGGCGATAATTCCGGATTTTCCCATACCGGTAACAACAATCCTCCCCCGGCAGGAGTACATCATCTCGACCGCGCGGGCGAACCGTTCATCGATGCGCTCGGCAAGTGCGGCAACAGCATCCGATTCCACGCGAACGACGTTTCTCCCTTTTTCAATAATTGCGGATGGGCTTTTCATGATTAATGTCTCGAGAATATTTTTCGAATAACACCGAAGAGCGACCGCGGTTCCCCGGGCGCTTGTTCGATCGTTCCTTCCACGCGGACTTTCGCTTTCATGGAATTATACGTGAGAAATGCTCTTGCCAGGTCAGCATCGGAGTACTTTTCCAGCTCGCGAAAGAAGCGCTTTGCATCCAGCGCGATATCAGGATCGCGTATCCCTTTGTGCAGCATGAGTTCATTGTAGTAATTCGTCACCGGAATCAACCGGTTCACCCCGTCTTCGGAATCGTATACCCATAACCGGAGATCTCTTTTGCAGATTGCGAGCACGAGCGATCTGCCGGACACATCCGACGAATGCACCTGAACTTCCCGCACGGATAATACGCATTGAGGGCAGGGATGGCCGGGCGTCCATGTCGAATACGTCCAGCGGCGGGACTCTTCAAAAATCTCCGGTATTTCTTCTGCGCGGTGCGAAACGATTTCCACGGAGGCCTGATCATTCTCAATTTCCCGCAGCGTTATGGAGATCAAACCGAAATCCGTTTCGATGACTCCGTACGCGAAGACGGGCGCCAGAGGTGCACTGAGATCAACCGTCTCATCCTCATATCCAAGAATCATCTCCCCCTTTCCCCGCCGCCCTTCTCCCAGAATAACCATCCGTTCAATACTGTGGCGGTACGCCGAATACCCGGTACGCTCCGCAGGGAGTATCCACTGTATCCACTCCCGTTCCCGTACTGTCATCGGGCGGGGGTAGAATCCATTTTGAGGCCGGGGTGACATGTTACAGAAGCTTCTTCGCCCGGAGTATGGTATCGAGTATTTCGCGAACCGCGCCGCGCCCGCCCCGCTGGTGGCAGACAAGGTCTGCGTTTTCACGTGCCTCTTCCATCGCATCATTCGGAACGACGGCAAGACCTGCCTTGCGCAGAAGGTCGACATCCGGGACATCGTCGCCGATGTAACAGATTTCGCTGTCATGTAACCTGTGCCGGCGTTTCAGACGTTCATACGCTGCACGTTTGTCGACGACACCCTGAAAGACATCTTTTATTCCAAGTTCCCGTGCGCGGCGTGTCACCGAGGACGATTTTCGCTTGGTAATGATTGCCACCATAAGTCCGGACCGGAGTGCACGCGATATCCCGAAGCCGTCATGTGCATCAAATGCCTTGAGCTCTCTTCCGTTGTCGTCGAAGATGATCCGGCCGTCGGTGAGGACTCCGTCAACATCCATAGCGACGAGACGGATTGTCCGCATCTTCTCCCTCAGCCGCAAGGATACCCGAATCTCAGGCACGACGGGACTTCACAAGATTGTCGATTGGAAGAATCTGCTTCACGAGATCCTCGAGCCGGTCGAGCGGCAGTTGACTTGCGGCATCACTCAGTGCACGCCGTGGATTGGGATGCGTTTCCACGAAGAGTCCGTCGATTCCCACGGCTGCTCCCGCCCGTGCAATCGGAAAAATGTATTCCGGCTGGCCGCTGGTAAAATCCGCACCTCCTCCGGGAAGCTGGACCGAATGCGTCGCATCCAGAATCACCGGATAGCCCGATTCGCGCATGATCACCAGTGAGCGCATATCGACGACGAGATTGTGGTAGCCGAATGTTGTTCCGCGCTCCGTGAGCATGACGTTCTTGTTTCCGACCATCTCCACCTTCGCGGCCTGGTGTTTCATATCTGCAGGAGCCATGAACTGCCCCTTTTTGATATTGACCGCACGCCCCGTTGCACCAGCTGCCTGGAGCAATTCCGTCTGGCGGCAAAGAAACGCGGGGATCTGGAGAACATCGGCGACTTCAGCCGCCGGGAGTATCTCGGATTCCGAGTGTACATCGGTGAGGATGGGAATACCGAACTCCTCTTTCACCTCGGCAAGAATGTTCAGCGCTTCATCCATTCCAATCGTTGCAAATGCCTTCCCGCTTGTACGATTGGCTTTCTTGTACGAGGATTTGAAGACCAGCGGAATGCGGTGTTTCTTTGCTATCGCCTGGATCCTGCCGGCGGTCCGAAGGACCATTTCGCGGCCTTCCACGACGCAAGGGCCGGCGATCAGTACGATCTGTCGTCCTCCGCCGATCGCAATCCTCCCCACCTTTACTGTGCGCTCCAACTTTTTCATTTTCATGGGTAAAAGTACAAAAATCCTCCAGAATATCAAAAGGATTGCTTCTTTTTGCGCTTTCTTCTATTTTTCGGGAATGAAGAGCCAGACCCCTGAAACCCTTCGCCTCCAATCGTTCGCCAAAATCAATTTGGGCCTGCGTATTCTCGATCGCCGCCCCGACGGATACCATAACATTGAAAGTGTGATGACACCTGTTCTTCCCTGCGATGAAATTATGCTGACGACAAGTCCGGAGATTTCCATGACGTGCGACGATTCCGGACTTGCCTGCGATGACGGGAATCTCTGCATGCGTGCGGCACATATCCTCCGGCAGGAAAGCGGGATCACCGATGGAGTACGCATACATCTGCAAAAGAGAATCCCGGTCGGTGCGGGACTCGGAGGCGGAAGCTCTGATGCTGCTGCTGTCCTACGCGGACTCTGCCAACTCTGGAACCTGAAAATAGAACAGCAGAGTCTCACTCCCCTCGCGGCACAGATTGGGTCTGATGTTCCATTCTTTTTGCGGGCGAACTCGGCGGCAGTTTCGGGGCGCGGAGAAGCCGTGGAATATTTCGATCTTGACATTCCGTACTGGATCGTTATCGTGTACCCGGGAATCCACTGCTCAACTGCGTGGGCATACAGCGAGATCGACAAGCTTCGTAAAGGACCGCATGGGAAGGAATCTAGTATTTCCAATCCGTTCAAAGAACGTCTCGTGAGAGACTTGAATTTTCCTGATCGGCTGAAATCCTGGTTGAAGAATGATTTCGAGGAGATCATCATCCGCGCGTATCCTCTTGTTGAAAAGATCAGGCATGAACTTTATCGGCAGGGGGCGGTCTTCACACAATTATCGGGAAGCGGTTCATCCCTCTACGCTTTTTTTGATGATGAGGAACAGGCGATGAACGTTTGTTCGAGCGTTGAAGGTGAATTTGGAGTTTTTCTCACGCCTCCCCATTTTTCCGGCTCGCTGCGCTAGAATCCTCCGCTTCTTTGCTTCTGGATGCTCATTTCTCTATATTTGCCAGAACTTTCATGCCCAAGAATTTCCGTCGACTCCGATTCATCCTCATCCTCACGATGAGTTACGGGATGATCGTGCATGCCCAGCATCAGGTCGATGACTCAACGTCGGCGGGCCGGCCGAGATCTCTTTCCGATACAACCAGGAAATCGTTCATCATTCCAATTCCTCTGGTGGGAACACTCGACCGCAATCTCTCTTCACAGGATATCCTCACAGATTCTGCAAAGGGTACGTACGATTATCGGTCATTCACAGATCTCCTTACATTTTCACCCGGGGTCTTCACGCGTGAATTCGGGAGCCCCGGACAATTTCCCGATGTCACGGTTCGGGGACTGGGGGCGAGGGAGATCGGATATTTTTATGATGGAATTTCTCTGAACGACCCACTCTTTGGCGTATTTGATCCGTATCTCCTTCCTACCGAACAAATCGACCGCCTGGAGTACATCAGCGGGAGCGAGGCATCACTTTATGGACTGAACAGTACCGGCGGTGCCGTCAACATTCTCTCAAAAAGCAAAAAGGCGCTTCATCCATTTTCCCAGCTCCGTTACAGCGAAGGGGCTAATGGATACAGCTTTGTCGATGGGATGGTGAGTCAGGACATTCTCCGCGGCATGAATATTACCGCGGGGGCACAGCATCAGACATTCGGGCCGTGGTATCCAAACACGGACTTTGATGCATGGAATGGCAGATTCAAGATTCGCTACAGTGTCAGCAGTCATGTGGAGTTTTTTGCGTCCGAACTCTACAACAAGACACAACTGAATCTCAGCAGTGGTGTCGACCTTCTGACGCCCGACTCCGCCCGGTTCGATCAGCGCCAGGCAACGATGCGCAATACCGACGCCTACGAGAAGATCGGCCGCCACGACGTTCGTGCGGGTGGCGCATTCAAGCTGCTGCCGGATACCGATGCCGTCACCACGGCGACCTTTTATCTTTCGTCGAGCCTGCGCGAATTTCGTGATGAGGAAAATCGCCCCAATCCAAACGGGATCCTCCTCCAGCAGGATGAACGCGCACAATGGATGGGACTGAAAATCGATCAGGTGTTGTCGGCCGGGAGTCAATCGATGGATGTGGGAGCCGAGATTCAATCTCAGCGCACGCTGGTCACTCCCGCAATTGATGAACACCGCAACACCGAATTTGATCTGTACGGGAAAGCTGCTCTTTCCGCTGCAGACATACTCTCCGTGACTCCCTTTGCACGCGTTGAACAGTACCTCGGACAAAAGAAACTTGGATATGGTGTCGACGGAACACTTTCCGCAGCATCCGGCATTTCGTTCTTCGGCGGATATGCCCGTTCATACCGCTTCCCAACAGTTGAAGAGCGCTACGGACTCGACACCGTCCTGACGTCGTCCCTCTCCGATGAATCCGTTGAACAGCATGATGCATTTGAAGGAGGATTGCGGATCAAATCCGATGATGCCTCCTTCGAGATCTCCGGGTTCCACCGCATCATCCTCAACCCCATCGTGGTCGCATCGCAATCTGCACCCGGGACGAGTTCGCCGTACGAATTTGTGCAGCTGGCGAAGGAGACACTGAGGGGAATAACTGCAAGCGCAAGGGTGCGGTTTTCGAGCTTTTATGTGGAAGGGACAGGTCAATTCCTCGATCGAAGGAATGATCAGGACGATACCGTGAATTTTCCGCGCTGGACGGGAACGGCGGGAATCTATTACTGGGACAAGCTGTTCAAGAACCATCTGAACCTGAAGGCGGGGGTCCGTGCCCGCGGATTTTCCGAGTACGTCGGTAAGGAGTTCAACCAGCAGGGACTCGTCTATCTTCCCGGCGGAGAACAATCGGCGGTTCCGGCAACGGCAATCATTGACCTTGTCGTCCTTGCGCAAATCAGCGATGCGACGCTTCATTTCATCTGGGAAAATTTTCTTGACCGGCAGTACATCATGACGTCGTTCTACCCCATGCCCGGCAGACAAATCCGGTTTGGCGTGACCTGGATATTCACGGACTGAGCATGTAAGCTCGACCATTTGTCTGACCGCGGCGCTAACGTGCATACAGACACTGTATGGAAAATTTCACAATCAATAAACGACTTATGAAGACCCTGACACTGCTTATTACCGCGATGTTCATTGCGCACTCGCAAGTCTCTGCTCAAGTACAGTATGAACTTCTCGATCCCCATCTGAGGGACCTGTTCCACGAAACGGTCAGCGGAGAACTCGCAAAAGAGCATGTCATTCAGATTACGAGGCATCACCGCATCCAGGGCTCGCGGCAATACCGCGATGCCGCACAGTATGTGTTAGCCCAGCTACGGAGTTATGGATTCTCGGCCGAAGATGCCTATATCGAGAGTTTCAAATCCGACGGCAAAGTCACGTACCAAACGTGGCAGTCGCCATCGGGATGGGACATCTCCTCCGCTGAACTCCGGATGGTTGCTCCGTATGACGAGAAGATCGTAGCGTATCCTGACATCGCGATGAGCGTCATGACATATTCTAATCCCGGCGATGTGACGGCCGAGCTTGTGTGGGTCGGCAGCGGAACCAGTGACAACGATTACGCCGGCAAAGATGTCAAGGACAAATTCGTCCTCGCCACGGGATACGGCGGCGATGTGCACCGTCTTGCCGTACTCAAGTATGGCGCCAAAGCCGTGATCTGTTATCTCGATGATGACCGCGCGATGGAACACCCGGACATGCTCCAGTATACGGGGATCTGGCCGCGCACCGAAGAACTCCCGAATGTCACGTTCGGATTCAACCTGACGAAACGCCAGGGAGAAAAGCTCAAAGACATGCTGCTTTCCGGTAAGAAAGTGGTCATGCACGGATGGGTAAACGGTATTGGGCTGGAACCATATTTTATGGATGTGGTGGTCGCCCGCATTCGAGGCACACAACAGGAAAAAGAGCTGATCCTGAGTGCACACCTCGATCATCCCAAGGAATCCGCCAATGACAATGCGAGCGGATCGGGAGCAATACTCGACATCGCTCGATCCTTGAAGCGGCTCCTCGGCTCAAAACAACTCTCTCCCCCCAAATACTCTATCCGATTTCTTTGGGTACCTGAATGGAACGGCACTATGGCCTATGTCGATGCGCATCCGGAGATCGTGGGACCGGAACTGGGCGGAACATTCCTCGCGAATCTCAACCTCGATATGGTCGGTGAAAATCTCGATCTCCTGCATTCTGAAATGGGGATCACTCGGACTCCGATGTCGATCGGCTCCTGCGTCAATGACGTGGTCGAGAACATGGCCGAAATGGTCGACCGCATGGACATCCGGACGCCGAGGGGAAGTCTCTCTCCCTTCAACTACCGCATCACACCGTATTCCGGCGGAAGCGACCACATGATGTTTATCGACAGGAAAATTCCGGGGGTCATGTTTTCCCATTCCGACTATACGCATCATACTTCCGACGACACACCCGATAAGGTCGACCCGGTGGAATTGGAGCGAAGCGAGCTCATTGCTCTTGGGACGACGTGGTATCTTGCAACCCTCACGCCGGCCGAGGGCATCGAGGTGCTTGATCTTGTCCGCGCCAACGCGGCGAAGCGTCTCAGCATGCTCGCACTCACCACCCGGCAGTATGTCGCCGCGCAGGATAAGATGTCCGTCGCCACAACATGGGCAGAGGCAGCAAACAAATTCAACGCGGCGATTCAAAACGAAAAGGATGCCGCTGCATCCGTTCTTACCTTTACCGACAACGATAAGGTGAAGATTGCCGCTCAGAATGTCGAGCTGAATTTCGGAACCCGTTACCAGTTCCTCTTCGACCAGGTTGCAGCACAGGTGCAGGAGATCGGCTATAATGCAAGCGGCATACCTCCTATCGAGGAGAACCCCGATACGCGAATTCCTGTTCGTCTCACTCGAGGGCCGCTCGATTTCCGACTGCCGGAAAGCAAGCTCCCGGCTGCGGACGCAGCCTGGTACAGCTCGGGAGACTTCACACTCAACGGGGATGAGCGGTTCGAGCTCGTGAATTTTATTGACGGCAAGAGAACAGTCTCGGATATCCGTAACGAACTGAGTGCGGAATTTTCCCCGATCCCCCCACTTGTTATCACGCGGTACATTCAGGATCTGGTGAGAGCCGGAGTTGTGCAATGGAAGAAATGATATCGCCGGAAGGACTGAGGCATTGACGGTGGAGAAGTTCCGTGCCTTGATCGGGACAGCGGACAGAGATGGGGCAGCAATTCCCCGCCTCCTTTCGTAAAAGGTGTGAGCGCAGGACATTCAGTAAATTTTCCTCCATCAACAGTAATTATTTCCCATCAGGGCAGAAAATTCTTCATCGTCCCCGGAGATAGTTATCCTGCGAAATCATATCTAAGTTGCTGAATTGAATTAATTTTTGAAAAGAGTCTGCCCGCGAGTACCGATAGGGTGCTTCTTTGGCATTGATTTTGCACTCTTCCATCTGCCGACATGGTGGATGTTGGTGATTTAGTGGATTAGAGAACACGACCGCCGCAACCTGTCCTACCTCCAGGTTCGTGGCGGTTGTTTTTTATACACCTCCGGCGGCAATACCTTCACAGGCATTCATTGCCTAATCTCCCTCGATTTGATATATTGATTTTGTAATTCCTGCCGTTCATTTTGCAGAGCCCTTGAAAAAGTACGTCATCAAGAAACCGGATGAGCAGTTGCATATCGTTCATCCGCAGAAGTTTGAAATCGACTACAAGAATGCTCTCAACGTCGAGCAGTACGAAGCCGTCACATCGGTGAATGGCCCCCACCTGATTGTCGCCGGGGCCGGAACCGGGAAGACCCGGACGATTGTCTACAGAGTGGCGTACCTCGTCGAGCTCGGCGTCAAGCCGGAGCACATCCTTCTGCTGACGTTCACCCGAAAAGCAGCTCAGGAAATGCTCAGGCGGGCGGCGATGATTTTGGATTACCGCTGCGAGAAGGTGGCGGGCGGGACGTTCCATTCCTTTGCAAATTCCGTTCTGAGAAAATATGCTCCCGTCCTTGGCTTCGACCGAGGGTTTACAATCCTCGACCAGGGAGATGCCGAGGATGTCGTGAACCTTATCCGCACGCGGCTGAAGCTTGATACGAAGGAGCGCAGATTCCCGAAAAAAGAGACGCTCTACGATCTCTTCAGTCGATCTGTGAATATGGGAACGCCACTGAAAGATCTCCTCGCAGCAGATTACCCGCACTATCTCGAGCTCGAAGAGGACATCGCCAAAGTGAGGGGAGTGTTTGCCGAATACAAGCGCTCATACAATCTGATGGATTACGACGACCTCCTTCTCAATCTCGTGCTCCTACTGGAGAAAGAAGAGCCCGTACGGGCTGAACTCTCAAATCGCTACAAGTATATTATGGTTGATGAATATCAGGATACGAACAAGATCCAGTCTGCGATTGTCAAGCTCCTCGCGTACAAACACCGGAATGTGATGGTGGTCGGAGATGATTCACAGTCCATATATTCATTTCGCGGGGCAACCATCCGGAACATTCTTGATTTTCCCGAGGATTTTCCCGATTGCCGCATCGTCAAACTGGAAGAGAATTACCGCAGCACACAATCCATTCTAAACGTCGCAAATGAAATTCTGCGCCGCGCACTGGACTGAACACACACAGTGATAACTTCATGAAAAAGTACGGATGGTTGATAGTGCCGTTGATGTT
>DATIXJ010000012.1:0-17132 GCA_035518715.1 Bacteroidota bacterium | reverse complement strand
GGGTTGTTGCGACGATGGCGAATTCCCTGGTATCGACGATCGGATACTTGATGAACCAGAGGTGTGTATTCTGTTCGCTGTAGTTTACTTCATCATCACTCAGTGCTGTGTGATCCTTTGGGCACCAGTTGACGATATATTTTCCGCGGTAGATGAGTCCTTTTTCGTACCAGCGGACGAAAATCTCCTGGACAGCTCCGGAAAGGCCCTCATCCATGGTGAACCGCTCGCGGTCCCAGTCGAGCGAGCATCCGAGTGTGCGAAGCTGTTTGATGATAGCGCCGCCGTACTGGTCGCGCCATTTCCACACTTTCCGTATGAATTCTTCGCGGCCGATTTCCTGGCGGCTCTTCCCCTCCTTCAGGAGGGATTTCTCCACAACATGCTGTGTGGCAATTCCGGCGTGATCGGTCCCCGGCATCCAGAGTGTCTCGTATCCCTGCATCCTTCGCCAGCGGACGAATATGTCCTGGAGGGTATTGTTCAGGACGTGTCCCATATGCAGAACGCCGGTAATGTTGGGGGGAGGAATGACGATGGTGTATGCCGGTTTCCCGGATGTTACGCGGCCGTGAAAGTACTTATGGTTCTCCCAGAACGGATACCATTTTTTTTCCGCATCGGCGGGGGAGTAGGTTTTCGGAAGTTCAGGCATTGAACAAGAATGAATTCAGTACAGGATAAAACGTGCTGCGATGAACCGACCGTACCGCCGGTTAGCGGACGGAAAACGTCCGGGAGTAGTCGGATGAATTTCCCGATCGATCCTTCATGATGATATGAAGAAGATGCCTTCCGCGGTCCAGCGGTTCGTCTCCCTGAAAGGTTACTTTCCGATGCTCGCCGTCGATTTCGGGAATGATCAGCTTATCATCAAGGTACATTTTTATTTGATCGGGGTCAACTCCCGAAAGATTGTCGTAGTACCGGAACGATGCGGAGAGCCGTTTTCTCGGAGCTCCGACGTGCACTCTTCCAAAAGAAGGAGGCGAATCGTCCGCAAGAACTGCAACATCTCCGAGGAGGCGATAGAGTGTCGTGGAAAGTGTGTGCGATCCGCCGTCCGGAACAGAAGTCTGGAAAATCCATCGTCCGGCATTCTGGTAGTAGAGCCCGAATTTGTGATCTCCCGCGTCGTCAGGGAGCGCGACGGATACATGGATACCGCCATCCAGGAGAACATCGTCCGGTGCGAGCGTGTAGACGGTTGCGTGGTGCTCGGCAACGGTGCCGATCTGCATGCAGAGTGACTTATAGACGGCCCCGGAGTCGAAGGAGATCGTCAGGTTCGAATGATCCAGTGAAAATCTTCCCGTCTGATTTGCGGGGACAACGTAAACGGAAAATTCGTTTCGTGCAGTTGTGGGTTGTCCGTTGATTTCCCCGTTCACCTCGACGGTACACAATCCGTCAATCGCCTCTGCCGGCTGATATGCGGCGATATACCTGTTGACATCTATCGGTTCGGCCGTGAGTGGATGTCGAACCTCCCCGGTGAGAACCGATAGTGCCGGCACGTCCGTGAATACGCCGGGTGTCGTGAGTGTGAATTGTATCCTGTCGCTGAACACCTCGCTCTCAATGTGAAGATCGCGGGCGGGTCCGAGGGGTTTCTTGACAAAATAGAAAAGCGGGGTCGACTGCGAGCCCCATTTTGTCTCAGCGATCAGCTTTACAACGTCATACGGTTTTGTTGCAACCGGGAGAATTACTCCCGAGTCGCTCGTTTCAAATTTTCCGCGGGGTATGGTATGCTGCGTCCAGCTCGGCTCGTATGCCCGTTTGCCGTAAATATAGAACTTCTCCGGTACGGCCCTGTCCCCGGTACGGACAGTGATTTGTTTTTCATCGACACGCACCAGCGAGAGCGACGGCCTGTGATTCGCGAGAAACGTTCCATGCAGCTCTACGTGGTTGCCGGAATTGTCGTAGCAGGCAATCGTGTACCGGTGAGGTCCTTCCGAGAGCTTTTCGGTATTGATGATTCCCGTTCCCATCGGCTTGTTGAGATAGAAGGGAAGCACATTCCCGGTATCGATGTAGAGCTTCTGGAACTGGCCGTGCCCGCGTGCGATTTCCGAGTAGTCGTAATCCAGGTCGATCTGTTTTGTTTCCTCGGCCGGTACATGATCGAGTTGCATCGCGAAGGTCATCGAGTCATCGACGAACATTTCCATGCGGCGGATTCCGGTGTGATTCCACGTCTGGTCCTCTCGGTCCTTTGCGTCGACCGCGAACCCGATAAGCCCGTGGATCCGGATCTGCTGTGAAAGGGAGATGGTCTGCCGGCGTCGCGGGAATCTGCTGAAATATTTTGGCTTGAGCGCATTCTCCACGGTGGAATTGTATGACAGCGGCGAGATCACCAGCCGTTGAATGTACGGCGGTATATGATCGGGAACAGAATAGCTTCTGAAGAGCATCGGGTTCACCGGATTGAGGTCCGCATCGCGGAGCTCGAAATGGAGGTGCGGCGGTCCGAATCCGGAATCCCCCGAATACGCGATCACATCACCCTGCTTCACGCGTATCGCAGTCGAATCGAAGCGAAGATCAATCGCATACGTCTCGCGGCGGTATTGTTCCTTCCTCACTGCCTGCGTAATCTCTTCGTTGAATCCCTGCAGATGTGCATACACGCTGATGTATCCATCGTCATGCTTGATGAAGAGCATTTTTCCGTACCCCGTGGGGTAGATGCGCACCTTGTAGACATACCCGCTGCTGACGGCAAAGACTTTGTAGCCCTTCACGCCGTTCGTGCTGATATCGATGCCCCCGTGGAAGTGCGACGTCCGGTATTCTGCAAACGAAGAAGTGATCCTGCGGCTTGCGTCAGTCGGCCAGATGTAGGGTTGCGGAGAAAGCGCGACCGAATCAAAGCCGATCGGGCCATGTGAGTTGGCGGCGATGCTGTCGCGGTCCGCGTTACTGACCGAAGAGCTGAAGACGGGTGCAAGCAGCACTGCCACCGGGAGGAGAAGCGTATAGAACAATCTGCGCATCAGGTTCATTTCTTACTCAGTGGTTCGGACGGTATGTGTAATGGACGCGAACCCGACCAGCTCTGCGCGGATTTCATCTCCCGCGTGAACGGGACCGACGCCTTCGGGAGTTCCGGTGAAAATCAAATCTCCTCGCTCCAGCGTGAACAGGGAAGAGAGAAATGCGATCGTTGCCGGAATGGAGAAGATCATATTCTGCGTCGTGCTTTCCTGGCGAACCTTCCCGTTCACGGTGCAGCGAATCGTGAGGGCATGCGGATCCGGGATCATGGAGCGCGGAATGACGGCGGAGACCGGTGCCGAGGTATCAAACCCTTTGGCAACCGTCCATGGTTCTCCCTTTTTTTTCGCCTCGTTCTGGACATCCCGGAGGGTCATATCCAGACCTATCGCATATCCAAGAACATAGTCGTACGCATCCCGGGCCGGGATATTTTTGCCGTCACGGCTTATGGCGACGACCAGTTCGACTTCGTGATGGGCTTCTTTCGAGAGAGAAGGAATTCTGATATCCTTCCGGTCGGCGAGAATGGCGGTGGGGGGTTTCAGAAAGACTACCGGTGACGACGGAACTTCTGATTTCATCTCCCGGGCGTGCGCCGCATAGTTCTTTCCGAGACAAAATATCTTCCTGACCTCAATTTCCTGCCCTGTGCCATATATTTGAACCCGCTCTGTCATTATTCCAAAAGCAGTATCCAAGTTATGCAAAATGAAGTTTTTTTGCAAGGTGGAAGTGTGTGCGATCAAACACAAAAAAATGCGTATAGATTGCTTTTTGTCGGATAATATTTGATATTAATTCGCCCAAAATGACTAATTATCAACAAACGCAGCGATTCTTTGGCTAGAACCTACGCAGAAGCTGGTGTTGATATCCGAGCCGGGGATGACTTTGTCGCCCGTATTAAAGCGAAAGTCCGCTCGACGTTCACGGATTCGGTTTTCTCTGATATCGGTGCATTTGGCGCATTTTACAGCGGATCATTCCCTGGTCTGAAGGAGCCTGTCCTCGTATCGAGCGTCGATGGTGTGGGTACGAAACTCAGGGTGGCTTTCCTCACAGAAAAGCACGATACGATCGGACAGGATCTCGTGAACCACTGTGTCAATGATATTGCAGTCTGTGGCGCACGCCCCCTTTTTTTCCTCGACTACTTTGCCACCGGCAAGCTCCTCCCTCAAATTGCAGAAGAAGTTGTGACAGGTATGGTGAAGGCCTGCCGTGAGAATGGCTGCTCGCTGGTCGGCGGCGAGACGGCCGAAATGCCTGGGTTCTACCGAGAGAATGAATACGATCTGGCAGGTGCCATCGTCGGAGTTGTTGATCGGAAGAAAGTATTCGACGGTAAAAAGGTGAAGGCGGGAGATGTTCTCGTCGGGCTTCCTTCGACCGGACTGCACACCAACGGCTTTTCGCTGGCAAGGGATGTGCTCTTCGAAAAATTCGAAGCAGAGGATTTTGTCGATGAGCTTGGCATGCGGCTCGGGGAATCGCTTCTTGCCGTTCATCGCTCCTATTTGAAACCGATCGCCGCAGTCTTATCCTCGCGCGAGGTTCACGGATTCGCGCATATCACGGGTGGCGGGATCATCGGCAATACGACGCGGGTTATTCCTCCGGATTGTTCCCTCTCGATTGAATGGAAGCGGTGGGAGCGGCCGGCAATTTTCCGGCTCATCCAGTCTGTCGGAGATGTACCGGAAGAAGATATGCGCCGGACGTTCAACCTCGGAGTGGGTTTGGTGATCATCGTTGCGAGCCGGGGCGTACCCGCCGTTCTGCAGATTCTTCGTAATGAAGGAGAACAACCCTTCCCGATCGGCGAAGTTGTTGCGAGACACTCGGTCACTCAACATTCCAAGAAAACGTCGTGAAACCGGAATTTTTTGAGATGCGGAAGGAGGAACCAACATCGGGTGCCGGCGGTCTTGAAACTCGCGCGGCACAATCTCTTTCCCGTCGCCTTCTGACGCTCTATGAAATCGTTGCCAAGCTCGATGTTGCCCAAACGCGGGATGATATTCTGAAAGTCATCCGCGATGAAGCAAAATGGCTCCTGACCTATGAAATTTGCATGATCGGGCTTGTCAACCAGGCTCGCTCGCATTATGTTGTCTCGACCATCTCCCCGGTTGCCGATGCCACCGATCTCAATCATAAGTACTTCAGCATCGACGAAGGAATGCTCGGATGGGTACTCAAGAACCATTCGACGATCGTGGAGGATATATCATCCGCTCCCGCGTATTCGTATGCCGTGGAGGGCAAGCTTCAGGAACTCGGCATTAAATCGCTCCTCATCGTTCCGATGAGAACAGGCGATGAGACAATCGGCGCTCTTGCCTTCGGTTCCGTCCATGAATCCCGATACGCCGAAGACGACCTCTCCGTCGCTCAGCTTTTAAGTCTCTACATCTCAACGGAACTTAAGAATGCTGCATTCCTCGAGAATGTCCGGAAACATATCTCACAGATCGAACTTATCAATGAGATTACCGGTCGGCTTACATCCACACTGAAACTCGATGAAATTCTGAAAGCGGCGGCTGGTTCAATCCAGAAAAATTTCAAATATTTTGATGTGACGGTTTTTCTCCTTGCGCCGGATCGTAAGGAGCTTGTTCTCGAAGCACATGCGGGGAATTTTGTCGATTTTCTTCCACACGGTTATCGCCAGGACATCAGCCGCGGGGTTATCGGCTGGGTGATCGGAAACAATGAGACGGTTCTCTGCAACGACGTGTCTCAGGATCCCCGGTATCTTGTCTATGAATATCACAACACGCGGTCAGAACTTGCCATTCCGATCCGGATCGACGGGGAACCGGTGGGGGTTCTCAACGTGGAGGATACACGCCTCCATGCATTCGACGAGACGGACAAAATGGTTCTGGAAACCCTCTCCGACCATCTCGGGATTGCGATCAAAAATGCGCGCCTCTACGGTGAGATCAGCAGTGCCAATATGAAGCTCACCGAACTCGACCGGATGAAATCGGAATTCCTCGGCATTGTATCGCATGATTTCCGTTCGCCGCTCTCGAGTATCATCCTCGCGGGGAAGTCTCTGCTGAAGAACGATGCAATTAAACCGCTCCAGCGGGTGAAGGAATACCTGCAGATTATTGTCGACCAGGCGAATCGTCTCAACCAGCTGGCGGAAGATACACTCTCGATCACGAAGATCGAATCCGGACAGCTGAGTTTCTTCTTCAAGATTGTCAACGTCGAGCGTCTCGTTCAGGATGCCATCTCGATGGTGCGCTTCTCGAGCCGTCACCAGATCAGCTATGTGGTCGACTCAAATGCCGCATTCATCAAAGGCGATCAGACGAAGCTTCGCCAGGTCATTCAGAATCTTGTAAGCAACGCAGTGAAGTACTCGCCGCAGGGAGGAAAAGTCACGCTTACCGTCAATGACAACCCGCCGGACGGGATTCTTGTTACGGTGACAGATGAGGGAATGGGAATTCCGCCGGATCAGATTGACAAGCTTTTTCAGAAATTTTCGAGGGTGAGCTCAAACGAGACGCAGGACATCAAGGGTGCCGGTCTTGGTCTTTGGATCTGCCGTGAGGTTGTGCAGGCGCACGGTGGAAAGATCTGGATCGAGAGCGAAGTCGGTAAGGGGACGACCATGAAGTTTACGCTGAACAAAGCGTAGGGTCACGTTTCTCCGGCATTCTGATCTTCCGCGTGGTGTTTCACCACGCGTGCCTGGGCGATGAAGATCACTTCTTCCGCAATATTCGTGGCAAGGTCGGCAACCCGTTCGAGGTTTCTGCTCACCCGGATCATCTCCAGTCCGCAGTCAATCGTCTTCTGATCTGACTTCATCCTTCCGACAATCTCCTGTATCACCTTGCGGTTCATGGCATCGATCTGATCATCCGCCATGAGGACGGTATTGCCGAGCTTGGGATCATTGTGAATGAACCCGTCGAGTGCTTCCCGCAGCATCGTCTGTGCGATTGAACCCATCGCGGAAATATCCGGGAGTGGCGTGCCGCAGCGAAGGTCCCGCATCTGCAGCGCGGACTCCGCGATATTCACGGCGTGATCTCCGATGCGTTCCAGATCGTTATTGATCTTCTGCGCAGCCAGGATGAGTCGCAGGTCGATGGCAACCGGCTGCTGGAGAGCCAGGAGGTCGACGATCGCATTGTCGATTTCGATCTCCAGAGTATTGATACGGTCGTCGGTGGCAATGATGTGCTCCGCGAGCCGCTTGTCACCTTCCGCGAGCGCGCGTAGAGAGGCCTGCAGCGCTTCCTCCGCAATGCTCCCCATCTTGATGAGCGTGGTCTTGAGACTTTCGAGTTCCTGCTCAAAGTGCCGTTGCATGGCTATCGGTCAAATGCTCGTGACTGGAATGAGGGACCGGTGGTCATCCGAACCGTCCCGTGATATAATCTTCTGTCTGCTTTCGCTTCGGTGTTGTGAACATCGCCTTGGTCTCGTCGAACTCGATCAGTTCGCCGAGATAGAAGAATGCAGTAGTGTCGCTGATGCGTGCCGCCTGCTGCATGTTGTGCGTGACGATTACGATCGTGTACTGCTGTTTCAGTTCGTAGATCAGTTCCTCGATCTTCGAGGTCGCGATGGGATCCAGAGCACTCGCAGGTTCATCCATGAGAAGGACTTCAGGATCAACCGCGAGCGCGCGAGCGATGCAGAGCCGTTGTTGCTGACCTCCCGAAAGACTCATGCCCGATTTGCTGAGCGAGTCCTTGACTTCATCCCACAGGGCGGCACGGCGCAGGCTCTGTTCGACAACCTCGCCGTATGTTTTCCTGTTCCCGATGCCGTTGAGCTTCAGGCCTATACACACGTTCTCAAAGATCGACATCGTCGGGAAGGGATTAGGCTTCTGGAAGACCATGCCGACGCGGCGCCTCAAGGTGACCGGATCAATATCAAAAATATCGATATGGTCGAGAGTGATGCTTCCCTCCATTGTCCCGCCGGCGATTTCGTGCATGCGGTTGATGCTCCGCAGGAATGTCGACTTGCCGCATCCGGATGGTCCGATAATCGCCGTCACACGATGCTCCGGAATACTCAGGGAAACATCTTTCAATACATGATTCTTTCCGAAAAAAGTATTGACCTCTTTGGCTTCGATCTTGATATGTTCGGCAGGAGTCATGATGACGTGAATGCGTTGGTGCTGGTGTACATCAGCTGGTGCGACTGCGTGTTACGAAGCGGAACAGCGCGCTCAGAGCAACGATCAGGGTGATGAGGATGAATGATGCTGCCCATGCCTGCCGGTTCCAGTCCTCGAACGGTGCTTTTGCATAATCGTATATAAAAACGGTGAGAGATGCAATCGGCTGCATGATCGATGTCGACCAGAACCTGTTTCCGAGCGCGGTGAAAAGGAGGGGTGCCGTCTCTCCCGCTGCACGCGCGATAGAGAGGAGGATTCCCGTTGTTATCCCTTTCAGTGCTGTCGGGAGGACGATCCGGAGCGTGGTTTTCCAGACCGGTATGCCGAGTGCGAGAGATGCTTCGCGGAACGACTGCGGAACGAGCCGAATCATTTCTTCGGTCGTGCGGGTGATTGTGGGGATCATGAGGATCCCGAGCGCAACGCCGCCGGCAAGGGCGGAGAAGTGCTTCATTGGCAAAACCACGATCACGTAGGCCACAACGCCGACCACGATCGAGGGTGCACCGCTCAAGACATCGGTGAGGAAACGGACAGTCCGGCCAAACGGATTATCTCCGTATTCTGCAAGATAAATTCCGGAAGAAATTCCGACAGGGAGGCCGAACAGGCATCCGAGGCCGATGAGAATTCCCGTTCCCGCAATAGCATTCGCCATGCCGCCTCCGGATTCACCGACCGGCTTGGGCATCTGTGTGAAGAAATCCAGATTGATTGCTCCGATCCCGCGTGAAAGAGTGTAAAATGTGATCAGGAAAAGAGGCGCAATTGCCAGGAGGACGCTCGCAACCGAGAGCATGAACATGGTGCTGTTTTTGAATCTTCTCCAGCCGTATGTTCGTGACTTCGCAGGCATTATGCAGTCTTGAATTTTTTCGATACGCTCCAGACGATCAGCCGTGCCAGAGCATTGAGAAGAATGGTTACGACGAAGAGCAGGAGGGCGATCTCAATCAGCGAGCTGATGTATAGATCCGAAGTCGCCTCCGTGAATTCATTCGCGATGACGCTTGCCATGGAATAGCCCGGGTTGAACAGTGCCGCCGAAATTTCTGGCCTGTTGCCGATAACCATCGTGACGGCCATCGTCTCACCGACTGCCCTTCCGAGACCAAGGAGCGTTGCGCCGACAATCCCCGAACGTGCACTGCCGAGTATAATCCGTGTTGTTTCCCAAGGGGTGGCACCGATTGCCAGGGCTGCCTCCCGCTGCGTTGTCGGGATGGACCGCAGGACATCACGTGTGATTGCCGTGATGATCGGCAGAATCATGATGGCGAGTATGACTCCTGCCGTCAGCATGCCGAATCCATACGGCAATCCGCGGAATACAGGGATGAATTGACCAAGCGTTCTTGAGAGAATAGGAATTCCGTGTAATCGCATCCACGGGACCATGACGAAAATGCCCCACAACCCGTAAACAATACTCGGAATAGCCGCAAGCAGCTCAACGAGAAATGAGCAGGGCTCCGCAATCCACCTCGGAGCGATTTCCGAAAGAAAGATTGCGACACCGATGCCGAGCGGGAGTGCAATGGTCAGCGCAATGAGAGATGTGACGATGGTTCCGTAGATGAATGGCAGGGCTCCATAAATGTCATGGACGGGATCCCAGGTCGTAGTCCAGAGGAAGCTCCAGCCGAATTTTGCAATGGATTCCTGTGATCCCTTGACCATCTCGAGGGTCATGAGAAACACGAGCGAGAATACGACAACGGCAAATGCGAGCATCGCGTATTTGAAGACCACGTCTCCGACATTTCTTCCCTGTGGAGGGGAGGAGAGATGGGGTGAGACATGTGCGGGTGGAATCATAGAGATCCCACCCGCCGGCTGTGCAGACGTGATGATGCTTTGTTCGGCTTGTTCGTGCAAAGGGGCGTTACTTCGTACTGATCATTGCGATTTTCTTATCACACAATTTGACGACTTCCTTCGGAAGAGGGGCATAATAGAGGTCCTTCGCATAGTTCTGTCCCTCTCCCATTGCCCATGTCAGGAATTTCTTAATTGCCGCGACCTTGTCACCGTCGCTCATCTTTCTGTAAATAAGCAGCCAGGTGAATCCGGAAATCGGATATGATGCATCACCGTCGGAATTGGTGATCGATACACGCAGGTCGGCGGGCATATTTTTCACCGCACCTGCTGCCGCCGCGCTGACGGCGTCGAATGTTGCATCGACATATTTCCCGGCTTTGTTCTGCAGGAGCGCATACGGGAGATCGTTCTTAATCGCATACGCCAGCTCTACGTATCCGATGGACCCGTCCGACTGCTTCACCAGTCCGGCAACACCTTCATTGCCTTTGCCGCCAAGTCCGACCGGCCAATTGACCGAAGTTCCTTTCCCGATCTTTGTCTGCCATTCACTGCTGACTTTGCTCAAATAATCGGTGAAGATATTCGTGGTACCGCTGCCGTCCGAACGGTGTGCGACAATGATCGGAAGGTCCGGAAACTTCATCCCGGAGTTCTCGCCTGCAAGTTTCGGATCATTCCAGTTCGTAATCGTTCCGAGATAGATCTCTGCGAGGTTTTCGGCGGTCAGCTTCAGTCCTTTCCCGAGTCCGGGGACGTTGTACGTTACTACAACTGCACCCATAACCGTCGGGATGTGGAGGATCTCGGTTCCCTGCTTGGTGCTCGCTTCCTTCAGCTGATCTTCTGTCATTGGTGCGTCTGATGCGCCAAAATCAACCGTGCCCTCGATGACTTGTTTGATCCCCGCGCCGCTTCCCTGCGACTGGTAATTGAACTCGATGCCGGTCTTTTTGTTGTAGAGGTCAAACCATTTGGAGTAGATGACGTACGGGAATGTTGCGCCGGCGCCGTTCAGCTTCATCTGTGCCGGCGAGGTGCCGCCACAGACCGCAGTTGCCAGCAGAAATATCCAGAGAATTCTTTTCATGTTCGTGTTCCTTCTCAAGTTAGCGCTTTGATATTATCTTTGAGTTGCTCCAGTGTTAAGAAATTGTTACCTCACCCGTAACACCGGACTTGTGCTCTTGATTCAAATAAAGACATAATAGATGGTCACGCGACCGGTCACCGAACTGTCGAAACTCAACGTTGTTCCGTTGGCGAGCGGTACCGATTCGTACGTCTCGATCTGCACGTTCGGCATGATCGAAACGTTCTTGTTCGCTTTCCAGTCCAGCCCGGCGATGATATAATTTCTGGAATCGCCCTTGAAGTACGAGTTATTGTCGGGATCGAAGTAGTCGTACCTGCCGACAATCAGGAGATCGTTCTGGAGGTTCACAGATCCAAACACCGAGAAGCCGATGGCATTCCTGCCTGTAAGGGGACGCGGTCGTGCGGCGGAAGAAGAGTCGACAATCGAATGGAACATTGACTGCCAGAATGCCTCGACGCCGAATGAATAGCTGTTGGGTTCTTTATATCCTGCAAAGACCGATCCGGTAAAGATGTCGTTGGAAAACGTCGCAGCGGGGGTGCTTGTGCTGGTTGGATCGTTAATCGGTGCCTGTGCCCGGTAATCTCCGTTGAGCGTTGCCTGGAACTGATCGGCTTTTACCTGCAGATTCAGCGAGTATCTCCTGAATTTGCTGCCCACAGGCGAATTCCCGTCCCCATTCGCGATCATAGCCCAGTAATTCAGCATGCCGTCTCCGGTAACCTTTCCGCGCAGCGCTACGCCAAAATCCCGTGACGGAATAATGCCGCGGAGGTCCATGATGGTCTTCTCCAGCGGGCGATATGCCCACCAGGTCTCGGAGATGTCAAATGCAGTTGTGGGCTGGATGCCGAAGATGATATCGCTTCCTTCAAAAACGCCCTTCCATTTCAGATAGGCGTCCTTGACATATGTTTCGATTTTATTGTTGACGAGGACGCTCTGATCTGCCTCGAGCCGGAAGCGTGATGTGAATTGGCTCGAGATATCGTCGTCGTAGGTGAAGTAGATCCTGCGAAACTGAAATCCCTGCATGTCTTTGGGACCGGAGAGTGCGGTTTTTGAAGGGGGTTTCGCCCCGGCAAAAGAAGAGTCTCTCGCGATGTTGTAAAAATAGTCTCCGAACATATAGCCGCTGATCGTTCCCTTGGATTGCGTGTCCTGCGCGCAGGTGGCAGCGACAACGCAGAAGAGCCCGATTGCGAAAAGCAGTGCCCTTTGCATCTCAGATCCTTTCAGATGGTTGTTGTGAATCGTTGGATTGAAAACTGTGGCCGGGTGTAATCCTCGGCGGTGAAGATACTACGCGAGCGTTACGCGCGCGTAACCGATGGGTTATGGATTTGTTAAGGTAGGAGAGGGGAAGCGGGTATCCGGTTTTCCCCCGCGGGGAATATCAGTTACAATTCAGAATCAAGAGCTTTTGGAAGGGATCAATCGTGGTCCGTACCATCTTTTCGATTTCATCCCGGTAAACGGGCTCCGGAACGACAAAAAACGAGTAATAACACTGATACCGGAGAAGATACTCAAACACCTCCTCGGTGAAACGGGTCGGATCTTTGAGAACACACTCCCGGAGCGTGCGCTGGAGGTTTTCAGATTGTCCGGAAAAAAATGCCTGCTGGGCTCCGCTGACAAGCCGGATGCTCAGGACAAAAACGCCCGGCTGGGAAGGAACATAAAGGGCGATCGTGTCCTCGGTCAGCAGATATTCTCCTCGCTGGATAAGTTCGTACATCGATTTTCTTTCTTTTTTCGACAATGTACGAAGGGGGTGTTACGCGTGAATAATCCCAATATTACCATTCGATAACGGAGGGGAAAAAAGGGGTACAATTTCCCTTGACAATGAAAAGGGGATTGGATATCTTCCCTGAGCCACGCTTCTACCTCCGGTACGTAAACATCATCAGTTCATATTCTTTCATTATGGTGCAGCCATGCAGGCAATTATCTGCTCGCATTGTTCTTCAACAAATTTTGAAATGACAAAATTCAGACGCCGCAATTCCAACGGCCGCTTTTATCTCCTGAGATGCAAGGACTGCCGGACATTCTGGGGCGTGCTGGACACCTATCAGGTCGGCGACCTGATCCGCCAGCGCGATTCGTCGACGCGGAAAATTGCACGCGAACTTCTCGATCGTATGGTGGTCTGACGGTCGGATCCGCTGCCGGATCCGTACGAGTGGCATTTCCTCCCTGTGCGCGTTTCACCGCGCGACGAACTTCACCGCGGTCTTAAATATTTCCTCGAAGAGATCTTTCTTTCGATCCGCTCCCCAGATTTCCATGTCCAGCGGCTGTCCGTCCGACGGGCTCAGTCGGATCATCAATTTCCCCGACCCGATTCTGCCGGCAAGCGATTTTACCGCAGAAGTATGTGAGCGGTCGAGTCCATCGGCGATCCGGAGAATCGATGCGACCTTTGTCACGAGGCGCTGATCTTCTGAGGTGAGCCGGTTAAATCCTTCGTGCTTTGTTTTCGGGTGTGCCTTCCGGTGGTATCGTGCAATGTTTGCAATGATTTCTTTCTCGTTTTCCGTGTAGCCGAGAAGTTCGGAATTCCGGATGAGATAATAGGAGTGATGATGATGCTGGGAATGCGAAATGAATAATCCCACTTCGTGGAGAATTGCTGCGGCTTCGAGAAATTCCCGCTCACGGGACCCCATGCGATGGATCTTCCTCGTCTGGTCGAAAAGGAGGAGCGCCAGGCGCGCCACATGCCGCGCATGCTCCTCTTCGAAGGAAAGGGATTTCGCGAGATGAATGATGCTGTCGTTGCGGATATTGTCCCATCGTGCCGTCGCGGAATGCGTGTGCGATTTCTCAAGCGTGTCGTACAGTATCCCTTCCCGCAGTGCGAAATCAGAAACGACCATCTTCTTGATCTTCAGCTCCGAGAAGATCTCGTCAAGAATGAGCGTCCCGGCGAGAATGATGTCCGCCCGGGAATTGTCGATGCCCTTGATCCGCTTGCGGGCCTTGAAGTTTTTTGCGGCCAGGATTTTTCTGACTGCCGATGCCAGGTTCTTATCGGTAAATGAAAAATTGTTGAGTGCGGAAGCCGGCCGTTTTGATCCGAGGCGGATGACATTTGCCAGTGTGTTGATTGTGCCCGAAGTCCCGACCACAAGCTCGACATTCATGTTCTTCAGCCGCCGCGTCACCGGGCTCATGGTTCCGTGGATGAATTCGCGGCATTCACGGATGGATTTTGGAAGTTTCTCTTCGTTCTGGAAGAATCTCTGGGTGAGGCGGACGGCACCTAACTTCAGACTGGTGTTGTACGAGATTTCACGGCGCCTGCCGACAAGAAACTCGGTGCTTCCGCCGCCGATGTCGATGAGGAGAATCCGGCTATCAAACACCGGCAGTGCCTGGAGCACGCCCAAATAGATGAGCCGCGCCTCTTCGACGTCGGAGGCAATTTGTACATCGATGTCGGTTTCTGCCTTTACGCGATAAATGAATTCTTCCTGGTTGATCGCTTCGCGGACCGCGCTGGTGGCGATGGCGACGATCGGCGCGTGCGCGCCGTCGGCGATGGTCCGGAAATGCTTCAGCGTCGTAATCGCCCGGTTCATTGCTGCCTCAGAGAGATACCGCATGTCCGCGGAATCGCTCCCCAGCCGTACGATGATCTTCTCCCGGTCGATGACCTTGAACCGGCCGGTCGACGGATCTACATCCGCCACGATCAGGTGGAGGGAATTTGTCCCAATATCGATTGCTGCAAGCGGAAACGTCGCGTTACGCATGTTCGAGAATCTGCCGTATTCCTTGTTTCAGCGACTGGTTTGTGCGTTCAAACGAAAGCGATGCATCCACGACCGTAAACCCAAACTGCTTGGTCATGAGACGAAATTCCTTGAGGATCCGCTTCTGATAAGCGATGAAGCTGTCGTAAAAGTCCTCCCCCAGCCGAAGATCCATTCCGGATTCCCAGTAATCCATTCCTTCTCCCAGCTCCTCTTCCCAGTAACGCTTTGAGAGCGTTTCACCCGTGATTACCCGCGGGATCAGATTCTCCACGTCGGTGTGCATATAAAAGACGGCATCCGGCTGGAGTGCAAATCCGAAGACCCTCCGTATCCAGTCCCGGTCTGCACCGCGGACGATCGACCGCGCAAATGCGGTGTAGATGTACCGGTCAGCAAGGACGATAAATCCTGCTTTCAGCGCCGGAATGATCTCGTTCTCGAGCCGGTCGGCAAAATCTGCGGCGTACAGCAAACTGAATGTGTTGACATTGAGCGTGTGGCCGGCCTTGGCTTCGCTGATCGCCTGTCCCATAAGCGGCGAGCGTGTCCAGCCGGTCGTCACAACGCCGTAGCCCTGAATTTCCAGCCACTGCCGGAGATTCTCGATCTGCGTCGAACGCCCGACACCGTCCGTCCCCTCGATGACGATAAGCTTGCCCTTCAGCTCGGAGATGTCGAGGTACGGGAGACCTTTTCCAAAAAATCTCGGTTGATTACCGGACATAAACATTCTCCTTCTTCTGGAGGAACGGTGTTGGATGATACCTGCTCAGCGCATCCTTGACGATTGAGCGCACGGCGGCTTGCTGCGCATGAATCGGTTCCGTCCCGTCGATGACCCGGAGATCGAATTCCGCCGAGATCTTGTCATACTCTTCCAGGACCATGTTCTGGAAGATCTTAAAGCTCTCCGAGGGATTCGAGCTGAGATTCAGATCCATTCCCGCTTCATGGAACTTGAGCGAGATGCGGCCGTTCAGTATGCGTTTCAGCGAAACGTCAATCGGCACTTTGAAGTACAGAGCGATGTCGGGCTTCACCGCGAATCCGTAGAGATTTCGCACCCACTGCGGATGCACGCCGCGGACGACGTCACGGGCAAACGCAGTATAGACGTACCGGTCGGCAAGGACGATCATCCCAGCCTTGAGCGGCGGGATAATGAGATGTGCGAGGCGGTCGGCAAAATCTGTGGCGTGCAGTATGCTGAATGTCATCGGCGTGAGGAGATTCCGGTTCTTCCCGCGCTTGATGGTCTTCTTAACGAGCGAAGATGAGTTCCACTCAGTGAAGAAGACGCGGTAATTCCGGCTCACCAGCCACTTCTGGAGAAGCTGCAGTTGGGTGGATTTTCCCGAGCCGTCAATGCCCTCGACGACGACGAGCCGGCCGGGGTACGGATGAGGAACGTGAAGGAGATTTTTCTTCATGAATCGTGATCCTTGATAATAAACGCAGATGTTTCGGCGTAAAATGCCAGCGGAGCATGCCGCTTCCCGAAATTTCGGGTTCTATATCGATGCGACAAAGTCCTCCTTTTCGAAATTCGATGCGCGTTCCCGAAGCACCGATCAGCCCCGACGCAAACTCGCCGATCGTGGGTCCATGGCCGACGAGGAGAAGCTTCCTGTGATCACGGAACTCGATCAGCAGGTCTTTCAATCCCTGGACAGGCGCATCCGGAAGAAGCTCCGCGCGCTCACAGATTTTGTCGCTCATCCCGAGCGCTTCGGCGACGATCTCCGCAGTCTCTGCCGTTCGCCGGAGAGGGCTCGAAAGTATGCAGGAGATGTCGGTGAGGATTTTCGACATTCCGGCAGACGCGCGTCTCATTTTTCTTCGCCCGTCGTCCGTCAGCGGGCGATCGTCGTTTGGAAATCCCGGAGTTCCCCGCGGAACTGCGATGCCATGACGGAGAAGATACAATTCCATATGCTGTTTACCTTACGTGCACTAAACCCGCGCGCATCCAGGCCTTCATTCCCGGAAATCTCCTATGAACGCAACGGAATGATATTGGATGATGAGGAGTAATTTACAAAATCATTAAGAATATTAGAAATGCAATGGATCCTCCCAAAGGGCTCCGAATTCGGTTTGCAGCCACACACTGCGAGGGGATCATAACAATTTCTTCATTCTGGCTTCATGATCGCTTTACGATTGCCGACTATTATTCCGGTGCTGTTCAGTAACCGGGGAGGAAGTCCGATCAGCATCATGCTCAGTCTACGAGGATATTCATGCAGAAGAAGAG
>DATIXJ010000011.1:0-15273 GCA_035518715.1 Bacteroidota bacterium | reverse complement strand
GTCAGCGAACGTCAGCATTTGACCCGTGAAGAGGCCGCGGAAGTCATGCGACAAATCATGGATGGAAAGGCCACTTCCGCGCAAATAGCCGCCTTACTGATCGGACTCAAAATGAAGGGAGAACAGACCGAAGAGTTGGTCGGCTTTGTGGAAGTCATGCGCGAGAAATCAATCCGGGTGCATATCGATGATCCCGACGCGATCGACCTCTGCGGAACGGGAGGAGACGGCCGGGGCACGTTCAATGTCTCGACCGTCGCTTCGTTTGTCGTGGCAGGTGCCGGGGTGACTGTTGCAAAACACGGAAACCGCTCCGTCTCAAGCCGCTGCGGAAGTGCCGATGTCCTCAAAGCGCTGGGGATAAAGATCGAGATCGACGTTCCGACGGCAGAACGCTGTATTAACGAACTCGGGATCGGTTTTCTCTTTGCGCCTGCGTTTCATCCGGCCATGAAGCATGCCTCACAACCCCGTGCAGAGCTCGGCACAAAAACCTGTTTCAACCTCCTCGGCCCGATGACGAATCCGGCGGGCGTGCGACGCCAGCTTGTCGGAGCATTCAGCAGGTCGGCAGCCGGCAAGATCGCCGACGTCCTGGACCGTCTCGGGGCGCTCTCCGTGTATGTGGTCAGCGCACATGACGGACTGGACGAGATTTCTCTCCATACCCCGACGTCCGTGATCGAAGTCAGGGAATCGCGTCCGCAGAAATTGTACGACATCGATGCAGCAACGTTCCATCTTGGCGCCACGCCGACGGAGAAAATCCTCGGCGGGGATGCCGAAAGAAATGCGGTCATTACGATGGAGATTCTCAACGGCTCGAGAATTCCCCACAGGGAATATGTCATTGCAAATGCAGCGTTCGGCCTGCTTGCCAGTTCGAAGACAAAATCAATTGATGAGGGGGTTCACCTCGCACAGGAATCCATCGATTCCGGAAAAGCAAGAAGAAAGCTCCATCAGCTCGTCGAATTAACAAACCGATGAATATTTTAGAATCAATCGTCGCGGCAAAACGCCGGGAAATCTCTGCGCGCAGGGCAAAGATAAAAATGTCTTCTTTCCGCGAGCAGGAACACTTCAGCCGATCACCTCTTTCGCTGCGTTCTTCCGTTGAGGATCATCCCCCCATAGGCATTATTGCCGAAATCAAACACGCATCACCATCGGGAGGTCTCCTGCGTGAGAACTTCGATCCCTCGGTCTTTGCCCGGGAGTACGAAAGCTTCCACGCCTCCGGCATATCCGTACTTACAGATCGGGAATATTTTTCCGGGTCTCTCGACGACCTGCGGAAGGTCAGAGAGGCAGTCAGTATTCCCGTACTGCGCAAGGATTTTCTCATCGATGAATTCCAGCTCTTTGAGGCAAGGGCCCACGGCGCTGATGCCGTTCTCCTTATCGCTTCCATACTCGATCAAAACCATCTGCGGGATCTGGTCCTCGCAGCAGGAGAAATCGGACTTGAAACGCTCGTTGAAGTGTATGATGTGCACGAGCTCGATCGGCTGGATTTCAACCTGATGCGATTCATCGGCATTAACAACAGGGATTTGCGAACGATGCAGATTGATCTGCGACATTCTCTCGAAATTGCTGGGAGGATTCCCGCCGGGACGACAATCATCAGTGAAAGCGGCATCACAAGGGCCGACGATTTGCTCCTCCTGCTGAAATCCGGAATTCGCGGTGCTCTCATCGGTGAATATTTCATGAGAAGCGAGCGCCCGGGGCATGCCCTGCGAAACATACTGGAAGAACTGGATCATGAATCTGGTAGTTAAGATTTGCGGTATCACGAATCCTGACGATGCACTGCGATGCGCTGAAACGGGTGCTGATGCGCTGGGATTCATATTTTATGAGGGAAGTCCCCGATGGATCTCTCCGGAAAGCGCAGAAAGAATTATCGGACACCTTCCCCCTTCCGTTACTCCGGTGGGAGTATTCGTGAATGAGTCTCGGCCAACGATAGAACGGATGATCCGCGAAACAGGGATTCGGGTCATCCAGCTCAGCGGCGACGAAACACCGGACGACTGCAAGGGCTATTCTGTGAAAGTGTGGAAGGCATTCCGGTTCAGGCATGGTGAGAATGTGGAACGTGCGCGGGATTACGCCCTAGATGCTGCGTTGCTTGATGGATTTCGCAGTGACAAATTCGGCGGGACGGGAACGCCCGCTGATCAAACAGCAGCAATCGCCATGAAGAACATCCACCGCGTCGTGCTTGCAGGTGGATTGAATCCTTCGAACATTTCCGATGCCGTCCGGACGGTCTCACCCTTCGCCGTGGACATCAATTCCGGGATTGAATCCGAAGCCGGGAAGAAAGACCCATCCAAGATTGCCGCACTGTTCAATGCGCTGAAGGAATTTCGAACTTGAGAAATCAGCAACAGATTATCATCCACGTTCTTTAATCAGAGGATAGCCGACTATGCTCATCGTCATGAAACTCAATGCACCCAGGCAGGAGATCGATGGGGTCAAGGAGAAGATCCGTTCGCTGGGATTTTCCCCTCACGAGATCCCCGGGGAAGAGCGCCTTGCCATCGGGATCACCGGAAACAAGGGAAAGATCGATCCGGAAGTCTTTCTCAATCTCCCCGGAGTCCTCGAGGCGATTCCGGTCTCCAAGCCGTTCAAGCTTGTCAGCCGCGATGTAAAATCAGAAAACAGCATTGTCAAGGTAAACGGCGACGGGATCGGCGGAAAAGAACTCGGCATCATCGCGGGACCGTGTTCAGTGGAAGGACGTTCCCAGATCATCGATCTTGCATACATGTTGAAAGATATGGGCGTGCGCTTCCTGCGGGGGGGTGCGTACAAACCGCGCACTTCTCCCTACTCGTTTCAGGGATATAAGACCGAAGCTCTCGAATATCTCCGGGAGGCACGGGAACTGACGGGCATGCACATCGTGACCGAAGTGAAGGATACGCAGACTTTGCCTCTGGTCGCGGAATGCGCTGATATCCTGCAAGTCGGGGCGCGCAATATGCAGAACTATTCGCTTCTCGAAGCGCTGGGTGCGCAGCGAAAACCGGTTCTCCTCAAGCGCGGGCTCTCTGCCACCATTGAAGAGCTTCTCATGGCCGCAGAATATATCCTCCTCGGAGGAAATTATGATGTGATTCTCTGCGAGCGCGGAATCCGGACGTTTGAAACAGCTTCACGCAACACGCTCGACCTCAATGCCATCCCGATCATCAAGAAACTCTCGCATCTGCCGGTTATCGCTGACCCAAGCCATGGCATCGGCATGTGGGACGGGGTCACGGCAATGTCAATGGCAGCCATCGCCGCGGGAGCCGACGGGATCATCGTCGAAGTACACCCGGATCCCGCATCCGCTCTCTCCGACGGCTATCAATCGCTCAAGCCCGGCCGGTTCAATGCTCTTCTTGAGAAGGTGGAGCAGCTCGCCCCAATCGTGAACAGGACCTGGAAGCTCACACGGTCGCACTCCGAGGCAATCGCATGACGGATTTACGTACTGATCTTCCGGACTCCCGCGGTCACTACGGGAAATTTGGCGGCAAATTTGTTCCCGAAACGCTCATCAGCGCGTTGAATGATCTCGAGCGCACGTATTTTGAAGCCCGCGAGGACACAGCGTTTCAGTCGGATTTGAAGAAACTCCTTCGGGATTATGTCGGAAGGCCGACTCCTTTGTATTTTGCCGATCGTCTCACCAGTCACTATGGCCGCGCAAAGATCTATTTGAAACGCGAAGACCTCTGCCATACCGGGGCACACAAGATCAATAACACGGTGGGCCAGGTCCTCCTCGCAAAGCGCATCGGAAAAACCCGAATCATTGCAGAAACAGGAGCCGGTCAGCACGGCGTTGCCACTGCCACCGTTGCGGCAATGATGGGCCTGAGATGCGAGGTGTATATGGGAACAGAGGATATGGCACGCCAGGAACTCAACGTCAACCGGATGCGGCTTCTCGGTACCGAAGTTATGCCTGTCACATCAGGAACCCGCACACTCAAAGATGCGACGAACGAGGCACTGCGCGACTGGGTCACGAATGTGGAAGACACGTTTTATGTCATCGGTTCCGTTGTCGGACCACATCCCTATCCGATGATCGTGAGAGATTTCCAGGCAATCATCGGTCAGGAAGCGCGGGAGCAGATTCTTGCGGCCGAACGCCGGCTTCCCACGATGCTCGTTGCATGCGTCGGCGGGGGAAGCAATTCGCTGGGACTCTTTCATCCTTTTCTCGGGGACGATGTGAAGATGATCGGCGTTGAGGCCGGCGGCAATGGGATACCCACCGGCAGACATGCCGCAACCCTGACCGCAGGAAGACCCGGAGTACTTCACGGATCGTACAGTTACGTATTACAGGATGAAAACGGACAAGTCCTGCCGGCACATTCGATTTCAGCAGGTCTGGATTATCCGGGAGTAGGCCCCGAGCACAGTTATCTGAAGGAATCGAGCCGCGTGCGGTATATTTCGGCGACGGATGAAGAAGCACTCACGTCATGCTCCCTTCTTCTTCACCTCGAAGGCATACTTCCCGCCCTGGAATCAGCGCATGCTCTCGCCGGTCTCGACTATCTCGTCCCGGGAACACGAGAGCAAGACATCATCATTCTCAATCTCTCCGGCCGGGGAGAGAAGGATCTACCTTCGATCCTGCATCCATCGTCTTCTGTGGGAAAGACCAGTTCATGAATCTTGCAAAACATCTCTCAGATCTGAAGGAGCATAACCGAAAAATTCTCTCGGTCTTCGTGACCTGCGGATACCCGACAGTCGAGATCATGGTGCCGCTCATCAACGCGATCGCCGCAGCAGGCGCTGATCTCATTGAGCTTGGCATTCCATTTTCTGACCCGATCGCCGACGGGCCGGTCATACAGCAAAGTTCACAGGAAGCACTTCGCAATAATGTCACACTATCGGTCGTGTTTGATGTTGCCTCTCAGGTTGCACAAAACTCAGGAGTCCCGCTGGTGGCGATGGGTTATGCCAATCCGATCTACTCCTTCGGGCTCGAGCAGTTCTTCGCTTCGTGCCGTCGAAGTGGAATCTCTGGAACGATCATACCGGATATTCCTTTTGAAGATGGAGATGAATACCGCAACATTGCTGCCCGTAACGGGATTGCGTCGGTCTTCCTTGCTGCCCCGACAACGTCGGACAAGCGCCTGCGGATGCTCGATGAGGTATCACAGGGGTTTCTCTACTGTGTTTCGATTACCGGGGTGACGGGATCGCATCCGACCGGCAACGAGCAGCGGGATGCATTTCTACGCCGGGCACGCAAATGCGTCAGCCGCAATGTTCTTCTTGCCGGGTTCGGTATTGCGACGCCGGAGGATGCATCGCGCGCAAGCGCTCTTTGCGACGGTGTCATTATCGGCAGTGCACTCGTGAGAATCTTGCAGAACTCTCCAAAAAATGATATTATTCAGCGGGCGGCGCAATTCGTTTCTTCCGTTCGGGCGTCCCTGGATCATTGAATTTTCGCGCCGATAACATTTCATGGCAAAAAACGTCGTCGTACATTTTCAGCGGGAGCGTCAGAACTCCGCGATATTAATCGGCACTTCGCTCAGCGCCGCGGCCCGTGATATCCGCCGCCGGTTTCCGGATTCCAATCTCTTCATCATCACAGATTCCCATGTTGCGCCTCTCTATGGCCGGCAATTTGCAAAACAGCTTGGCGTAAATCGTGCAAAGATCATTGTCGTCCCAGCCGGCGAAAAGAGCAAGACACGCGCGGTCAAGGAACGAGTGGAGGACCGCCTCCTGAGACTTCATGCGGACCGGCAATGCTGCGTTATTGCTCTCGGAGGAGGAATGATCGGGGACCTTGCCGGGTTTGTTGCATCCACGCTCTTCCGCGGCGTGTCATTCATCCAGATCCCGACAACGCTCCTCGCTCAGGTCGACAGCAGCATCGGCGGCAAAGTCGCCGTCGATCATCCCCTTGGCAAGAACCTTCTCGGGACGTTTTACCAACCCTGCCGTGTTTACATCGATGTCACAACTCTTCGGACGCTGCCCGATCGCCAGTTACGGAACGGTATAGCGGAGGTCATCAAGTATGGGGCGATTCTCGACCGGGATCTCTTTTCCTACGTCGACCGGAACGAACAGAGAATTCTCCGGCGTGATCCGGCGGTTCTCTCCGCAATTATCGTCCGGTGCCTGAAACTCAAGAAGAGGATTGTTGAACAAGATGAACGTGAATCGGGATTGCGGAGAATTCTGAATTTCGGCCATACGATCGGTCACGCACTCGAGCTTCTTTCAGACTACGCACTCCTCCACGGAGAGGCAATTGCATTGGGGATGTTAACCGAGGCCAAGATATCGGTATCCCTTTGCAATCTGCACCCTGTTGACGTCTGGCGACTCTGGATTGTCTTGAGAAAATTCGGTCTTCCGACGGAATTTCCTCATGCCATCAGCTTGAAGAAGATCGAAGAAACTCTTTCCTATGATAAGAAGAGCCGGAATGGAGTTCCGAATTTCACGCTTGTCAAAAGTATCGGCAACGCCCGTGTCGGCATCCCGGTCGGATTAGATGAAATCACGGATTCAATCCGGTGATTATCTGTCCATCTATAATGCCCGGATCGTTACAGGAAGCGCGCAGACTCCTCCGTTCGCTCCATCACCAGCATGATCTTCTGGAGGTGCGGATTGATCAGCTTGGTGAGTTCAACATTCGTGAATTGCTGGCAGGACCGCGCGGAAAGGTCATTATTACAAACCGTCGGTCATCAGAAGGAGGAATGTTCCGGGGGAATACAAAGGGTCAGAGTTCGATACTGGCGAATGCCCTTCATGGCGGAGCCGAGTACGTCGATGTGGGATTGAGCTGGGGAAAGGAATTCGTCCAAGATCTGGTCGATACCTTCGGAGCCAACAGGGTCATCTGTTCCTATCACGACTTGAAGAAAACCCCGCGCGATCTGGGAAACGTTTACGACCGGTGCAGAGCAACAGGTGCCGGAACAATAAAGATCGCGACAACAGCAAATTCCATTTCCGACAATGTGATTATGTTTGACGTGCTCGATCGCGCACGCAAGAACCGTCAGGAGATGATCGGCATTTGCATGGGTGAACGCGGCGTGATCAGCAGAATACTGGGAGGGAAGCATGGCTCGTGGCTTTCCTTTGCGAGCCTGACGGAAAATGAAAAAACCGGAGCCGGCCAGTTGACAGTTTCAGAAATGAACACGATATTTCGGGCAGGAAGAATTTCTCGCCGGACAAAAGTCTTCGGTCTCGTCGGAAACCCGGTACGCCACAGTCGCGGAATCTATTTCCACAACGAACGTTTTCGTCGTACTTCAAGCGATGCCGTCTATGTAAATTTCCTTACCGACGACATCGATGATTTTTGGAACTCGTATCAGCGCCTCATCACGGGCCTGAGTATCACCATGCCGTTCAAGCAAAAAATCATCCCTCTTCTCGACCGGGTCGATCCCGTCACCGCAGCACTCCGCAGTGTCAACACCGTTATCAGGAAAAGAAACCGGTATACCGGTTATAACACGGATTATCTCGCGGTTGAAGAACTTCTCGGACGGCACGGTTCCCTGAAGGGCCGGAGCGTTGTGATACTCGGTGCGGGAGGAATAGCCCGCGCCATGTGTGCCGCGGCAGTCAGATTCGGAGCCCACGTTACGATACTGGCAAGGACAGCGGGAAAGGCGAAGGCACTCGCAGCCGACTTCTCCTGTCAATGGAATTCCCTCGATCAAGCAGGAAACCTCTCCGCAGATTTCGTGATGAACGCTACGCCCATCGGCATGAGCGGAAGCGGCATGGAAAATCAGGCTCCACTTCCCTCCCCTGCGTACGGAAAGAACACTGTGATGTTCGATGCGGTGTATAATCCGCCTCTCACGCCGCTTCTCAAAGACGCCCGACGAAAGGGCTGCAAGATTATCAGGGGCACGGAATTATTTGAGCGTCAGGCCATCCTGCAATCCCGCATGTTCATCGGGGCCATTTCGTGAAGGATCGCAGCGTCAGGAAGATCTGCCCATCGGCAAACATCAAGGCGGATATTCACATTCCGCCATCCAAGAGCTACACCAATCGCGCTCTGATCGCCGCTGCACTTGCTGACGGACCTTCGACCATTCTCCATGCTTCCGAAAGCGACGATTCCAATTTGCTTTACTCAGGACTGCAGGAATTTGGCGCACGGCTCACCCGGAAAAAGGATGCCATCCACGCAAACGGACTTGACGGGAAACTCAAAGCCCCCGAGAAGGAAATTTATGTCGGAAACGCGGGGACTGCCATGCGCTTTCTCTCCGCGTTCGCAGCAATTACCCCCGGAACAACGGTGGTCACCGGCGATCAACAGATGCAGCAGCGCCCCATTGAGGATCTTCTTGCCGCTTTAAAGATGGCGGGTGTGAAATGCACAAGCAGAGACGGCCGGCCTCCGGTCACAATATACGGCGGCAATTTTCTCGGAGGCAACATCGATCTCGACGCCTCGATCAGCAGCCAGTACCTTTCCGCTCTCCTGCTCATTGCCCCCTACGCGAAGCGTGAAACGACCATCCGGGTCAAAGGACACGTATCTTCCCTGCCGTATGTGGATATGACGCTGCACGTCATGCGCTCTTTTGGTGCGATATTCGAACAAATAGAGATGAAAACGTTCATTATTGACGCCCGCCAGCATTATATCGGGCACGATTTTCCGATAGAGGCGGATGCTTCAGCGGCAACGTACTTTATCGCAGCCGCCGCAATCACCGGCGGACTGGTCCGCATACCCCATCTCTCCTTCGAATCGCTGCAGGGCGACCTCAGATTCCTCTCCATTGTCAAGGAAATGGGGTGTTCGGTGACAACCAGTGAGAGCTTGATTGAAGTCCGAGGCGGGCACCTGGGGGGTATTGATATCGACATGAATGCCATCCCGGATTGCGTCCCCGCGCTTGCGGTTGTCGCAGCGTTTGCCGATGGACCGAGTGTCTTTCACAATATTGCGCATCTCCGATACAAGGAGACCGACCGGCTGGCCGCTCTTGCGAGAGAGCTCACAAAAATCGGCGCACGTGTGGAGCTTACGGACGACGGTATGGCCGTTCATCCGAATGCTCAGCACGGAGCAACTATTGAAACATACAACGATCATCGGATCGCCATGGGATTTGCCGTGGCCGGGCTGCGGATTCCCGGAATCGTCATCCAAAATCCGGAATGCGTCTCGAAATCGTTCCCGACGTTCTGGAAGGAATTCGAAAAGGTGGAAGGAGAAAATTAGGAATGGCAGGAAATGCCCTGGGCACATTTTTCAGAATAACGACATTCGGAGAGAGCCATGGAAAAGCCGTTGGTGTCCTCATCGACGGCGTGGCCCCCAATGTTCCCATTTCGGCGGAAGACATCCAAAAGCAGCTCGATCGTCGGAGGCCGGGTCAAAGCAACGTCACTACATCCCGCAATGAGGCCGATCAGGTTCACATCCTCAGCGGGGTATTCGAAGGAAAGACGCTCGGTACGCCGATCTGCCTTCTCATCTGGAACAGGGATCAGAACTCCGCAGCATACGAGCAGATCAAAAATCTTTTCCGACCCGGTCATGCGGGGTATACATATCTCTCGAAATATGGCATCCAGGATTTCCGCGGAGGAGGGCGCTCTTCCGGTAGAGAAACCGCCGGGAGAGTTGCCGGCGGAGCGCTTGCCAGGAAGATCCTTGAACATCAGGGCATCCAGGTAACCGGATTCACTCGCTCCGTGGGAAGCCTCACTGCCAGGAAGATCTCATTTGAGGAGATCGAAAGGAACCCGGTTCGGTGTCCTGATCCGAAAGCAGCAAAGAAAATGGAACGTTTCATTTTAAGGACAAAGAATGCCGGTGATTCGATCGGCGGCATCGTGGAAGTTGTGGTAAGGGGATGCCCTGCCGGGCTTGGCGAACCGGTATTCGACAAGCTCGAGGCAGATTTCGCAAAAGCCCTCATGTCCATTCCCGCGATCAAGGGAGTCGAGATCGGATCGGGATTTTCAGCCGCCAAAATGCTTGGCAGCAGGCATAACGACGAGTTTACGAAAGACCGAAAGGGCCGGATTCGGACTGTAACAAATTTCGCGGGGGGGATCCTGGGCGGAATCTCAAATGGAGAAGACATTGTACTTCGCATCGCGGTGAAGCCGCCGTCTTCGATCCCAAAGGCCCAGAAGACCGTTGATACCAAAGGTCGTCGCCGCGTCATCAAAGTCAAAGGGCGTCACGATCCGTGCCTCTGTCCGCGTGTCGTCCCCGTGGCGGAATCGATGGTGGCGCTGGTCCTTGCGGATCATCTCATGCGTCAAAAGCTCCTCAGGAAAAAAAAGCCGCTTGTTCTTGAGCGCAGGGAAATTGACTTCATTGACGACATGATTCTCCTCCTTCTTGACCAACGACAGGAGCTTGTCAGGGATATCGGGAAATGGAAGAGATCGCATCGCCGGGCAGTGGCAAGCCCCCGGAGAGAGAGGGAGATCATGCTGAGAAGACTTTCATTTCTGAAGGAGTCGACACTCGATCCGGGGTTCGTTCGGTCTCTCTACCAGCTGATTTTCCGAAACTCGAGGGCAGTGCAGAAGACCGCATGAAACAGCTTCTTGCCCTGATCGGATACGGAAGATTCGGGCGCCTCGCCGCGCATTACCTGAAGGACTCCTTCCGGGTATGGGTTTGCGATCCCCGGAGATCCATCCGGCTGGAATCCGGATTGCGGCGCTGCACTCTGCTGGAGGCATCGCAGTGCAATACGATCATCCTGGCGGTTCCGATCTCCTCAATGCAGTCCGTCCTCCGGAAGCTCTCGCCGGTTATAAACCCCGCCGCGCTTGTCATCGATGTCTGTTCCGTAAAAGCAGAGCCGATCCGGTGGATGAAGCAACTTCTCCCCTCGACCACCAGCATACTTGGAACACATCCTCTCTTCGGACCCGACAGCGCATCAACAACACTCCAAACGAAATCCATCGTTCTCTGTCCTGTCAGGGTCCCGCGCCGGACTTTTTCCCCGATCGCATCCGGACTGCGGAAGGCCGGTTTACTGGTCTCCATCATGACTCCCGATCATCATGATGCAGCGATGGCACGAACCCTTTTTCTGACGCAGTATCTCGGGCGGAGTCTCGCGGATCTGGTTCTTCTGCCAGCATTTCCCCTCACGGAGAATTCGCACATGCTTCACCGGATCGTTTACACGAGCATGCGCGACACCCGTCAGCTCTTGAATGATATGTATCACTTCAACAGGTATGCGAAAGCTATTCCTGCGCGGGTTCACGATGCTCTCCGCAGGGAATCCCTCAAATTGCAGTCCGCCTCCCGGCGCTTGCGTTGAACGATTCTCACTATTTCACTACATTAGTATCAATAATTTTCAGTAATCCCCTTTCACCCCTCTATGACCACAATAACACTCATTCCGGGAGATGGTATCGGCCCTGAAATTACCAGGGCGGCGGTCAATGTCATTCAAGCCGTTGGAGTCGATATTTCCTGGGAAGAACACGTGGCGGGCATCTCTGCCATCGAAAAATACAAAGACCCGCTCCCGGCTCATGTCATCGAATCGATCCAGCGGAATCGGCTTGCGCTCAAGGGACCGCTGACGACACCGGTGGGTACAGGATTCCGGAGTGTGAACGTCGCCTTGCGCAAGGAATTTGACCTCTATGTCAACCTGCGTCCGGCCAAATCGATGGAGGGAATTGAGAGCCACTGGTCCGACGTCGACATCATCGTGTTTCGCGAAAACACTGAGGAATTTTATTCGGGAATCGAGCATTACATCGACACCGCAAGAAGCGCAGCGGAAACGATCGGCGTGGTCACGCGCAACGGCTCTGAGAGAATCCTTCGGTATGCGTTTGAATACGCCGCACAACATCATCGGAAAACGGTGACGATTGTCCACAAAGCCAATATCCTGAAGTATACGAGTGGTCTGTTTCTTGATGTGGGAAGGAAGATGGCCGAGGAATATCCCCAGCTTGCGACGAACGACCGGATCATCGACAATATGTGCATGCAGCTCGTGATGAACCCGCACCAGTTTGATGTCATCGTGACGACAAATCTCTTCGGCGACATACTGTCGGATCTTTGCTCCGGGCTTGTTGGCGGGCTGGGAGTCGCACCGGGAGCAAATATCGGCGCTTCCGCGGCAATCTTCGAAGCCGTGCACGGAAGTGCACCCGATATTGCCGGCAAGAACATTGCCAATCCCAGCGCGCTCATCCTGGCATCTGCCATGATGCTGAGGCATATCGGCAAGACCGACGAAGCCGACAGAATCGAACAGGCAGTAGCTGCAACTGTCAGAGAGCGCCGTGAAGTTACCCGTGACTTGAATCCGCAGCGCCCCGTCTCGACCATGGAGATGACCAGTGCGATCATCAGACACCTCTGACTATTTCAATATTCTCCAGTATTCGAAAAATTATGAATATTCTGCTTATTGACATTAAGTTGAGAAAGTGCGATACTATTTGAATCATGGAATGCCCCTGACCACATCACTGAGAGGATCGCAATGAAAAAGTTGATTCTGCTTTTGTTCTTTGTCGCAGGAATAGCAATTGCTCAGCGACATTATCTTGTCTCCCCCCAACAGGAAGTCATTCCGCTCAGCAAGAGCGTTACGGCATCACGCGTCATTGCCCAGCGGCTTCATAAACAACTTGCCGCGAGCAGTGACAGCTGCACGGATCAGTTTACATTCGGCTACACGGAGGATCAATTCCCTCCTTCGATTGATCACATTGCCCATCACAAAGATATCATGGGGCAATGGTACGTCGCAAAGGCAACCGGCACCATCGACTCGATCTTCTGGGATTGCGGGCCGGACAACAATGCTCTTGACTCTTCGATCATCATCCGTATACATCAATCCAACATTGGACCAACCTACGGCCCCGGCATTCGTCCCGGACCGTTTGATCCTCCCTGCCAGAACTGGGGTTACTGGATAGATAACACTGACCTCGATCAGGGTGTTGCTGCATTTCCGGAAGACGCCAATCCGTATCCGGGACCGTTCCACTCCACGATTGCTCACGGAACAGCAGGCCCGCCGTTCGGCAGCGAAATCTGGGGCCTTGGCGGGTTCCCAGTTCAGGACCATGTCAATGAGATCAACCACGTCGCGATGTCCGACCTCGGAGAGCCCTGCTCGGTTTCTGTCGGCCAGGTCTTCTTCATCAACATGCGGGTGAATTCCCCGCCGACACACATCGTCGAATCCACAAACCAGGGAGTTACGTGGCTCACGTGGACGGATAAGGTAAGTTCCACGAATGAGAACTATCCTTCCCGGAACTGGAAGTTTTACGAGCACGATTCCGGTCCGGCGAATTGCGCCGGTGTTCCGGTTGACCAGGTGAAGCGTGGCTGGGTCGCGCGAGGAGGATTCACTGTCGACGACACACTTCAGGTCGCCGCGCTGAACTGGTGGTATACGATGACGGTTTCGTCCAATACACCCCCTGAAGTCCGGGATGCCCCCGGCGGCGTGCCTCATAACACCCTTTCCACCAGCCCGGAGCTGGTTCAGGTTAATATCCGGGATTGCGATCCGGCGAATCCGGGTCTCGCCGGTGTCGATCATGCTCAAATTCTCTGGTCTCTCGATGGAGTTCCACAGGCACCGATTTCCATGGATCCCATTATCGGCCTGTTGTGGGAAGGCAATATTCCCGGTCAGACCGCGGGCCATACCGTCGACTTTTCAGTCAAGGCATTCGACCTGGAAGGCGCCTCAAGCTTCGGCCCTCCGCATGAATACCGCACTGTGAATCTGCTCAACTCCTATTATGCCATCGACACAATTTCGAACTGTACCGGCACGAGCATTTTCGGCAGCGGTACGGCCATCGACACGTCGAAATTCTTCAACGACCAAAATGGCGCAACGAACCCGAAGGACGACGGCCAGGCGGGACCGTTCAACATGTTCCCGACCAGCGGACCGTTCGTGTTCTTCGGCGATACGGTACGTTATGCCTGGATCGGTACCAACGGTGCTCTCGCCCTTTCGAAGAGCGCGACCGACACACTCGATATTACCGCGACAGGCGCGTACAGTCCGAACTGGACATTCCCCGGAGCGCAGCGGCATGGACGTCAGGACACACTGAATCAGGGATTACCGCCAAAAAATTTGATCGCTCCGTTTTATGCTGATCTTATCATTGGAGATTCGGCCGGACAGTATGGCCAGATTCTCCATGGTACCGGAGGTGATCCGTGCCAGTTCATCGCCGAGTGGTACAAGATTGGAACATTTAATGCAGCCGGTTCACCTGACACGGACAACACGACATTCCGTGTGATAATGAATCGCTGTACCGGAACAATCACGTTCCAATACGATCTCATCGGTACACACGGACAGGATTCCGCGGCACTGGTTGGAATGCAGGCGGATTCGAATACCGTGACTGCCGGATACACCGGTGGCGTACCGGGATATGTGTTCCTGAACCGGAATGCGTACCCGATCGAGACCAAGCCGGCAGCGAACACCTGCCTGAAGTTCACGCCGGGCGCTGCGTACTATGCAAAGGTCGGATGGAACCTCCTGTCAGTTTCGTACAACCGACAGTATGGCGATTACCAGCCGGCAGATGTGTACATCGGCGCAAGCTCCAAGCCGTTCAAGTATTCGGGTGCGTATCAGATTGCCACAGTCCTGGCCAATGGCAGAGGATACTGGCTGAAGTATGCGAACCCGCTCTATGCGGGAGCGCCCGGCTATCCGTTGTCATGTATCTTTGATTCCGTGCAAATCGGATGGAACATGATTGGTACGCCCTCGACACCGGTACCGGTCAACAGTGTTGCCCCGGTCAACTGCACGATCTCGACGAACTTCTTCGGATACAACGGCTCCGGCTACCAGCTGGTGTCAGGTGCGCAGAACCTGATGCCTGCATTCGGATACTGGACGAAGGTCACGTCGGTGACAGGTGCGAATCCGGGACTCTCACTCTGCGGTACAACGAACGCACCGAAAGAAGCGGCGACGAACGGACTGGAGCAGATGGATGAAGTTGTGGTACGGAATGCGGCAGGAGCGAGCCAGTCGTTGTACCTGGGGAGCGAAAGCTCGCTGAAGATGTCACTCAGCTCGCTGGAAATGCCGCCGTCGGTGGCAGACCTGACGGGCTTTGATGCGCGGTTCACCTCAGGGCGGATCGCAGAAACGTATCCCGCACAGTTCACACAGACCGGGCGATATGAATATC
>DATIXJ010000010.1:0-36492 GCA_035518715.1 Bacteroidota bacterium | reverse complement strand
TCAGCTGGTAGAGCAGCTGATTCGTAATCAGCAGGTCGTCAGTTCAAATCTGACCTTCAGCTCAAAATCCGATCCTGTCTTTCAAGAAGACAGGATTTTTTGTTGATCAGAAATCTCTATGGGTTCTTCCTACGATATCATCATCATTGGTGCCGGGCCGGCAGGGCTTGCAGCAGGAATTGAAGCGCAAAAGGCCCGGCTTTCTCACCTTATTCTCGATAAAGGCGGTATCGTCAATGGCATCCAGCATTTTCAACGGGATATGTTTTTCTTCTCAACTCCGGAATTGCTGGAAATCGGGAACATTCCGTTTGTCATTCCGACAACGAGACCCACCTCACTTGATTGCGTCAATTACTACCGGCATGTGGCAGATCATTTTGGTCTGGAATTACGGCTGTTCGAAGGGGTGGCTTCGGTCGAACGCGAGGGGGAGCATTTCGTCGTGAATTCATCACGTGGGAAATCGTACCGGTGCCGCTTTCTCGTAGCTGCTACGGGATATTATGACACCCCGACGCCGCTCGGGGTCGCAGGTGAAGACCTGCCGCATGTCAGCCACTTTTACCGGGATCCCCTGCCTTTTTATCGTCGGAAAGTGGTGGTGGTTGGAGGCAAGAATTCCGCGGTCGAAGCTGCGCTCGACCTCTGGCGGCATGGTGCGGAGGTGACGCTTGTTCACCGGGGAACCGCTCTCAGCACAGGGGTCAAGTACTGGATACTGCCGGATTTCGAGAACCGCGTTTCCGCCGGTTCCATCAGGGTAGAGTACAACTCAACGGTAAGAGAATTTCTCCCTGAAAAGACCATCGTTCAAAAGAGAAATGAGGTGCTCGAATTGGAGAACGATTTTGTCTTTGTCCTCATCGGTTACCGGCCTGATGGCGCATTCCTCCGATCGCTCGGAATTACCACAGATCCGGATTCACTTGCCCCGACATTTGATCCCAAGACCATGGAAACAAATATTCCGCACCTTTTCGTGGCCGGGGGACTTGTCGGCGGGAAATTCAATAATAAAGTGTTTATCGAGAATGGTCGTACACACGGCAAGCTGATTGTTGATGCCATTCTCGGGAGAGAACCAAACCGCCGTCCCGCTTAACCCCCGCCAAGATCTGCAATCTGCTTTTGGATCTCCTTGAATTTCGGGCTCTTCGGCGGCAGGAGCGCGGCGTATTGCTTTAATATTGCGAGAAGATCTCCGCGGTCATGCGCAGTCCGGTATACTGTGATGAGATCTTCATACGGCGAAGCGAGCTTGTTGTTGAGAGAGATGGCTTTGAGCAGCGTCGGTGCCGCCTCCCGGTAATGTTTAAGTTCCAGAAGGGCGTGACCGGCCATCGCAAAGATCTCCGGCTGGTCGGGTTTGAGCTGGGCCGAGCGCATAAGCGGTTTGAGTGCCTGCTCGTACTCACCGAGATTCAGCTCGATTTCTGCCAGCATATTCATCAGCGGGAGATTGTCGACCTCAACCGACAGAATCTCCAGGAGAACCTGTTCACTCTTCTGCAGCTTTCCCTTTTTCAGATAAACCTCATTCAGCTGTTTGAGGAAGTTACTGATGCGCGTGCTCTCGGGTGATGCTTCGAGCCGGCCGAAAATTGACGGATCGAGCCGCGGCTGTTTGAGCGAATCGGGATAGGAATAAAGCCAGAACGCGGGACCGGTCCTGTCCTGCGACGGCTCCATCGCCAGGTCGAGCTTCCAGTGAGTCCTCAGCGAATCATAGTATGCCAGAAAGTCTGCGTACCGCTGCGGTTCGCTCGCATACCTCGTGTAATCATAATCGGATGCAATGAGGAGATCCACATCCTCGTACCAACGTGTATCATAAAATGGCACGACGCGTTCCGATTCAAACCCGAGGAACGGGATCTGGAGCGTGAAATACTGTGACGGCGGGAAGTCGATGCCGTAGGGGCCGCTGGCAATAACGGATCCCTTCGGAATATGCTGGAGTATCCACTCCCGCGTGAGCGCCCGGGTGTCCGGGAGTCCGAGAGGTCGCAGGTATCTGACCGTTGCAACAGCCGGTTCCACCGAACAGACAATCACCAGAACGATCATTCCCATGGAGATGCCCGTCCGGGAAAGCCACTCATTTCCTTCCAGCCTCTTCAGGAATCCGGGGCGTATCTTTTCCCACACGAGAGAGATTCCTATCGCACCGACGGCGACCACGAGCGGAATGATCGGGAGAATGTAGCGATCAACCCTCATCTTCCACAGGGAGACGATGATGAAATAGATGACCGGAAATGCGAGGAGAACGATTTTTTCCCGGTCTCGCCGGGCTACCATCATGACCGTTGTTCCGGCGGCTAACAGAGCCATGATCCACCCGAGTGCAGACGGGAGAACATCCAGCAGATAGAAGAACAACGTGCTCTGTTCGGGATTCACGCCGAGATGACCTGTCGAAATGTGTTCCTCTTCAAATGAGAACCCGTCATAAAATTCCCTGAAGTCCAGAAGAACGTAGGGGTTCAAAATGAAAAAGACGATGCCCGCTGCCGCAATCCCTGCGTAGAGTTTCAACTCGAGGAGTGATCGAAAAGCTCTCCGGAGAGATCCGTATCTCATCATATGTACTGCTACAAGTGCCAGCAGAATGACAGCGCCGGTGTATTTCGACGAGGCAGCAAGCCCGGTGGCGATTCCTGCGAGAAAATACCACCTGATTTCGCCGGTCCTGTAAACGTTGACGAGAAAAATCGTCGCCAGCACACTGAAGAATGTGAGAGGCGTATCAACCTGGATGAGATGTGCTTCCCGGATAAGCAGGGGATTGATGGCCACCAGGATTGCAGCGATGAGAGCTGTCGGTTTGTTGGAGAGCTTACGAACGAGTACGAATGCAGCACCAATGGTTCCCGTATCGAAGACCACAGAGATCATTCTGCCCGTGAGGGCGATTGCTGTCGGACTTGCTGCTAATGCCTCTGGAGTCTGGTAATACCCCAGAATATGGCCTATCCAATAGCAGACACCCTGTGCAGCAAAATTGATGTAGAATATCAGTGCCGGGTAGTTGAAGAAGTGCGGATTGAGTGTAATCCCGGGAAGGTTCCAGTTCCAGAGTTTCAGGCCGATCATGGCTGGCGTCGCCTCCTCGTACACATCGGGCAGACCCCAGCCGAGGTGCCATGATCTCAGGATGATTCCGGCGAAAAGGATGAATGCAAGTGCGCGATGCTCGGCGAATAATTTCTTCATTATCTGCATGCAAATTTTATTGGTTCAATCCGGTAAAGATACTATAATTTTGTCCAGACTCCAATCTCCGCCCGCTCATCCGATTGCTTCTTTCCGTCAAAATCCATATATTATCCCGCCTTTCGATTGGTTCACCTCGTCTCTTGACCCTCTGTAGTATTCGATTTGCAGGATCGTCTGCAGACAGTCGCGGGGTACTATGTAGCCATCAGGGCAATTTCGCATCATCCAGAAGGACTGTTCATGAATGAAGGTAAGATCATACAGGTTATTGGACCGGTCATCGATATCGACTTTTCCGAGGGAAAACTCCCAACGATCCTGAACGCAGTCGAGATTCCCAGGAAGAATATCGATGGTACCGAAGACATTCTCATTTGCGAGGTGCAGCAGCATCTCGGTGAAGATCGTGTCCGCACGGTTGCGATGGACTCAACCGACGGGCTTGTGCGCGGGATGAAAGCCCGTGATCTTGGCGCGCCGATTTCCGTTCCGGTCGGGCCCAATACGCTCGGCCGCCTCATCAACGTCATCGGACAGAGTATCGACTCGCTCCCGCCACTTGTATCCGACAAGAAATACCCGATTCACAGAAATCCTCCGGCGTTCGAAGACCTCAGGCCAGAGAAGGAATTATTCGAAACGGGTATTAAAGTCATCGATCTGCTCGAACCGTACACGAAGGGAGGAAAAACGGGCCTCTTCGGCGGTGCAGGTGTCGGCAAGACCGTCATTATCCAGGAGCTCATACACAACATTGCAACTCACCACGGCGGATATTCCGTGTTCGCCGGTGTGGGCGAACGCACGCGCGAGGGAAACGATCTCTGGCTTGAAATGAAAGAATCGGGCGTGCTCGACAAGACCGCGCTCGTGTTCGGTCAAATGAACGAACCTCCCGGTGCGCGCCAGCGCGTGGGATTGACAGCCCTGACGATGGCGGAATTTTTCCGCGACGAAGAGGGAAAGGATGTGCTGCTCTTCATCGACAACATTTTCCGGTTTGTGCAGGCCGGCTCTGAAGTCTCCGCGCTGCTCGGCAGAATGCCGTCGGCGGTCGGCTACCAGCCGACACTTGCAACGGAAGTCGGCGCGTTGCAGGAAAGGATCACCTCCACGAAGAAGGGGTCCATTACCTCGGTACAGGCAATCTATGTCCCCGCGGACGATCTCACCGATCCCGCCCCGGCTACAACATTCAGTCACCTCGATGCGACGACAGTCTTGAGCCGCCAGATTGCCGAACTCGGTATTTATCCCGCCGTCGATCCGCTCGACTCCACCTCCAGAATTCTGGAACCCGGCGTCGTCGGTGACGAGCATTATGGGGTTGCACGCAAGGTGAAGGAAATCCTTCAGACCTATAAGGACCTGCAGGATATCATCAATATCCTCGGCATCGATGAGCTCTCCGATGACGACAAGCTGACCGTGAACCGCGCAAGAAAAATTCAGAAATATCTTTCCCAGCCGTTTTTTGTGGCGGAACAATTCACCGGCATTCCCGGAAAGTATGTCAAGCTGCAGGACACGATCCGCGGATTCAAGGGCATCATCAACGGCGATTACGATCATGTACCGGAAAATTACTTCTTCATGACGGGTGCGATCGAAGAAGTTGTGGAGCGTCACCAGAAGGCCTCCGCCAAATAGTCCATGCCGGATAAACATTTCAAACTTGAAATCATCACTCCCCGCAGGGTCGCATTCAGCGGTGACGTCGTCAGCTTCACGGCACCCGGCGTAATCGGGAGCTTCCAGGTGCTCGTGAATCATGCGCCGCTCCTGGCGGAAATCGGCATCGGCGAGGCGAAATTCCGGGATCCTCACGGCAATGAGTTCCGGTATGCCACCAGTGGCGGATTCGTGGAAGTCAAGCAGAATCACGTTGTGATGCTGGCGGAATCTGCGGACAGGGCAGAAGAAATCAATGTTGCAGCGGCCGAGTCGGATCGTGACCGGGCCCTGAAGGAAATTGCCGACCGTGCCTCCGCACACGACATCGAGCGGGCAAAAGCCGAATTGCAGGTCGCACTGAATCGCATCCGGGTTGCCGATAAGCGATAACGACATAGGCAGGCAATTTTACCCACCCGGTCCCGGACCGGCGTGGGTTTTTTTATTCTGTCGAGAAGCGGCGTTTTGACATTCGCGTCGAGAAAAGGTATATTTTTCCGACGAATTTTGAATACTGGGACGATAATGAACAACGTTGAGCCTCCATGCGCCTGACGCGCGCCGAAATTGACCTGAACGCTCTCGCCTCGAACGTCCGGGCAATCCGAAGCCATCTCCCCGGGGGAATGAAAATCATGGGATTGGTAAAGGCGAACGCCTATGGACACGGACTCGTTGCCGTCGCGCAGGCGCTCGTGCGGTTCGGGATCGATTACCTCGGCGTGGGATTCCTGGAGGAAGGAGTTGTTCTCCGGGAACATGGCATCACCTCTCCCATTCTCGTTCTGGGAGGAGTGCTCGGTCATCAGGTCAAGGATTTTTTCGAACATGATCTCGAGATCACGGTGTCCTCTATTGAGCTTGCACGGCGGATCGAAGAAGAATCGAGGGAGACCTTTCATACCCGCGTTCGCGTTCACCTCAAGATCGACACGGGGATGGAACGTCTGGGAGTTCACTCGGAACGGGCGCTTCCCTTCATAGAAGAAGTTGCGAAACTCCAGCATGTCGAAATTGTTGGAATTTACAGTCACTTTGCAACTGCGGACGAGAAAGACAAGTCCTTTGCACATGAACAGCTGCGGAGATTCTGTTCGTTGATCGATCAGATTCGGGAGAGGGGGATTGATCCGCCTCTGGTTCACATTGCAAACAGCGGAGCGGTGGTTGATCTTCCTGAATCGTATTGTACGATGGTGCGTCCGGGGATTATGCTGTACGGATATTATCCTTCGAAGGAGACATCCGAGTCGATACTCTTGAAGCACGTCCTTTCACTCAAATCCCGCGTTGTTTTCTTGAAGGAAGTTGATGCGGGGACGAGTATCAGTTATGGACGGCTGTACACGACAAAAACGAGAACGAAAATTGCCACGGTACCGGTCGGATACGGCGACGGGTATAACCGGAAGCTGACAAACAGGGGAGAAGTGCTGATCCGCGGACGGCGATATCCGGTAGTCGGTGCGGTGTGCATGGATCAGATTATGATTGATGTCGGACTGGAAGCGGACATTCATGTCGGTGATGATGTGGTTCTCCTCGGATCGGATCACGGGGAATCGATTTCTGCCTGGGATATTGCCGACAAGGTGGGAACGATTCCGTACGAAATATTCACCGGAATAACTGCGCGGGTGCCGCGCATATTCATTCAGTAACGGGAAGGTAAGCAGCGAAATGCCAAACGTGTATGCGGTGATTATGGCCGGCGGAGTAGGATCTCGGTTCTGGCCGCGCAGCCGCGAGAAATCACCCAAACAGCTTCTGGAAATCGCAGGGAAAGGGACGATGATCCAGAACACGGTGAAGCGGATCAGCCGGATGATCGAGCCCGAAAATATTCTGGTGGTCACCAATAAGGTGCAGAAGCCGATCGTTGCGAAACAGCTTCCGAAGATACCGGCGGAGAATATCATTATCGAGCCAATCGGGCGTAATACCGCACCGTGTATCGGTCTTGCGGGGCTGTTCGTGCGACGCCTCGACCCGGAAGCAGTGATGGTGGTTCTTCCGGCAGACCACATTATGCAGGATGAAGAAGAGTTCCGGCGCGTCCTCAACCTCGCGATCTGGGTTGCCTACGAATCCCGAAAACTCATCACCGTCGGTATTCAGCCCACGCGGCCGGAGACCGGGTATGGCTACATTCAAGTCATCAATGAAGACGACGGGAAGAATCCCTACTTCTCCCGCGGCGTGTCCATGGTGAAAACATTCGCCGAGAAGCCGAATCTGGCGACCGCCCAGCAGTTTCTCAAAAGCGGAGATTTTCTCTGGAACAGCGGCATGTTCATCTGGCGAGTGGATGCCATCATGAATGAGATCGAGCGCCTTCTCCCGGAGATGTACCGGGAGCTCCTGAAAGTGGAGGAGGTACTTGATGACAAGTCCTTCGATCGGGTTCTCGAAACTGCGTACCGGAAGATCCGCGGCATTTCGATCGATTATGGGGTGATGGAGAAAGCCAAGCAGGTGTATGTCCTGCGGGGCGATTTCGGATGGAGTGACGTCGGCTCCTGGGATGAAGTGTACAGAATATCAGGCAAGGACGAACATGGAAACAGCGTGACCGGGAAGGCACTCCTCCAGGATACGAAGGATAGTCTCGTCTTTGCGGGTGACAAAATTGTTGCGACCGTGGATGTGGATAATCTTATCGTGATCGTCACGGACGATGCCGTGCTCGTGTGCAAGCGTGGCCGGTCGCAGGATGTGAAGGAGGTCGTTGATTACCTTCGCCGTAAACAAATGTCGGAGTTTCTGTGATTCGACAGGCGGCGAGATCCGTTCCGGTGGTTGTCGGGTCCATGTTGCTTGCCGGCTGCATTGCGTCGCCCCGGTTCACATTGTCGAAGCCGCCTCTCAATCCGGCACCCCCGAGCGGCAATTTTGCGATGTCGGAGGAAGGCGTCGCTTCGTATTACGCGGATGAGTTCAACGGCAGGATGACGTCGAGCGGTGAGAAGTACGATATGAATCAGATGACAGCGGCACACCGGACGCTTCCATTCAATACACGAGTGCGCGTGACAAATGAAAGCAGCGGTCAATCGGTCGTGGTTCGTATCAACGATCGCGGTCCATTCAAAGGCGACCGGATCATTGATCTCTCACTTGCAGCTGCAAAGGCAATTTCGTTAATTACGACCGGTACGGGAATGGTCAGGCTGGAAGTTCTCTCGCTCGGAGATACAACGGCGAGAACGTCGCCATAGGCATCGGGAATTATGTCACGAAAACTCATAACTGAACAATCGATTCTTGAAGCTGCCAAGAGGGGAGAGACATCGGTTTCTGCCGGAGATGGTGCGATCGTCACCGCGGCAGCGAAGGATCGGGCTGCAGCTTTGGGAATAACCATTGGGAAGCCAAGTGTGAAGAAGAATACCTCGGAGGCCGCGGCGCCGCCATCACCCGGGGGAGGGAAGGGGGAGACGATTGCGCTCGGAAGTGATCACGGCGGATTTGCGATGAAGGAACAACTCAAGAGCATTCTGGAATCACAGGGGTTTCACGTGGTCGATGTTGGAACGTACTCCGAAGAGAGCTGTGATTATCCCGAATTTGCGTATGCAGTTGCGAAAATGGTCTCACTTGGTGATGCTGCTCACGGAATTATGATTGATAGCGTGGGTATCGCTTCGGCCATTGTTGCAAACAAGCTTCGGGGGATTCGAGCTGCGTGCTGTACCGATGAATTTATGGCGAGAAGCAGCAGAGAACACAACAATGCGAACGTGCTGACCCTGGGCGGAAAAACCCTCGGAATCGAAACAGCGAAGGGAATCGTGAAGGCGTGGATTGAAACACCCTTCGGAGGCGGACGCCATCAAAAGCGAATTGAGAAGATCGCGGATATCGAGAATCGCTCGAAATCGTAGGTCGAGTGCTCTGCATCAAGTCCCAGACCCCGGAAATTTCTGATTTACCCGATAAACGCCCGAAGGGGTTGATTCTTATATGCAGGCAGCGTATATTCTTAAGTGTTACTCTAAGTACGCACGCCCCTTTTCTTAACTCAACAACACAAAATTGACGAAGCAGATCTTCAAAATAGGCCGCATTAGTGTTTTTTATATATTCCTATCGTTCACGCTGGCTATCGGATCGAATCCGGTCGGAAATAGTGAAATAGGAGAAAAAGAGGGGATTTCTGCTCCTGCTGATTCTTTTACATCCGATCAGATTGCGAAAATTCTCACAAAAACACGCCTTCGCCCGGATGAATTCCATGTCGCTATGGAATGCGCACAGGAATATGGGGTTGATCCGCTTCTCGTTTTCTCAATTATCCGTCAGGAATCTCAGGGAAATTATGATGCTGTCAGTCCCAGAGGAGCCGTGGGTCTCATGCAGATCATGCCCGTAACTTACTCGGAAATCTTCGACGATCTTGAGCTTGAAGCGACGCAGCTTCCGAAAGAGAACATTCGTGCCGGAGTCTACTATTTTTCCAAGCTCATGGAGCTGTTTAAGGATTCAAGCCCGGAGGACAGGATACGTCTTGCACTTGGCTCGTACAATGCGGGTCCGGCGAGAATTTATGATGCCCAGGAACTCAGCGCCTATTTGGGTGAAAATCCCCACTGCTGGTCAAATATCCGACATGCACTTCCACTTCTCTCGAAGCGGTATTATTCTCTCCACGCCACAGTCTGGAGTGACGGAAAGCCGCGGAGTGGGTTCTTTGGCGAATGGAGACAGACGGTAAACTATGTGGAGAGTGCGATGAAGATCTACGGTGATCTTCAGCGGGCGGCGGGCTGATTAAATTTCTATCTTTTCTCGTAATATTTAGCGATTCAAGTTTTTGTAATTCCCCCCACTTTTTTTCTCCCTCATTCGCAGTTTTTTCTTGACATGCACAGGGGAGAAGTGTATCTTGTCCGCAAGTATCCCACGGGAGGGATGCTTCAGTAATCGGGCCAACACATCAGTTGTACCGCCAGGTAGGAATTGTTCTCTAGGTCGAGACTTCGGTTTGGGATGGATCGAACGGGAGGCAGTTCATACCAGGCCGGGGCTTCTCGACCTATTTTTTTGCTTGAGCGAAACGAAATGAATTATGGCAGGAGAATTGCGCTGGCTACGACGGTCGTCCAAAGCCCGTTCTTGTCTCCTTCTGCAGACTGAGTGACATTGTATGTCTTAACGATTTTTCCGCTCATCTTGTACATCTTCTCGCGCTCGTCCCACGCAGTATCCGGGTCAAATTCTACGCCGAGCGTACTCGCGAGCATCGTGGCTGCAAGGTCTTCAGCGTAATCTCCGGCTCTCTCATCAGTTTCGCCGAAAGGATGATGTTCCGAGAGGTACCCATACTGTGTGGTATCGCTCGGGATGGCAACGCCGATGGAGGCAGCGATCAGGCGGTTTGGCTCGTTGGTGGCATTCCGCGCCATGACGGCAAACGTTATCTGACCTGGCTGAAGCATCTTCAGTCCATCTTCCGGCGGAATGCGTTTGCATCCGGGGGGATAAATGCTGGACACATTGACAAGATTGCACTTCTCGATCTTCGCATCTCTCAACGCGAGCTCGAACGACTGCAGATAGTCTTTATGGCGGCCGACACCTTTGGTGAAGAACAATTTTGTGGGTACGTACACTAGAAACTCTCCTTCTGGATGAGTGTGGATACGATGGAATTACTGCGCATAATCTCGCCTGAGCTGACGTTCAACTTCCAGCCGGGCAACCGCCTCCCGCTTGTCGTGAAGCTTCTTGCCTCGTGCCAGTCCCAATTCTACTTTGGCAATATTGTTCTTGAAATAGATCCGCAGAGGAACAAGCGTGAGTCCTTTCTCGGAAATTTTCCCCGCCAGCTTGCGGATTTCCCGCCGATGGAGCAATAACTTCCGCTCTCTCTTCGGATCGTGATTATTAATATTACCCTTTTCGAACGGACTTATATGAAGTCCTACGAGCCAGATCTCACCTGAGCGAATACTGGCATATCCATCCTGCAGATTTGCCGTGCCCAGCCGGAGTGACTTCACTTCCGTTCCTTTGAGCACAATTCCGGTTTCATACCTCTCGAGAATAAAGTAATCGTGGAGGGCCTTGCGGTTAGTAACAACTATTCTCTCCGTGGAGTCATCCGTGGTCATCTCGGTCAGGACATGGTGGCAATAATGATAAGGATTTCGATAAAGAAATGCAATGAAAATTTCACCTCCCGGCTCTTGCTCGCGAGTTGTGCCGGTCAAGCAGGCAGGTCCTGAGTCTTTGACTTTTCAGCCGCTATTTTATATATTTTTTCTTGTTGAAGATTAAGAATCAGAAGTCGATCATCGTCCGGTAGGGTTCAAAACCCTTTTTTTATTCTAATACGTCAATTTTATGCCTGAACGAGAGTTTGATGTTCTTATTATTGGAGGCGGTCCGGGAGGATATGTAGCCGCAATTCGTGCCGCACAACATGGGCTGAAAGTCGCAGTTGTCGAGCGTGATCAGCTCGGGGGAATCTGCTTGAACTGGGGATGTATTCCGACAAAGGCACTCCTGAAGAATGCGGAGATCTACAGCACGCTCCGGCATGCCGACCAGTGGGGGATTTCCTTCAGCAACCTGAAATTCGATTTTCCCAAGATTATTCAGCGCAGCCGAAATGTTGCAAAACTGAATTCCAAGGGTGTGGAGTATCTCTTCAAGAAGAACAAGATCGAACACATTTCGGGTTTCGGCACGCTCGTCTCGAAATCGAAGGTGGAAGTGCGGCGCGATGATAAGGTTCTTGAGACAGTCTCGGCGAAGCATATCATTCTCGCCATGGGTGCCCGTCCCAGGACACTCCCCGGCGTTGCAATCGACGGCAAGAAAGTCATTTCCAGTAACGAGGCAATGAGCCTTCCCGCGCTCCCGGAGTCGATGACGATTATTGGTGCGGGAGCAATCGGCGTGGAGTTTGCTTATTTCTACAATGCCTTCGGAACGAAAGTCACTCTCGTCGAAATGATGCCGAGTATCCTTCCCATCGAGGACAGGGAAATCTCGAAACTGCTTGCAAGCAATTTCAGGAAAGCGGGAATCGAAATCCTCACCGAGGCGAAGGTCGAACAGGTTGTTTCCGGAAAAGATGTGAACATCACGGTCTCGACAACCGAGGGTAAGAAGGATCTCCGATCTGATGTTGCATTGATGGCGATCGGGGTGCAGGGAAATGTCGAGAAGACTGGTTTGGAGACTCTCGGCGTGAAAATTGAAAAGAGCTGGATTCAGGTTGATGATTTCGGGAGAACGAATGTTCCCGGCGTGTATGCTCTTGGTGATGTCGCCGGCCCGCCGTGGCTCGCGCACGTCGCATCACGCGAAGGAATCGTGTGCATTGATGCCATTGCCGGAAAGGATCCCCAGCCGATCAACTACGAGAATATTCCCGGGTGCACATATTGTCAGCCGCAGGTGGCAAGTGTCGGTATGACCGAGGAACGCGCCGCGGCGGAAGGACATGCGGTGAAGATCGGTCGCTTCCCGTTCACCGCGAGCGGAAAGGCACGCGCCATCGGCGAAACAGACGGACTCGTGAAGCTCATCTTCGACGCGAAGTATGGCGAGCTCCTCGGTGCACACATTCTCGGTGCCGAAGCCACGGAAATGATCGCAGAGTTGTGCATCGCGAAGGCGCTCGAAACAACTGCGTCAGGAATCTTCAACACCATTCATGCTCATCCTACGCTTTCCGAGGCCGTCATGGAAGCCGCGGAACAGGCGTACGGGCACGCGATCAATATTTGATGAACAAGTTCATGCGCGATCATCATCGCAGGAATACTGTTCTTACGGCGCACCTAGGCCGCACCGGGTATGGGCCCGTTTGGGAACTTCAGCGCCGGCTTTTCGATGAACGTGCAGCGGGAAGAGGAGCCGATGTTCTTCTCCTCACCGAGCACGACCACGTGTACACCTTCGGGAAAGGGAGCGACGAGAATCACCTCCTTGCCGGAACGCGCGAGCTCCAGCAGACCGGGGCGGAAGTCTTTCGGATTGATCGGGGAGGTGATGTAACATATCATGGACCCGGTCAGCTCGTCGTGTATCCTATCCTCCGTCTTGCCGATTATTATTCGGATGTCCACCGTTATCTCCGGGATCTTGAAGAGGTCATCATTCGGACCCTCGGCAATTTTGGGATTGTTGCTCATCGCGACAAGGAGTTCACCGGGGTCTGGGTCGGAAACGAAAAGATCGCCGCAATTGGTGTGCGCGTCAGCCATTGGATCACGATGCACGGGTTTGCACTGAATGTATCCACTGATCTCGCGTATTTTGATCGGATCATTCCGTGCGGGATATTCCACCGCGGTGTCACATCGATGGCAAAAATTCTAAACTCTCTGCCAAATCTCGAGGATGTCTCCCGTGCTGCCATAAACCATTTTGGAGACGTTTTCCATTGCGAGATGATCCTGTCGGACGTCGCGACGATTTCAAACCAGAATGTCATGTCCAAGCCAGAACCGCAAGCATGCCTCCAGTAAAAAAAGCAAAAAGCAGGAACACGACCGAAACGCCTCCTTCACCAAAATTGAAACGGTCAAACGGTGAGGATCGAATTGTTTCGACCGGCGCTTCCTCCAATTCCCCTCTTTCAAATGAAAAGTGGATTGATGCGTACAGACATATTCTTACGGCACGGAAGACGGATGAAAAGATTCTCCTTCTCCTGAAACAGGGTAAGGTCTTTTTCCACATCGGCGGCTCGGGACATGAGGCGGCTCAGGTGGGGACGGCGCTCGCGCTGAAACCCGGATACGACTGGGCCTATCCGTACTATCGTGATCTGGCGTTCTCGCTCGCATTCGGGTATTCGGTGGAAGAGATATTTCTTGAAGCTCTGCACCGCGCCAAGGGCCCCAGCAGTCACGGGTTCGCGATGCCATTTCATTATGGGCATAAGAAGCATCGGATCGTATCCCAATCGAGCCCGACCGGTACGCAGTATCTTCAGGCGGTCGGGACTGCTCTCGGCGCGTTGAAGGAAGGGAAAGACGAAGTGGTGTATGTTTCATCCGGCGAAGGATCCACCAGTGAAGGCGAATTCCATGAAGCGCTCAACTGGTCGGCGCGGGAGCGTCTCCCTGTCATTTTCCTCATTCAGGATAACGCGTATGCAATTTCGGTGACGAAAAAAGAGCAGACTGCAGCAGATTCCGTATTCGATCTGGTCAGGGGATACGAAGGGTTGCAGAGATTTGAAGTTGATGGTTGTGATGTTGCAGCGACGTATGAGACGGCGCGGGATGCAGTTGCACGGGCGAGAAAAGGTGAAGGCCCGAGCCTGATACTTGCCCACACCGTCCGGCTCCTGGCACATTCATCCTCCGACGACCAGCGGAAATACCGGACGGAAGATGATCTGTCGAATGACCGCGGTCGGGATCCTCTCCCCCGGTTCGAGAATTTCCTTCTCTCACAGTCTATCCTCGGCCAGTCCCAACTTCAAGCGCTCAAAGAAGAAGTGACGAAGCGGATCGATCAGGCGGCGGAGGCGGCGGAAAGAGAGGAGCAGCAGGATGCGGAAGTGCTTCTGGACCATGTCTATTCTCCAGAGGAAACGGTTCCGCTCGAGGGATTTCATGAGCCGGATCACCGCGGCAATAAGATCGTGATGGTTGATGGAATCAACCACGCGCTCGCCGAGGAGATGGAGCACAACCCGAAAATGCTGATTTACGGAGAGGATGTTGCAGGCGATAAAGGCGGTGTCTTTACGGCGACGAAAGGTTTGACACAGAAATTCGGACTCAAGCGAGTTTTCAACTCGCCGCTTGCAGAAGCGAGCATCGTCGGAACGGCATTCGGCCTGGCCGTGCGGGGGTTCAAGCCGGTTGTGGAGATTCAATTCGGCGACTACATCTGGCCCGCCTTCATGCAGCTCCGCGACGAGGTCGCAACACTGCGGTTTCGGTCGGATAATCAGTGGTCCTGCCCGATGGTAGTTCGTGTTGCAGTCGGGGGATACATCCATGGGGGATTGTACCACAGCCAGAGTATTGACGGGTTCTTCACGCACATTCCCGGACTTCGTGTCGTGATGCCGTCGAACGCCGCGGATGCGAAAGGGCTGCTGAAGACCGCATGCCGATCCCAGGATCCGGTAATCTTCTGCGAACATAAAGGACTCTACCGCGCCAGCTTCGCATCTTCGCCGGAGCCGGAAGCCGGCTTCTGTCTTCCGTTCGGCGTGGCAAAGGTCGTTCGGGAAGGGACGGATATTACCGTCATCGCGTGGGGAATGATGGTTCAGCGGTCGCTGGATGCAGCACGAAAGCTCGAAGACGAAGGCCACAGCGTTGAAGTGATCGATCTCCGCACGTTGAATCCTCTTGACAGCGAAACGATGTTCGCTAGTGTGAAGAAAACGGGAAAAGTTCTGATTGTTCACGAAGATACGATTACCGGAGGGTTCGGTGCGGAAATCTCGGCACAAATTTCCCAGCATGCATTTCAATATCTCGATGCGCCGGTGATGCGCGTGGCGGCGAAGGATTCTCCGGTCCCGTATGGTCCGACGCTCGAAAATGCAATGCTTCCCCAGACCGTGGATATTCACGCTGCGCTTTCTACACTTGCTTCGTATTGAGTAGTGCAATTCATGCCGCCAGTCTTGACCAAATCGAAAACTGCCCGTTCTGGTTCCTCGAATAATCATGTCTTGAAACCGGAACAACTCCTCCGGTTCTATACGCTCATGCGCCTGACGCGGGAATTTGAGGATGCCGTCTTGCGTCTCTATCAGCAGGGAAAAATTGTCGGCGGAGCATATTCGGGGAACGGAAACGAGGCGACGTCGGTGGGAAGCGCGTCGGCGTTGAGAAAAGAAGATTACCTCTTTCCGCTCCACCGCGACATGGGTGCCCATCTGGTAAAGGGACAATCCCTCCTGAATCTCATGCTGCAGCATCTTGCCCGTGATACCGGCCTGACGAAGGGACGTGATGGGACGGGACATTATACAGATCCGAAATTACGGATCTACGGTAACATCAGTCCTCTCGGTGCGATGGTCCCTGTTGCCGTGGGTGTTGCACTTGCATCAAAACTGAGGAACGAACATGCAGTGGTCATGAATTACATCGGCGACGGAGGTGCAAGCATCGGGGAAGTTCATGAAGGATTGGTTATGGCGTCTGCCATGCGCCTTCCCTTTGTTCTGATTATCGAAAACAACCATTTTGCATATTCAACCCCCACGACGAAACAGTTTCTTGTCGAAAAGCTCTCTGACCGGGCGATTGGATACGGGATTCCCGGCGTGACGGTAGACGGCACCGATGTCGTGAGCGTGTTTGAAGCATGTACCGAAGCAGTCGAGCGGGCAAGGAGCGGCGGGGGACCGTCAATTATCGAATCGGTAACGATGCGGATGCACGGCCATGCTGCGCATGATAATGCGTGGTATGTTTCAAAACAACTATTGGAGGAGTGGAAGAAGAAGGACCCGATAGTGAGATTCGAGAAGTTTCTCGAATCTCAGGGAATTCTGTCGAAGCAGAAAAAGGAATCGATCCGCAAGGAAATCGACGAGCAAATTGAAGGAGCGACGAAGGCGGCTCTCGCCCGACCATATCCGCCTGGTGATGAGACAGTGAAGGATGTTTTTGCACGATGAAGAATCCGATTACCTATCTCGAAGCCATTAGCGAAGGCCTTCGTGAAGAAATGCGGCGGGACAAATCTGTATTCCTTCTCGGGGAAGATATCGGTACGTACGGCGGCGCATTCAAGGTCACGAAGGGATTTGTAGAAGAATTCGGTGAAGATCGGGTGATCGATACCGTCTTAGCCGAAGCGGCGATCATCGGAGCCGCAACGGGAGCCGCTATTGTCGGGATGAAACCCGTCGCCGAAATGCAGTTTGCAGATTTTGTCACGAACGGATTCAACCAGCTCGTGAATGTGACTGCGCGGTATCACTATCGGAATTTTATTCCCGTGCCGCTTGTCGTCCGGCTTCCGTTTGGGGCAGGATTGCGCGGGGGACCGTTCCATTCTGTGAGTCCGGAATCCTGGTTCTTCCATATACCAGGATTGAAGCTTGTCGCTCCGTCGACACCATTCGACGCGAAAGGGCTCATTAAATCCGCCATTCGCGATCCAAATCCTGTTCTATATTTCGAGCACAAATATCTTTATCGTCATATCAAAGGGGAAATTCCCGCCGAGGAATTTGTGGTTCCGATCGGAAAAGCGGATATTAAACGCGAGGGCACCGATCTGTCGGTCATAACCTATTCTGCAGGTGTTCACTGGTCGCTCGAGGCGTCGGAATTGCTCTCGAAAGAGGGTGTTAGTGTTGAAGTTGTGGATCTCCGATCTCTTCTTCCATTTGATGAAGAGGCGATCCTTCAATCCGTCCGGAAGACGGGAAAGGTCTTGATTGTACACGAGGACACGTTGACCGGCGGGATCGGAGCCGAGATTGCAGCGGTGATTGGAGCAAAAGCGTTCAAATATCTTGACGCCCCGGTGGAGCGGCTCGCGGCGCCCGATACCCCTGTTCCGTATGCACCGACGCTCGAAGAGTATTTCCTGCCGAATGCACAGAAGGTCGCCCGGGCAATCCGCCGGCTCGCGGAGTATTGAGTGCCGGCAGTGCAGTCCGAATTTGGAAGTTCATTCTGACAACAAGAAAGTGAGAAACGTTCATGGCAAAAATTGAAGTCGTCATGCCCCAACTGGGGGAGAGTCTGACTGAAGGCACCATCATCAAGTGGCATAAGAAGCCTGGAGAGAAAGTGAGGAAGGACGAGACGCTTCTTGAGATCAGCACCGACAAAGTCGACTCCGAGATTCCGTCTCCCGCTTCTGGGGTCGTCACACGTCTGCTGTTTGACGAGCAGAAAACGGTCGCCGTGAGAACGGTTATCGCTGAAATCGACACCGACGAGAATGCGGCTGTGACGACTTCGGTACCGAAGGCTGCAGCTCCTGTGCCTGCCCAGACAGCTCCAACGCCCGTTGTCACCGAGGCCCGGCGCTCGGCGCCTGCTCCCCAGGCGACACCGGTTACGGGAAGATTTTACTCGCCGCTCGTTCTGAATATCGCACGTGAGGAAGGGATATCGATGTCTGACCTCGAGCGCATTCCAGGCACGGGTGAGGGCGGCAGGGTTTCGAAAAAGGACATCCTGGCGTATGCCCAGTCGCGCGGCAAGAGCGGAGCTCCTTCGCCTGCCGGAGCTGCTCCGGCACCAACGGGTCCGTCTGCTCCGCGGATTGAAAGCAGTCTCAAGCATGTTGAGAGCGGCGATCTTGCCAAGAAATATCCGTCGCCGGAATTTGAGATTCTGCAGATGAGCAATATCCTGCAGAAAATGTCTGAGCATATGATCAAGAGCGTTCAGACTTCTCCGCACGTCTATGCTGTCCACGAGTGCGACATGACGAAGGTCGATGTTCTGCGCCGGAAGCATGCCGCGGCCTTCGAAAAACGGGAAGGGTTCAAGCTCACGTATATGCCGTTCATCTGCGACGCGGTCATCAAGGCCCTCAAGCAGTATCCGCTGGTCAATTCTTCGATCGAGGGGGATAAAATCATCCTCAAGAAATTTGTCAACCTCGGTATCGCGGTCGCGTCGGACACGGGGCTGCTCGTACCGGTCATCAAGAACGCGGACGAACGGAATTTTGTCGGACTTGCGCGCAGCGTGAACGATCTCGCGACGCGCACGCGCGCGAAGAAACTGACTCCCGCTGATATTGAAGGGGGCACCTTTACCATTACGAATTTCGGCGTCTTCGGCACGATGGTCGGAATTCCGATTATCAACCAGCCGCAGGTGGCGATCCTCGGCATCGGCTCAGCCAAGAAGCGTCCGGTCGTCATCAATGACATGATCGCCATCCGGACGATATCGTATTTCACGCTCTCGTTCGATCACCGGACAATTGATGGCGCGCTCGGCGGATCATTCCTCGAAGCGATCGTCAGGCACCTCGAAAACTTTGACGAGCAGCAGGTATCATGAACGTTCCCGGTGAAGTTCGAGTGAAAGAATACAGATGGATTTTGTAATCCAGGAAATATCATCCACAGCGCCGGCCCGGGAAGGAATGCCGCGGCAGGCAAGACCCGAGTGGCTGAAAGCCAAAATCCCGGCCGGTGAAAACGTCGTCCGGCTGAAAGGGTTGGTCGAACGGTACAAGCTCCACACCGTCTGTGAAGAGGCGCGGTGCCCGAACATGGGCGAGTGCTGGCACAACGGAACGGCGACGTTCATGATCCTTGGTGATGTCTGCACGCGGAGCTGCGGCTTCTGTGCCGTAAAGACGGGGATGCCGCCGCAGCTCGATGCCGACGAACCGCGTCGTGTCGCCGAAGCTGTGAAGCTCCTCGGCGTGCGCCATGCAGTGATCACATCGGTCAATCGTGATGAGCTCTTCGACGGCGGAGCACAGATTTTTGCAGAGACAATCCGTGAGGTTCGTGCGCTCAATCCCGGAACGCGCGTCGAAGTCCTGATCCCGGATTTCAAGGGCGAAGAATTCGCACTCGAAATCGTTCTCTCCGCATTTCCCGATATTCTGAATCACAACACGGAGACTGTTCCTCGGCTGTATCCCTCCGTGCGTCCTCAGGCAAAATACGAGCGTTCGCTGGAACTTCTCCTGCGCGCCAAGAAGCGCGGCTTCGTTACGAAAACCGGAATGATGCTTGGGCTTGGCGAGAGGACCGGAGAGGTGGAAGACGTGATGAAGGATCTGGCCGGCGTGGGGTGCGATGTCCTCACTCTCGGGCAATACCTCCAGCCCACGAAGGAGCATCTTCCCGTGCACCGGTACGTGCACCCCGATGAATTCCGTCAATTGAAGGAGACCGGGATGAACATGGGCTTCAAACATGTTGAGTCCGGTCCGCTGGTGAGAAGTTCCTACCATGCCGAGCATCAGGTCTGAGAAATGTCCTTTGGAATTGGACTTTCCGTCCGATTTGGCTGCAGGATATTCCTTCCAGAAAGGGCTTGCCTCTTTGCGGGATTTTGAGTAAATTTATAAACTTGAGTTTAGAACCTCCTCATTTTCACAAATTTTCAAGGATTTCGTTGTGGCTTTAGCACAAAGGCTGACCTATCATTTCAAGACTGATGAAGTCAAGAGACAGTGGTTCCTGGTGGATGCCAGCGGAAAGACGTTGGGACGCATCGCGAGCCGCGTGGCACATGTTCTCCGCGGAAAGCACAAACCCACGTTCACACCGAACAGTGACTGCGGCGATTTTGTCGTCGTCGTCAACGCCGATAAGGTGAAGGTGACGGGGAAGCGCGACGAACTGAAAACGTATTTTCATTATACCGGCTATCCCGGCGGTGCAACGGTGGAGTCGTATCGACAACTGATGAAGACGAATCCGGAGCGTGTGTTCACCGATGCGGTGCGCGGCATGATTCCTCACAATCGGCTTGGCGTGAATATCATGAAGAAACTGAAGGTCTATCGCGGAACGACGCATCCGCATGCGGCGCAAAAGCCGGAAACGCTGGCCATTTAAGAATTTTATCGGAAGGTAAGGAAGATCAATGATTACACACGGGCATGGGACGTTTGCCGTCGGTCGCCGCAAGACATCTGTCGCGCGCGTTATTCTCAAACAGGGATCAGGCACGATCAAGATCAATAACCGCACGCTCGAGCAGGCGTTTCCCGTGGACACGCTTCGCACGGAGGTTCTGTCACCGTTCGTGGTGACGGAAACGACCGGCAAGTACGACGTGATCGCCAATGTTGACGGCGGTGGGTTAACGGGTCAGGCGGGTGCCGTGAAACTCGGTATTGCCCGTGCTCTCGTCGACATCAACAACGAGCTCCGCTCGAAGCTGAGAGCCCACGATCTTTTGACGCGCGACCCGAGAATGGTTGAACGCAAAAAGTACGGACAGAAAAAAGCCCGGAAGCGGTTCCAGTTCTCGAAGAGATAAAACGTCGATCTGTAGAAGATCTCCGGACGCGGATGTTGCACGACCGGTGATCAGTTGATCAGTAGATGAGTTCGCTGTACCATCAAACATACTCTCTGATTTTGCCGGCAGTGCCCCGTCTCATCGTCCGATGGAACGGGATCCCGGCAGAAGTTGACGGGAGTAGAAGACCAACTAACATAGGAGTACTTACGAATGCCGCGCATTGAACTGGCCGATTTGTTAGGCGCAGGTTCCCACTTTGGGCATCTCACCCGCCGTTGGAATCCAAAGATGAAGCCCTTCATCTTCATGGAACGCAACGGCATTCATATCATCGATCTCAAGAAAACACAGGAATTGCTGGAAGAGGCGTGCAACGCCATCTCCCATATTGTGGGAGACGGCAAGCGTGTGCTCTTTGTCGGTACAAAGAAGCAGGCAAGCCAGGTTATCGAGGAAGAGGCCCGGCGTGCCGCGCAGTTCTATGTTGCCGAACGCTGGCTGGGCGGCATGCTGACGAATTTCACGACGATCCGCAAGAGCGTCAAGCGTCTCACGAACATCGAAAAGATGGAAAGCGACGGCACGTACGACAAGCTCACGAAGAAAGAGACCCTCGTGCTTGACCGTGAGAAAGAGAAGCTGCACAAGGTCCTCTCCGGTGTGGTCGAAATGACCCGCTTGCCCGGAGCACTCTTTGTGGTGGATATTAAGAAAGAAGAAATTGCGGTGAAGGAAGCACGCCGTCTGGGAATCCCCGTCTTCGCGATTGTAGATACGAACTGCGACCCGACGATGGTCGACTATCCGATTCCCGCGAACGATGACGCGATCAAGTCGATCCAGGCGATCACGAAGTTCATTGCGGACGCGGTGGTGGAAGGATCTCAGCGGACAACGGCACAACTGGAAGGCGCAGAACCGGCGCATGCGGCTATGCGTGAGCCGGAATCAGAAAACTAATTCAGAGAAACGAGAACGTCAGGTATGGAAATTACTTCGGAACAGGTGAAAACGCTCCGCGAGAAAACCGGCGCGGGGATGATGGATTGTAAGAAAGCATTGGCGGAAACCGGCGGTGATCTGGAAAAAGCCATCGAACATTTGCGGAAGAAGGGAGCCGCGACGGCGGAAAAACGCGCCGATCGGGCGGCAAATCAGGGTGTGGTGGAAGCCTACATTCATGCGGGCGGAAGAATCGGTTCAATGGTCGAAGTGAATTGCGAGACCGATTTCGTCGCCAAGACGGATGATTTCAAAACGCTCTCGCGTGATATAGCGATGCAGATTGCGGCGATGAACCCGCTCTACATTTCCCGCGACGATGTACCGAAAGATGTCATCGAAAAGGAACTTGATATTTATCGCCAGCAGGGACGCAATGAGAAGAAGCCCGAGGCGATGCTCGACCGGATAGCGAACGGAAAGCTCGACAAATTCTATCAGGAATACTGCCTGCTCGAGCAGACATTCATAAAGGATTCCGGTAAAACGATCAAGGATCTTATTCTGGAAATCACCGCGAAGACCGGCGAGAAGGTGACCATACGTCGGTTCAAGAGATTTCATTTGGGTGAAAACTCGTAACATCCGAAAGAGGCCTGCTCCCGCGGGAGCTGCGGCTTTCTGTCAGTGCCATTGACGACTGAGGTGATATGAGGAAATTCAAGCGCGTGCTTCTGAAGGTGAGCGGAGAATCGCTCATGGGAGAACGGCAGTTCGGCATCGATCCCCGCGTCCTGCGCCGGTTCTCCGAAGAAATTGCCGGGGTTCAGAAGAAGGGAATCCAGATTGGTATTGTCATCGGCGGCGGGAACATCTACCGGGGCGTCGAGAATTCTTCGGATGGCGTCGACAAGGTCACCGGAGACCATATGGGCATGCTCGCCACCATCATTAACGGACTCGCACTTCAAAGTGCGCTCGAACACCAGGGAGTCTTTACCCGGTTCCTGACATCCATTACCATGGAAGAAATCGCGGAACCGTTTATCCGCCGTCGCGCGATCCGTCATCTCGAGAAAGGCCGCGTCGTCATTTTCGGCGCGGGGACCGGAAACCCCTACTTCACAACCGATACCGCTGCGGCGCTGAGAGCCGTCGAGATCAAAGCCGACGTCATCATCAAGGGCACGCGTGTCGACGGCGTCTACGATGCCGATCCGGAAATCAATCCCAACGCAAAACGGTTCACGGAAATTTCCTACCAGGAAGTTCTCGAACAGGATCTCAAAGTCATGGATCTGACTGCCATCACGCTCTGCAAGGAGAACAAAATGCCTGTGGTGGTTTTCAACATGAATGTTCCCGGCAATCTTCAAAAAGTGGTCATGGGGAAGAAGATCGGAACAATCGTGCTTCCTTCCTCCGGCGCCAGACGCCGGTGAGCTTGCCCACTCCCGAACATCAATGAAGGAGATGCGACGTGATCAAAGAAATCCAGAAGCAAACCGAAGAGAAAATGCACAAGGCGGTCGAGGTTGTCCGCCAGGAGTTTGTCAAAATCCGCACCGGCAAAGCAACTACCGCTCTTCTCGACGGCATCAGGGTCGAATATTACGGCTCCCAGGTTCCGCTCGCCCAGGTCTCAAATCTCAGTGCCCACGATGTTCATACGATCGTCGTTCAGCCATGGGACAAGAACATGGTTTCGCCTATCGAAAAGGCAATTATTGCTGCAAACCTCGGGTTGAATCCGATCGCGGACTCGACAACCGTGCGCGTGCCGATTCCTCCCCTGAATGAGGAGCGCCGCAGGGAACTCGTAAAGCTCGTGAAGAAATTCGCGGAAGAAGGAAAAGTCGCCATCCGCAACATCCGGCGTGACGCGATCGAGCATCTGAAGAAATCCGAGAAGGCGGAACATTTTTCGGAAGACGACCGTAAGCGCGCTGAGGCCGACGCGCAGAAAATGACCGACCGGTTCATCAAAGATATCGACGGGCTGGTCACGCTCAAAGAGAAAGAAATTATGGAAGTTTAGTGCGGCATGAATGCGCATTGTGAAACTCCGCCGATGGTTCAGATCTTCAGCCATCGGCTTTTTTATTCGGCATGTGATGGCTGCTACCATTGTACAAACAGGTGAAACAATTGGATTTGTGCATCGTATGCACAACTAGAAGTGTATGGAAAACCCGAATCCCATAGAATCTTCGGTACCGGCTCAGAAGCGGCTTTATAAATCCCGCCGAAACCGCTACATCGACGGCGTGTGCGGGGGTATTGCGGAATATTTTGAGGTCGATCCCACGATCGTGCGGCTTCTCTGGATCCTCATCACGCTTCTCGGCGGTTCGGGAGTCATCCTCTACATCGTGGCAATGATTGTCATGCCGGTAAATCCCGAGCACCTCATCATGCCGTTCCCGACTCCATCCGGGGGAACACCTTCCGCCTCTGCCGATCGCCGGCGATTCTTCGGCATTCTGCTCATGCTGATTGGTGCATTTGTGCTGATGATGAATCTCGGCTGGTTTGCGGAAATCAGCTGGTGGTCGTTCGCCCGGACCGTCATGCTGCCGATCTGCCTGATTCTGGTCGGGGGATTGTTCGTCTACGTGCATATGACAAAGGACAAGCATGCGGCTGCGCCATCCGGTGAACCCGCTGCGCCCGGACCCGAACCCCCGAAGGAACTTCGCCGCTCGATCACCGACCGGAAGTTGTTCGGCGTTTGCGGCGGTCTGGCGAAATATCTTGCCGTCGACCCGACCATCGTGCGACTGCTTTTTGTTCTGATGGTTCTCGGGTCGTTCGGATGGGCGCTGCTGCTCTACATCATTCTCGGGATCATTATGCCCGAGGAAAAGTTTATGCCATTTTCACGGTAAGGAAATGATACCATGAGTAACGGCAAGCAAAAAATCCCATGGCTCGGCATTGCGCTCATTGTGTTTGGTGCCGCAATTCTCCTTCGAAAGTTTCACTTCATCGAGCTCGAATACTGGAGCATCTTCTGGCCGCTCCTGATGTTGATGGGACTGGTCATCGCCGGGCGGGGGTTCTCTGCCAATCGTCACGGGAAGATCTTCTGGGGAACGGTACTCTTTCTCTTTTCGCTCTTCTTTCTCCTGCGCGCCGGGGATATTATGGATGTCAGCGCATATCTTTTTCCACCGTCGGTCTTCCTGATAATCGGTCTCGCCTTTCTCATGCTCTTCCTGAACAATGTGCGGGAATGGTATTTTCTCCTCCTGGCAAGCGTCTTCGGCGGGATCGGTTCGCTCCTCCTTCTTGCGAACTACGGGTACCTCTATTACTGGGATGTCTGGGAGCTCCTCAGAACGTATTGGCCCGTCGTCCTGATATTTCTTGGCGTCGGCTTGCTTCTCAAGAGGCGGCCGCGCTCTGTTCCTCCCGTCTGACTGTCGGGTAACCCGTCTACAATTCGTTGAGGGCTTTTCCCACGCGCGAGAGACCTTCGCGGAACTCGTCATGTGGCTGTCCCATGCCAATCCGGATGTGATCCGGCATCTCGAAAAATTTCCCCGGTACAACCGTCGTTTCATACTTCTCCCGCAGCATCGTACAGAATCGCTCTGAATCACCTTTCACCAATTTCGGGAAGACGACGTTACCAAAATCGGCATGGTATCCGCGCAGGTCGGAGCGGGATGCGAGGAACTTGCCGAGAAGCTCCCGGTTTGGTTCGAGGATGGATTTTGTGCGCCCAAAGATCCGGTCGAGCTGTTTCAATGCCGCCACGCTCATTTGCACTGCCGGAAAAGAATGGTTCACGTTGAAGAGATCGTTCAGGAGCCAGAGCTTCCTGATCAGTGCCGGTTCCGCGGCAATCCATCCGCAGCGCAGGCCGCTCAACCCGTACATTTTTGTCAGACTGTTGGTGATGACGAACTCATCTCCCAGATGGACGGCGGAGCGCGGCGCAATCGGATAGGCGGCCTGCAGGTAGACTTCGTCGACAAGTACTCGCGCGCCGACGGATCTCGCGAGGGTACCGATTTCCCGGAGCGTCGATTCATCCGTCAACGCACTGGTTGGGTTGTGCAGATTTGTGATGACGATGAGTTTCGTGCGGGGAGTGATCCTCCTTTTGATTTCATCGGGATTGATCCGGAAATCTTCCTCGAACCGCCGCGGAAAGCGTTTCAACGAAGCACCAAAATATCCCGCAGTCGAGAGGAGGAGCTCGTAGGTCGGCTGTTCGACGAGAATTTCATCGCCTCGATCAAACAGGACGGCAAAGGCAAGATGATTCGCCATCGAAGTGCCGAGCGTGGTAAAGATCCGATCGGATCCGACACCAAGAAGTGCTGCAAGTGAATCGACCAGAGGGGGAAAGCCGTACCCTTCTCCGCCATTAATTTCCAGGGCTGTGACATCTATATGGAGGTCCGCGAGAGGATAGCTCACGATTCCGCTTGTTGCAAGTTTGTACTTCGCATGGGAATGCATCTTCGCCCACTGCATATACGGTGAAGTCATGATCCGTGGCATCTCACTCATGATGGCTTTCTTCTCCAATAGAAATAGACAGGTATACCGGTAAGCATGATACCAATCCCGATGATGCTGTTCAACGGGTACGTATAGATTGTGCTGATAACGACCAGCCAGCAGATCGCGATGAAAAAGACCGTCGTCAGCGGATGGCCCGGGGTCCGGAATGTGTCGCTCCCGGGCAGAGTTGCAGCCCGCCGGCGAAACACAAAGATCGTTGTTGCCGTTAGCCCGAAAAAGATGAAGTCCGTGGAGACGACGAAGTTGAGAATCTGTTCGTACCTGCCGGACAGCGTGATAATGATCGCAAGAACGCCCTGAATCGCGATTGCAACGACCGGAACACGGGTTTTCGGATGTATTGTGGCTACGGAGCGGAAGAAGAGCTTGTCTTCCGCCATTGCAAAATAGACGCGCGGGGCGGTAAGCATCCCCTGACTCAGAAAGCCCAGAGTCGAGATGGTAATCCCCAGCGCAATCAGCGCAACTCCGCGCTCACCGAGCGCGCGGCGCATGACTTCCGTCGCCGGAGTGGTGGTAAGCGCGAGATCATGCGCACCAAGCACCAGAATGCAGACAAGGTTTACGGAGAGATAGAGAATTGCCACACCGACGACACCGAGGAGGAGGCCGTACGGAAGGTTCTTGCGCGGATTGTGAATTTCCCCGGCAATGAAATTGGTCGTTTGCCATCCACCGTAGGCAAAGAGGACCGGGATCATGGCAGCTCCGAATGAAGGAAGAGAATCGTAAGGCACTGTCGGTTCCGCAGAAACACTGCCGAACAGATTGGATTCTCTCGCCGCAAATGCTCCAAAAAGTACCAGAAGGGCTATTGCCGCGATCTTCAATATCATCAATATGCTCTGTACCGTACTTCCCGCCCTCACGCCGAAGCAGTTGATCAGCGTGAGAATGCCGAGCGCCGCCGAAGCGATCAGCCAGTCGGGAAGCGGAAAATGTGTGAGTTCCGAGAAGTACCGCGCAAATGTGATTGCCACCGCCGCCATTCCGCCGGTCTGCGTGACAAGAAGGAGCGCCCAGCCGAAGATAAACGCAACTGCAGGATGATATGCTTCCCGCAGATAGGCGTATTGTCCGCCAACATCGGGACGGAGCGACGCGAGCTCGGCATAGACAAATGCGCCGGCGAGTGCAGCGAAGCCGCCGAGCAGCCATGCACCGAGAATCAGAAAAGGAGAATGAACCTGATTTGCGACAACTGAGGGATTCATGAATATGCCCGAACCGATGATGCCGCCCATGACGAGCATGGTGGCATCGAACAATCCCAGCCGCCGCGCAAGGCGCGGGGCGGCAGCGGTACTGCCTTCGTTCGGAGAGCGGGATTCCTGCATCATCGATTATCGTTGCAGGAATATAGAGAATGGCGCGCGCATATTCAAGGTCTCGTGATTGTCACGCGCGCGACGATCGGGTCCCGACGGTTACCTCTTCCCGTGTCAGGTCATTTCACGAGAGACATCCTGCCGGTTCCAGAATAGCGTCCGGCCAACAGCCGATAGACATAAATACCGCTCGGGAGATTTGATGCAGTGAACACCACCTGATGGTAACCGGCATGTTGAACGCCATCGATCAGCAATCTCACTTCCTGGCCGAAGAGATTGTAGATCTTCAGCTGAACATGCACAGCGCTTGGCAGCGAATAGTCAATCGTCGTCGACGGGTTGAAGGGATTCGGATAATTCTGTGAGATTGAAAATGATCCCGGAAGGCCTGGTTTATCGGGTGCAACCCCGGAGACAACTTTGGTCGTGAAGCTCCACGGAGGGTCCGGATAATAGCTGATGCCGTATTTGTTATACACTTCAACACGCCAGAAATATGTTGTTCCGGAAGTGAGCACCGGGGTGATGAGAGTGGTTGATGTCGTTGTCCTGTCACTGATTGGAGACGAGAAGGCCGTATCAGTGGCAATCTGCACGCGGTACGAATCCGCGAGAGCCGGGGCAGTCCACGAAAGCGCGGTCACCAGCGAGTCGCCGGTGTCGCCACTGGGAGGAGAAACGAGCGATACGGCAGCCGGTGCGCCAGGACCGGTTTTCGGATGATACATATAGAGCTTGAAGCTCGGTAACAGCACCATGTCCGGATTCGTCGGGATATCGACAAATCTTCCGTTTGTCGTGACGAGATTGACATGATAGTTGAACGCCTGACCGGCATCGATATCAAATTTCGAACCGATAAGCACGAGACTGTCACAATACGCGCCGATGACAGAAGGTACTGAGTAAATCATAGGATGGGGAGAGGTCGCATCGGATGGTTGAGGAACGATCTGGAAACTGTCGACCTGCGTAGCGCTGGTGTAACCCTGAATGTTCGCATAGAGCCCGGTTCGGCACCCGGATGGGTACAGACTTGCGACGCGGAGGTCGACGCCCTGCCCGGGAGGAGGCGGATCGATCTCCACCATGCCGGATGTGTAGGGCGTGCCGAAGACGAAGATATCCGCCCAATGATCGTTGAAGCCGGTCAGGAAATTGGTGTCGAGACAGTTTGTTGCGTTGGGATGTACTCCGAAATACGCCGTCGTCGTCGCAACGGTGGTGCCGCTGTCTTTCAGGACGATGGGGATGCGGAATTTTGGCTGGGCGAAGGAGACTGGTCCGGAGAGAGAGCAAACCAGCACGGTGGCGAAAATCAGACTTACTCTGTTTGTGATCCGGAGGAATCGCATACAATCATACTCTCCTTTCCGAAATTATCTCTCAAAGAACTGCTTACTTGAAATCTACTCAGTTCAACCGGCATTGTCAATAGCGGATCGATCTCAGGGAGGGAAGAGAAAATCGGGGGAACGCTCGAAAGTCGGCGAAATTCTCAACCCATGCAGAACGGAAATGGAACGGAACCGTCTATACGGACGAAGGGTCAGTGAGCTTCGAGCCAGTGTTTTCCGATCCCGATATCCACTTCCACCGGAACTGATAGCGGGAGTGCATTGACCATCTGTTTTGAAATGAGATCACCCGAGCGCTTCTCTTCACGGATATCCGTTTCAAATACGAGTTCGTCGTGCACCTGAAGGAGCATGATGGCTTTGAGTTTTTCTTCCCGGATTGCCTCCTGAATTCTGACCATCGCGATCTTGATCATATCCGCGGCAGTTCCCTGAATCGGCATGTTGATTGCCTGCCGTTCTGCATTTCCCCGCAAATTGAAATTCCTGCTGTTGATGTCGGGGAGGTATCTGCGGCGATTCAGAAGCGTACAGACATATCCATCGGTTCGGGCCTTGAGAATCGTATCCCCGATGTACTCACTCACGCGCGGGAAACGCGCAAAGTATGTGGAGATGATTTCTTTCGCTTCGACCTGTGAGATGTCGAGCCGGTTGGCGAGTCCGAACGGCCCGATCCCGTACATGATCCCGAAATTAACTTCCTTTGCCTTCCGGCGCATATCTTTCGAGACCTCGCGCGGGTCAACGCCGAACACCTTCGCCGCAGTCGTGGCGTGGATGTCTTCATGATTGCGGAACGCGTCCTTCAGTCCTTCATCGTCGCTGACGTGCGCCATGATACGCAGCTCGATCTGTGAATAATCGGCGGAGAGGATGCGCGCACGCTCCGTTCCCGGAATGAATGCCTTCCGGATATTCCGGCCAAGTTCAGTCCGGATGGGAATATTCTGCAGATTCGGATTGCTGCTCGAAAGCCGCCCTGTTGCCGCGACGGTCTGGTTGAACGATGTGTGCACTCTCCCCGTCTTCGGGTTGATGAGCGTCGGAAGAGCATCGATGTATGTCGACTTCAGCTTCTGGATCTGGCGGTAGTCGAGGAGCTGTTCGATGATCGGGTGCTCATGGCGCAGCGCTTCGAGCACGCCGACGTCGGTCGAATAACCGGTCTTGGTCTTTCGTACGGTGGTGAGTTTCAGTTCCTGGAATAGAATTCTGCTCAGCTGCTGCGTTGAGTTGATATTGAATTTATCGCCCGCAAGCTCGTAGATTGTGGAAGTGAGATTTGCGAGGGTGCGTTCAAGCTCCTTCGAAAGATCGGCAAGATACGCGCTGTCCAGGGCGACTCCTGCCTGTTCCATTGATGCCAGGACGGAGATCAGGGGGAATTCGATTTCCCGGCAGAGTTTGAGAAGCTTCTCCCGTTCCAGTTTTTCTGCGAGCATCTCGTAAAGGCGGAACGTCACATCGGCGTCTTCGCTGGAATACTCTGCCACGCTGGCAATATCGATCTCGCGGATGTCCCTGCGATCTTTTCCGGTGCCGGTGAGATCGTCGTACGATATCGGCCGGTACGTAAGGTATTCCATTGCCATCGCATCCATCCCGTGTGCGGCATCTGGACGGAGGATGTAATGGGCGACCATCGTGTCGAAGGCAATTCCGTTCGTCTCAATTCCGTGCGATGAAAGAACGAGAATATCGTACTTGATGTTCTGACCGATCTTCGCAATCGACGCGTCGGAAAATACCGGACCGAGCACAGAACGGATGATCTTCACCGGAAAGCCGTTCTCATCTCCCTTCGCGGAAGCAGGCGCCTTCCGTCCCGGTTTCTTTCCCCTGCCTTTTTTCTCTCCCTCTCCGAAGAGATCCTCCGGCTCCGAACATTCGGGCGAACTCGGGAGTACCGGAACATACGAGGCCTCACCCGGCTTGATGCAGAATGAAATGCCGACGAGCTCAGCCAGCAGCGGTTCTGTCGAGGTTGTTTCGGTATCGAAGACGAACTTTCCTGATTTCTTCAGACGGCCGGCGAGTGCATGAAGCTCTTTCTCGGTCGTGATGATGTCATAGTCGTGGGGAACTGAAGCGAGAGTGGCTGCATCTGCCGGAAGAACTTGTGGGGTCTCGTCGACAGCGGTTGCGGGAGATTCAGCGGCAAGCTTGCGGCGAAGAGAGTTGAATTCCAGCTCTCCGAACAATTGCAGGAGACGGGGGAGATCCTTTGGCCTTGCCGTGAGGTGGTGAAGGTCGACATCAATCGGTACCTGAACATCGATGGTAACGAGTTTCTTGGAAAGGAGGGCATCAGCAGAATGGTCCCGCAGCTTTTGCTGCAATCCCTTTTGCGGGATCTGGTCGAGATGAGCGAGAATATTCTCGACCGTGCCGAATTCCTGTACCAGCGGTATCGCACTCTTGTCGCCGACGCCGTAGACTCCCGGCACATTGTCGGATTTATCCCCGGTGAGTGCAAGGACATCGATCACATGTGCCGGCTCGACGCCGAATTTTTCCAGCACGGCTTTCGCATCGAGGATTTCCCACTGATCGCCCTGCTTGCCGGGCCGGTAGATTCTGACGCGAGGGGAGACAAGCTGCATGAAATCCTTATCGCCCGTCACCAGGAGCGTATCGATATGCTCGCGCTCGGCTTTCCGTGCAAGTGTGCCCATGATATCGTCCGCTTCATACCCGGGGAGCTCCACAACCGGAACGTTAAATGCGCGTACGACGTCTTTGAGCTTGTCGATCTGCCCTGCCATATCTTCCGGCATCTTCTCACGCGTCGCTTTGTATTGATCATACATGATATGGCGGAATGTCGGCTCCTTGGTATCAAATACCACGGCGATATGTTCCGGCTCATCCTCGTTGAGGATCTTCATCAATGCATTCACGAATCCGAAAATCGCACTCGTGTTCTCTCCGCGGGAATTGATCAGCGGCCGGTTAATGAACGAAAAGTATGCCCTGTACGCGAGCGCCATGCCGTCGAGGAGAAAGAGCCGTTCGCGTGTTGATTTTTCCTTTTTGGATTTTGCCGGCATGAATGCCTGAAGAGAATGTTGGCTGTGAAAAAACCCGGAAATATTCGTGAAGATACAATAATTTTCCCTTGGGACAAATTTTACCGTTCGTGAGAGAGAGTCACAGGAGGTGAGATCTCGGTCGAAGGGCTGTTCTGAAAAATCAAGGGAGTAGGCATCGAACACCCGCAGATCTGGAACACGATGCCCTTGATTTCGCAGCGTGTTTTCTCTATATTGAGTCGGCTTCGCTGCAGTTCAGCACAGATATGCGGCATTGGGGATAGAATGCAGAGGAGAGCTGGCAGAACGGCTATTGCACCGGTCTTGAAAACCGGCGCCCGCAAGGGCTTGGGGGTTCGAATCCCTCGCTCTCCGCGAGAGTGCAGCGGGGTCGGCATGAGTCATAATTGGGGCATATGAAAGACGATACCAAACGGCGGCTCTCAGATCTTATTCTGGAAGAACTCTCTGAGAAGATCCGGACGCACGAGAGTCTGCGCAAAAAACTCGAAGCATTCACCGATCTCCCGGTCGAGAAGGTCGCCGATGCCATTCTCAATCAATTTGAATATCTCCTATCGAGCGATTTGCGGGATCTCATCGTTCTCCTGATTGAACGCGAAGCGGCACAGGAGAGTTCTCCGGCAGCTCCGGCAGTGGAGGACCAGCCTCCGGAAAGAGAGCCCGAATCCGTACCTCCTCCGTCCGCAAAGCAGGTCATCTTACGGGAAGAGGAACCTGTCCCCGTTTCCGCACTTCCCGATGAGTCGCCACATTCCATCATGGAGCACTTTGCGGTCAAGGAACCCTTCCCGACTTCCCCGCTCGATTTCCAGCTGCAGCCCGATGACTGGTTCTATCTTTATGGCATCAGCTATGCCCCGGACAGCACCGGCAAGGGGATTCCCACGCGGAAGCTCAAGTTCAAAGGGATCGACGGAACGAACGACGTCTTCATGATCGACTATGGTGACGTGCGGCTCTACGTCAGCAAGCTGAACGTGACCGACTATTCGCTCGATAAGCTTGGCCGACCGGTACTGCCGACACCGAAGACTTCTCCGTATAAACTGCAGCACGAATTCATCGGCAATGTCCTCCGGAGTGAGGATACGATGATCGCTCTCCCGTTCTGGACGATCCTCCAGGGAAGAGACCGGATCATCAACAGGGTCGAAGATTATTATGTCGAAATCCTGAAAGTCCTGATCGATCTCCATGATGCGGAGGAATGGAATGTGGAGGTTTTTGTGATGGACGAACGCATCAGCCAGCTGGCGAGCACCTCGGAGAGTGCGAAGAGAAGAATGCCGCAGCGGGAAACCAAACATCCGGTTGCCGCAAACAAAGATTTGAAGCTTATCGAGCAAGTGGTCATCCGGGAAAAGAATATCGCCCAGGATTTCCACAACTCGATTCTTATTCATACCACGAAGGCGAAAGTCGACCATATCATCCGGCTCGACAATGCCGTGATGGATGACTGGAAATCGATCCTTGCCGCCCGGTACACCGTGAGCAAAGACCGGAGAAAGAACTTCTGGCAGGAGATCCACAATCTCCAGTCGAAATATGAATCCGCCGAACTGATGATCCGCGTGACGATTCCGAATATCCATTTTTCCTTCGTGTAGTGCCGATGGCGGCCCTCGACACATTCGACTGGTTTGTCGGCACGATGGTCAAGAATCCGAATCCGGAAGTCCGGCGCCTGATTGCAGAAGGACGAGAATATCTTCTGACCCTCCGCAGCGAAGACGAACGCCAGCGGAGCGTCGATGCAGTCCTGGAAACTCTCAGAACCGCTGTTCGCACGTCCCTGTAAGACTCCGTCCTCTCGCCTCCCCGGGACCGGTATCATCCACACGTGGGCGAAGAGCCAATTACAGGATGCTCACCCGGATTGCCTTCAGGTTCCTACGAGTTCATCGACGAAACTTTGGATCAATCTCTGCATAAATTCAAGAGCGGGTTTCGGGAACGGGCAGTACTCATCGTTCTCCTGATCGCCCTGCCTATTGCCGTGTTCCACGGCGTTACCGCCTGTTCGTTCCTCAATTACGATGATCCGGAATACGTGACGCACAACGGTCACGTCCAATCCGGTTTATCGATTCAAACGTTTGCCTGGGCATTTAGTTCGACACAAACTGCCAACTGGCATCCGTTGACCTGGCTCTCGCACTCCCTCGATTGTTCCCTGTTCGGACTTGTGCCGGAATATCATCATCTTGTCAATCTTGCCCTGCATATTCTCTCGGTACTTCTTCTCTTCTTCGCACTTGAGCGGATGACCGGCTCGCTGTACCGAAGCGCGTTCGTGGCGGTGGTCTTTGCGCTCCATCCTCTGCACGTCGAGTCGGTGGCGTGGATCGCGGAACGGAAGGATGTCCTCAGCGGAGTCTTCTGGATGCTTACGCTTCTGGCGTATGCGCGCTTTCATGAGAGCGGGAAGAAGATATGGTACGGAGCGTCGTTCGGATTCTTTCTTCTCGGTCTCATCGCAAAGCCGATGCTGGTCACACTGCCGTTCGTGCTCATCCTCCTTGACTTCTGGCCGCTCAGGAGAATCCCGTCTGCGGGACGTGGATTCCTTCCTGGTCTCAGAAAGAGTATTATTGGCAAGATCCCGTTTTTTGTCCTCGCGGCAGTCTTCTCGGTGGTTACGATAATCGTTCAGAAAGCCGGTGGAGCGACTTCTGGTCTGGCTCCTCTTTCCCTGACAGAACGGCTGGCAAATGCTCTCGTGTCGTACATGCAGTATCTTCGCATGACGATCGTACCATCCGGGCTTGCCGTATTCTACCCGCACCCGGCATTCGGCACTTCGGCTCCCCAGGTCGTCGCGCCCCTCGTTGTGCTGGTTGTGATTTCTGTGCTTGTCTGGAAGGCGAGAACTCGCCATCCCGCCGCCGCCGTCGGCTGGCTCTGGTTCCTCGGTACTCTCGTTCCGGTGATCGGCATCGTGCAGGTGGGACTGCAGTCGATGGCAGACCGGTATATGTACATTCCGATGATCGGGCTTTCGATCATGGTTGCGTGGCTGGCGCCGGATTTTGTTCCTTCCGGGCAACTGAAAAAGGTCTTCCTCGCCGCGGCATCAGTGATCATTGTGTGTCTGATGTCTGCGGCAACTCTCGCCCAGGTAGATTACTGGAAGGACAGCAGGTCGCTCTTCGAGCATGCGGTTGCAACAACGGAGGGGAACTTCATCGCGCTGAACAATCTTGCGAGTGCCCTTGCCGATTCCGGATTGCACCGGGAAGCCGTGGCCGATCTCGAAGCCTGTCTGAGGATTCAGCCGAATTATCCGCCCGCACATCAGAACCTTGCCCGGTCATATCTCGCCATGGGGAAGAGGGAAGAAGCGATTCAGGAGTATTTCTGGCAGCTCAATCATGGGAACAACGACCCTTCACTCCGCGAATTCGTCGGAGACCTTCTGGCGGAGCAGGGCCGGATGAGTGAGGCAGTCACCCAGTTCCGGAATGCCCTCGCCGCGGACCCGGAAAACATGCGTTTGCATTCCCGCCTGGCGGAAGTGTACGCAAGGCAGAAGAACTTTGATCAAGCTCTTGCGGAATGCCGCCGCGTGCAGACCGTCGAGCCCCACAACTCTTCCATCGCAGTTGTCCTCGGCATGATCGCAGGGATGCAGAATCGGAACGACGAGGCAATGCAGCATTTCACCGATGCGCTTCGGTGGGATTCAACCAATGCTTCGGCATATCTGAATCTCGGAATTCTCTGTAACCGCCTGGGTGAGGATACGAATGCCCTGAGCTCCTTCGGGTCGGCAGTTCGCTGGAATCCGTCGAATGCGCTGGCGCAGTTCAACTACGGGACGGCGCTTGCGCGAACCAACCGGCTTCCTGAAGCCGCGATTCACTGGGAAAAAGCCGTGGCACTCGATGCCCGATCACTCGATGCGCGCCTGAATCTTGGAAGGTATTTTGCGATGTTCGGCAAACCGGACAGCGCTCTCATGGAGATTCAGGATATTTTACTGATCGATTCTCAGAATCTGGGGGCACGCTATCTGCGTGCGGGCATTCTGGAACGATCCGGAAGAATGGGTGAAGCAAAATCGGAGTATCAGGCGATCCTGCGCATCTCACCCACAGAGGAAACAGCACAACGAGCACTCGGTCGTTTGAAATGAAAACGGAACGAAGACGCATCCTTCAGGAGTAATGGTATGTGCGGCAGATATGCAATCCTCAGCGAGGAGAAAATTTATACTGTTGCGCCGTGGGTGAGGAACGCGAAAAGAGTCGGCGAGCCATTCGCCGCCCTTCCGCGGTATAATGCTTCACCGATGCAGAAACTTCCGGTTCTTGCGGTGCGCGATCAGGAAGTCTGTTTCCAGCCTATGCAGTGGTGGCTTATTCCTCACTGGTCGAAAGACGGGAAGGTGCTCGGCTCCACATTCAATGCACGTGCCGATACCCTTACGAAGAGCAAGCTGTTTGCTCCGTATTTC
>DATIXJ010000009.1:0-16217 GCA_035518715.1 Bacteroidota bacterium | reverse complement strand
ATGATGGATAATGATTTCGCGAATATCTGATCCTCACATGACCATACCGCCGTCGATGCAGATGACCTGGCCGGTCACATAATCTGCATCGTGAGATGCGAGAAAGCGCACGAGACCGGCAATTTCCTCCGCCTTTCCCGTTCGCTTCAGCGGAATGTGCTCCGCAAGCGCTTTGCGCTGCTCGTCCGTTAACTTTGCCGTCATATCAGTCTCTACCAGTCCCGGAGCAACAGCATTAACCTGTATATTCCTGGAACCGAGCTCTTTCGCCAGCGCCTTGGTAAATCCGATGACCCCGGCTTTTGATGCGGCATAATTTGTCTGGCCTGCATTCCCGATCACCCCCGCAACAGAAGTGATGTTGATGATTTTACCGGATCGCTGGCTCATCATCGGACGGATTGCCGCCTTCGACATGTTGAACACGCCCTTGAGATTTGTATCAACAACAATATCCCAGTCCGCTTCCGACATCCGCATCAACAGTGTGTCTTTCGTGAGTCCGGCATTGTTCACGAGAATATCAAGCCGCTGAAATTTTGCCAGGGCGCCTTCCACCAGCTTCTGTGAAGCTTCAAAATTCGATACGTCGACCTGATATGCCGCCGCTTGTCGTCCCAAATCTACTATCCGCTGAACGACGGATTTCGCCTCCGATTCAGCGCTCCGGAAGGAGATGATTACATCGGCTCCCGCTTCTGCAAGCGAGAGTGCAATCGCTCTGCCGATCCCGCGGGATCCTCCCGTTACAAGCGCAACCGAATGTTCGAGAAGCAATCCCATTATACGTGTGCCAGTTTTTCAACGTCATTGAAGGTATCGATACCAATAACCTGAACTGAGGAATCAATCCGCTTCAGGAGGCCCTGGAGAACTTTTCCGGGGCCGATTTCCACAAACGTCGCAGCTCCATCGGCTATCATGGCGCGCATGGATTCTTCCCACTGCACAGCGCTCGTCAGTTGTTGCAGCAACAATGTACGAATTTCCTCCGCCTTTTGCACCTTCCGCGCCGTGACGTTGGAATAGACCGGAAATACGGCATCCCGAACCGGGGTCGCGCCGATCTTTTCTCGTAACCGGTCTTTTGCACTCTGCATAAGCGGTGAGTGAAACGCTCCGCTGACAGGGAGCTCCCTGGCAAGTTTTGCGCCTTTCGCTTTCGCGAGCTCCACTGCTTTTTGAACTCCGGGAACTGATCCGCTGATAACAATCTGGCCGGGGGAATTGAAATTCGCCGGCTGAACGATCCCTGCGGCGGATGCCGCACTGCAGACCGCCGCGACGATTTCCGGTGCGAGCCCCACGATCGCTGCCATGGTACCCTTCTGCTCTTCACCGGCACGCTGCATGAGTTCGCCGCGGAGCCGAACGAGCCGTAACGCGTCTTCAAACGTCATAGCTCCGGCAGCCACAAGAGCGGAATATTCGCCGAGCGAATGACCCGCCGCCATCTGTGCATCCCGCTGTTCCATCATCTGCAGAAGGACCATGCTGTGAAGAAAAATCGCCGGCTGTGTGTTCTTTGTCTGGCGGAGCTCCTGTTCGGGGCCATCGAAACAAATTTTGCTGAGAGGAACGCCGAGAATTTCGTCCGCCTGCATGAATATTGCACGGGCGGCCGCACTCTGTTCCGCAAGGTCCTTTCCCATGCCGACATATTGTGAGCCCTGTCCCGGAAAAATGTACGCGACTTTGGCCATGCTTATGCAGGTTTTTTCGGCGGATTCATGGACCATTTCAGAAGAACCGCACCCCACGTATATCCCGCACCGAAGCTTGAAAGAACCAGGGTCTGCCCGGGTCGAAGCTTTCCATTCAGCCACCATTCGGATAGACAGAGCGGAATCGTGGCGGCAGTAGTATTGCCGTACCGTTCGATGTTGATCATCACCTTCGAGGGGTCAATATTCATGCGTTCCCTGCACGCATCGATGATGCGGAGGTTCGCCTGATGGGGAACGAGATAATCCACATCATCGCCGGTCAGATGGTGCCGTTTCATGATTTCTTCCGATACATCCGCCATACCGAGGACAGCCACCTTGAAGACCGACTTCCCGTCCTGGTAAATGTAGTGCATTCTCTGATTGACCGTTTCATGTGTCGGCGGGTTCAAACTGCCGCCGCCCTTCATATGGAGATACTTTCCGCCGCTTCCGTCGCAATAAAGGATCTGGTCGATGATGCCAAGTTCGGGATCCTCACACGGTTCCAGAAGGACTGCTGCGCCGGCGTCACCGAAGAGGATGCTGTTATTCCGGTCCGTATAATCGACAATCGAGCTCATCTTGTCGGCTCCGACGACCACCACTTTTGAGTAGCGACCGCTTTCGATAAATTGTGCACCGACGACGAGACTATAGAGAAATCCCGAGCACGCAGCAGAGACATCAAAACCCCAGGCGTTCTTCGCGCCGATTTTTTCCTGGATGACACAGGCCGTCGGCGGAAAAAACATATCGGGCGTTACCGTCGCGACAATGAGCACCTCAATTTCTTCCATGCTCATTCCGCGTTTGCGCATCATATCTTCGACCGCCCGTGCACCGAGGTCTGATGTAGCTCCCTGTTCAAGAATCCGGCGCTCGCGGATTCCCGTACGCGTACGGATCCACTCGTCGGTGGTATCCACCATCTTTTCAAAATCAGCATTCGTGAGAATTTTTTCCGGGACGTAATGTCCCACCGCCGTTATCGCTGCACGCCGTTTCGGTTGCGAGGGTGTCATTGTGCTGTGACGAGTGCTTGTTGGATATGGTGGTTTATCTGCTTGAGGACCATTTCCTCTGCCTGCAGGATCATATTCTTGATTGCTTTCGGCGTCGATTTTCCGTGACCGATAATTGAAACGCCGTTCACGCCGAGTATCGGAACTCCGCCGTATTCTTCGTAGTCCATACTCTTGAGCGCTTTCCGCAGGGTCGGCCTCATGATCAACCCTGCAAGCTTTGCGTAAAAACTCTTTTGCGCGAACTGCTTCAACGTGAACTTGAAAAAATCGGGGACGCTTTCACCAAATTTCAGGAGAATGTTACCGACGAATCCATCACACACCACAACGTGAGCCTTCCCCTGGAGGATATCGTTTCCCTCCACGTTTCCGATAAAATTCAGCTTGCCGTTCTTCATCATCCTGCAGGCCTCTTTCGCCGCCTCGTTTCCTTTGGAATCCTCTTCGCCAATATTGAGGAGCCCCACCGTTGGATTTTCAACATGAAACATCAACCGGGAATAGATGCTGCCCATGAGGGCGAACTCGTAGAGATGCTGGGGTTTGCAATCGACATTTGCGCCGGCATCGAGGAGAAGGCAGACGCCCTGCATGCTTGGAAGAAAGGCACCGATGGTCGGTCGGCCGATACCGCGGATCCTCCCGAGCACCAGGGTTGAAGTCGACATCACCGCACCGGAATGACCGGCACTGACAAAGGCATCGGCCTTGCCGTCCTTGTGAAGCGTAACGCCGACGTTGATGCTGGTGTTCCGTTTCTGGCGGATGTTCGCGGTTGCAGAATCATGCATCTCGATCACATCGGGTGCATCGACAATAGTGTAGTTCGAACTGCCGTGGGGAAGTTCCCGGAGTTTCTGGCGGAGAACGGATTCGGGTCCAACGAGAAGAAGCTCAATGCGATCGCCGGCCTGCTGCAAGGCATCCAGGGCGCCGGCAATGACGTTCTGGGGGGCAAAATCCCCTCCCATGGCATCAACAGCAATCCGTATGTGTTGTTTTCCAGATTCCAAGCGTGTGATGGCTGAACGACGTGACCGTTATCCAATTACCGATACTGTCCCTGACCATCGGGATGGAAGCCCGGGAGGAATGAGCCGTGACCGTTACGACTCTTTGGGAATAACGATGGATCGGCCGTGGTAGTATCCGCAATTCGGACACGCCCGGTGCAGGAGTTTCTGTTCGTGGCAGTTGGGACATTCGGCAATGGACGGGGCAGTCGCCTTGTAATGTGTGCGGCGCTTCGCACCACGCGATTTTGAATGTCGTCGTTTCGGATTTGGCATTGCGAGTGTTCCTTATTATGCGTGTTTGTTATTTCAATAAATCTTTCAGTCCGTTCCATCTCGGATCATTCTGATCGCGCCGGCATGTGCACGCCGCATGATTCAGATTCGTTCCGCAGGTCGGACAGAGGCCCCGGCATTCTTCACTGCAGAGCAGCTTCAAAGGGACGGAGAGCAATACCATTTGCCGGACATCCTCCGAGAGATCGATTGAAACCGTATCTTCCCGGAGAATCTGGACTTCCTCCTCCGGATAACGGCTACCTGCGGTCTCATCGAAGACATACACCAGGCGATAGTCGGAAGAAAGCGGCTGATCAAACTGGTCGAGGCACCTGTCGCACTCAAAATGACCCACGGCATGGATTTCGGCGCGCAGCAAGAGCTGGTGAGAACTTTTGTCAAGATGCGCCTGAACTTCCAGAGGATTCTGGAAGTGTTCATCCAGTCCGATATCTGAGGGGAGGATTCTGAAAGCGTATTCATGAATCCCGCTGGAGAGCCCCGAGATGCGTATTTTCAGGTCATGGTCGATGGTCTCTTGCTGCTGCACGGACGAAAATCCTTTCCAGACGCTGAAAATCACACCATTTTAGCAAAAAACTCAATCAATATAGGGATTTGCCGATGAAGAGTCAAGAATTCCCTACCCCAAGAGCCCGTCCGGGGGAAAAACAGGTGAGATCTGAAGAAACTTCTTGCCTCAAGCGAAAATATTTAGTATCTTTGAATGCCAAACAACAGTACACCGTTTTTGCCCGAAAGGGAATTTGTCCGTATTCCTGAGAGGGTGGCATAGCCAGCTTTTACGTTGTAGTTGCAGATGTAATCCCCGTGTCCAGTTCAACCTCCTTGAACATCCCACGAGGTGTGTCATCGCAAGCAGACGCATTGCTGTTTGATGGTCGATTGTTTGGGCGAAGGTCATCGTGCAGTTGGTGAATACAATCCACAGCGATGTTTATGCGTAAAAAGCCAAAAAGATCTGGCCTAATCGGATTCTTTTCCGATGGAGCGGAGCCTCGGGTACATTTTTATCAACATATCTGAAAGGATGCAGTCCATGGAACAGGGAACTGTGAAATGGTTTAACGGAGCCAAAGGATATGGCTTCATCTCTCGTCAGAATGGCGAAGACGTTTTCGTCCACTTCAAAGCGATCGTCGGCGACGGCTATCGCACGTTGAACGAAGGCGATAAGGTCCAGTTTGATGTGGAGAAAGGACCGAAGGGGTTGCAAGCAGCGAACGTCCAAAAGATCTAATGCTGTAACTTCGACGTAAGAGCCCCGGCCGGTCCTTTACTACTGGCCGGGGTTTTTTGTACTCAATTATTTAGAGAAAAGGAGATGGGGCGTATGGCGCAAGGGACAGTTAAATTCTACAATCCTGTGAAGGGATTTGGCTTTATTACAACAGAGAAGGGAGAAGAAATCTTCTTCCACAAGAGTAATGTCAAGAACACAGGATTTCGCGATGTGCTTGTTCAGGGTGACAACGTGCAGTTTGAAGAAAAGCAGGAACAAAAAGGGAAGCGGGCCTATAACATTAGTCGCGTTTAATTCTACTCCGAAGCGCACCATCCCGATGCGCTTCGCGTTTTTTCACACCTCATAACATTCCAACCGGATCGACGTCAACGGTAAATTGAACGGCTCTCGACTTCCCGAAGCGGGACGTTCGATACGCTTCAACGGCTGCAGTCAGCGACGCATGCGCACGGTGCGCCGAGGGATCGGATGTTTTTTCACTCTTCAGGACAATGTGCCAGCGGTACTTTCCGCCGAGCTTTGCAAGCGCGGCGCTCGCCGGACCAAGCACAATCCCCGGAAATTTCCTGCGCCTCAGATCATCGGCAAAACTGCCGGCATGCCGCATCACCTCCTGCTCACTTTTCCCCCTGAACTCCAGAAGTATCAGGCGGGCATACGGTGGATAGGATAGCTCTTTTCGTAACTGCGATTCTTCTTCATAGAATCCGCGGAAGTCATGCGTCAGGACGTGCCGGAGGACCTCATTCTGTGGCCGAAGCGTCTGAATAATCACCTCTCCCGTCAAAACACTCCTCCCCGCTCGACCCGCGACCTGCGTCAGCAATTGAAATGTCCTCTCCGATGACCGGAAATCGGGCAGGAGCATCTGCGTGTCGGCTGAGATAACGCCGACCAGCGTGACGCGTGAAAAATCCAGACCCTTCGCCACCATCTGGGTGCCGAGCAGGATGTCTGCAGAGCCATCCGAAAATTTCCTGAGGATCGTCTGATGTGAACCCCTCCTCGTGGTTGTGTCGAGATCCATGCGTTCAATCCTGGCGTCCGGAAAGTTCTGCCGTAGCTCCTCTTCGACTCTCTGCGTTCCGACACCCCGGTACCGGATCTCGGTGGAACCGCATTGTGGACAAACGTCCGGCGGCGTTTTCACTTTCCCGCAGTAGTGACACCTCAGGTGCTTCATCGTGAGATGATACGTCATCGAGATCTGGCAGTTATCGCACGTCTCGACATATCCGCAGGCCGGGCATTCCACAAACGGGGAAAAACCTCTCCGGTTCTGAAGGATGATGATTCCTTCGCGTTTCTTCAGTCGCTCCACGATGTGTAACTTCAGGAGGTTGGAAATCGAGCCCGGCTCGGTCAACCGGTACTTCGCGGATTCTCCTTCAGGGTGTTCTTTCCAGAATTCCTTCCGGTGCGCTTTGCGTTCCTCCGCCATATCCACGATCGTGACCGACGGAAGTTGTGCCTTGTCGACCCGCTCCGGCAACTCTAACATCGTATACTTTCCCGCGAGTGCATTTGCATACGTTTCCATCGATGGCGTGGCGGATCCGAGGACAACTGCGGCTCCGCACGACTGAGCGCGTACCAATGCAACGTCGCGTGCATGATAGCGGGGCGTCTGGTCGAACTGTTTATAGGATGACTCCTGTTCCTCATCGACGACGATGAGGCCGGGACTTTTCAGCGGGGCGAAAACAGCAGACCGCGGTCCGATCACAATGGAGCATGTTCCCTCCCGCGCGGCACGCCAGGTCGCTGTGCGTTCGCCGGCCGACATTCTGCTATGCATGACAGCAACCTGCCCGCCGAAATGACGCGTGAATCTGCCCACCATTTGCGGGGTCAGGGCGATTTCCGGAACAAGGACGATCGCACTGCGACCGAGACTCAACGCCGACTGGATTGCACCGATGTAGACTTCCGTCTTTCCGCTTCCGGTGACACCATGGAGCAGAAATGCCCGGAACGTCTTCTCACGAATGGTTGCGGAGATTGCCTCGATCGCGGCTTTCTGCCGGCTGTTCAACACGATCGTCTGAGACGATGAAGGCGGAATTTCCAGTCGGGCAGATGAGGGTATTCGTACCTCGCGGCTTGCCAGTTTCAGAACGCCCTTTCGTACGAGCGTCTTCACCGTCGAGAGCGATGCACCGGTCGCCTTCAGGACATCGGTTACGGCCGGTACGGAAGAAATCTGATCGGACGATTTCAAGAGGTAATCGACCACACGCTGTTGCCGCGGAGTGAGTTTTGAATTACTCTTGCCTACTCCCGGTGATTCCCCGTCTGAAGCTGCTTCTTCCGCCGGCCTTCCGAGAGTAACAACCTGTTCGAGCTTCGGTTTCGTTCTATCGCGCGTGCGTTCTTCCCGGATTTCGATGAGCTTTTTTGATGCGAGTTTGCCGAGCACCGCATGAATTCCCTTGACCCCGGTGAGCTTCTGCATCTCGCGCAGCGATCGGGATTCTTTTTTCCGGAGAATTTCGATGAGAGCGTTCTCCGTTGTCGACAGCTTCATCTGAGCCGGTGAAAAATCCCTCATGAGCGTGATCGTCTTCCTGGTGACATGAAGTGATCCCTGGGGCAGCATCATTTTCAGAACTTCACCCCGGGGGGCAAAATAATAGCCGGACATCCAGGCAGAAAGATCCATGAGCTCGTTCGAGAGAACCGGTTCGGGGTCAAGAATATCTTCGATCTCCCGGAGACCGGTGAGGGCGGGTTTCTTATCGGTGAGATTGACGATGATTCCGGTGACGGTACGTCTTCCGAACGGGACAAGTGCACGTACTCCGACAGCCGCGGACTCCCGAAACTCTTCCGGAATCCTGTATGTAAAGAGAGAATCAACTCTCAGAGGAACGGCAATATCGGCAAACAACTGGGGCATGGGTTGTACTCTATATATGGAGAGATGAGCGGTATCCCTCGTGAATGTGAAAAGTTCGTGAAAATGTGCCGGAGAAGCAAACTCCCGGAGCTCAAAAGAGCAGTAGCGCCTGCCGAATCTTTTTTCCCCGGATACCGTTGAACATCATAGAGGCATGAACAAAGAACATTCATCCTGAACTCAGATCCAGGAGGTAGAGAACATGTATTGTTCGCAATGTGGCCGTCAGATTGATCCGGGGAGCCGGTTCTGTTCCCGCTGCGGACGTGAACTTTCCCCTGAATTATCCGCAAACGTGAACGCTCAAGCCGCCGTCTTTTCCTTTGTCAGAGACAGGGGCTCCGCCATCCTCACACTTGGTATTCTCGCAATTCTCCTGTTCGGTCCCTTTACCGGCGTTCCGGGTTGGCTTATGGCGAATCAGGATCTTCGGGACATGCGGTCGGGGATATTGCCGGACTCAGCAATGGGCACGGTCCGGACAGGCAGGACGCTGAGCATCGTCGGAACGTTCTGCAGTCTCCTCTCGCTGTTTCTGCTCTTCCTCGCGAGCGTTATTGTCTTTTCGTTCGTGATGGTGTTCGGCGAGATGTTTTCCGCGGTTCTTTGACGCCGGCGTCCGCAGAAGGCGAAATCCAGGAACGATTGCCCTCGGTCAGAAAATAGCTGCATGATGAGCTGACCGGGCAATGTGGGCAGTCCGGATCCGTTGGGCGGCAGACCTCCCTTCCCAAAAATGTGAGGCCTATTCCCAGCGCCCGCCAGGACCCGCGCGGAAAGAGTTTCATCAATCGCTCTTCAATTTTTTTCGGGTCATTGCTTTTGACGATCCCCATGCGCGGCACGACGCGTAGAACGTGGAGGTCGACGGCCACTCCATCTATCAATCCTCCCGATTCCCCCATGATGACGTTCGCAGATTTCCTTCCAATACCGGGGAGTGTAGTCAATCCCTCGAGCGTCTGCGGTATGCGCGTATCGTCACCTATGCGTTTTGCGATGTCGACCAACCACCGCGACTTCTTCACAAAGCTGGTGATCTTGCTGACGTAGGGATAAAGATCTTCCGGTGACGCAGTTGCCAGCGTGCGAAGGTCGGAGTATCTCTGAAAGAGTGCGGGTGCGAGCGCGTTGATCTTCGTATCGGTATCACGTGCCGACAGGATGACCATCACTACGAGCTGATACTGGTTGAGCGCCCTGAGAGGATGCTTCCTTCTTCCATATTTATCCAACAGGGGCTGTAACGCCGCGGTCCAGTTCTTCTTCATTGTTGAAGTCATTGAACGATTTTCGAGAGTGATCTGGTCATCCGGCCGGAAGAGTTCCGCTCATCCAAAAACGGAGGCACTGGGATAGTACAAAAAGCAATGGAGAGTCACAATATGGCTGAAGAGAGCAGGAAACAGGGGTTTGACCTGACCCGGAATTTTGTTTATCTTACGCGTGATTTCAATCGTTGTTTACTCGTTCTAGCGGGAGCGCAATCGTGACAAATATGGGTGATGAGAAGTCGCCGGGTCTGAAATTTATCTTCCTGGTAGGGGTGGGTATTCCTGTGCTCCTGCACTCTTTTATCGGATGCAAGGGAGATGATACCTCGACTGTTTCAAAACCCCTTCCTCTCGTGACGATATACGGTGATGTCAATCTCTTCAGCGAAAGCGGAAATCCGATGGTCGGTGCGAAGTCGGTGAGGGTGTCGCTTGAGGGAACCAAGTTTGTCGCGGTCTCCGATACATTTGGGGGATTCCGTCTTACAAACCTGCCGGGAGCAATGTACACCGTGGTTGCACAAAAGGTGGGATACGGTTATGCAAAGCTTGGGCCATACGATCTGAGAGACGGAGGGACATTAGCCAATGTCTATCTTCCGCTCGATCAGGCGCCGTCCTACAGCATTGCATCGGTTCAAACTTCCTGGGACGAAGATACACTGCTCATCGATGCTGCGGTGTCTGCCACGGCAGGGTATGACCGGATCGTTCTTGTTTATCTGGGAAGAAATGCTCCGATCTTCGACAGCACATCGACATGGTTCTCCTCGATCGGGACGGTCCTCCAGGCCGACGACAGCGTCGCGCACGTCCGGACGAATCTCCCGGCAATCAAACGCGCCGGCTTCAAAGACGGAGACTCGCTTGCACTGGCGGCGTATCCCTGTTCCCGGTTCACCGACGGATACTTTTCCTCTCAGGCACAGGTGTTTGTGACCACTTCGGGTATTGGAACCAGACCCCTGCGCATCAAAATAGTACTTCCTTGACTTTCATATCTCCCGGAGGTTCAGGACCGGGGACGACCGTCTGCATGTAAACGGTATTCAGGAAACATATGACAGAAATCGATAATCGAAAGGCCATCCGCGGTCATTACCACACCTCATCCGAACATTGGGTTGGAGACGGTTTTCCTGTCCGGACACTCTTCTCGATGCAGCAGCTCGGAGCGCACATCAGCCCGTTTATTCTCCTGGATTATGGCGGACCGGTGGAGTTTCCTCCGGCACCGGAACCGAGGGGCGTCGACGAACATCCCCATCGGGGATTTGAGACCGTCACGATTCTCTATCAGGGGGAACTGGAACACCGGGATTCTGCAGGAAATTCGGGGAAGCTCGGTCCCGGCGACGTTCAGTGGATGACCGCTGCATCCGGCATCGTCCACGAGGAAAAACACTCCCGTGAATTTACGGAACGCGGGGGAGTCATGGAGATGGCGCAGCTCTGGATCAACCTTCCGTCCCGAAATAAAATCTCACCTCCGGCATACCAGACACTACTCCGGGAACAAATTCCCGTGATTCAGCTCCCCGGAGAAAGCGGCACGCTGCGGGTGATCGCCGGTGGATATCATGGAGCGAAAGGACCCGCCCGGACCTTTACCGATGTGAATGTCTGGGATATACATTTGAAGAAGTCCGGCACCATGCAGGCACATTTCCAGGAAGATACGACGACGCTGGTCGTTGTTCTCCAGGGAACAATTGTGGTGAACGAAAAGGAGCAGGCGGTACGGCATGACTGCCTGGTCTTCGAACGGCCCGGGGAAAAAGTAGACATCGCCGCGTCCGATGACTCCGTCCTTCTGCTCCTCAACGGCGAGCCGATCGATGAACCCGTTGTGAGCTACGGACCTTTCGTTATGAATACCAAAGATGAGATTGCGCAGGCCATTGAAGATCATCAAACCGGCCGCATGGGTCACCTGTGGAACTTCTGAAAACCGGTTTGGCAGCGCCCGACCGGGAGTGCTCTCCGTTTGATTGAGGATCTCTGATCCGTGATGTCCGAATCGGAAGCAAACACCAACACGCAAAGCACGCTTCTCAACACCTGCGAGAAACCCGGAAGACAGCACTTCGAAATTCTCCTGATGAGCTGGGCGGGGTGGGTGTTCGATTTTTATGACCTCATTCTGTTTACCTTCCTCCTTATTCCGATCGGGAAGGAACTGCAGCTCAGCGACCTTTCACTGTCATACGTTCTGGGTTCTTCCCTGGCGGCAACAGCCATCGGGGGTGTTATCTTCGGTATCCTTGCCGATCGATACGGGAGGAAGCGCGTTCTCCAGTGGACAATTCTCACCTACAGCTTCGGAACATTCCTCTGCGGATTCTCAACAGGCCTCGCTGTGCTGGTTGTTTTCAGGATTATCACCGGGCTCGGTGTCGGAGGTGAATGGGCATCGGGGCAGACGTACGTCGGCGAAACGTTTCCAGCCAAAGTCCGCGGAAGGTACAGCGCCTTCATGCAGACGGGCGCGCCGATCGGGATCGTTCTTGCGTCGGTGATCGGCGGATTTCTCGCGCCGGAAATCGGATGGAGATACTGTTTTTTTATTTCCGTTCTTCCCGCACTCCTGGTTGTCTTTATCCGGCTGCGCTTGCCGGAGTCCGACGTGTGGCTGCTGCGGAATCGAACCGTATCTGCAGACGGGTTCAAAGATGATGGACGAGAAAATTCGGTGGCGCTTCTCTTCTCTTCTGCTCACCGGGGAGTTTTCCTCCAAACTCTCGTCCTTGCAATCTTCAACATGTCGGCATACTGGTTTACCTACTCCTGGCTTCCGGGATACCTGCATGAGCAGCGACAGTTTCCGCTCGCGAAGTCTGCGGTGTGGATGCTTGTCACGCAGGCCGGTGGTCTCCTGGGATATATCACGTTCGGATTTGCCGCCGACCGGTTTGGAAGACGACCCGCATATACGGTCTATTCCATTCTGATGGGGATCGGGCTCATTATGATCACGCTCTTCTGGGAGGTTGTGGTCGTGACACCATGGGTCATCCTGAGCTTCATGTTTCTTGTCGGCTTCGGAACGGGAATGTTCAGCGGGTTCGGCCCGCTTACTGCGGAGCTCTTTCCCACGGCGATGCGGAACACTGCCATGGGCTCTGCATTCAATCTCGCACGGGGGATACAATTTTTCACACCCGTGCTCATTGCGATCATTGCAAAACACTACGGGTTGAGCGGGGGCATTTCTCTTGCCGCCCTTTTTGCTTTCCTGACCGCTGCCTGGATCTGGACTTTTCCCGAAACCAGGGGAAAAGAACTTCCTGCCTGAGTGGAAATCATCTGCTTTCCCATTAAGATTGACTTTTGCCTGTTCTCTTTTCATATTGTTTGAAATTTATTTGATCGCATCCAATCACCTGGAGTGCAGTATGATTATGCTCCGCCGTTCTTTGCTTCTTGCCGTTCTCCTCTCCGCCCTTTCGGGGCCTTCCCTCTTTGCACAAAAGATTGATTCCACGCTCTTCGAGAATCTCCATTGGAGAATGATTGGTCCGTTTCGGGGAGGACGAACCGTTGGCATCGCGGGTATTCCCGATCAGCCGAATATCTTTTACATCGGTGTGAATAATGGCGGAGTTTGGAGAACAAGCGATTATGGACATACCTGGGCACCGATTTTTGACGAACAGTCCACGGGTTCCATCGGGGCGCTGGCGATCGCTCCATCGGATCCGAAGATTCTGTATGTCGGAAGCGGTGAAGGGCTCCAGAGACCTGATCTTTCAGTCGGTGACGGGATGTTCAAGTCAACGGATGGCGGGAAGAGCTGGCAGTATCTCGGCCTGCCCGATGCACAGCAGATCGGCGCGGTGATTGTTGATCCGCGCGATGCGAATCGTGTCCTCGTGGCAGTTCTCGGTCATCCCTACGGTGCAAACGAGCAGCGGGGAGTATTCCTCACAACCGACGGCGGAAAACATTGGCAGAACGTGCTGTACAAAGATGAAAACACCGGAGCCATAGCCCTGGCATTCAACCCCAAAGATCCCGACATCGTCTATGCCTCTCTCTGGTCGTCACGTCAGGGTCCGTGGGAGAACGGTGAGTGGGAAGGAAAAACCAGCGGGCTCTACAAATCGACGGACAGGGGAAATACCTGGAACCACATTGGCGACGGTCTGCCGACAGGTGAAGATGGTTTAGGGCGCATCGGGTTTGCGATCGCGCCGGGTGATCCCAATCGCATGTATGCGATGGTTGAAGCACCAAAGCTGGGAGGTGTCTATCGTTCCGATGACGCAGGAGACCACTGGACCCGTGTGAATGCCGAGGATCGCATCTATGGGCGGGGAAGCGATTTTGCCGAAGTAAAGGTCGATCCGCGCAACAAGGATGTCATTTTCGTTGCGAATACCTGCACTTACCGTTCCGATGACGGCGGTGTGAACTTCTCAGCCATCAAGGGTGCGCCGGGGGGAGATGATTACCACACAATCTGGATAAATCCTCTGCATCCCGATATCATCGCGCTGGCAAGCGACCAGGGTGCCGTCGTGTCGGTGAACGGAGAGAAAACGTGGAGCTCATGGTATAACCAGCCGACGGCGCAGTTCTATCATGTCGTTACCGACAATGAATTTCCCTACAACGTCTATGGAGGACAGCAGGAGAGCGGTTCCGTCGGGATCGCAAGCCGGGGCGTGGACGGAGAAATAACGTTCCGTGAATGGCATCCGGTGGCAGCTGACGAATATGCCTACATCGCACCCGATCCGCTTCATCCGAACATGATTTATGGCGGCAAAGGAACGAGATACGATAAGACAACCGGCGAAGTCCAGAATGTCGGACCCGAGGCTCTCCGAACGGGTACGTATCGCTTTCTCCGGACCTCCCCACTCATGTTTTCTCCGGTCGATCCCACCGCGCTCTATCTTGCATCCAACGTTCTTTTCAAAACCACCAGCGGCGGCGAGACATGGCAGATCATAAGTCCCGATCTTACGCGTGAAACACCGGAGGTTCCGTCCTCGATCGGGATCTTCAGGTCACCGGAGCTGGAAAAGCAGCCGCGGCGCGGCGTCATCTATGCTCTTGGGCTTTCTCCGCTCGATGGCTCGGTCATCTGGGCGGGAACGGACGATGGTCTCGTGCATCGTACGACGGATGGCGGGACCCACTGGAAGAACATCACTCCCGCCGGTCTCACCTCATGGAGCAAGATCGCGGGGATCGATGCGGGTCATTTCGATTCCAAAACCGCCTACATTGCCGTCAACCGGATACGTCTCGACGATATGCGTCCCCATATCTACCGGACACATGACGGCGGAGAGCACTGGGACGAAATTACCGGCGGACTTCCTGCAAACGGACCTGTGAACGCTGTTCGCGAAGATCCGGTTCGAAAAGGACTTCTCTTTGCCGGCACGGAACGTGCAGTCTATGTTTCTTTTGATGATGGTGATCGATGGCTTTCGCTGCGGCTCGATATGCCCGCCACATCCATCCGTGACCTCGTCATCCACAAGAGCGATATCGCAGTTGGAACACACGGCAGATCATTCTGGATACTCGACAACATTACACCGCTTCGCCAGCTGAGCGATGAAGGGGAGTCAGAGCCGCGATTGTTCGAGCCGGATACGGCGTATCGTGTGCGGTGGGACCTGAACACCGACACGCCGATTCCGCCCGAAGAGCCGGCCGGAGAAAATCCGCCCGATGGCGCCATGATAGATTACTTCCTCCCGCGCGCCGCGGAAAATGTTACGCTGGAGGTCTTCGATCTCGAAAACAAGCTGGTCAGAAAATATTCCAACGCCGATCCACCGCGGAAAGTCGACGAGAAGCAGCTCCGCATTCCAACTTATTGGATCCGGCCTGAAGAAAAGCTGTCCGCTGCATCCGGAATACACCGGTTCCTGTGGGATCTCCATTATTCACCTCCGGAGGATCTTCCGGTATCGTTCCCCATGACAGCGGTCATCCATAATACGGCGAGCCAGCCGGTCGGACCCTGGGTCCTGCCCGGAACCTATCAGGTGGTGCTGACGGTTGATGGACACCGGATGGAGAAGCCGATTTCGGTATTGATGGATCCCCGAGTAAAAGCGACCCGCGAAGTATTACAGGTGCAATACGATAATTCCATGCGGTGTTATCGCTCTCTTGCGCGGTTGAAGGACCTCAGTGCGCAGGTTCACGGAGTTCTGGAACGTGTTGATGATGTGCTACCCAAAGTCGGGGCCGGATGGCTGAAGGATTCGCTGACCGTTCTTGACAGACGGCTCCGGCGTGTGGAAGGCGGAAGCGTTCCGGACGATATCGATATCGTCTATTTTGCCGTTGATGAAGGAAAATCGGTCAGGGAAACTCTCGGCGGTTTGCGGACAAAGATGGTTTATCTGATGATGGTCTTCCAGAGTGCAGATGCACAGCCAACCGCAGTTCAAACGAAAGCAGTTGGGGATGAAGAGACTGTCCTGCGTGCGATGATGCAGTGGTGGGATACTGTCCGGACACGGACGATTGCAAAGGTGGATGGTGAGCTTGAGAGAATGAAATTGGAGCCATTAGGCGCTCATTGAATCACAGCGCCGCAGTTTTATGGTAATAATGGTTCAAATGAATAACAAAAAAGTGACCAGCCCCCCGTGTGTGTACCAATGTTGAGTTAGTTTTTCCCGGTCTCCAGGCATTGGCAACCTGAGGAAAGGGGTGTGTTTCTGGAGCTGGTGGTCTGTATCCCAACGAGCTGTGCGGTCTGACCGCGTTGTAGTGT
>DATIXJ010000008.1:0-27584 GCA_035518715.1 Bacteroidota bacterium | reverse complement strand
CATGGAAGACCGTATCTCGAAAATAAGGTATCTATCTTTCCGGAATCCAGGATAAGGGGGATTCCGTAATGGCAATGCCCCGGGCTTCTCACAACGTTTATCTGCGTGTTCATCTGTCCCCGAACGACCAATCCATGATTCGCATACCTCGCAGGCAACTTGCAGAAGCGTCAACCAGCTGTCTATCGTGCATAATCCATGGTGAATTCCATCAAAAAGATTGAAGAAACGCATAGCGCAATTGCCCGAAACAGCTTTCTCAATCTTGGCGGCCAAATTATTCCTCTGATTGTCGGAATTTTTGCAATCCCGATAGTCATTCGCGGTATGGGGAATGAGAGCTTCGGCATACTTTCTCTGGCCTGGATGCTTCTGGGCTATCTCACGATCTTTGATTTAGGGATGGGAAGAGCAACGACAAAGTTCATGGCGGCTGGGATCCGAAGGGGGACGCCTGAAGAACTTCGTAGGATATTCTGGACTTCTGCCGAGATGAACTTTCTCCTCGGAGCGTTTGGCGGTATACTGGTTGCGTGCTTCGCCTCAATCCTCGCCGAACGGGTGTTTCGGATCTCTCCTGCTCTGGTCGATGTTGCAAAGAACTCGTTTATGGTATTGGCATTTTCCTGCCCGGTGGTTCTGGTATCGACAGCGTTTCGTGGCGCGCTCGAGGCCGCACAGGAATTCGGATACGTTAATATCGTGGCGGTTTCCGCAAGCAGTCTCAATTTTCTCCTGCCCCTCGTGGGATTCTATGCGAAGTTCAATATTGAAGGAATTGTGATCCTCTTGATGATTTCGCGATTGTGCAGCACTATGGCGTATTTCTGGTTTTGTACGAGAGTTTTTCCCTCTCTGCGTTCGGGGATAGTATTCGAACCCCGACGTCTCCGGCAACTTCTGAGCTATGGCGGTTGGGTGAGTATATCGAACCTGGTGAATCCAGTTCTCATTTACCTGGACCGGTTTTTGATCGGGGCAATGATTTCAGTTGCTGCTGTAACCTACTATGCGGCTCCCTATGAAATGGTGTCACGAATGTCCATCTTCCCATCCAGTCTGGCGATGACGTTGTTTCCATCGTTCAGTGCGGTCAATTTCGATGAGCGTGAAGGGATTGTAAGTCTCTACAAGCGTTCCACGAAGTTTCTCCTGCTGTTTATGGGGCCGCTCATGGCGGTGTTGATTTTTTTTGCAAAGGACATTCTGGCCTTCTGGCTGGGCGGTCAGTTCTCGGAAATCAGTACTCCGATTGTTCAGGTTCTTGCTGTCGGTTTATTGATGAATTCTCTTGCCCAGATTCCTTATTCCCTTATTCAGGGACTTGGGCATCCTGATATCACCGCAAAACTTCATCTTCTGGAACTCTTGATCTACGCTCTCCTGGTCTGGTTTCTCGTGAAAACCATGGGAATCTTTGGAGGAGCGATGGCTTGGACACTGAGAGTTACCGCAGATGCCATCCTCCTGTTCTTGGCCTCCGGTAAGTTCATGAATTCTTCGCTCATTCTCGATCGGGTACTGATGCGTCCGCTTGCCCTTGTGATCTCCATGGGCTGTGTGCTCTTTGGGCTATCACTTCTGGTAGAGAATGTTGTCCTCAAAATGGTCGCTGCGATAGTCCTTATGATATTCTTTGTCGCTGTATCTTGGCGGTACTTCACAGCGTCCCGTGAACGGGAGCTGATCCAGACAACCCTGCGGCGATTGCTCCACGTTACGGAATGAAGCAAAACACGATTACCGATCCGGATCAGGAATTCGTTATCCGGATTCGCGAACGAGGGAGTAATACCATGAGTGAAAGTCAGGACGACATAGTCCGGAGAGAACCTCGATGAACCCCCTTATGGTCGTTGTGAAATATAGAAGGTTCATCGCGGCGAGCGCATTCCTATCGTTGCTCATGTCGTTAGCGGCCGTCTTCATGATGCCAAATCAATATCGGTCTACCGTCTCAGTGTTTCCCCTTAAGGGACCGGGCGTTGCTGCGCAATTGGGGAGCGTAGCTTCACCCCTAAGCTCTTTTTCAGATGCCAGAAGATCATCGTATACGCGTTCCCTGACCAGAACATTGTTTTCGGCGGAGTCGGATCGCTTTATGGCGATCCTCAAGAGCAGAAGTTTGCTTCTCTCGGTTGTTCAACATTTCGATCTCATCCATGTTTATCACATTCGGAATTATCCCGTCGAGAATGCCACTGCCGCTCTTCTGAGCAATATCGAATGTACCATTGACTGGGAGGGAACATTCTCGATCACTGTTACGGATGAGGATCCTCAGAGGGCGGCTGATATGGCAAATTTCCTTGCAAGCAATCTCGTGAAGATCCATGCCGAACTGGTGGCCCAGTCTGTACAGGGCAACCGCGAGCTCATCGAAGAATTTTACCAAGCCAATCTGAAGAATCTTGCCGCCGCCGAGGATTCCCTGAAAAACTACCAGGAAAGGTCGGGGATCCTGGATGTGACGGAACAGACCCAGGAATACTTCAATACGATGGATGATCTGACCCATCGGCTTCTCTCGCGGGAGATTCAAGCTGAACAAATGAAAAAGATATTGTCCCCTAACCACCCCCTGCTGGAGGCGATCCGGGGAGATATCCTTGAGCTGCGACGGAAACTGTCGGAAGTGAGGGAGAACCTGCAGGGCTCAGAAAGCGGAGCCGCAACGATCTCGCCATATTGGATAACGAGCCAGTACGGCCCGGAATACGAACGCAGATCCAACAACGTGGAGGTGGAGGAGGACATATTCCGGTATTCGACATCATTGATTGAACAGGCGCAGGCAGAGGAGGATTGGGTAGCGCCGGTGCTTGAGGTACTGGACCGTGCAGTTCCGGCTGAACGGGAATTCGGTCCTCCACGCATTCTCATCATATTCGGCGGACTATTGATTGGTTCCGGTGCAGCTTTCGCACTCACCCTGCTTCGAACGGGATGGGAACGATGGAGAGCGGCTAACTTGCCGATTCTCTCTCTGCTGTTGCGTCACTGAACCGGAAGCTCGGGAACTCCGTCCTGGAGAGTGACTTTCAGAAATCAAAGGAAAAGCATTCTGACACATCTTAGAAACACTCTGACAGCGTACCCTGACCCGGCAAGCGAAATTGCCGCGGTGCCACTTTTGAAAGTGCCCGCAGTGATGTATGCCGGCTTCTTGGCTGTTCTGTTGCTATACCTCGTCAGCATATTCCTTGGCTGGGAGTTCTACTATTTTCTGTTCCTGTTTTGTGCGATTGTCTTCACCGTCTCACTCGTACGGTTCGAGGTCGGGTTCCTCTTTGTGCTACTCACACTTGCAAATCCGTACCTCCTCAAAGAAACGGGGACTCATCTTCATTTGTCCGAACTCGTGTTGATCATCATATTCGTGGTCTTCCTGGGAAGAGTGTTCATCCTCAGGGAAAAAATTGATTTTCCCAGGGAATTTCTTGTTCCAGCTACCATTCTAATCCTCATATCGGTCATTTCTCTAGCTGTGGCCCGGTATTATCTTGCTGGCATCCAACAACTTGTCCGGTATGTCGAAATCCTCCTTGCGTTTTTTGCAGTTGTTCTCTATACCTCCCGAACAGAAAGAAATGTTTATCGCATGTTCATTGCTCTCATAATCGGCGGCGGAATCGCATCGATTGTGGGAATCAGTCAGTTTGTGACCAATGCGATAGAACTGCGGCAGACGACGAGGGTCTTCGGCTGGCTCGGCGGCGGTTACGGTGCTCTGATCGCTTCGACCTTCATTCTTTCGCTGTGTGCATTATGGTATATGCGAGGGACGGCTTTGAAAATCCTTGCCTTCGTTACCTTGCCGGTCTCGTCTGTCGCATTGCTCTTGAGTCAAACGAGAGCCTGGATTGGTGCACTGCTCTTCGTGCTTTTCTTTATGATGTTGATGGAACGGCCGGGCGCGCGCCGTAAGATCCTCCTGATTGCAGGCGCTGCAATTGGATTATTGATCGTTCTCTGGCAGACGGATCTGTTCGGACTGCTGCATAATGATTTTCTTGCCGGCGCGATGCAGGGGGCGTTCAGATTTGGCCAATCCCAACAGGAACATTCCCTCAACGATTTCTCTCTCTTTCTTCGATTCAACGCATGGCTCAAGGCAGTTGAACTCTTTGTTACTCACCCCATCCTAGGTATCGGTGTCGGGAATGTCCGCTTCTCCAGCTATATTACGCTCAAACTTGGCATGCCGGGTGAGGGCGTCGGATACGTTGATAACCAGTATCTTCAGGTCTTCGCAGAGGCAGGAGCCATCGCCGGAATTGCCTGGATTCTCTACGTGTATCGTGCAGTAAGGGCGGGAATAAAGGGGGTTCGTTCGTCTACCGATCCCCGCCTTCACGGCCTTGCCGCTGCATTCCTGGGATGTCTTCTTATCTACGCGGTTGGAAGCTGCTTTTGGGTTATTTCACCGGAACACGAGTCCTTCGCTTTTATGATCCTCTATGCCGGCTTGTCAATCAACGTTTGCAGACTCGTCCATTCTCATGAACTCAAGGAAGGATCGCAAGGGATAAAGTGATTTTGATGCGAGGAGCATCTGCTCGATATCCGAAACAATGCAACTCTTTCGTTGACATCAAGTCATCGGCCTGAAATGGAGAACGCGACCAGCCTGACAATGAATCCAGCCACTCTTCTCCTGGTCTGGAATAATTTGAGAGGAAGTGCTCGAATGACGAGGTCCACTTCTGCCCAATCTGGTGCCGTCACAGGCGCAACGTGTAGCATCCTCGGGGAGAGAAAAAGGCAATGAAAGTTCTTATTGATGAAGGTCTTTCCACGCTTCAGCAACTCGGAGGGATTGGGTATTTCAGTCTCAATCTCTATGAACATTTGAAACCTCTCGTGGATTGTGAAATTACCAATTACCGATACCTGAAGGGCCTCCCGAGGGTTGGCAAAAGAGCGGCCTATCTGGTACTTGCGAACCTCGAACCGTTGCGCAGGAAGTACAATGTCATCCACTATCAGAATTACTATATCCCCATATTCCCCGGGAGGGCGAAGAGTGTGGTAACAATACATGATCTTGGAGGAATAAGATCTCCGGAGGTCTACCCATCCTGGTATAATGCGTATTTTCGGCGCACACTCAGAGATGCTGTCCGCCGTGCGAACGCAATCACTCTTGCTTCTTATGCGATGAAGTCTGAACTCCTTGACGTGTTTCCAAATATTGACGAAGACAGCGTTCATGTGTGTCACCATGGAATTCGGTCGCCTTTTTTTCTGTGGGGTGCTACGGATGCGGATAGAGTCCCGGCGGGATTGAAACCTGGTTCGTACTTTCTGTTCGTCGGAAATTTGGAGAAAAGGAAAAACCTGACGTTTCTCCTCTCCCAGTTTATCGCCGCCCGCAGGGGATCAAAGATCGCTCGCGATACGATGATGGTGTTGGTCGGAAAGCTCGGCGTCGGCTATGATGAATTCCGCAGCCTTATCAGTGAGAGTGAAAATATCATTTATTTGGGCAGGCTCGGGGAACAGGAACTGATAGGTCTCTATCGAAACTGCAAGGCATTCATCTTCCCTTCGTATTATGAGGGTTTCGGTGTTCCCATTTTGGAAGCGATGAGTCAAAAAGTTCCAATTCTCATTTCTAATATCCCGTCAAGTTTGGAGTTTCACCGCCGGCATAACGAACAGTGTTTTGTGTTTGAACTTGGGAATGCTGAGTCTCTTGTTGAACAACTTGCCCATCTTGATACACATGCTCAGGATATTGCGCCTTATCTGACATACGGAGATCTGACGATCTATTCCTACGAGAACGTTGCCCGCGAACACCTTAAAGTGTATCGAAGCGTTCTGCAATAATGAGTTGAAGCACTCACGATGAACTGGATATCATTTATCCTCTCTTCTCTTTCGCTCTTCATAGTCGGTACGATGTTCCGGCCCGATGTTGATATCCTCTCGCCGGGGAGAACCTTCGGATCCAGATGGAGTCTCGTCTTTGCCCTAGCAAATCTGAAACCGAGCGGACTGCATTTCGACTGGACGCCAACTATTCATTCGGTCACATCACGCTTGATTGGGTTTTTGCATTGCTGCAGCTTCGGTGGATTGGTCGTCGGTTTTGTATATTATACTTTGAGGCCAAAGCCTACGATTGGAATTCTGAGTCTTTATTGTATTTTCGTCTATGTCATGGCATTATCGTTTTTTCTCAACCCTTTGGGATTCCTCTGGTTAATCTGTGTCATCACATGGATCTTCGCCTCGGTCAGATATGTCAGCATTCGACCCGGGCTGCCGCTGGTGATCTGCGGCTCGCTGGCGTTCAGGATCGATAGGTGCCGATTAAGCTGATTTGTGCACTCACGGAGATTATTGCAGTAGTGGATCAATAAGAACATGAAAGAGATTCCTGCCTCTGTGCCCATCGTCAGCGTCATTATCCCGCTGTACAATGGAGGGAAGTTCATTGGTGCCACACTGAGCTCGGTTCTGGAGCAAACTTATACACTGTTCGAAATCATCGTGATCGATGACGGCTCGACCGACAATGGGCCGTCGATAGTCGCCGGCGTCTCAAGAGATCATCCGGGTATGGTGAGGATGATCACTCATTCGGATCATGCAAATCATGGAATTGCCGCCAGCCGAAACCTCGGGATACGAAACGCAAAAGGCTCCTTGATTGCGTTCATTGATCAGGACGATCTCTGGGTTCCACAGAAACTTGAGAAGCAGGTCAACGCCCTGGAGAAATTTCCGGATGCGTCCCTCGTTTACGCAAGAACTGCGTTCATCGACGACGAGGGGCAAGCGCAGAAATTCAACGGGAGATATTCGACTTACGGTCAGGGAATCAGCGGAAAGTCACAGAATGTGTTTGGAAAACTTATCGATGAAGATTTCATTCCCAATTTGACGGTGCTTGTGCGCAAGTCTTGCCTCGAACGCGTCAATTATCTGGAGGAAGGCCCCCATTATGAATATGAGGACTGGCTCCTCCTGAGTAAACTTGCCTATTTCTTCGACTTCCTTTTCATCCCTGAGGTTCTGGCAAGCTGGCGAGTGCACGAGAACAACTTTTCTGCAAAGATTTTCTATTCAGGTCAATTCTCGCGGGCAGAGGAGCATTGCACGGTGGCACTGTTCTCATATCTTCTTAAGGACTCTGCTGCCAATGAACCTGCAGTGAGGCGATACCTCCGCGGAAGAATCTGGAGACTCTTCCTGCGTGCGAAGTCATGGGGAGCAGGGCCACAACTGTTGGAAGAACATACGTCAAATCTCCAACGTGCTTTTCCGGAACACTACCGCACGGTTCAACGAGCTTGGTGGTGCAGCAGGATACTTCCCCAATTTCTCGCGTCAGGGCTCCGGCGATTACGAAGACGCTTTGTGGGTGTTTGATATGATCAAGAACGTGAATGTCATGTGCTCGCGAGTGCCAAGGTGATGGACCTCTCCATCCTCATCGTCTCCTGGAAAATGAAGGACATGCTCCGCGACCTTCTTCACTCGATCGCGAAACATACATCGGATGTTTCGTATGAGATGATCATCGTCGACAATCACTCGGGTGACGGAACTTCCGAGATGGTGCGTTCAGAATTTCCACAGGCGGTATTGATCCAAAACCCTGAGAACAGAGGAGTCGCACCCTCCCGAAATCAGGCACTCCGCATTGCCAAAGGCCGATATATCCTCATCCTCGATGCCGACATGCTCCTTGTCGAGAACTCGTTCAAAAAGATGATCGATTTCATGGAGTCCCATCCCGATGCGGGGATATGCGGCTGCAAACTGACGTTTGCGGATGGCAGGATCCAACCCAATGCCCGCCGGTATCCATCGCTCCTTGCATTCTTGCTCAGACGACTCACGTTTCTTTCCCTCGTCAGAAAGAGCAGAACGCTCAACCGGCATGAAATGGCCGAATGGGACAGGTCCGATGTGAGGGATGTTGATTATCTTATCGGTGCCTGCCAGATGATCCGCCGGAAGGCGCTCGAGGAAGTCGGGCTGCTGGATGAGAAAATCTTCTACGGTCCAGAGGATATCGATTTTTGTATCAGGATGCACAGAAAAAAATGGAAGGTTTACTATTATCCCTTCACGCGCATCATTCACTATGAACAGCGCATCACCAAAAAGAAATTCATTTCCCTCCTCTCCTTCCGCCACTTCAAAGGAGTGGTGCACCTCTTTCTCAAGTATCACGGAAAATTGAGCCGTCAGGCATGAGCGCTCACACAAAATTGCGCATCCTCTTTATCGGCCTCAAATTCGACTACGGTATTCCTCATCAGGGGCCGAGTTACGAATATGTGAATTTCTTCGACACACTTCGTCAAATGCCGAATGCCGAGACGGAACTCTTTCCCTTCGATGAAGTGATGAGAAAAGACGGCCGGGACCGGATGAATCAGCAGCTGCTCGAAAGAGTCAATGTGTTCCGTCCGGATGTCTGTTTCTTCTTTCTCTTTACCGACGAGATTGAACGCCGGACAATTCGGGCTATCACCGATGCGGGAAAGACTATCACGCTCAACTGGTTTGCCGACGACCACTGGCGCTTTGAGGAATTCTCACGGCATTGGGCTCCGTGTTTTCAATGGGTGGTGACCACCGATCATGCAGCAGTCGAAAAATATCACCGGATCGGCTTGAAGAATGTCATCCTCTCGCAGTGGGGATTCAATCACTTTCTCTATCAGCGGGCCGAAGTCCAACCGGATGTCGATGTGAGTTTCGTCGGTCAAACACATTCCAACCGAATGCAGCTGATCGATGCGGTCGCGAAATCGGGCACAGCGGTAAGGACATGGGGAAAGGGCTGGCCGAACGGCAGGATCAGTCAGGAGGACATGATCCGGCTCTACTCGCGGAGCAGGATCAATCTGAATTTTACCGAAAGCTCGACAAAGCTCGGGATGAAATCTCTGGTAAAGCTTGCCTTGTCGCGGCGCGCGGATGACACGTATCATCTGAAACCGTTTTCAGCGATCGTCCGGAACATCCCCGGCTTGTTCACTCCCAATCCCGCGCAGATCAAGGGGCGGAATTTTGAAATCCCCGGCTCCGGCGGATTTCTTCTCACCGAACACGCGGAGGGAATCGAGAAATTCTTCGTTCCCGGGCGTGAAATCGGTACATTCTGCTCGCAGGATGAATTATGCGAGAAAATTCACTATTTTTTGAAGAACACGGAGGAACGTGAAGCCGTGCGGCTTGCCGGCTACCACCGGGCTCTCCGGGATCACACGTTTCAAAAGCGCTTCGACGAGATCTTTCGGGTCGTTCTTGCCGGATAATACCGGTGCCCCTCGCACCGTGTCGAAATCATCGTGAACGGATAATCGGAAATTCATGTCGGAAAGAGTCCGAACAGTCATAATCGATTTTCTGACCATCAATCTTGCATGGTCATTGTATTACTGGTTCCGCGTGCGGAGCGGCGTGATCCGCAGCGGGGTCCAGCCCGACTTTCTTGTTCCGATGTTTGTCATCTGTCTTTTCTGGGCCATCATCTATTTTCTCTTCGGACTTTACCAGTCGTGGTACGCCAAATCAAGATTCGACGAATTTGCCACGCTTTTCCGGGCGACATCCTTTGGCGTCCTCGTCCTCTTCTTTGCAATATTTGTCGATGACCAGGGAGCCGGATCACCGCTCAGATCGCGGCTGATGATCCTCGTCTACTGGTTTGTGCTTCTCGCGTTCGTCGGATTTGGAAGATTTCTGCTCCACACATTCCAGCGCCGGCTTCTTGAAGCGGGAATCGGATCACATCCCACGCTGATCGTCGGATGGTCTCCAAAAGCGAGGGAACTCTTTGATGCGATTCATCTCTATCCGGCGCTTGGTTACAAGATCGTCGGATTCGTGCCCGTCACCCCGGAACCGCGCGTTCATACCTATAAAGACCATCCCGTTATAGGTTCGATTGAGGATCTTCCCGCACTCATCGACCGGCATGGCGTAAAGGATGTTCTGATCGCGCTCGATTCGGCAGAACACAATCAGCTCCTACATGTCGTGAGCGCGTGCAATTCACATTCTGTCAGCATGAAGATCATTCCGGATCTCTACGATATCATCAGCGGACAGGCGCGCACGAACCAGATATACGGATTTCCGCTGATCGAGATCATGCCGGAACTGATGCAGCCGTGGGAGCGCGCGGCAAAGCGCATGATGGATATTATTGTCTCGTTCGTGATTCTCTTTATCGGATTGCCGTTCTGGATACTCGTCGCGGTTCTCATCCGGATCAATTCGAAGGGACCCGTGTTCTATCTCCAGGAACGCGTCGGGAAGGATGAGCGGGTTTTCCGCATCGTGAAGTTCCGATCGATGAATGAAGGTGCCGAATCGCAATCGGGGCCGGTCTGGGCTAACCGGCGCGATCCTCGTGTAACCGCAGTCGGCAAAATTCTCCGCCGGATCCGCATCGATGAGATCCCCCAGCTTATCAACGTTCTCGACGGCGATATGAGTCTCGTCGGACCGCGTCCCGAACGCCCCTTCTTCGTCGAACAGCTTGCAAAAGAAATCCCGCTCTATAAGCGGCGGCTCAAAGTGCGACCGGGTATCACCGGCTGGGCGCAGGTGAAACACAAATACGACGAGAGTATCGATGATGTCAGAAAGAAAGTCCAATACGACCTGTTCTATATTGAAAATATTTCCCTTCGCATGGATCTGAAAATTCTCCTGAATACGATCAGTGTCGTTCTTCTCGGGAAGGGGCATTGACGTGATGAACCGAAGCGTCCGAGCCGGCGTGATCGCCATTGCAATGCTTGTTGCGATGTTCCTGACGGCGTCCGCACAAGTGGAAAATGTTCCCGTCAGCAATCAGGTGTATGAGTTTCTCGACCGGATGGGAGTGAAGGGAATACTTCCGCTCTACGACAATACGATGATCCCTCTCTCGCGCAGGGAAGTTGCCGACGATCTTCTGCAGATCGGCAAGTCGCGCGATCAGCTCTCGTCATCCGAGCAGCAGTTTCTGGAGAAATTCGAACAGGAGTTCATGCATGAAATCGATCCGTCACGCGAAGATCCCGCGATTTTTTTCTCTGACGGCTTCAACGGATTCCTTTCCGATCGGGAAAAGTACCTCTATCGCTACAACGATTCCAATGTCACGTCGTATGTTGAATTTCTCGGAACACTCGGGTACCGTCACGTTGACGGGGACACATATGGCTCTGCGCATCTCGGGTTCGAACAGCACGGCGGGCGGATCAGGGGAACAATCAAGGACAAACTCGGCTATTATCTTCAGGCGACGGACGGAACGCTCGGGGGTGACCGAACATTTGCGCTCGAAGATCCGTATTTCCGCGGAAGCGTGAAGTTCAACAATCTGAACTCGCCATATTTTGATTTTTCTGAAGGATATCTGCGCCTGAACTTCGACTGGATCGCTCTGGAATTAGGGAGAGAACATACACTCGTGGGTACGGGATATTCCGACCGGCTGATCCTTTCAGATAACGCTCCGGTTACCGATTTCATCAAACTCGACGTTCACTACAAGTCGCTCCGGTATCTCTTCATGCAGGCATCGCTCGTTGCGGATTCATCCGCATTTCCCGGCCTGACACAGCAGGAACCCGCCGGCAGCAACAAGTACCTAGCGCTTCACCGTTTGGAATTTTCGCTTTTTGACCGGCTTACTCTGGGTGCATCCGAAATGATCATCTACCAGCGGTTCAGCCCGGAGTTTGGCTATCTCAATCCGGCCAATTTTTACAAATCCACGGAGCATTCTCTCGGAGACCGTGACAACGCATTCCTTGTTTTTGACGCGCAGCTGTTTGCAGCAGCCAACTACAAGCTCTATGGAACGTGGCTCATTGATGACATCGATTTTTCACGGCTCGGAACTCCCTGGTGGGGCAATGAGTTCGGATTGCAGGGGGGGCTTTTCACTGCAGGGCTTGCAGGCATCTCCGACCTTGATGCCGCGGTGGAATACACGAAGATCGACCCGTATGTGTACAGCAACCGTGTTGCTGGCAATGACTTCACCACGGATAACATCAGTCTCGGGCACCATCTTCCCCCTAACTCTGACGAGTGGTTTCTGCAGCTCCAGTACCGGCCGGCCAGGGTTCTCCGGACCTGGCTCACCTACGCGTTCATGAGGCACGGGGACAATATCGTTGTGAACGGAGACGTCGTGCGCAATGTCGGTGGAAATGTCCTGCAAGGGCATCGCGACACGGATTCGGAAGAGGTGACATTTCTCGACGGCATCCTCTCGAAGCGGCACACGGTGCAGATGCGTGCGGCGTACGAGTTTGTGAGAAATTTCATTCTCACCGGTGTCTATGAATACCGGAGAACACTGATGCCGTCGTCGACGCTGACGGATCACCTGGCCTCGATTCAACTGCAAGTCGAATACTGATAATTCCTCAAGAATATTTTTCTTATGCCCAGAACACTCGTTGTCACCCCGACATACGACGAAGCCGAAAACATTGAGCGCTTCATCCGCGAAGTTCTCAAACAGGATCCGGATATTGACCTCCTGGTTGTGGATGATAATTCACCGGACAAGACGGGTGATATCGTCGAGCGGCTTAAGTCCGCAAACCCGCGTATCCATTTGCTGCGGCGTGAGAAGAAGATGGGGCTCGGCACGGCATACGTCGAGGGCTTTCGGTATGCCATCGCACAGGGGTTCGACTACGTGTTTGAGATGGACGCCGACTTCTCGCACAATCCCGATGAGATTCCCCAATTTCTCAAGAAGATCGAGAGCTGTGATCTCGTCATAGGTTCACGGTACACGAACGGTGTGCGCGTCGTGAACTGGCCGATACGCCGTCTTATCCTGAGCTACGGTGCGAACCTCTACACGCGTCTGGTGACCGGTATGAATGTCAAGGATGCAACCGGCGGTTTCAAGTGTTTCCGTCGGGCAGTTCTTGAGACAATCGATCTCACCAGAGTAAAATCCAACGGCTATGCATTTCAGATCGAGATGAATTTCAAGGCCTGGCACAAAGGATTCAAGATCTGCGAGCATCCCATCATTTTCCTCGATCGCAGCTCGGGCGTCTCCAAGATGTCGAAGAAGATCGTCTATGAAGCCGTGCTCATGGTCTGGAAGCTGAAGATCCAGCAGCTCTTCGGGATGCTATAGCCCGCCGCAATGCAGCTTTCCGTTGTCATAGTTAATTATAACGTGCGTGTCTTTCTGGAGAACGCGCTTACGTCGGTCTTCCGGGCGATGGAGAAGATCGACGGCGAAGTTTTTGTCGTCGACAATGCCTCGGACGACGGAAGCGTGGAGATGGTCCGCCAGAAATTTCCCCGGGTGAACCTGGTAGTAAATGGCAGGAATCTCGGATTTGCAGCCGCGAACAATCGTGCACTGCTGAAATGCCGGGGGAAATTCATCCTTCTGCTGAATCCCGACACACTTGTGCAGGAGGACACGTTTCAGGTGATGCTCAGATATCTTGAGGAGACTCCGGAAGTCGGCATGGCGGGGTGCAGGATTCTCAATCCCGACGGGTCTCTCGAACCTGCGTGCCGCAGAAGCTTCCCGACGCCGTGGGTGGCATTTACCAAGATCGCCGGTCTCGGCGCACTCTTTCCTCATTCAAAATTATTCGGCAGGTACAATCTGACGTATCTCGATCCGGATCAGACCTATGCCGTCGAAGCGATCAGCGGATCATTCATGATCCTGCGCCGCGAGGTGTATGAGCAGGTCGGAGGTCTTGATGAGCAGTTCTTCATGTACGGTGAAGATCTTGACTGGTGCTACCGCATACGGGATGCGGGGTGGAAGATCGCCTATGTTCACGAGACACAGATCATTCACTACAAAGGAGAAAGTACGCGCCGCAGCGACATCGATGAGGTCAAGCTCTTTTACCAGGCCATGCGGCTCTTCGTGAAGAAGCACTTTGCCCGCGGTATTTTTTCGGATGTCGTGCTGCGGACGGGCATCGGGTTACGTGAGGGGCTTGCATTCCTCCGGACGTTGCTGCCGCCGATGCGGGCGGTCTTCCTGGACATTTTGTTCATTGATTGTTCGATCATCCTCGGCGTGTATGTCTGGTTCGGCGAGTTCCTGAGATTTCCTCCGCAGTCGTATCCTGTGGTGATGTCGGTTCCCGCGCTTGCCATGATCTGCGTGCTCTGGTCTCTCGGAGTGTACACGCAGCGGAAGCTTGCTGTCGGCCGCGTGGCAGGCGGGACACTTCTCGGCTTCATCGTGATTTCTGCCCTGACCTTTTTTTTCAAACAGTACGCCTACAGCAGGATGGTCGTGATCATCTCCGGCGCCATCAACCTGATCCTCCTGCCGGGCTGGAGGATTGCAGGACGCGCACTCTTTCAGTCCGGCGGTCAGCGGCGTAAAACACTCTTCGGGAGACGCACGGTCATTGTTGGTGCGGAACATTCGGGGCAGGAGGTTCTGCGGAAACTCCGGTCGAGGGTCGAGGGCGGTTATCAGATTGTCGGATTTGTCGATACGTCGCGCAGGAGAATCGGCGAGAAAATTTCGGGGGTTGAAATTCTCGGAAGTATTGATAATATTGGAAGGATCATTGAAGAGTACAGGGCGTCGGAAGTCATCTTTTCGACCGATATTTTGTCGTATTCCGATATACTTTCCATTATCGCGCGAACGCGCAGGCCGTCAGTCAATTTTCGTCTCGTTCCTTCAAGCATGGAAGTCATTATCGGAAAAGCGCATATCGATGAGCTGGATGATATTCCCCTCGTCGATATCCAGTATAACATTGAGAAACCCGGCCACAGATTCCTGAAGAGGGCATTCGATCTGCTTGCCGGATTGACCCTGTTCATCCTGTTCTATCCCGTCGCGCTCTTCCGGAGCCGGTCGGGAAAGGAGATCGGAGAGTTTTCCCGCGGAATTCTCGAGCTCCCCGACGTGCTGAGAGGTACCCGAAGTCTTGTCGGCCCCGAGTATATCCCGAGTGAACGCGCTTCCGATGGATCAGACTCTGCACCCGGATTCCTCGGACTGCCGGGAATTACCGGACTCGTCCAGATTAATTTCCGGGATGATCTCTCGCCGGACGAAGTTGAGAAGTACAATCTCTATTATGCAAAAAATCAGTCGCTCATGCTCGATATCGAAATCCTCGTGAAGTCTCTCATCCTCCTCTTCAAGAAATAGTCGGCTTATGGCAAAATCGGTACTGGAATTTGAAAAGCCCATCGTCGAGCTGGAGACCAAGATCGAAGAGATGCGGAAGTATTCGGACTCTCTCGATATCGGTGGTGAGATCAAGGATCTCGAAGAGAGAGTTCTGCAGCTTCGCAAAAGCGTTTACGCGGGTCTCACCCGGTGGCAAAAAGTGCAGCTGGCGCGTCATCCCGACCGGCCGTACACGCTCGATTATATCGGCATGATCACGACCGATTTCATCGAAATGCACGGCGACCGGGTATTCCGTGACGATAAGGCGATCGTGGGCGGGTTTGCGCGCATCGACGGCCATCCGGTCATGGTCATCGGCCACCAGAAGGGGCGTGATACCAAATCGAACCTTTATCGCAATTTCGGTATGCCGAATCCCGAGGGCTACCGCAAAGCTCTGCGGCTCATGAAACTCGCGGCGAAATTTCAACGGCCGATTATCAGCATGCTCGATACACCCGGTGCATATCCCGGACTCGAAGCGGAAGAACGCGGCCAGGCCGAAGCGATTGCCCGGAATCTTCTGGAGATGTCCCGCCTTCCCGTGCCCATCATTGTCGTGATCATCGGCGAAGGGGCCTCCGGCGGAGCGCTCGGCATCGGGATCGGCGATCGTGTGCTCATGATGGAGAATACGTGGTATTCCGTGATCGCGCCGGAATCCTGCTCGAGCATCCTCTGGCGAAGCTGGGACTATAAAGAGCAGGCAGCGGAGGCACTCAAGCTCACCGCACCGGATCTCCTTGCACAGGGAATCGTAGACCGAATTGTTCCGGAACCCCTCGGTGGCGCCCATCGCAATCCGCAGGAGGCCGCGGAAATACTCAAAGGTGTTCTCCTCGACGAATTGAAGAAATTCAAGAAGGTCAAGACGGATAAGCTCCTCGAGAAGCGGGCTGAGAAGTTCGGCAGGATGGGTGAATATGAAGGTTGAGTGGTTTCCGGCAGACAGGGTCCGTCCATGATTTCCTCCAGCACTCCGGTTCGGGTCCGATACGCCGACACCGACCAGATGAAGATGGTCTATTACGGGAAATTCTTCGAATACTTCGAGCAGGGACGATCGGACCTCCTGCGGGATATCGGCATGCCGTATCCGGAAATTGAACGCATCGGATATTATCTTCCGGTGATTGAAGCTCATGCCCGCTACCACCGCTCGGCACGGTACGACGATCTCCTCACGGTCACGACAATCCTCAGGGAGCGGCCGCAGGTGCGGGTGCGCATTGAATACGAGATTCACAACGAGCGCCGCGAGCTCCTTGCCGAAGGCCATACAATTCACAGCTTCGTACGATCCGAGACCGGAAAGCCGGCCCGCGCCCCGCAGGAATTTCTCGACATTGTCGGGAAAAAACTCGGAGCCGCTCATTCTCCCGCATAACACTCAGCAGTCTATGCTTTCCGACCGCCTCCTGAAGATCCTTCGCTGCCCGAAATGCCACGGCGAGCTGAAGTACGACGCCCCCAGGGAACAGCTTACCTGTGTCAAATGCCGCCGGACATACGAGGTGAAAAACGGCATCCCTATCATGCTCGAAAACAATGAACCCGCCCGCTCCCGATAATCCGCGTGTGCAGGCCGGCGACGATCGACTCCATCGTCTCATCGAGGAAGCAATCCTCGAAGATCTCGGAACCGGCGACATCACGACCGATGCTATCGTTTCCGAAGACGATCTCGGGCGCGGTGAGGTGCGCGTCAAGGAAGGTGGAGTAATTGCCGGTCTCTCGGTGGCCGGCGAAGTCTTCCGCTGCATCGATGAGGAAATACAATGGAAGTGTCTCGTATCCGACGGCTCGCGCGTTGAGGCGGGTACCGTCGTGGCGGCGGCTGAAGGAGCGCTCGCCGGTCTCTTGAAAGCCGAGCGCACCGCGCTCAATATCCTCCAGCGCATGAGCGGCATTGCAACGCTGACCGCCCGCTACGTCGAGGCGGTGAAAGGCACGCAGGCACGCATCACCGATACGCGGAAAACTCCGCCGGGTCTTCGAATTCTCGATAAACTCGCAGTGAAGATCGGCGGGGGAATCAACCACCGCTTCGGTCTCGATGATATGGTCCTCATCAAGGATAATCATATCGCGGCCGCGGGGGGCATCGGACCGGCAGTACAGCGATGCTTGGATCGTGTCCGCGGCATGAACTACCGCGTGAACGTCGAGGTCGAAACCAGAAATGTCGAAGAAGTAACCGAGGTGTTGAAGTTTTCCGGAGTCGACCGCATCATGCTCGATCATTTTTCGATCGAAATGATGAAACGCGCGGTCGGTCTCATCAATCGGCGCGCGGAAGTTGAGGCGTCGGGCAATGTCTCGCTGGAAGACGTCCGTCCGATCGCCGAAACCGGCGTCGATGTCATCTCTGTGGGGGCACTGACGCATTCCCCCCGTGCACTTGATATCTCCATGAAGATTATCCATACTCCGAATTCACGCCGCTGAATGTTCGCGCAGATTAAGCGTCTCGGAACGGAAACGGCGATCTACGGCATCAGCACCATCCTCGGGCGCTTCCTCAATTTTCTTCTCGTCCCGTTTTACACAAACGTCTTTGCCGCTGGGGAGTACGGCATCGTGGCGTATGTCTATTCGCTCATTGCTTTTGTTACCGTCATCTATTCGTACGGTCTTGAATCCGCCTATTTCAAGTATTCTTCCACACTGGAGCTCGGTAATCCGAAGGAGAATTTCAGCACCCCGTTTCTCTCATTGGTCGGCTCATCACTCGTCTTCTCCCTGGTGCTTACGGCCTGTACGGGAACGCTCGGCGACCTCATGCATATTCCCGCCGAGCATCACGCCATCCTCATCTTTGCGATCTGGGTGCTCGCTCTCGATGCCCTTGCCATCATCCCCTTCGCCGCGCTCCGGATGGAGCACAAATCTGCGACGTTTGCAACAATCAAGTTTCTGAATATCGTCATCAACGTTGCTATGAATCTCGTTCTCCTCCTGAAGTTCAGGATGGGGATCGAAGGGGTGTTCATCAGCGGTTTTATCGCTTCGCTCGCGACGCTCATCATGCTTCTTCCGACAATCGCGAGGCATTTTGCTCCGTCATTCCATACAGACCTCTGGAAGGTCCTGCTGAGATTCGGGTTGCCGTACATTCCTGCCGGCCTGGCGGCCATGGCGGTACAGGTCATTGATCGACCGATCCTCCGGGCACTCACCGATGATGCGACCGTAGGGATCTATCAGGCAAATTACCGCCTCGGGATCTTCATGATGCTGATCGTTTCGATGTACGATTATGCCTGGAGACCGTTCTATTTCGGCGTTGCAAAGGAATCGAATGCGAAGGAAATTTTCTCCCGTGTGCTGACGTATCTCATCGTTTTCATGTCGGCAATTTTTCTTCTTCTCACATTCTTTATTGAGGATGTTGCGAAGATCAGTGTTCTCGGGAGACATCTTATCGGTCCCGCGTACTGGGGCGGATTCAGGATTGTTCCCGTCGTTCTTGCCGGATACGTCTTTCTCGGCATCCATACCAATCTCTCCGCAGGAATCTATATCGAGAAGAAAACGCAATACGCGGCGCCGGTCACATTTATCGGTGCTCTGGTCAACGTGGTTGCAAATTACCTCCTCATCCCGTCGTTTGGGATGATGGGTGCCGCGTGGGCGACATTTCTCGCCTATCTCTGCATGGCGATTGCGATGTATTTCGTTGTTCGCAGAATCTATCCGATTCAGTACGAATTCAAACGGATCTTCAAGGTCGCCGTCGCAGTAGGCGTCGTTCTGGTCGTATATTATCTCCCGCCCGTGGAGATAATGGATTACTTTTCACCGATTGTGCGTCTGGTCTATAAACTCGTGCTCTTCGGTCTTTTTCTCCTGTTGATGTACTGGATGAAGTTCTTCAGCTCGGCGGAACTGTCACGGATGAAACAGTTCATTACGCGTCAACAACGAGTCACCACTCCTCCCGAAACACTTCCGGAAGATGAAACGCTCTCCCCGGGCTGACACGTCCCGTTGCCGCGTGTCAAATTCCAATTGTAACTCCACCTTTAAGTGAGTATATTACACTGCATCAACAATGATTCGATAGTATTTTCATTCAATTTGGAGTTCTTTTGTCCGATAATCCTTTACGATTCGATCCGAACAAGCCGCTCGCGGTAGGCGGTCAGGCAGTAATTGAGGGAGTAATGATGCGTGCACCAGGACGCATCGCGACTGCCGTTCGCCGGAAGAACGGCGCCATCGTCGTCAAGAAACGCGACTTCCGCTCACTTGCAGAAAAATATCCCCTTTTCCGGCTCCCGATCTTGCGCGGGGCGGTGGGTCTGCTGGAGATGATGTTTATTGGGATCGAAACGCTGAACTTCTCAACCGAAGTGGCGATGCAGGACCTCGAGCTCGAAAAGCGCTCGAACGGCAACGGGAAGCCCGCCAAAACTCGGAAGACTGCATCGAACCTCCGGCTTGCCTTGACGGTCGTGCTCTCTCTCGCATTGGGTATAGTGGTATTTTTCGTTACTCCGCTCGTTGTGACCACCAAACTCTTCAACGTCGAACAGCAGCCCTTCTGGTTCAATATTGTTGCGGGAATTATCCGCCTCAGCATTCTTGTCGGATACCTCTATGTCATTTCATTGATGAGGGATGTGAAGCGTCTCTTTGAGTATCACGGCGCGGAGCACAAAGCGGTCTTCACCTTCGAGTCGCAGGGTGAACTTCTTCCATCCGTTGCCGCGGGATATACGCGCTTCCACCCCCGCTGCGGAACGAGCTTCATTCTTATCGTGATGGTCGTCTCGATGCTTCTCTTTTCCGTTGTCGATTCATTGCTGATCCTCTGGTTTGGAAAAATATCCCTCCTTCTCCGGCTTTCGACACATCTTCCCCTGATCCCGCTTGTCGGGGGTGTGGCGTATGAGTTTATCCGGTGGTCGGCAAAGCGCAGTACGACGAAGATCGGCCGCATGCTTGTCGCTCCGGGTCTCTGGCTGCAGCGGATTACGACGGAAGAGCCCGACCCCACACAACTTGAAGTTGCCGTGATTGCCCTGAAATGCGCTCTCGGTGTCGATGAGCCGTCGGTCATGTATGTTCGCCAGATTTCCGATCTGCGGGGAGTTCCCGATGTTCGACCGGCTTGAAAAAGTCGCCTCCCGGTACGAAGAATTAACGATTCTGCTCGCCGATCCGGCGGTCATCAATAACCAGGACAAGTACCGCGAGCTCAGCAAGGAGCACAGCGATATTGCCGGGATTGTGGAGACCTATCTCCGATACAAACGGGTGAAGAGCGAGCTGGAAAATCTCCGTCAGCTTTCAACGGGTTCCGACGCTGAAATGCGTGAGCTCGCGTTTGCCGAAATCGAGGAAGCCGAAACAAATCTCGGCCTGCTCGAGGAGGAGCTGAAAATCCTCCTCATCCCGAAAGATCCGAATGATGACCTGAACTGCATCGTGGAAATCCGCGGCGGTACGGGAGGGGAAGAAGCGGCGCTCTTTGCCGCCGATCTCTACAGAATGTATACCCGCTTCGCCGAACGGCGCGGATGGAAAACGGAGCTTCTCGACTGGAATGATACCGGCAAAGGCGGATTCAAGGAAGTCATCTTTTCCCTTTCCGGCACCAGTGCATACGGAACGTTGAAATACGAGAGCGGCGTCCACCGGGTACAGCGCGTGCCTGAGACGGAGGCACAGGGCCGTGTGCATACATCGGCAGCGACCGTTGCGGTTCTTCCCGAGCTCGAGGAGATCGACGCCGATATACAGATTAATCCGGCAGACCTTGAAATCGGCACGTACCGGTCGGGCGGCAAGGGAGGTCAGAATGTCAACAAGGTTGAGACGGCTGTGAGGATTACGCACAAACCGACGGGCATCGTCGTTGCCTGCCAGCAGGAACGGTCTCAGTTTCAGAACCGCGAACGCGCGATGAAGATGCTGCGTGCGAAGCTCTACGAAATCAAGATCCAGGAGCAGACCGCATCGGTGACCGCCGCACGGCGCTCCATGGTGAAGAGCGGCGACCGGAGCGAGAAGATCCGGACCTACAATTTCCCCCAAAACCGCGTCACCGATCACCGCATCGGTCTGACGCTCTACAATCTTTCCGAGATCATCAACGGCAAGCTCGATGAGCTGGTGGAGCAGCTGAAGGTGGCAGACCGCGCGGAAAAACTTCAGGCAAGCGGAGTCTGAGGACTACTGTACGTTCCTGGTTTTACCCCGTTTCTGCACAAAAAACTCCCTGAGGATTGCACCGCATTTCTGCTCGAGGACACCCCCGATCGTGTGAACGCGGTGGTTGAGGCGTGTATCGTTCGTGATGGTGTACAGCGTGGTGCACGCCCCGGCTTTCGGGTCGTAGGCACCGAATACGAGGAGCGGAAGCCGGGCAAGGACGATTGCCCCAGCGCACATGGGGCATGGTTCGAGCGTTACATACATCGTGCAATTTTCCAGCCATTTGCTCCCGAGGTGGGCCGCCGCGGCGGTCAGCGCGATCATCTCCGCGTGTGCTGTCGCATCGTTCAGCATTTCGGTCTGGTTGGACCCTTTCCCGATGATATTCCCGTTCTTCACGATAACCGCTCCCACGGGCGATTCATCTCTCTGGAGCGCAAGCGCCGCTTCGCGCAGAGCCGACTCCATCCAGTATTCGTGATCGGTCGCTCTTGGATTCTTTTCTATCATAACGTCAAGGTAGAGAAAAAAAATTTGCGATTCAATTTGCGCGAAATGTGACCGGGATCGTTGATTCTGACGGTTTTTTTTGGTATATTTTATTCCGGAAACACCTTCGCCACTCAATCTCATAGACCCTGATGAAGACGCGCCTCCCAATAGTTGTCTTTATTCTACTCGCGCTACCCGGAATGCTCCTTTCCGGAACGCGCCGGATCAATTCCGCACTGACCTCCGGCGATACGATACGTATTGCGTGCTATAACATGCTCAATTACCCGGGCACGGATAATGCAATTCGGGATCCTTACTTCCGCCGGGTATACGTGACAATGAATCCCGATGCTCTCGTGACCGAGGAAATGCAACCCAACAATGGGCAGGCCACGATCAATCACATTCGTGATTCCGTGTTGAATTACTACCAGAGTGGGCTCTATTCCAGTGCACCGTTTCAGTCACCCGTCGGTCCCAATTCCGATACCCAGACCGGATTCTTCTTCAAGTCTTCAAAGATCACATATCTCGGCGCACATACGTTCATCTCAGGCACTCAGGGCGGTGATCGTGACGTCACTGATTACATGATTCGGATCAATAGTTCTTCAGACACTTTGCATCTGCTCGGTGTTCATTTAAAGGCAGATCAGGGTTCTCCATATGATACGCAACGTGGCTACGAAGCAGATTCGATCAGGAAATATCTGAACACTTTGTCCCCTGGTGCGAAATTCCTCATCATGGGAGACTTTAATACGTATTCAAGTACTGAACCCTGTCTGCAGGTATTTCTGGAAAGTGAAACAAACAACAACGGTCGAGCAAAAGATCCTCTGAATCCGACCAACCAGTCACAACCGTGGCACAACACCTCAACATACGCCCCGATCCATACACAGTCTCCGCGGACACGGGCATTTGGTGGCGGCTCCACGGGCGGCATGGACGACCGGTTTGACATTATTCTGACCTCTTATTCAGCGTTAGACAATAATATCGTCACATCGCATTACATTCCATATGGCAACGACGGCAAACACTTCAATGACAGTATCAACAGGTTGCCAAATTTGGCGGTGCCCGACAGCGTAGCAAATGCACTCGAGTACTCCTCCGATCATCTTCCGGTCTACTGCGATTTTGTCTTCGCCGCGGCGGCAGCTCCGGGATCGTTCACACTCCTCTCGCCGTCGAATGGTGCAACCAATCAATCTGTTTCCGGAACGCTCAACTGGAACTCATCACAGTATGCAAATTCGTACGATGTCTATCTCAGTACGTCGAATCCACCCACAACCATTGTCAGCACCAGCCAGAGCGACACGACATACGCGTATTCTGGATTATCTCCGTCCGCTCTCTATTACTGGAAAGTGATCTCGAAGAACGGTACCGGTACCGATTCTGCATCGAACGCGCCGTTCAGTTTCACCACGGCACCCGCTCCGGGAGCCTTTGCATTGACATCACCTTCAAACGGAGCGACGGGTCAGCAAATTTCAGGAACGCTTTCGTGGGGATCATCCACCAACGCGACCGGTTATGATGTCTATCTGGGTACGGTGAATCCTCCGACCACCATCGTGAGTGCGAATCAGGCAGGAACGTCATATCCATATTCGGGACTCTCCGGAAACGCAACATATTATTGGAAGGTGGTGGCAAAAGGACTGGGCGGCTCGACAACTGCAACCGGCTCTCCATGGAATTTTGAAACAATTCCGTCTCCGGGTGCATTCTCACTCCTTTCTCCATCCAACAGTTCCACGAACCAGCCAGTGGCGGGAAGTCTGACGTGGCAGTCATCTGCAAATGCAACGGGTTATGATGTTTATCTCGGTACGGTAAATCCACCCACAACGGTGGTGAGTTCGAATCAGCCCGGTACGTCGTATTCCTATGGGCCACTCGCGAATACTACAACATACTATTGGAAAGTTGTGGCGAAAAACGGCGGGCTGAACACGACGGCAACCGGGTCGCCATGGGGCTTCACGACGATCATAAGCCCGCCCGGTGCATTCTCCTTAACCTCACCTTCAAATTCTGCAGGTCATCAACCCCTATCCGGAAATCTGACCTGGCAAGCCTCGACTAATGCGGCAGTGTACCATGTCTATTTTGGTACCACGAATCCTCCTCCGCTTGTCAGCAGCAGTCAGTCCTCGACCACGTTTCCTTATTCATCGCTAAACACAAATACCACATATTATTGGAGCATCGTGGCCGTAAACGCGGCCGACACCACAATCGCAACCGCGGCGCCGTGGAGCTTCACGACTATTGTTCCGCCGGGAGCGTTCAATCTTGAAACACCTTCTTCAGGTTCAGCAAATGTGTTGCTCAGCGGAACGATGACGTGGGGTAGCTCGGCAAATGCGACGTCATATGATTTTTACCTTGATGTCAACAATCCGCCGCTCGTGAAAGTGGATTCCAATCTCGTTTCGGCGAACAGGCCGTATTCGGGATTGTTGCCGAACACGACATATTACTGGAATGTCGCTGCGAGGAATGGGGACGGAACAGTCAGTGCATCGAACGGACCATTCCAATTTTCGACGATTGATGCCCCCGCGAAGCCGCTCAATCTGCTTGTGTCGCAGGTCGGCCTGACTTCACTCGGACTGCAGTGGACAGATACCGCCACGAACGAAACCGGCTTCCGCGTTTACCGGGCCACGTCCGGAAGCGGACCGTTCAGCCAGGTCGGCGGAGACCTCCCGGCGAACACGGAATCATTTTCAGATACAGGCCTTGGCGTCAATATCCGGTATTATTATCGTGTGACCGCATTCAATGGTGTGGGTGAAGGAGATGCGGCGACGGTCAACTCGAGCACACTTGCCGCTATTCCCGGTACGCCCACTGTGACTGCAGTGAGTGGAGTTTCTCTCAAGGTTGTAGTTAATCCCTCTGTGAACCCTACGGGGACGGCATTTGCGATAGAGATATCGAAAGATTCTGTGGTGAATTACGTGCAGTCGAACAGTTCGATCTCTCCTGTTGCGCAATGGAATGCATATGCGGTATGGGGCGGCTCAGGTGGAATCACCGTGAGCGGATTGCAGCTTTGTACTTCGTATTCCGTTGCCGTAAAGGCACGGAACGGCGACGGCGTCGAGACGGCATTCAGCGGCTCAGCATCGCAGACGCTGACCTGTTCTTCGATTTCAGGGTCGGTCATGGCGGGTTGGAATCTTCTGTCCATTCCGGCGATTGCTCCGAGTTTCAATCGTGCGGATCTCTTTCCCACAAGCAGCTCGAACGCATTCTATTACTCGCACGCATACCAGCGAACCGACACGATGAATCCGGGAATCGGTTACTGGTTAAAATTCGATGCTCCGGCAGCGGTGACGATTATCGGCGATTCGATTACGGCCGATACCGTTAATGTGGCCTCCGGATGGAATATGATCGGAGTCCTTGCCAGTCCGGTTCCGGTCGGATCGGTTGTGCAGGATCCCGGAATTATTCTCGCTTCAAACTACTTCGGATATAACGGATCGTACGTCATCGCGGACACATTACATCCGCTGCAGGGGTACTGGGTAAAGGCAAATACCTCCGGTCGACTGATCATTTCAGCCGGTGGCTCACACGCTCTCCCGAAAGCTGGTCGCGCCATCTCCGATGCCGGACGGATCAGCTCGCTCACGTTCGGTGATGGAGACGGAGAACACAGCGGCATACTGCAGATTGACGAGGCGCCACCGACAACTTCTCCGAATGTGGGATTTGAGATGCCACCTCTTGGCCCGGCAACTCAATTCGATGTGCGGTTTGCCGACGGAACATACCGGACCGGCCGGCAATTTGAATCGGCAAAAGCCGAACTCCCGGTACTTCTCCAGTCTCACCGGTATCCGGTGACACTCTCATGGTCGGTGTTCGGAACGAAGGAGTATACACTCACAATCGACGGTGCTTCGAAGCGATTGTCAGGATCGGGGAGCATGGTAATCAGAATGGCTCCAAACCGGATAGTACTTTCGACGGGAGGAGATTCGCGCCAGGTTCCGGCGAGCTTCTCGCTCTGCCAGAATTATCCGAATCCGTTCAACCCCAGTACCGATATCCGGTATGATATTCCCGAGCGCAGCATGGTACGGCTGACGGTGTACAGCACGCTCGGTGTTCCGGTCACCACGCTTGTCCAGCAGGTGCAGGATGCCGGTGAGTACCATGTGGTGTGGCATCCGAACGTCGCAAGCGGTGTCTATTTCTATCGAATCGAAGCCACGAGCAATGTGCATCCGTCGTTTACCTACGAACGTGTCCTTAGAGCGACACTGATGAAGTAGATCGATCTCACCATAGCTGCAAATAAGGGCTTTCGTCAAATACGATAAAGCCCTTTTTTGTATCAATTCCGGGCATACCCGCCCTAACTTTTTGGTACTTCGTAATTTCTTTCTTTAATTAGCTATTGACAATACAGGTCAATTTCGCTACCTTGGGCTCGCAGATTTTTTAAGATATACTCTATTAAGCCAAAAATGAGTGTCTATAGCCCAGTAACGATATCAAGAGGAGTTCTATGAAAAAGTCACAACTCTTTTCTTTTGTAATTATTGCCTTTGTGCTCATTGGCACTTCAACTGCAATTGGAGCAACAAAAACATGGGTTCCGACAACCGGAGGTGCATGGACGACAGCAGCCAACTGGAGTCCCAGTGGAGCACCAGCAACAGGAGACGATGTAATCATTTCTTCTGACCAGTCAGCAAATATCACGGCAATTCCAACAATCACTTTAAACAGTTTAACAATTAATGGTACTTGTACGTGGGCAGGAGCTGCGAATGGCAATACGATTGCAATAACGACCAGTATGTCAATAGCAAGCGGCAAGACACTGACCTTCGGGATCAACGGTGGGCGGCTTGTCTTCACCCTTAACGGTACGGCTACCATAAACGGAAATTTTGCGTTTGATGCAGGGAATACGGTGCGAAATTTTACAATTACTGATGGAGCAACTTTGATTGTAACTCCAACAGGAAGAGTTTATGATCCAAATCTGTCTGCAGGTAGTGTGTTCAGATTAAACAGCGGTGCCACTCTAAAGATTGGGAATACAGGCGGTATATCAACCGGCACAACAGCAAATACAACAGTAGCAGTAAATTTTGGTGGAAGCTATACATATAGTACCGGAGCAAATTATGAATATAACGGGACATCGGCGCAGGTAACCGGGAACGGATTAACCCAAAACATACCAGCTAATGTAACGATCAGTAATACTGCAGGTGTAACATTTAGCGCCGCAACCACAATCAGCGGTGATATGGCAATAGGCGCAGGAGCAAAAGCCAATCTCGGGACAGGGCTTACTCACTCGTCTAATAGTCTTACTCTTGGAGGAACGGGGCAATCATCCGGCTCATGGGGAGGCACAGGTTCAGGCGCGACAAACATTAATACCACATACTTTGCAGCGGCAACAGGTGTCTTAAATGTAATGGCTGCATGCAAGTCCGGTACATGGTTAGGAACAACCAGTACTGACTGGAACACAGGAACCAACTGGTGCGGAGGTGTGGTACCTACGGCTTCAACAAATGTTACAATATCATCCGGAGGGAATCAGCCGGTAATTGGAGCGGCAGCAGTTTGTAATAATATTACAATCGAGTCCGGTGCGACGCTTACCATCTCTGGGTCGAATACATTAACCGTGAGCGGCAACTGGACGAACAACGGGGGGACATTCACTCCGGGAACCGGAACAGTG
>DATIXJ010000007.1:0-14338 GCA_035518715.1 Bacteroidota bacterium | reverse complement strand
TATGCGACATTTTACCGGTCGCCGGAGATGAATTTTCTTCTCACAAAACCGATTTCGCACCTGCAGGTCTTCCTCATCAAGTTCTTCGATAATTTCTTTTACAGCTCGACGGCATTTCTGCTCATCGGGGTCGCAGTTCTTCTCGGGTACGGCTCATATTTCCATCTGCCGTGGTATTCGTATATCCAGATTTCCCTCTGCATGCTTTTTCCCTTCATGCTGATTGCAGGGTGTCTTTCGGTGATCATGCTTCTGCTTCTCATGACCTTCGCGCATATCATCGGAGTCCGCACGATTGTCTTCCTGCTGATCGGGATCTATCTCGCCGTCCTGTACGGTTATTTTTCCTTGACGAATCCTCTCCGGCTTGTGTCATCGGTGATGTCGTACTTTCCCAATGTTGACCAGAATTTCTCAAACCTGGAGCCGGGAGTCGTTCACGCTCTTCCCAATCAATGGATTGCCGAATCGCTCTATTGGACAGCACGCGGGGATCAGCAGTATGCATTTTCCTACACGATCATGCTTGTTCTGGCTGCGGTCGGCATGTTCGGCCTGACGGCATTCATCGGGAAGAAGCTCTTCTACAGGAGCTGGATCGCGTCGCTTCAGCTGCGGGCGGCAGGGGAGTCGCGTTTACCGATTCATAATCTTTACTCGCTGACCCGGCCTTCCCGGATCGATCCTCAGTGGAGCGTCCTGATCAGAAAGGAGATCTGGCAGTTCGTCAGAGAGCCAAGTCAATGGATCCACCTTGCAACGGTTGCGATGCTGATCACCACATTCATCGTGAGCATCCTGCAGATCAATCTGCGCCAGTCGCTTCCATTGTACCAGGCGTTGTCGTATCTTGTCATACTCCTCTTTAATGGATTTCTCGTGGCGTCAATCGCCTTGCGGTTTGTGTTTCCCGCGGTCAGCATCGAGGGAGTCAATTTCTGGGTGGTTCTTTCCGCTCCGGTGCAACGCGCCAATGTGTTTTGGATGAAGCTGCTGCTCCCGCTCATGCCGACGCTCGTTATCAGCGAGGTGCTCGTCGTGGTGGCGCACCACTCGTTCCTGCGATATCCGGGACTTCTGATTGCCGCATCGGTACTCATGCTTTCGATGACCGTTGCATTGATAGCGCTGAATTATGGGGCGGGTTGGTTCTTCACGGATTTTCGGGAAAAGAACCCTATTCGCATTGCCTCCTCGCAATCTGCGACTCTGACGTTTTTGGCGAGCGTAGCGTTTCTTACGGTGATTGTGGCGGTGCTGTTTCTTCCTCTGAACGGATACTTCTCATATCTCCTTCGGGCGATCCCATTTAATACGTTCTGGTTCTGGTCCTCGGTGGGGGGACTCTGTGCATTTTCGTGGATTGCCGCGCTGTTCTCTCTCACGGTAGGGAAGAAGGCACTCCAGCGGGATTTTTAGGGGTTGAATCACAACCGGAATTTTGGTATTTTGACAAGCCAGATGAAGCCAACGGAATTCCAGCGAGCACGTATGCTCGAGCAGGCGAGGGCGTTCCTGCAGGAAGGGAAAGCGCTCCACGCGGCGCAGATGTACACACGGATGCTCGGCGATGAACGCGAAGATGCCGGGCTCTGGCTCGAGCTTGCGGCCCTGTATGCGGATAACGGACTGGTCCGCGCGGCTGTCAACCTTCTCCGGCGGGCGCTGGTGCACCTGCCTGGTGATTCCTCCCTCATCTTCCATATTGCGAACTATGAGATGCGCCTTGAGCGGTACGATGCGGCGCTCACATGGTATCGGAAACTTGCCGAGAAGAAACTCCCGCACGTTCACTTTAATATGGGGATAGCATATTTTTACAAGGACAATTTCAAGTATGCCGAGGAGGAATTTCGCCGCACGCTCCGCTATGATCCGAAATTTCCGAAGATTCACGAGTCTCTTGGGGAAGTCCTGGTGAAGCGCGGTGCATATACCGAAGCGGTTGACCTTCTGCGGCGGGGCATCGCCATCGATCCGTACAGCGCGGTCAGCCATTATCTGCTGGGTCTTGCATACGAGAAGCTCGACCAGTGGCAGCGGGCATACGGCGAATTTGTGAGCGCCGTCGATCTTGATCCCAATGAGCCCTCGGGATGGCAGATGTGCGCTGAGATGCTGATCCAACTCAAGAGGTATGGAGAAGCCGAAGCGTACCTCCGGAAAACCCTCGAGCTGAATCCGTATTCGGTGGAAAGTCTTGTCGATCTCGGGATTATTCTGGGGTTAAAGGGAGAAGCCGAAAGGGCAAAGGAATTCCTCCAAAAAGCAACGCAGGTCGATCCTGCTCATGCCCGTGCCCGTGAAGCACACTGGAAAGCGCGGCGTACGTTCACCGCACGCGTGAAGAACTGAAATCCGTCGTTACTTTAGCCACTTTCGATGAAATTCCGAGCAGCTCTTTATTTTGTCTCATGCCTTTGTTTGCTGGAGTCACCGGTGTGCGGTCAGGATGATTTCCGGTATAACGTTTCGACCGACGCCGTTTTCTCACGGGGGATATCCCTCTTCCGGGATCACCAGTATACCGAGGCGGAGACGCTCTTCGATTCGCTTGCCCGCGTTCGTCCGATCGACCAGCGGACAACGGCATCTTATGTTATGGCGGCAAAGGCGCGTTTTGGCAATGGCGAATACCAGCAATCCGCTGCCGGCCTCGCCACGCTCCTGAAGCAGTTTCCCGAATCCATGTATGCCGACGATGCACGCTTTACCCTTGCCCTCGATTATATGATGCTGCAGCTTCTCGATGACGCTGCCTACGAGCTTCTGCGGACAATCGATATCAGTCCGGACTCGGTTCTCGTCAGTAAGGCGACGGGTTTGTTCCGCACACTTGCGGCGCAGCGCCTGTCGACGGCGCAACTACGCCAGGCGCGCGATAAGGCAAGCAGTCCCGATGCGAGGGACCTTGCCTCGCTGATGCTCGCACAAAAATATGCCGCGGCGGGAGAAGTCCATGAAGCGTTCGGTGCCCTCACGGAAGCGCTTTCAAGACCTCTTCCGGGCAAGTATGCGTCGGAAATGCATGTCCTCGAATCCACGCTTCAGAAAGCACCGGTCATGAAGATTGGCGCGCTCCTTTCACTCATGAAGGGAAGTACGCCGAATGCCGTTCAGTCCATTGCCGAGGAGATGGAAGACGGAATGACTGTTGCCGTCAACGAGGCGAGGGCCACGCTGCCGGGATTCGCATCCCTCTCGCTTGATATTCTTGACACTGGACATGACTCCGCAAAAACGGTTGCCTCGGTAAAGGAACTCTGCCGGAATCCTGATGTCGTGGCGATTATTGGACCGATGTTCAGTAATCTCGTTCCGCAGTGCGTGTCTTCCGTTGAACACGCGGGAATTCCTCTCCTTTCTCCGACGGCAGTGGATGTCGGCATTGCGGCACTCGGCAAAAACGTCTTCCAGCTCAGTCCTGATTATGCCATGCGCGGGAAGGCAATGGCGTACTACGCCGTTCGGGACCTGGGCATGACTTCCCTTGCGGTCATTGCCCCGACGGATCCTCCTTCACGCTCGGTAGCGGAAAGTTTCATTGAACAGGCACGACAGCTTGGCGCGACGATCGTTGATACGGAGTCGTACCAGAAAGGTGCTGGCGATCTGCATGACCAGTTTATCAATATGCGGAAAGCAGCGCTTCGTCTTGCTGCCCAAACCGGTAATCCGGATGACGTCGATGTTCCCATTAATCTTATCCAGGGACTCTTTCTCCCGACCGATGATATTGAGGAAGCGGATGCGCTCGCATCTCAAATGAAATACTTCAACATCAATGCTCAGTTTCTGGGAAACAGCGAGTGGAGTGATCCCCTGCAACTTGATCAGCACCGGCGTGATCTCAATGATCTGATTTTCTGTTCGGATTCCTATCTCGATGAGTCCGATTCGTTATATCAGGAATTCGTCCGGCACTTTGAATCGGCCATGAAGAAAAAACCGACCAAATATTCCGCTCTCGGATATGATGCGGTGAGATTACTGCTCCGGCAGATCGGGCAAGGTGCCACAAACCGGCTGACACTCGGTTCGGCGCTGAGAAATGTCACAGAATATCGCGGCGTGCACTCACTCATCACACTCCGGTCGGGGCGAGTCAATGCCGGAATGGTCATCCTCAAATACCGGAATGGAGAAATCATCAAGCTGAAGGACCTTTCACTTCCATAAAGAGTATGTCGGGAGGACAGTATGGAACGATCCGGAAACCACGTGCAGGAGACTGCGCGCTATCACACAAAAATCACGGAGTGGCCCCACGAGGAACGTCCGCGTGAGAAGCTTCTTCACGCTGGACCCGAATCGCTTTCGGATGCCGAACTCCTGGCAATTCTCATACGCACAGGGGTTCGGCAGATAACGGCTGTTGACCTCGCAAAAACTCTCCTCACTGAATTTCGCTCGATCGAAGATCTTGCAACGAGGTCTCTCCAGGAACTCCGGCAATACAAGGGACTTGGAGGGGCAAAAGCCGTAGGCATCGTTGCGGCATTCGAGCTTGGACGGCGCGCATCTGCTCGCCGGGGCGCCGACCGTCCGCGCATCTCTTCCCCAGAGGATGTCCTCCGAAGCTATCAGTCATTGCTCCGGGACCTCCAGCACGAGATTTTCAAAGTCCTTCTCCTCGATAGCGGAAACCGGCTGCTGCGCGATGTGACGATATCGAGCGGAACACTCAACAGCTCTCTCGTCCATCCGCGCGAGGTCTTCCGCCCGGCGATTCTTGAGCCGGCTGCGAGCATTATCCTGCTCCATAATCACCCGAGCGGTAATCCTGAGCCAAGCGCCGAAGATATACAGATTACACGGCAGCTGTTCGATGCCAGCAAAATCATTGGTATTCCTATTCACGATCATATTATCATCGCAATTGAAAAATACGCGAGTTTTGCAGAAAGAGGACTTCTCTGACAGACTATTAAGATTTCTTAACGTTTCGCCAGTATTTGACAAAGCAAAATTAATTTGTTACTTTGATCTCGATATGAAAAGAGATATGTGGAACAATTCGAGGAGATTTCAATTATGAGAATAGTCAGGCTGATGCTAGTCGGATCAATTCTCGCCGGGGGTTTGATAATTGCGGGATGTTCGAGTTCACCTTCGGATGAAGAGTTGGCACAGCTCCAGAAGCTAAAAGATCAGGCAAGCGCGTTGCAGGACCAGGTCACTCAGGCACAAAAAGCAAAGGCGGACCTTGAAAAACAGATCGCCGAAAAGAACGGCAAGCTCCAGCAATGCCAGTCGGATCAGGCAGCCGTCAAGAAAGCGATGGGTAAATGATATGAAGTCGACCATTCTTTCTACACTCATGTTGGTTGTTGTTGCCGCGTTTCTCCTTGGGATTACCCCTGCAATCGCCCAGGAAAAAATGACGAAAGATGAATGGCAGTCGGAGATGGCGAGCTTCACGCAGAAAGTTGCAGATCTCCAGGCGCAACTAAAGACATTGACCGATGATGCGAAGTCTCTCCAGGACCAGTCAACCAAGCTGGATGCCGATGTAAAGGCCTGCCAGGATGCTCTCTATGCGATGCTCGGCGTCACGCAAGCCGACGTCGATGCCTTCGACAAGGAGTTGACCGATATGGAGAACCGCGTAGCCGAATTACAGCGGATGTCCGATGCGGAACTCACACAGCACAAGGATGAAGTTCAGAAACTTGATGCCCGGTTGAAGGAAATGGCACAGAACAAAATTGCTCTGATACCGCGGTATGGTGACAGGGTCCGTTCCCTCCAGGAAAAGGTGACCGCGCTGCTGGCGAGCATGCAGCACGAGAAGACCTACACTGTCGGGACGTGGTCGCGGAACCGTGATTGCCTTTGGAATATTGCCAAGAAGAAGGACATCTATGCAAATGCCTGGATGTGGCCCAAGATCTGGCAGGGCAATCGCGATATGATCAAAGACCCGGATATTATCAAGCCGAAATGGGTGTTGAAGATCCCGGAAGGGAATGAGCTTTCGAAAGAGGAACGATCGGCTGCCCGGACGTACTATCGGAAGAAAGCAGCCGAACCCGCGGCTTCAAAGTAAGAGGATACAAACAACGGTTCGCTGTTGTTTACACCATCTGAGTTTTGGAAGAAGCCCGTTGCCGCTTCGCGCGGCAAGGGCTTCTTTCGTTTTTCTGGGATGCAGGAAAGGAGTTAACGACTTCATTGGCTGAACGGAAATTCAAGGCCGAGGGGATCGATATGGTCCGGCTCCTCGGACTGAATGATGCAAATCTTCAGGTCCTCGAAGCCCGGTATGATGCAACCATTACCGTTCGGGGCGATCAGTTGACCTTCCGGGGAGACCAGCAGCAAGTCGACGAGCTGGAAAAAATCGTCAAAGAGCTTATCTACATCCTGAACAAGAACGGAAACCTTTCCATCAATGATGTCGAGACGGTCGTTGACCTCGTCAAGGTCAACGGTGAGCCGGCAGTTCCGAAGAATATCGCGGCGCAGGTCGGCGAAGCTGATCTCGACACGGTCGTCCTCTTTACGAGGAACGGCATCATCCGCGGTAAGACACTGGGCCAGAGGGAATACATCCGGCAGATCAAACGAAACGACATCGTGTTCGCCATCGGTCCGGCCGGTACAGGCAAAACGTATCTTGCTGTCGCCATGGCGGTGGCCGCGCTGAAGAACCGCGAGATTATGAAGATCATCCTTGCCCGTCCCGCAGTCGAGGCGGGTGAGAGTCTCGGCTTTCTTCCCGGTGATCTCAAGGATAAGGTGGATCCCTATCTCCGGCCCCTCTATGATGCGCTGGATGATATGATACCGCCGGAGAAACTGAAGACCTATGTCGAACGCCGGGTCATTGAGGTCGTTCCACTTGCGTATATGCGGGGCCGCACGCTGAACAATGCGTATGTCATCCTCGACGAGGCCCAGAACGCTTCAGGGATGCAGATGAAGATGTTCCTCACCCGGCTCGGTGTGAATTCCAAGGCAATCATTACCGGAGACGTCACACAGATCGATCTGCCCACAAAGACTACTTCGGGTCTTGTCCAGATTCAGGAAGTTTTGCGGGAGGTGGGAGGGATTCAATTCTGCTATTTCGACAGAAACGATGTCGTGCGCCACAAGCTCGTGAAGGATATCATCGATGCGTACGACAAGTTTCAGGCGAACGGCAAAACGGATGCGGCAGCTCCCTGATCCGGCTATTCCCCGCGGCTGACCTTCTTTGCTTCGTTCCAGAGCCCGTCCATCTCCTCGAGTGTTGATGAGTGGATGTCTTTTCCCCGCTCCTTCAGCTTCTTCTCGATGTAGTGGAACCGGGAGACGAATTTCCCGACCGAACGCCGGAGCGCATTTTCGGGATTCACATCGATGAACCGTGCATAGTTGACGAGTGCGAAGAGCAGATCGCCGAACTCCTCCTCGACATCATCCGGAACCCCTTTCCCGACGGACTGGTGCAGCTCACCGATTTCTTCCGTCACCTTTTTCCAGGCATCTTCCTTCGTTTTCCAGTCAAATCCCACCGTGGACGCACGCGCCGTCAGCCGATGGGCGCGAAGCAGCGCAGGTAACTCCTTCGCGATGCCCTCGAGAAGAGACTCACGCCCTTCGTTCATCTTGAGCTTCTCCCAATTCTCGATCACCTCGCCGGAGGTCTTCGCCGTGCCGTTTCCGTAGATGTGCGGGTGTCGGCGGATGAGTTTGTCCGAGATTCCGCGGATGACTTCCTGGAGAGTGAATTCCTTTTCTTCTTCGCCGATGTTGGAATGAAAGACGACGTGCAGAAGAAGATCCCCCAGCTCTTCCTTCAATCCGTTCCAGTCTTCATTATCAATGGACTCGACGACTTCATACGATTCCTCGATGAGATTATGCCGGATCGAGAGATGAGTCTGTTCGCGATCCCACGGGCATTCCCTGCGGATGCGTTTGGTGATCTCAACAAACCGGGAGAATTCGTCGCTTGACACGTGCGGTCCTTTCATGATGTGGAAAATTATAGTATCCAATTTCTCCCTGAGAAGCAATAGTCCGCGACCGAAGGTCCGGAGGACAATCAATGACGTTTTCCGGACGAGGAATTCACGGAGCGGCTGCGAGAACAGTGCATTGATCTCCGTGCTGTCCGCGGTGATCCATTGGAAATCACCATGAATTGTGATATATTCACTTCCAACACTTAGAGGAATATGAACCCAATCACGAAGCGCATATGTTCGGGAGTGATCGTTGCAGCGTGCGCTCTCATCTCGTTCTATTATGTGATGAATTCCGTTCCCGGCGTTGCCACTCTGCTCCTGATAAATGGGAAGATCTACACGGTTGACCACGACAACACGATCGTCGAGGCGGTTGCCATCCGAAAAAATCGCATCGTTGCAACGGGACGCACGTCGGAACTGATGAAGTCCTTCCATGCCGATTCCGTCATCGACCTCGGAGGAAAAACCGTCATTCCGGGGTTGATCGACGGGCATGCGCATATGAACGGGCTTGGCAGTCTCATGCACTCCATCCTGCTCTTCGACGTGCCGTCCGCGGAAGAAGCGGTACGTGCCGTGAAAGACCGCGTGACACAGTCGAAAAAAGGCGACTGGATCATCGGGAGGGGATGGGACCAGAATCTGTGGTCCGTGAAGCAGTTTCCGACTGCCGCGATGCTTGATGCGGTATCGCCCGAGAATCCCGTTGTGCTCATACGCGTTGATGGGCATGCCATCTGGGTGAATTCGGAAGCAATGCGAATAGGTAATGTTACGCGGGACACCAAAGACCCGCCGAAAGGAAAGATCATACGGGATTCCAAGGGGAATCCCACCGGGATCTTTGTGGAGGACCAGGCACGGGATCTTATCGAGTCGCACGTGCCGCCGCTCTCACCCGCCGAACTGGAGGAAAACATTCTTACGGCAGCGGATGAGTGCCTGAAAGTCGGGATTACCGAAGTCTGTGACATGGGGATCGATAGTGATCTTGTGAACGCGTATCTGCATCTTGCCGATGAACACCGCCTTCCGATCCGCATTTATGCTTCGATCCTCGGCCCTGGTGCGACGTGGAATGAATGGAAAGAGCGGTCGCCGCTCATTGGCTACGGCGACGGAATGCTCACGATTCGGGGGTTGAAGATGTATGCCGATGGTGCGCTCGGTTCCCGAGGAGCGGCGCTCGTCGAGGCCTATTCCGACGATCCGGGGAATCGCGGGACGACGACAACCACCGAGGAGGAATTGAATCGTGAGGTGCGTGCTGCACTGGAGCACGGCTACCAGCCGATGGTTCACGCAATCGGGGATCGGGCAAACTCGATGGTTCTGGATGCGTATCAGAGAATTCTTAAAGATCTTCCGCCGGGAGATTACCGGGCGCGTGTCGAACATGCTCAGGTTTTGCTTCCCGGAGACATTCCGCGTTTCCACGAGCTCCACGTCTTGCCGAGCATGCAGCCGGTCCACGCAACTTCGGATATGTACTGGGCTGAGGCGCGTCTCGGACCAGAGCGGATTCGCGGCGCATATGCCTGGCAGTCGATACTTCACACCGGATCCATCGTTATTTCAGGATCGGATTTTCCCAATGACGCCATGAACCCCCTGTGGGGGTTTTATGCGGCGATCACCCGCAGCGATCGAAACGGGTATCCCGCTGACGGATGGTACCGCGATCAATGTATGACCCGCGACCAGGCACTTCGATCGTACACGATCTGGGCCGCGTACGGCGCATTCCAGGAAAAGGTCAAAGGAACCATCGAGGAAGGAAAACTCGCCGATCTCACGGTTCTTACCGGCGACATCATGGAAATTTCTCCCTCGGAAGTTCTCTCGACCGATGTGTCCATGACAATTGTCGACGGGAAAATCTCCTATGTGAAACCAACTCCTGCAGCGGGAACCAAATAATGTCCGGCCTCGTAAGCAGTATTCGACCAGAACCAACAGCACACCATGTTTAAGAAGCGTCTGTATACGCCGGGTCCAACTCCTGTACCGGAGGATGTCATGATGAGGATGGCTGAACCCATCATCCATCACCGGAGTGCCGAATTCAATGAGTTGTTCACCCGTGTGAACGAAAACCTGAAATATCTCTTCCAGACAAAACAGCCGGTTCTTACTCTCACATGTTCGGGTACCGGCGGTGTGGAGTCGACAATTGTCTCGCTGTTCTCGCCGGGGGATGTGGTCGTCGCCGTCAACGGCGGGAAATTCGGCGAGCGATGGGTAGAGATGCCCAAAGTGTTTGGGCTTAAGTCCGTCGAGCTGAAGGTGGAATGGGGAAAAGCACCGGGCGCCGACCAGCTGCGGGACCTTCTTCATGCGAATCCGACTGCAAAGGCCGTCTACCTCACGCATAGTGAGACTTCCACGGGCACGGCAACCGATGTCAGACTCCTGGCGGAAGTGATCCACAGGCATTCGGATGCGCTGGTGTGTGTCGATGGAATCACGGCGATCGGTGCGCACGAATTTCGGTTTGATGAATGGGGAATTGATGTGTGTGTGACGGGATCCCAAAAAGGACTGATGATACCGCCCGGTCTTGCATTTGTTGCACTGAGTGCGAAAGCGATCGGGAGGATGAGAGCGTCGACTCTCCCGAAATTTTATTTCGACCTCGGCAAGGCACTCGCTGCATACGAAAAGAACGACACGCCTTGGACCCCCGCCGCGTCGCTCATTATCGGGGTCGACGTGGCCCTGCAGAAGATCCGACGTGAAGGGATCGAGAACATCTGGCGCCGGCATGAGCGCATGGCTTACGGATTGCGGGATGGGATCCGTGCTCTTGGACTCAAGCTCTTTTCGGACCAGCCCTCGTTTGCCGTAACCCCGGTTGTGGTTCCATCCGGAATCGAATGGAAATCATTCAACAAGATCCTGAAACTGAAGTACGGCATCACCGTGGCCGGTGGACAGGGTGATTATACCGGGAAGATCTTCCGGATTTCGCATCTTGGCTATTACGATGAGCTGGACATCGTCACGGTCCTGGCAGCACTCGAGCGGACTCTTGCCGAGTGCGGTCATACGTGCGAGCCGGGAGCAGGTGTGCAAGCCGCGCAGAAATATTTCATCTCGCATCAGGGATAGCAGAGAGAACTGATTCATGAAGATTTTCATTTCAGATCCCGTCGATGAACAGTGTGTGGATCTCCTGAAGCAGGAGGGCTTCGCAGTGGTCTATCAGCCGGGGCTTGATGCCGGGAATCTGAAGAGCGCCCTTGCTGATGCGGATGCTCTGATTGTCCGGAGTCAGACGAAGGTGACTGCCGGAATCCTGGAATCGGCGAAGAAGCTGAAAGTCGTGGGGAGAGCCGGTGCTGGCGTGGATAACATCGACGTCGACGCGGCGACAAGAAAGGGAGTTGTGGTAATGAATACTCCCGGGGGGAATACGATCTCGACGGCGGAACATACGCTGTCGATGATGTTTGCCCTCGCCCGCAATATTCCGCAGGCCAACCAGAGTTTGCGGGAAGGGAAATGGGACCGGAAGAAGTTCACCGGCACGGAGCTCAACGGGAAACTGGTGGGACTGATCGGCCTCGGGAGAGTTGGCTCCGAAGTGGCTAAACGGTGCCTTGCATTCGGCATGGATGTTATCGCCTACGATCCGCTGGTCTCATCAGAATCTGCCGCGAAGCTTGGCGTGCGCCTGGCGGAGCTTCCGGAGATTTTCCAGACTGCCGACATCATTTCCGTTCATTCTCCTTTAACGGCAGAGACCCGGAATCTTATCAATGCAAAGACGCTCGCACAGTGCAAGAAGGGTGTTCGGATCATTAACTGTGCCCGCGGAGGAATTGTGCACGAGAAGGACTTGCTTCAGGCGCTCGAAAGCGAACAGGTCGCAGCTGCTGCTCTGGACGTGTTTGAACAGGAGCCGCCCGCGGATCATTCACTGATCCGGCATCCTCATGTGGTATCGACTCCGCACCTGGGTGCCTCAACGGAAGAAGCACAGGAAAAAGTTGCAATTCAGATTGCCCATCAGATTGCAGATTTTCTCCTCGGCCGCGGTGTTTCCGGTTCAGTAAACGGAGATATTGTTCGCTACACCTTCCGCAAAGAATTCCACCCGTACTTTACGCTCGTTGAGCGGATGGGCAAACTCCTTTCCCAGCTGAAGAACGGCGTGCTGCGGTCAGTCGTGCTGACCGTCAACGGAGCGTATCTGCATGAATTGACATCGCTTCTCGGGGCTGCGTTTTTCAAGGGAGTCTTCTCCGATGTGCTGACCGAGCCGATCAACTATATCAACGCGCTTGCCATTGCAAAGGATAGGGGCATCTCTGTTTCTTTGCAGCAGGCTGATGATCACGTCCTTTACGCCAATGTGATTTCGGTTTCCTACGAGACGACGAAAGAACAGCGGAGTTTTGCAGGTACCGTGTTCGGAACCTCCGATGAACGGCTCATTGCGATGGATGGGTTTCACCTGGACATCCGCCCGCAGGGAATCCTGCTGCTCTATTCAAATGTTGATCGACCCGGCATGCTTGCACGGGTCTCCGCGCTACTGGCGCAGGCGCAGATCAACATCGGGGGTTTGTCACTGGGAAGGTATCCGGGACATGCCCGTGCTCTCACGATAATTGCACTTGACGATCTCCCGCCGGCGCATGTATTGGAAAATATCGCAAAGGAGGAGGGGATTTCGGATCTTCACCTAATTACTCTTTAGAGCAAGGAATTCCCTTCCTGTCAAGAGAAAAAGAGCAAAAATGGGAAGAACTTGACAAACGGGAATCCGTTTAGTATATTTCCCGTGAAGGTGTGTCGCCACTTGAATTAAACAATTGGATGAACCCATTGCGGGAAGTTTACACCTGGGGGCTACTTCACACGTCGTTTCTTCTCTCTCCTCACGACTTCAAATCAAATTGCAATTTTCGAAATTCTGAACGCTGGGTGCCAATCCATTTTTCGGCGCCGAGCGATCCCATATTTCTGGATGCGAACACATGTAATTTTCTGAGGCCCTGATGATGACGGGCGTAAAGAATTGTTATCAAGTGAATCATTCATGAAGGAGACGCATATGAAATCACGACTGAGTGTCTTGGTTTTGCTACTGGTCGTCGTGCCCGGGATATTGATGGCGGCAGGCACGGGAAAGATCAAGGGCCATGTCACAGACAAGGAAAGCAAAGAGCCCCTGATCGGCGCCAGCGTAATGTTGGAAGGCACATCACAGGGTGCGGTCACCGACATCAACGGTGACTATGTCATCCTCAACGTTGCCACGGGTACATATGCCGTGAAGGTGAGCTACGTCGGATATCAGGCGATAACGGTTACCAATATTCGTGTGAATTCCGATCTGACATCCGAGGCGAATGTCGAGCTTCCCGGAGTCGGGGTGACGGTTCCGACCGTCGAGATCACCGCCGAACGTCCGCTGGTCAACAAGAACGCTACGAACGCCGTACGTATCATCGACAATGAATTCTTTGAGAAACTGCCGGAACGCGGTGTGCAGGCGGCGATCGCCCTGCAGCCCGGTGTGGTCGTGGAGAACCAGAATATTTATATCCGGGGCGGCCGGCTCGATGAAACAGGATTTCAGGTGTCCGGTGTTCCGGTGAACGACGTGCTTTTTGGCGGACCCGGTGCAGTAGTTACTGCCGAAGCGCTTGAGCAGACCCAGGTGCAGGCGGGCGGATACAATGCCGAGTATGGAGGTGCAAATGCCGGTATTGTTTCGAGCCAATTCCGTACCGGCGGCGCCGAGGCATGGAAACTCTCCTTCCTCGGAGAGACTGACAATTTTACGGGGCAGGGAAACAAAGCGCTGGGAACCTACTCATACGGTTATTCGGACTATACCGCAACGTTTGGAGGACCCCTGTACGGAAAAACGCTGCGGTTTTTTGGAAGCATCGAAAACACCTTCTATCGTGACCCGGGAACAAATTCCGTCCAGCCCGATCCTACGGTCTGGGAAGGATTTAATTTCAGTCGAATCCCGACCGGCGCGATCATCACACCCGCTCACTCGACTCCTGAAGTTGATTCGCTGAACCTGGTCTATCAGCCGGGAAATTTATTCGGCGGATCATCGAATACCTATAATTATGCCGCGACCCTGTTGTACGATGGCGGCCAGTTCCAGATCCGCGGTGCAGGATCGTTCAGCGCACAGACGTCACAGGATCCTGCAAGTGTGCAGGAAATGTTTGATGCATTCAGAGATCCGCTCCATATCCGGAACAACGGACTGGCGAATCTCAAATTCACGCACACGGTCTCTCCCCAGACGTTCTACGAAGTCAACCTGAATTACTATAATAATTACCAGGTTGATGAAGATCCCGTCCTGAAGGGCAACATCGATGCGTATTATGATTCTGCAG
>DATIXJ010000006.1:0-5050 GCA_035518715.1 Bacteroidota bacterium | reverse complement strand
GCCTTCAATCATCACCCCCCGCCATCCGTTCAGAATGAGATTCCGGCAATTGCTGAAGTGAATTCCGTCCCATGCTCCGAATTCACAACACATCTTCGATCCCGATCCGATGGTTTCAAAGATGAATCCGATGATTCCGTCTTCTCCAAACTGGGAATAGACGTTCTTCTTATGGACAAGAATATCCTGTACCACTGCTCACCTTTCAGAGTCTTAGAGAATTGTACCGATGCGGCAATCCGGGAAACCGCTCACAATATTAACTGAATACTACCCGATTGTCAAGCGAGTGAACCTACTCAGATACGCCGCGACGATGGGAGACTTAATGTATTCTTCATCTCATAGTCGCCAAATGGTCACGCGATTATTGTACTCTGAAGTGAGTTTTTCATCTAAGATGGGAACGATTTCTCCAATCATCTTCGTTGTATTACTGTGAACATCATCGATTCTATGACAGAAGGACAGACCACTATGACAATTCACGAACGATTCCAGAGAGGCGCAGCAGTTCTCACGGTCAGCGCATCTGTTCTTTCCGATGCCGACGTTGACCGGCTCAAGAGCGTCATCCGCAGTCACCTGAACTCCGGAGTCAGGCGTCTTATACTCGACTTCAAGCACGTTCAGCACCTCAACAGTCTGGGGATAGGTGTGCTTCTTCATGCACGCAGGGCGATGCAAACCGTACGAGGGGAACTTCGTGTGGCGGGAATAAACGAGAACGGCCTGATGATCCTGAAACGAACTTCCCTGCAGAAATACTTCCCCACGTTCCGGGACGTCGACAGAGCACTCCAGGTCGAACAAGCATAACACTCCGCTCATTCCTGCAGAATAGGGGGATTTGCGATTCACGAATTCTCCCCCCGGCAGACTCAACCACGGTTCGCGGATGCTTTCCCCGCTAATTTTCGGATTTCGCGGCGTAGGTGTTGACTCTTCCCCGTTTCATCGTTACCTTTCAGCCAAAGGAACCACATGCCGACTCAGAGGGTCTTCCTCTCATACCGCATCTTTCTCTGTCTGTTTGTCCTTTCGCTCCTGGCTATCCTTCAGCCGCGACAGGCATCCGCACAGTGCTGGGTATATGTGAGGAGCGGGACGGCCTACGACCTGAATGCCATTGCATTTGCCGACTCACTGAAAGGCACCGCCGTTGGGGCTAATGGCGTCATGGTGGGCACAACCGACGGCGGCTCCACCTGGACGCCCGAACGCACCCTCCTCAACATCGACCTGAAGACGATCTCCTTCGCGGACAATCACTATGGCGTAATCACTGCCGACACCAATGCGATGCTCACGACAGCAGATGGCGGGACAACGTGGCATACACAGAGAATCGACCCCACCATCTACTATATGTTCCCGATGAGTCTTAGCGACCTCGACGCAACACATCTGGCTTCATACCTCCAATGCAATTCTCCAACCTCCGTCAGCGGGATTTATGTAACCAGTGATGCAGGATCGACCTGGACCAAGACATCGTCACTTCAGGCAACGGTACTGTCATTTGGCACCCCTCTTGTCGGGACTCTTCTTGGTTACAATGGATTATACCGGACCACAGACGGCGGTGTATCGTGGAATTATTCTCTGAGTGTAACCAACGGCACAGGAGCATCGTCCTTCGGCGCCGACATTACATTGGCTGCACAGTTTAATTCTACCTCCATGCATTCAGGTCTTTTTCGGACGAATGACGGCGGACAGCATTGGGTCTTGCAGGACACACTGCTTCCCATCGGTAATAATGCTGTCTCGATGGACGACTCCTCCAACGCCACGTATGCTTCACAATTCGGCCAGGCGCGAGTGACCAACGATGCTGGAGTGACCTGGAGTTCCGTCAGGGCAGTGCCCTATCAACTGAACTCTGTGGCGTACGCAGGTCACGGTTCCGTTTACGCGGTCGGCCCGGGAGGTCTGATTCTCAAAATGGTTCAGAACTGCAATCAACTTCCTGTTCCCGTTTCACCTCCAAACGGTATCGCTCATCAATCTCTGACTCAGTCTCAGACCGGCCATTATTATGTTCCCTTACAGTGGAATTATCCGGCGTACGCGCATGTCTCGCAGACAAGAATCCAGGCCGGGACAGATTCCGCTTTTGTCACAGGAATCATGATCGATACCACGTTTGCCGCGGCCGCCGTTCCGCCACCAACCTCGATAGAGCTTGTCACTGTCTTCCCCGGCCATACATATTTCTGGCGGATCAATGTCGACTTCACCGACAGCACTACGACGGGCTGGAATGGTCCATGGAAATTCACCACCGGAGTAAGTTCGTTCAGCGGAATGGTTTTCAACGATCTGAATGCCGACAGTTCGTGGAACCCCGGCGATCCCGGCTTTCCAAATTGGAAGATCAATATCTCCGGCAAGTTCCAGGAATCGGTCTTCACCGATTCAGCCGGAAATTACTCGGTCGGCGGACTTGATTCAGGAACATATACGGTAACCCAGGCCCCTCAGCTTCTCTGGAAGCGGACATTTCCATCGACCGATGCGTATACCATAACCCTGGGAGTTCACGATAGTCTTCCGGGTGTATCGTTTGGGAACACCTACCCCTGGAACACCGTCGAAGGCACCGTCTACCGGGACATTGACGGAAACGGCATCAAAGATGGTATCGATCCGGGAATGAAGGGCTGGACCGCGACGATGTATGGCCCCGATTCAACGTTCGTCACCGCATCAGATTCAACCGGTCACTACAAATTTCCCCACGTCAATCCGGGCTCACGAACCATCCATCTTGACATCCCCTCAGGATGGGAACAAGTTCTTCCCAGGTTAGATCAGGACTACTCACTTGATCTGCAGAGCTATGGAAACCACTACACGACGCTGGATTACAGCGTGGAAAAGATTCCCGTTAGAACGAGGATTACCGTAACTGTTAACGATAACTTCGCCGACAATCAGCAAAATGTCTGGTTCGGTTTCCGGCCTGGCGCATCGTATGGCATTTCCGGGGTTGATCCCGCGGCAACCGGATATGATTTTCTTGAAGGGGAATTCGAGATTCCCCCACTCATCCCCGGCTTTTTCGACGCCCGCTTTGTAGATCCTCACGGAGGGCTGCAGCATTTCGGGCTGGGATCATGGCTGGATATCCGCGGCTTCACCTCATCGACGCAGACGGACACATTCCGGCTTACCTTTGCGCCGGGGTACCTTTCGGGCGGAGATTATCCGATGACGCTCCGGTGGTCCTCAAAAGAAGTCAACAAGGCCTTCAACGGACCTGTTGTCATGGTATCTCCGGACGGTACCAAGTTAAATATGTCTGCCTGTTCGTGCGATACACTTTCGATGAGCATAGCAAACCCCTCGATTTCCGACGTTTCCATTATCACACAATCCCCCAACATCGCCGCAAACTGCTACCTCCGCTGGAACCTGGTTTCGATTCCGGAGCCGGGCGCGGGCGGATATCTTCTGGACCTTTTTCCAACGGCGACGACCCACGGCTTTGCCTACATTCCCGGGACCGGATACGCCATCCAGGATACGCTGCGGGTAAAAGAAGGATACTGGGTCAAGAACCTGGCATGTGAAGACACACTTCATTATTCGCCGGGAGCGCGATTACTCGATACACTCGACCTCCGTCAGGGGTGGAATCTCATTGGGAGTCTCAGCGCTCCTGTGGCCGTAGCGGGCATTTCCACCCTTCCTGCAGGTGCTTTGACCAGTTCATTTTTTGGATATCAGTTCGGGTACTACTTTGCAGACACACTTTTTCCCACACGGGGATATTGGATAAAGACCTCCGTTGCTGCGAAGCTCATCTTGAACGCTTCGGGCGCGGCGAATGTACCGAAAGCCGAAAGAAACAGCATCATTCCAACTGACACGCTCTCGATAGCAGATGCTGAAGGATACAGGCAGAATCTTCTGCTGGCAGATGGTCAGGATAAAACCGAGGTCGGGTCGAATGAGCTGCCGCCGCTTCCACCCGAAGGAAGTTTCGATGTGCGGTTTTCGTCAAACCGGCTGGTCGAGTTCTTGAGCTCCACAACAAGCCGAGAGATTCCGATCAGTGTGCACGGCGGAGCGTTTCCCCTGAAAATTACCTGGAAAGGCACGAATGTATCACTGCACGCCGCCGTAAAGATCGACGGAAGAACGATCACACTTCATTCCGGGAGCGTGGAAGAAATATCATCCGTCGGCAGCGGTTTAGTGTTGGTTTTGTCGAATGCCCCCCTCCTCCCTGCTTCGTATTCGCTGTATCAGAATTACCCCAATCCCTTCAATCCGTCAACAACAATCCGGTATGATCTTCCCGTGAGTTCGCATGTCCGACTGAAGGTATACGACCTCCTCGGCCAATTGGTCAGGACGCTCGCGGATGATCCCGAACCTGCCGGGTACCACACCGTGAAGTTCGATGGCTCAGGGCTTTCGAGCGGCCTGTACTTTTACCGGCTGGAAGCGGGAAAATACCTTGACGTGAAGAAAATGCTCATCGTGAAGTGAGATGCCCCGTTCCTCGGGTGGGAGGCAACCTATCCGTTGGGACCCGTGAGTTGAACAAACAGGCACTCTCCGAAGCTGATTCAAAGTGCGTGAAGGCCGAGCTCGGAGATGGCACTCTCGACCGAGGGATAAACCTGCAGGATTTCATCGAGGTGTGTAAGCTTCAGGATTCTTGCGACATCTCCTCCAACACTCGAGAGGTGGAGGTCGCCGCCCGCCTTACGAACTTTTGTCAGAACGCAAACCAGCGATCCGAGTCCGCAACTGTTGATATACTTAACCGCACCCAGATCGATGACGAGATTGATTTTCTCTCCACCGATCAGCGATTCGACCCTCTCGCTCAATGCCAGCTGATCCACCTCGCTGATGAAATCACCGTCCAGGGAGATGAGCAGCGCTTCGGGTGGTCTGACACCCGATTCCTGGTCCATTTTGGGTGTTAAAAAATATCTGTATTTTTCACTCATCGAACCATCACCAGGAGATCTACCATGAAGCCGCGTTACACGGAAGCACAGATTGCCTTCGCCCTCCGCCAGGCGGA
>DATIXJ010000005.1:0-22777 GCA_035518715.1 Bacteroidota bacterium | reverse complement strand
GATTGCCGGCAAGGACGGAGACGAGGTTCAGGCGGAAATTGCGATCCTTCCCGTATCCGAAAGCATCGGGGCAGATTACGTGGTTTATCTTCGCGATATCTCTCGGACGAAGGGGATGGAGATTGAACTCGGCCAGATGAGGGAGGAAGTGGATCTCCTCCGGGACATCATGCCGAAACTGCAGAGCACTCTGGATTACAAGAAGCTGGCATTCACCGTGTTGCACAGGGTCATGGAGGTTTTTGGGTGGGGCATCGGTGCAATATTCATGCGGGATGCCAAGGAAACAACCCTTCGGCTGATTCACACTCGCGCATTTCCAGAGTCCATTCTTGACAAACTGCGCACTCTTGAGACAGATGAGGGTATCGGCGGCTACTGTGCGAAGACCCTCGAGCCGCATCACTTCCTGATGAAAAAGTATCCGTCATTTCTACCCTATCGGGCACTCTTTCGCGATGCTGGCATCACCGAACTTTTATTCATTCCTCTGGTGAGCGGCGAGTCTCTTGTCGGTCTCATGTTTCTTGGCTCGAAGAAGGAGCCGGTTCCGCGGAAAGAAGCAGGAGCTGTTCTCTCTGCTCTGGGAAACAACCTTGGCAGTGCTCTTTGGACTGCAAGGACACTTTCAGAAGTTCGTGCCACCGAGCTGAACAAAACAGAGCTGATCAACTCAAGTCCCGACATTCTCTATACCGGTACGCTATCTGGTTCGTTTGTCACGGTGAACTCCACGATTGAGAAACTTGCAGGGTATTCGCCGCGTGAGTTTTTGCGTACCCCGTCGCTGTGGCTCCGCCTTGTCCATCCGGATGATAAGCGCATTCTTCTCGAACGCGTCACCCGTATTGCGGAAATTCCCCGCCAGGCGGTCTATGAGTATCGCGTGCTTCCCAAAGGAAAAGCAGTGTATCGCTGGGTTCGGGACATCATGACCATTGTGAAGGATGAGCGCGGCGAGCCGGTCAGCATTTTTGGTACGATCACCGATATTACCGACCAGAAACTTCTTGTCGACCGCCTGCAGGCAGAAAACGCCATTCAAGTCGGTATCGTTGAAGGGATGGAGGACGGGATTGCAGCGTTCGACCGTCGAATGATGTGCATTGCCTGGAATCCTTCTCTCTCGAGGATGACGGGGACATCGGGAAGTTCTGCCCTCGGAAAATCAGCTGCCGAGCTTCTTCCGAAATTTGAAGAAGCATCGCTCGGAAAGCTCTTCTCGGATGTGCTGGAAGGCGCGGTCGTCACGACTCCGGACATTCCCTACCGCCACCATGAAACGCAGAAGACGGGCTATTTCCTGGGGCGGTTCTCACCGATGCGCGGTCCCGACGGCTCCATCGTGGGCATCGTTGCCATCATTATCGATGTGAGCGCTCAGAAACACCTGCAGGAAGAGATGCGGGAGTCGGACCAGATCCTGACCAACGTCATCGATACGATGGGAGATATGCTCGTCATTACCGATCTCCGCGGTAGGGTGCTGCAGGTGAACAGGGCATTCCTTCGTGTCTTAGGATACTCCCGGGCGGAAGCGTTGGATACCGATTTCCCATATCCGTGGCTGATCGAAGATGAGATGGGGAGATTTGTTGTCTGGACATCGACGATCCGCGAGCGCATGTGGCTGCATGATTTCGACATGACCTGGAGAACAAAGGACCTCCGCCACATTCCGGTGAGTCTGAGTACGACCCTCCTTCGTAATTCGCTTGGCGAGCCCTTTGCGATGCTCAATATCGCCCGGGATATCACCGAACGCACCAACCTCTCCCGGGGCCTCGAACATCGGAACAAACAGATCGAGGCAATCAACAGGATCATCAGCAAGGCAAATCAGACCAATGATGTCGATGAGATCTTCTCGACTCTTGCGAAAGAAATAGACGGACTTCTGGCTGCCGATGCAATCTCTCTCGAACTTCTTGATGAACGCATGGCTGTACTGGAAAGCCATGCTCTTCTTCCGAAGAGGAAATATCTCAAGGAACATGCCATTCCCCTCGAGCAGTCGGCAACGCGGCTGGTCATGGAATCAAAACGTCCGCTGCTGATTTCCGATCTGACTTCTGCGGGCCCGCCGGCAGGGCTGATTCCCGCATTTAAGGGGATTCAGTCGTATGTATCCCTGCCAATCATTGTGAATGAAAGTGTGTATGGCACGCTCACGCTCGGGAGCCTGGAGACACATACATTCACGGAGGAAGACATCCAGTTGCTGAGCCCCATTGTTCAGCAACTTGGATCAATACTCGACCGACTCCGGCTCTTCAAGCAGGTTTCCGAAGATGCGGCCTACACGCGGACCCTTCTGGATTCCATGGAAAGTGTCGTTTGTACCATCGATTCACAGCTGCGAATCCGCGAAGTGAATAACGCCTGGTATTCGTTTGTTCGGGAAATGGGGGCGCACGGGGTGGACGACTATCGGGGACTTCTGCTGTACGACGTTCTTCCCGGCGAGCACCTGAAGTCCGTGTACCGCAATATTGCCGCTCAGATGCTGCGCGGCGAAATGCGGGCATTCCTCGAAGAGTTCACGCAGGAGACGCCGGAAGGAGATAAAACATACCAGCTGACGGTAAATCCGATGGTTATCAGCCGCCAGATCATCGGGCTCGTCTTCACCCATACGGATATTACCTCCGTGAAAAAAACGGAAGAGGACCTGAAACGCAACAACGAACAGCTTCTCGTCCTTAACCAGATTGCGGCACTGATCAGCTCCACGTTCGATTTTGATGAAGTGCTGCGAAAAGCCGTTCCGCTCTTCCAGCGCATGATGAGGGTCGATGCCATACTTGTCTATCTCACTGAAACGAATTCCAAGGATCTCCGCCTTGCGGGTCAGACGGGGTTCGATCCGAATCTCTATCCTTCAATCCGCGTTCTGGAGCAGAAGAAATCCGTCACCGGGGACGTCGTTGTTCGTAAAGAGGCGGTGTACATCGAGGATGGCGCTGCGCGGGATGAGCGGGTCAATCCTGACAACCGAAAGGTCCTCGAATACTACGGCATTCGTTCGATGGCGGCGATTCCGATCGTGGCGAAGGAAAACGTTCTCGGGGCGCTTGATATTTTTTCCTCCCAGGCACACGAATATTCGGACCGTGAGCGGCAAATGCTCTTGCTTATCGGTAATCAGCTCGGCGTTGCCATCAAGAACACCCAGCTTTACGATGAAATCCGCTCTCAGCTTTCACGGCTTACCGTCCTCTATGAGCTGAGCCAGAAGCTGACGTCCACGTTGAATATTGAGGAAATATTCCAGACAACTTGCGAACATGTTCGCGATCTTGTCGACTTTGCCGGTTTCACGATTGATCTCTACGACGAGAAGTCCCATGTGAAGATTCCGGCATTCAGCGTTGAAGTGCAAAATGGTAAGGAAACGTTTGTCATTTCCCGGGGTCAACCGGTCCCTGTGGGGCCGGGTACGCTCGAAGATCGCGTTATTCGTGAGAAGACGTCGTGCCTCTCTCCCGGCCTGCATGAGGTCTGCATCCCGATGATGTCGAAGGAGTCCATCATCGGCATTGTGACGATCCGCGGTAATGACTCAACGAAATACAATGACAACCAGCGATTGCTCCTGGAAAGTATCGGAAATCTCACAGCGATTGCACTGGAAAAAGGGAAACTGTATGAGGAAACTCTCCAGAAATCACTGGAGATTGAACGGCGCAACAAGGAACTGGATGATTTCACCTATGTTGTGTCGCATGATCTGAAAGAACCGCTCATCAGCATCGAGGGATTCAGCAAAATTCTTCAGTCGGATTTTCATGAGGTCATTTCCACAGACGGCAAGGAATATCTCGATTCGATTGTCGGGTCGACGACGCGCATGAAGGGCCTGATCGACGATCTGCTCCTCCTGTCAAGAGTGAGCCGGCCTTCTGAATCGTTCCGCAAAGTTCCCATGAACGATCTCCTCGGGGAAATCACCCGGGATATGGAATATACATTCAAGAAACGAAATGTGTCCGTTGTCGTTCCGGAGGAGCTTCCGGTCGTCTACGGGAATGAGACGCAGCTGAAGATCGTGCTCCGGAATCTGATCGGAAATGCTGTTAAATTCAACGACAAACCCACTCCCACCGTCACGATTGGATTTCAGAATACCGAAAATAATTCGTATCTTTTTTCTGTCACCGATAACGGGATAGGTATTGAGAAAGAGTTTTTTGAGAAGATCTTTGTCATTTTCCAGCGACTGCACCGGCGTGAAGAATATGAGGGCAGCGGGGCGGGATTGGCAATCGTTAAAAAGATTATTGAACTTCACAAGGGGCGTATCTGGGTCGAGTCCGAGCCGGGGAAGGGATCTGCATTTTTCTTCACGGTCCCGAAACCACTGAGCGGAGAACCCTGACAACACCATGGACATTCCAAAACATCGTATCCTGCTTGTCGAAGACAACAAGGACTTCGCAAAACTTGTGCAGGTCTACCTTTCCCGGTTCGACAAGGATCTCTTTGAGGTCGTCTGGCGCGAGAATTACGAGGATACGGTCAAGGCCCTTGATGAGGACAAGTCCTTCGATATTATTCTCATGGATTATTTTCTTCCGGGAAAGAACGGACTTGCCATTACCCGAGAGCTGAAGGAACGGAAGATCAACATTCCCATCGTGTTTCTGACGGTGAACAAGGATTTTGACCTTGCCATTGATGTGATGAAACTCGGTGTTGACGATTATCTCGTGAAGGAAGAAATCACTTCCCCCATACTTCCGAAGACGGTGCTCGCTGTGATCGAGAAGCACCGCCTGCTTGACCAACTGACGCACCTCGAGCTGAGCAGGCAGCGTCTCCGGGCGGTGCATGATACTCTTCGGACAATGGTACAGGATTTCGAAACTCCGCTCGGGGAAATGCGCGTCCTCTCCGGCGAATTCAAACATCGGAACAATTCCGAGCAGCTCCGGAATTATATCAAGATCATCGACGACAATGTGAACCGCATCATCGAAAAACTGGAAAAACTTAAATCGCTCAAAGAATATAAGACGATCAAGTACATCAAAGATATCAAGATGATCGACTTAAGTTAGCTGGCCATTCCGTATTTCTTCCTTCCTGTATGAAATTTACTCTTGCCGTTGCCCAAATCGACACCGTTCTCGGTGATGTCGCAAAGAATCAGAAGAAGCATGTTGATGTAACGCGTCGCGCAAAAGAAGGCGGTGCGGATCTTGTCGTCTTTCCGGAACTTAGCCTGAGCGGCTACTCGATCAGGGACAGCAATTGGGATGTCGCGCTTCGGCCAAACGACCAGACGTTCCTCTCAGGATTGCTCCGGGAAAGCAAGGATATTTCAATCATCCTCGGGGTGGTGGAGGAATCGAGGGAATTCGGCATCTTCAATTCCGCGCTGCTCCTTGAGCAGGGTAAGGCTGCTGTCGTTCATCGAAAGACATATCCCCCGACTTACGGGATGTTTGAAGAGCTCAGGTATTTCAGCCCGGGTTCTGAAACGAAAGCATTTGATTCGAAGCTCGGCCGTTTCGGTGTCCTCATCTGCGAGGATTTCTGGCATCTTCCTCTCCCGTATCTTCTGGCTCAGGATGGCGCTCAGGTCATCATCGCCATTGCGGCCAGCCCGACGCGCCTTGCAGGTCAGGAGTCAATGGAAATTGCCCGCATCAACTCCGACCAGCACCGCTCCTATGCGCGGCTGCTGAGCTCGTACGTGGTCTTTTCGAATCGTGTCGGATTTGAGGATGGAGTGAATTTCTGGGGAGGTTCTGAAATCGTCGGGCCCGGAGGAGACGTGCTCGTGCGGGGCAAGTTTTTTGAGGAAGATCTGATCTTTGCCGACATTGATGAGAATGAGCTGCGACGCGCGAGGCGTCTGTCCCGGCATTTTCTCGATGACGATCCACGCCTTGTGCAGGCCGAGCTCGAGAGAATCATCCGGGGACGATTCCCATCGTGATCGCTGCATCAATTACTGCGGGGTAAGAACAGACTCGGTCTGAACGGGCCGGGAGGCGGAGGCAGAGGGCTCCAGCAATCCCACTTCCGAGAAGTCGGAATCGCGGAGATATTGCGTGAATGGCATGAGCGGAAAGAAACCCAGGGTTCTGAAGAATGCCTGCCGCTGTGTTATCGTGCCATGGATGAGATCAGCATAGAGTGAATTCATCAGCTTGTTACGGACCATCCGTTCATAACTGAACCGTTGTGCGGAATAAAATCCTCGTGCAGTTATCCGGGAGTATCTCATCTGGGTGAGAACCTTCGAACGTATTCTGCGTGAATATTCATGCAGCGGCGAGTGATACTTGATGGCACGGCGAAGAGCGTCTGCAGCGTACATACCTGTCAGGAATCCGTAGTAAATTCCCTCACCGTAGAAGTTTTCCACTGCTCCAGCAATGTCCCCGATCAGAAGCGTTCGCGGAGTATGATAGAACGGATACTTGATGCGGTAGGGGATCGGATATCCTCTCACGCGGGAAAGGCGTTCGCCCCCGCGCATCCAATCAAAACGGTTGATGAACGTTTCCAGCGCCTGCAGCTGCGACGATTCAATTCCGGGTGAACGGTGCCAGTACGCACCCACATTAAAAAAGCCGTTCTTCGGGAAAATCCACGCATATCCCTTTTCGATCGTCCCGAAATCAAATAACGTATTGCGGCGAAGACCGTCGGGAACATACCGCGGCGCAATATCCACTTCCAGAGCCATGGTGGTTTCGCGGCTGCCATGATATCCTACCTGCTGATGGAGGCGACCATTGATCCCTTCCGCGAATACTATAAATCGTGATTGAAAGCTCCCGCCGGATTTTGTCCTGATGGTAAGATGGCTCCGACGTTCCTGCACCTGGACAACTTCGGCGGGCATAATCGCAACGCAACCAGCCCGCTGTGCCGCCTGCAATATCGCCAGATCGAATTCCGGTCTGTTGACAGAATAGCTCGGTGATTCGTGCCCCGTGTGGGTCAGGTGTGAATCCTGGTACGAGAGGTATGAGCCGCGGATCGGAGAGGCGGCAATGCTCTCGAAGCTGATCACGCCATCCAACAACTGCGCGGCTTTTATGGATATGCCTCCGCCGCAGAGTTTATTTCTCGGAAATTGTGACTTTTCGGCGATGAGGACATGCAATCCGGCCCGCGCCAGATGATACCCGCAGAAGCTTCCTGCCGGACCTGCCCCGATGACGATAACATCATACATAGAGATGAGAGCTCACATGCTCACCAAGTATTCCTGCGGTCGTGTCAATATAATCTGATGAGAAACGCACAAGCGGACGGAACATTGATCGGTAGATCCCTCTTGAATGTACGACTGAAACCGGTGATCTGCAAATCATTCCTGGCGGGGATCTTTCGCTACGATGGCATGGATGTTACACCGGCATTCAGGGGTCAGATCACGACTCGTTACGAATTTCAATGACAATCTTGCCGAGTATCTGCTCTCGTTCCTTCGCTTCAAACGCTTCGCGGATTTGTTCCAGTGGAAATGTGCGATCGATCGGGATATGTATGTGGTTTCTCTGAATGCATTCTGCTAGTTCGCTGAGATGCCGGGGAGTTGTTTGTGTCCCGAGGTATGTTGCATGCACACCGTATTTCTTCGAGAGCCGTTTTTTGGGGTGTTCATGAAGCGAAACAATTGTTCCTCCTTCCCGCAGAATCTTGTAGGATTTCTTGTAGATTCGCCCGCCCTGTGTATCCAGCACGGCATCGTAATCCGACAACACCTTTGTAAACCACTGCTCGCGGTAGTCGATAACCTCGTCTGCTCCGAGGTGACGCACGAAATCGATTCCTTTTCCTGTGGCTGTCGAAGCAACATGCGCTCCCATGGCCCTCGCCATTTGGATGGCAATGCTTCCAATGCCTCCGGAACCCCCGTGTATCAGTATCCGCTGCGAGCTTCTCAGCTGGAGATGGTCCTTTAACGCCTGCAATGCACTGAGTCCGGCTAGTGAACAAGCGGCGGCTTGTCCGTATGATAATGCGGCGGGAATGCGGCCAAGGAGTTGTGAGGGTACGGCTGCGACTTCAGCGAATGCCCCGGATGCTCCCGCGAGAATGCTCGCCTGTCCGAAGACATGATCTCCCTGCATGATTCCTTTCACCGCACTGCCGATCTCCATGGCGATTCCGGCAACGTCGTACCCCAGCGTGCATGGCAATGATAAAGGGACTGATTTCCGTAGGTATCCTTCGCGCAGGATGGTATCAATCGGATTGATGCTCGAGGAGTAGACCCTGACCAGCACCTGGTCGGGTGATATCAGCGGGACTGCAATTTCGTTCACGGCGATGACTCGCGGAGAACCGTATTTCTCAATCTGGGCGGCCTTCATGATCGATGCATTGGTGGAGTCAACGATGCCGGGGAATCGACAGAAGTAATATACTCAATTCTCCCCAGGAAGCATACATGATGCGTTCTTTGGCGGAGGATCTCCCATTCTCACCTGTGTGGAAGTGAGAAGGGAAGCCCGTGAAAGGGATACGGGCTTCCCTGTAGTTGTCCAATCCGGAGCTGTGGACGTACCTTACGCTTTTGTTTGCTTCCTTAGTTCCAGGCCCTTCACCACCACAAAAGCGAGAAGTGCGAAGATGAAGAAAAGGAGAAGCATCCAGGCGATACTCTGGAGTGTTCCAATGATGGTCCCGTAGATTTCCAAGACCCACCGGTCGTTTGTCAGCTCAAGCACCTTTCCTGTCGTTGTCTGCGGGGAGATATATTTCTCGAGATCCCAGATTCTCACTCCTCCCGAGATACCGACAACGTAGGTTGCAAAGAGAATGTACTTTGCCCAAGTTGTGTAGATATCCTCATTCACGAGACGCAGGAGGATCTTGCTGATGGGCTTGCGGAAGAGCATCGTCACGATGAAACAGACCACGAATGCGAGTACGAGATTTACAGCGAGTAATGTGATGAACATGGGTGGTTCCTCCTTTTATGGTTTATTCTTTGAAATTGCTCCTGCACGTTGCATTGAAAATGTGCCAATAGTTCGTTCGAACAGATTGTTCCGTCTTGCTTCTCTTCCTTCATCAAATAGCGAGATCGAGTTGGAATACCGGCATGAATATCGGATCACTATTCGCATCCATCAGATTAAGCTCCTTCGCGATTCTGACGCCGCCGAGGAGCCGTACCGACTGGCCAACATTAACGTACACTCCGGGAGTGAACATAAGGATAGAAGCGGTACTGCTCGCGCGAGTATCAACTTTGATGTATTCATAGAAAATGCCGTTGACCACTTCTCTCGAAGGGTTGAAGTCTGTAAGCGCCTCTCTGCTGAATGCAAGCTGGATAAACACATTGACCGGGGACGTGTTGCTCTTGGAATTTAACATGAGCGAGAGGTAATAATCCCATACTGTCCCATTGGCGTTATCATGAAAGAACATCGTGGTGGTATTCGTTTCGGAAGTGAACCAGGATGTCGTTTCCCGGACTACCACGGTCGAGGCATCATAGTTCATCGAGTGAATACGCAACCCGCCATCGAATCTGCCGGAAACAGCGTCCCCGTAAAACAGAAGCCCCAGTCCGATATTGCCCGACGCGTAGCTGTTTCCGTCGCCGCTGGCATTGCCAATGCCGAATGTGAAGGCAACGCTCCGGGACGCCATCACATCAAAATCGGCTCCAATGACTTCACCAGCAACTGACCAATGGAGATTATTGGGTTCATAAGAATACGCGCTCACTCCCGCCGATCCCTCCAGAGTTTGCTGGTTGCTATGTGCAAAGTATGGACTGATATGGAAGGTCCCTGGCTTTGACTCATCGTTGATATGTATCGGGACCTGTTGAACAGGTCCGGAAACGGATACGTCCTGAAGATAAAGCGTATCCTTCACCGTTGCACAGCCGGCAAGTCCTAAACAAAGTGCCACGGTAAACGCCGGGAAGAGCCGTGAAAAACTGATCCTTTTCATATACTTTCTCCTCCGTTAAAGCGACAGCCAATTGCTTGTCTTTCATCTCAATTCTGCCTTGAGACTCGGGGCTGTTGATTCCCCGTTTTCTTCAAAGCGCCATGCAAATATTCAGAATTCGATGGGGAGTCTTGTCATGAAAATGTCAAAGTGATGTAAGAGTTTGAGTGAAAGGAAGGTCTCAGTATTGATAAAATGCAGCCAACAGTGAACTTCCGTAGTGAGGTTGCTTAACCAAATAGGGGACTGAAGCTATTGAGGAGAGCGATAGGAGAAGTGAACAATGACCGGCTCTGACTTCCATGCGCGTGGTGCTGGCAGGGATGCACGATGGAAGGGAGAATCTCAGATAGGAGCTGGATTGATACGGTTTTGATGTGTCCGCTGTTCTCCGGCGCGATAGAGGGAACTGCACCCGTGTCAGAAGAGAATCAAAGCTCTGTTCAACTGGGAGGGGAGTCTTGTTTGCCGACAGCATAGGACTCGTGCAGCCATCGCTGGAGTTGTGCATCGAGCTGGTCTTCCGAATCGATTCGCGTATAGTGTCCGATAAAGCGGGATGTGTATTTCTCGATTTTTGAAAAGCGAAGGCTTCTCTGCCGCTTCGGGAGGGCGAGTGAGCAGAGGAGATAATTCTTATGAGGATAGACGGCGACATGCCGTACGCGAACCATGAACACCACCCGCGTTTTCTGGGGGACCATTGTCACGGGTCCGCAGGCACGTACCATCTTCTCAAATCTGCGGAAGAGGCGAAGGACAGCCGGATCGCATTTTGCAAAGAGCTCCTTCAACGTGAAGCGGCCGCAGGAATGCCACATATTCCTCGTCACGAGGCGTGCACCGCAGGTCGGACATTTCCAGAGTGGCTTTTTAGATGGTCGCACCGGGTTCGGGTTGAAGATTTGCAGGGGTCGAATGTTCTCCTTCCGGAAAGATCAGTTCCCAGTATCCAACGTCAATCCACTTCCCGAATTTGATCCCAACCTGCTCTATATGCGCCACCTTCCGGAATCCGAGTTTCTCGTGGAGTTTCCGGCTCGCTTCGTTCGGCAGAGCAATTCCTCCCATGACCGCATGCATGCCCATCGTCGGAAGTCTCGAGAGCAATTCACTGTACAGTGCGGTTCCCAGACCTTTACCCGCACAGCCGTTGCGGAGGTAGACAGTAGATTCAACCGAAAATCTGTAACCCCGCCGGCCCTTCCATCGACTGGCGTACGTGTAGCCGAGAATCAGGGTATCTTCCTCTGCAACCAGCCAGGGGTACGTGGAAGTGATTTCCGCGATTCTCCGCTCCATTTCTGCAACGGTTACCGGAACCTCCTCAAAGGTGACGGTGGTGTTCTCGATGTAATGGTTGTAGATCTCAGCGATTTGCCATGCATCGTCTTTTCGTACATCCCTGATCATTCTCTTTGCCCGTATTGGATTTGTCGGGAGAGTCGCAACCCGGTTTTCATCCCGGGGACCTTCTCACTCTGAAGATAGCAGCTAGATGGCAGCCGGTTCCTCACTTATCTTTTTGAGTGCTCGGGCTTCCAGGCCGAGATAGAGGTCGTTGATAGTTGCTGTCAAGCGTGCCATGAGTGCGGCGAACAGACCCGAGTACGTGAGCGAAAGAGTCACTCGTGACCCGCCGGGTATTTCTTCGATAAGATGGCTTGCCGTGACTTTTACACCCGGCGCAAAGCTGATCCAGATGAACCCGCGGTTTTCTTCGACCCATGTGACCTTCCAGCGAGCGGGGGGAATTTTCGGCTGGATCACCCACGCCGACGATCCGATCCGCAGAGGGCCGGTGTCTTTGCGCCTGACCCTCCGGACAGTCGGGGTCCACTGGGGCCAGTTTCCGACATCGCTCATGATCTTCCACACACGTGCGGGCGGAGCGACGACATCGATACTTGATGAATAGAAATGTTCTGGATTCATCTTCATGAAAAATATAGTAACGGAAAATACCTTACCAGATCCGGGGAAGAAGCCGATACGGAACCTGCCGGCAATACTCTTCGTATTCAGAGAGATTCCGCCTGAGGAGCTGTTCCTCATCCACGACCCGCAGAATGATAAGGATAAGCATAGGTACTGCAAGAAGCAAGCTCCACCACGACCCCAGCGCGACCGGGGTGGCAACCAACAGAGCGAGAGCCCCGGAATACATCGGGTGTCTCACGATCGAATAGGGTCCTGAGGATATGACATGTTGCCGGGAGGCAATTTCAATGATCCCGGAGGTGTACGAGTTTTCCCGGAAGACAGAGAAGATGAACGTGAACGCTAACGCCGTGGCAATGTCGGCCGCGATTACGACCGGATGCGGAACGTTTGACCACCCGAACCGGTGATCAAGCCCGGCCAGAATGAAGAATGCGATGAAAATAAGACTCGTGAAGAGTTGTATGATTTTTTGTACCGGCCTCTTCTCCGCCATTGGCCCGGCTTTAAGACGGAGCCGGATGAGATCCGGATCCTTCATCAGGAAATAGACAGTGATGATCACGCACGCCAGAACAAAAATGAGGAGGTACGACCAGCCCTCCCAATATTTCAACGTTCCTGCAGCCAGGAAGAGTGAGAGACCCATGATGAGGAGAAGATTTAGTAAGCCCATGATCGATCTCAACACGAGATTCTTCATCACATACAAATGTTTTGTTCGGTCAACCTGCCACTCTCGCGGTTCGAAATGTCAATACACAACTTCCGATCTGCAAATTGCAATTCTCAGGCATTGCCCAGGACATATATCGCCCACGGTGCAATCCTGGTTTCGCTTTTCCACTCGAATGGTTCGCCGGATTTACCAAGAGGCTTCACGATATCAACGACCTTCAACCTCGCGGATTCGTAGGTCTTCAGATAGTCTTCCTCCATCCAGACTATGTCCTCCACCGGCCTCCGATCCTCAACATCCAGCATCACGATGCGTACCTTGTTACCAGTTTGCGCCAGGCGATTCTGCGGGTAGTCTCTGGTGGAAAATGATGCCCATTCATTGACGTAGATTTCCGGCGTGGACACGATACTCACGATCTTTCCATCGCGGCGAAGAAGCTTCTTCAATGATTTGAATAATTCTACCTTTTTTTCCCTTGTGGGGATATTGTCGAACGTAAACGCTGAAAAGACAAGATCGAATGATCCCGGCTCGAGCGCGGTAAAATCCCCGTCCCTAATGAGGTGGTAGCTTCCGGACGGATCATGTTTCCGTGCGAGGGAAAGCATGTGGGTTGAAATATCCACCCCGACCACCTCAAACCCGAGGGTACGGAGGAATCTCGTCGAGCGGCCCGTGCCGCATCCGAAATCGACCGCGGTTGTGCCCCGGATATGCTTCTGCAGGATCGCGGGAATATCGCGGAATGCGAGATAATACGTCCCTGGGTATTCGAGTCGGTCATATGACTCTGCCCGCTTCTTGTCGTCGTAAACGTTGGAGAACGTGTCGGCCATTCTTGTGGAGGAAATTATTGCGATGGGACGATGGAGAATGCCGCACGCACCTGACTTGTCACGACGATGGTCTGGGCGAACATGCCGGTTCCTCGGATTTCATCGACCGACGATGATTCCAGATTTTCGGGCGAAACGCGGGTCGGTGGGTTGAAGGGATTTGGATAATTTCCGGCCCTCTGCTGGTTTAACACTCTCGTCGGTTCTACCTCTTCGATGGAAATCACAGGACCCAGCGTCACACCGAGTGCCTTGGCAAAATCTTGTGCCTTTTCCCGAGCCTTAATGGCAGCCTCAATCCGTGCCTGCTTGCGGAAAACGGACTCGTCTTTGAGAGAAAAAGTGATGTTCGAAACATCCTTCACGTCGCTTTCGCTCGCGGCATAGATGATTGAATCAAGAAGCGAAAAGCTATCTACCGTAACGAGCGTCGTAAGAGTTGCCTGGTAATCACGGCTGGACGACAGAAAGGCCTTGTCGCCGAGATTCTCCCCTGTGTAGAATTGAGAGGTGGAGATATTCTTTTCGCGGACACCGAAATACATGAGCTTTCCGGTGACCGCCTTCACCTTTTTGTTCGCATCTTCCACGGCTTGTCGGAGTGAGGATCCGACGCCCTTCACCGAAAAGGTAAAACTTGCCTGGGTTGCAGTTTCCCTCAATTCCACGCTCCCAAGGACACTGATCTGGTATGCATACGGTTTGAGATCCTGGGAGATGCCGGATGAGATTGTGACAAGAATAAGGCTGGCGAGCAGGATGATCTTTTTCATACAACATTCCTCAATGTGTGCAGTCGGGACTCATTGTGTTATTTTCTCCCTCCGTGCGGTTGCTTCGAAATTGTCCAAACGCGGTCATCTTCTCCTCGACTTTGCAAGGAGCCGGAGTATCTCAATGTAGAGCCAAATGATCGTGACCATAATGCCGAACGCACCATACCATTCCATATATTTCGGACATTTTCTGCTCACTCCGTCCTCGATGAAATCGAAATCGACGACGAGGTTCATCGCTGCGATGACGACAACAAACAGGCTGAAGATAATGCCCATGACAGAACTGTCGTTGAGGAGAGGTGCATTAATCCCAAAAAATCCGAGCAGAAGCGAAATGATATAGTACGTGACAATTCCAGCGGTAGCCGAAGATACGATGAGTTTGAAATTTTCGTTCGGCTGAATCCATTCGAATTTGTAAATGATGAGGAGACTCGTGGCGATGCCGAACGTGAGCATGAGCGATTCAAAAACGATTCCGGGATAGCGGACGTTCATGAGGGCGGACAGCTCGCCGAGTACGAATCCTTCCAGAATCGCATAGATTGGTGCAAGGATTCCGGCATGTTCCTTATTATGCGCGATCCAGAATCCGATCGCTGCGGCTCCAACGAGGGATATCCAGAATGCCGTAATGAGCGATTCGTAGTTATGTGTTTCTGAGATCTCCTGCCATGGATATAGAGCTGAGACAAAGACCAGGAGGAGAAGGATGCCTGTTTTGTTGACGGTTCCCTGGAGGGTCATGCAGTTTGTTGCTTCTTCCGAAGCCGCGAATTCCTGGAAAGTCTCTTTGTCGAGAGCGGGATTTCCGGATTTGAAAAGAGCCATGGATTGTTCCTTTCGGTGTATGAGATGACAATGTCAGGGAAAAGGGAATCACCGGCTGATGAATCTGATTCAGAACGCCGGGCTGGCCTTACTCCTCGATGATCGCGTCGGCTTCAATCTCCACAAGCCACTGAGGATCGATGAAGCGCCCGATCTGCATGATCGTGTTGGCAGGGCGGATTTCCGAGAAGAACTCGCCGTGAACCAGGGCCACCTTTTCCCAGTCCGCTATGCGCGTGAGCAGGATGCGTGTACGCACAACATCCGATAATTTTCCGTCAAGTCCCTCGACGGCGGCACGGATGATTTCAAGGCAACGCCGTGCCTGGCCGGCGGCATCTCCGGTCGAAACAGTCTTACCGTCGGGTCCGAGAGGCGCCGTCCCTGCTATTGCAATGAAACGGCCGCTGCGGATGCCCCGCGATATCCCGACCTTGGGCTCGTAGGGTGATCCGGATGAGAACCGCTGTCGCGATGATGAGTTCATTTACCTTCCTCTGCGTGGATAGCTCCTTGAGGACACGATGTTTGCCTTCTTGGCGGATATGGATTTCACGATGGTTGTACCGTGAAGCGGCGGTGAGGGTTTCTTGAGCTTTGTAAGAGAATACGCATGTGCCTGCTTCATCAATTTGGCGATGTATCCGCGAGGAAACTTCCTCATGTCCTCAACGATGATGTACCGGTACTGGTTGCCGCTGCCGAGCAGCAGTTTTTTTGGATCGGAGAGTTTTGAGCCCCAGAAGAACCCAAAATGGACATTCAGGCCACGACGTCCGACCGCAATGGAGCAGAAGGTATCACCGAGCCGGTCCGTCAACGACCAGCCGAGTGCAACCGCATTGTAATTATCGTAGATGAGTTCGTTGGCGTCAGGATAGCGTTTCCAGGCGAACTCCCGGAGAGCCAGAGCGATTTGTTTCTTTTGATCCGGAAAGGGTTTCAGGAAACGGTGCAGATCACGCGTGTCATGCATGCCCATATTGTCCCTTCAATTTCGCTCCGAGTGAACAAATGATTAATGAATACTATGTCAGGGAGTGTTGTCCGATTGCAGGTCATTAGTATCCGCAAGATGTACCGCCCCCAAGGTAATGAGATCAGTGTCCTCCTGCAAGTCTGTGTCACCTACCTGAGTCCGAAGATGAGCAGAGTTCCCCTCTCGGCGCTGGCGAATTTCCCCGCCTTGGCGATGGAATCCAGAAAATCCGCCCGAGTAAGATCAAGCCCCATCGAGGTCGCTCGTTTCATGCCACGTTCCGCCAGTGTAAGATTACGTGTATCGACAATAAACGCGACGAGTTGGTTACCGACGAAATACACTGCTCTCAGTCCCTTGAGAGGCGAATCCGCTGCGGGCCGGTGGACGACCGTTGCAGTTCTGAGGAAAGAGGTGTCTGGTTGAAGGAATTCGGCATACGGCCAGGAGGGTGATGGCTCTTTCGGATATCGCATCAGTGTCGGACGCAAATCGTACCCTGCTTCGTGTCCGATACGAAGGAGTACATCCAGTTCTGTGCCATAAAGCTGTAACGCGTTTGGGAACTGATGCCCTTCTGATTCCGGGTGGCTGAAGGGGAGGAGGCGTATCGGCGTGAAAATCCGGCCCCCTTCTTCGATGCTTGCGAGAAAAATGCCAAATGGGATTGTGGGTTTGCTGTTCGAGTCTTGTGCGGAGGATTCGAACCCGCTGCCCAGTATCAGAACTACGAGGAGCGATGTTGGAAAAATTCTCATTGTGCGCTTTGCCGATTCATGATTGAGACTCAATAGACATTTGAGAGTGAAATTCATCCTCCCGGTGAAAGACCACCGCTGATTAGAGCGATGAGGAACAGTGCAATACCAGATCCTCCGAGCACAAATAGGCCATAAAAGAAAGGAGTATATCGATGTGTGGTGACTCTCCTGATCTGATCGAAGGAAAGAGAGTCACTGAACAGCTTGCCCGAAGGTTGAAGAGTACCTTGACCTCGGATGAACCGCAGTGAATCGCCAGCAGTTGAGTACTCGCCACTGGTATATGAGATCTTGCGACCATCATTCAGCTCGACCGTAATGTTCTGGTGGGGGTCTGTGTCCAGTTCGGCAGTCGACACCTCACGCGTTGAGATGCATCCTTCAATAACAGGGATACAGCAGAAAAGAATGCACCTGAAGAGCCACCACTTCAGACCACCGAAAATCGTCATGTGAGAATGGCACTCCAACTGAACCGGATCTTCGGACCTTCATGCCATCTGAATCCGCAATCCTCGGCAATCTTCAATGTCGATTGGAATTCTTTCCGTGAAACATGGAACAGCTTCGGTTCCACGAGAAAAACTTTGCCTTGCGGCTTCAGGACATCCCTGAACTGTTTGAACAACCCGACTTTGTCCGGGACCTCATGAACCATGTAGAACGCCACGATGAGATCGACCCTGTCCGTGACATTGATCTTGTCCTTGCCACAACGGACGAGCTTCAAACGGTGTTCCAGTTCAGTTCCCCGGATTTTGTTCTGAACCAATTCCAGCATCCCGTCCTGCAGGTCAGCAGCGATAACTCTGCCCCTGGGACCGACCATGCGTGCGATCTCGATCGAGAAGAATCCGGGACCACAGCCGACATCCAGAACTGTCAATCCTTCCTTGATGAGTGGAGTGAGGATTCTGGTGGGATTGTGAAGCCATCTTCGGATTTTCCCTTCGAGTCCGCTCGCGAATTCGACGGGACAAACGCGGTCTTTGTCGGCTTTCATAAATCCTCCACGATGGAAATGCATCCGGCATGATGCCTGTATTCTTGTTGAGATCTCACCCGGGTTGTCATTATTTTCGCGTGATTGAAGAATCGGAGTTGCCCGCTATGAGCGTAATTGCCGGCTTCAGGAAAATGAGCGCATCTTTGAGATTGAGCCCTTCCTGAAACCGGAGGATCATATAGTGCTTGTCGTGTTCGGAAACGATCGTGCATTGGTCGACTTCATGGAATTCGAGGTCGACGATGAGCCGCTTTGCGCAGTAGTACGTGAAATGGAATTGACCGTAGGAGGGAGAAATGAGTGCATGAAGCTCTTCCTGCCCACGGATAATCACGAACTCCAGCTTGTTGTAGAGCCAAGGAGAATTGGGATCCGTCAGGCGCGGTTCCGATTCGAAAAAATTCAGCAGCTCCCAATTTTCGGGGAATTTCGAGATCATACCGTTTCTCTTCGCTATGGGAGGATGATGTCTGCTATCCCATCGCTGATAAATCTGTTTGCGGAAGTGTTTTTGTCACCTCGATCCCCAGAATTGCTGAGGACAATAATAAGGGCGTTGCGATCCGGAAACCAGCGGAGCACCCCATTATGCCCCCAATCCTCAGCTCCGCGGGTCCAGAGTTCGCGATTGCCGCGATACGAGGAGCTATACCATCCCGATGCAATCCCGGTGCCGGAGCCTTTCGTTCGCCACCGAACCCTCCACATTTCGCGCCTGCTGGCGCTATCGAGCAGAGAATCACTCAAGAGGGCATCAAACCACGAGTGGAGATCATTGACATTCGAATACATTCCTCCCGACCCGATATAGCCCCAGTTTCTCCCGCGGACCGAGGGCATGAGTTCCCTGTTCATGGGGGCGACGTCTTCGCTTCCCAGGTGTACAGGCTCGGCCCAAAATCGGGTTTCATCCATGCGTGCCTTGTTCAGCACGAGCGAACGAATTTCGGTTTCATAAGTCTGCTGTGAGGTCTCCTCGACAATAGCGCCAAGAAGTTCATAATTCTCATCTGCGTAGGTGAAATCCGATCCTGGATGGAACCGGAGCGTATCGTGGAGTATCCGCCGTACGGCAGAATCCCTGTCTGCGACGCCATCTGCCAAATAGTGCTGTGCCAGTCCGCTTGTGTGTGTAAGAAGCTGTTCGATTGTGATCGATTGTTTCTCCCGAGGGACATCCTTGAAATATTTTGTTATCCTGTCGGTGATTTGGAGTTTGCCCAGTGTGGCGAGAGCATAAACAGCAATGGAGGTGAACGACTTCGTCATGGACGCGATGTTGTACAGAGTGTGCGCGGAGGCGTGAATTGTCCTTGCGGAGTCGATCCATCCGAAACCCTCATTCAGGACAATCTTGCCCTCTACGGAGACGAATACCGAAAGCGCATAACCCGGATCTGATTGCTGATGGAGATACCGCTCGAGCTTTGAACGGAGGTCCCGGTTCCGGCTCTGCGGCTGCGCCGTCACCGTGCCGATCATCACTATCGACAATATCAGAACTCTCTGTATCCACAGGAAGAATTCCAGGTGTCTCGTGTGATTCAGGTGGTCCGAACCAGAGCCGCAAGATGGATTGTGCTGTTCGGAAAGATTCACTTCGTCTCCTGAGATTTCTCCTCGACCCTGAATTTTACAATTTCCAGAATCAAGGCAGCCGGCAGCGGCTCCTCGAGCGGAAACTGCACGGAACCCTTTGCAGATTTATACTTCGATAACTTTTTTGTGAATCTCTTGATAGCGCTTGCCCCGGGGTAGAATCCGATGTGCTTTGCATAACCAGCAAACCAGACAAGATATCCGCTCTGATAAAATGCCGGAATTCCGTAACTGATGCGCTCTTCCGCGTGTGATGCCTCACTTCTGATGAGCTTCCGGATTTCATTCAGTTTTTTCCTCGTCGCGGGAGGAAATGCCGAAATGTAGTCATCAACGGATTTGGTGCGCTTCATTTTTTCCTCGACACTGGGCTCGGAAGCATCGTATGCATTATGAGCTTGCCTGGTAAGTCAGGCTAAGAGCGGGAGAACGGCTCAGGGTCTGAAACACAACACAGTACCGCTCCGTGAGTTTGAAGAGTGTCGAGAGTTGATCGTCCGAAGCGCGGGTCTTCAGTTCAAACCGCAATCGTATAGATTGGAAGCCGACGGGCGCTTCTTTCGAAACCCCGAGAGTCCCGCGGAAATCGAGGTCTCCTTCCGCATACACCTGCCCGGCGTCGATCTCCACACCGATGGCGGTTGCAACCGCTCTCATCGTGACCCCCGCACAGGCAACAAGCGCTTCGAGCAGCATATCTCCCGAGCAGATCATCGTTCCGTCGCCGCCGGTTGCCGGATGCAGTCCGGCCTCTGCCAGTGCTTTTCCTGTGTCGATTCTGCACGATATCCCCTCGCCGATCTTGCCCCGTGCTTTCAACGTGATGAGCGCAGCCCCGGGTTTTTCCTGATAGAGCTTTTTCAGAGGTGCCTGAAGTGAACGGAGATCTTCTGAATCCATGAGCGAGTTGTCGGGAAATTGAATCTTGTGTGCGTTACAGAATGAATGTGGAATTTCCTGGCTAGAGTTTCGGGTAAAGATCGGTGCTGACGTAGCGCAGTCCGGAATCGATGAGGAGCGTGACCACCGTTGCATTCGGGCCGAGACGTCTTGCCAGACGCAAAGCGGCTGCCACATTTCCGCCCGATGAGGTTCCCGCAAAAAGTCCCTCTTCGCTTGCCAGGCGCCGTGCCATCATTCTCGCTTCCTCCGTGCTGACAATGGTGACCTCATTGACCAGCTTCCGATCCCAAAGCGGTGGTGTGAATCCGATGCCGATCCCCTCGATCTGGTGAGCACCAGCTTCACCTCCGGACAAGACCGGCGACTCGGCGGGCTCGACAGCGGTAATATGGATCTTCGGATTGTGTTTCCAGAGGGAAGTTGTCACGCCGTGGATTGAATGTGCGGTACCGACAGATTGGATGAATGCATCGATCTTCCCGTCTGTTGCATTCCAGATTTCCTCACCGAGTGCATGATAGCCCGGGATCCCGTCGTCGTTGCTGAGCTGGTTCGACCACCAATGACCGGGCTGCTGTGCCAGCGATCGTGACTTCTCAATCATTCCCCTGATGAGTTTTTCGGTGATCATCTTGTTCTCGCTGATGACATCAGTTACTTTCGCCCCGAACGCCTGCATCATCACGCGCTTGTCGTCACTGAATGCATCCGAGAAGACTGCATGAAAATGATAGCCCTTCGCAGCGCAGACGAAGGCGAGAGAGACTCCCGTAGTCCCGCCGGTGTATTCGACGACAGTACCTCCCGGAAGTAGCCGGCCGTTGGCTTCCGCTCGCTCGATCATTCCCTTCGCCATGCGGTCCTTCATGCTCCCCGTCGGATTAGCCCATTCGAGCTTGACGAGTACCCGCGCGGAGTGTGGTGGAACAACTTTGCGAAGTTGAACGATTGGAGTGTTTCCTATAGCTTCCAGGATATTGGATGCAATCATCATGGTCTCCGGCCTGAAATCTATCCGCTAAACCGTCGTAATATACTCATTTGATTTCACTCTTGGGTTGACTCCAACGGAAATGCCTCCTGATCTCCGAGGAATAGCGGGTTCCCAGAAAATCCTTGTTCTCCTCGAGCCAGCGTGAGAAACGCGTCGGGCAATTCGGGGGCTGGTTTGAGGAAAGATAATTGCACATCAGTCCGCGCAACTCATCGGTGGTCAGCACGACATCGCCAACCGCGAGACCGATCAGTTTCCCGAAAGCGATCCCAAGTGCCGGAGGAATTCGTATCGGCCGGCATCGCGACCCTACGCTCTTCGTGATAATCGAAATGAACTGATCAAATGTATACGTTTCTGGACCAATCGCGTCGAGGATTGTGCCGGATGGTAAACGGGTTGCATCTACCGAAATATGCGCAAGGTCTTCGACAAAAACCGGCTGAAGCCGATATCCGCCGTTTCCGAAAATCGGAAAGAAGGGAAAATGACGTATCAGCCATCCAATATTATTGACGAGGATGTCTTCCTTCCCAAATACAAGTGTAGGGCGGACGATACTGTACTCCACACCGGACTCTACGAGAAGCGATTCCTGTTCTCCCTTTCCCCGGTAGTAGGGAAGAGGGGAATCGGCGGAGGCGTTGGTGACGCTGATGTGTACGATCTTCCGCACACCTGCGGTTCGGGCACAGGCGAAAAGCGTTCGAGTATTCCGGACGGCATCCTCAAAGGTCTTGCCGTCGTAAGGAAATCGGATCCAGTACGTATTGTAGAGTGTTTGAGCCCCCCGTAACTGATCGGTCAGCAGTTCGGGGTTGTCGAAATGATAAGGGAAAGCCTGAATAGAACTGCCGAAAGGATTCGGCTTGCCGGGATGGGTGGTGATAGTCCGGACTACTTCTCCGCGATCGAGCAGGACCCGGGCGATGTATTTACCGATGTATCCGAGAGAGCCAGTGACGACAACCACAGTGCTATTTAATCATTCGGACCTTTGGACATTTAGTGGTTTAGAGATAAAATGAAAAAACATCTGTATCTCAAGGTGGTCCCTTTGGGGATCAGACGTCGCAGTCTGGAAAGTTCACTGACTCGCCCCCAACTTCTTCAGCCTCATAACCGCGTTGAAGTTACCAGGATCCAGCTGGAGTGATTTTCTGTAATTCTTTATCGCCAGATCGTTGTTGCCGTTATCCATATACGCTTCCCCCAGACCGTCGTACACATTTGAAGAGGAAGTGAATTCCTCGGCGTTCATCTTGAGTAGTACGATCGCCTCAGGATACATCTTCCTGCCGAGAAACTCGTAACCGAGTTCGTTCAGTTCGGATTCGCTGAAATCATACGTCGTATCGCGATCTGTTTTCAGGACGTGGTACTGTTGCACTGCGGATGAGAAATCGCTCGCCTTAAACGTCCGGTACATCATATCTGCCACGGAAAGTCTCGGCAGCGTATAGGGCTTGTCATGGAGAATGCTGATGATGGCATTGCCGATCCCACTCATGTTTTTATAGTCATGGT
>DATIXJ010000004.1:0-16055 GCA_035518715.1 Bacteroidota bacterium | reverse complement strand
CGGAGCTGCCGGAGGTGCTATCGCGGCTTCCTGCGCATCGTACCATTTCTGGAAATCGTCCTGCGATTGCACCGTGATATAACCGCGCATCCGGTAATGACCAAGACCGCATAACTGCGCACAGGCAATTTCCGTCGGGGTCGCCGCACTGACGGCGATTTCACCGATCCCGGCATTGCTCAATTTCGAGATGAGGTCCTCAGACATCGGGTCGCCTTTCTGGGCGATGGGATTTCCCGACTTGTCGCTGTACGCCTGCATGACCACGTACGTGTCCATATTGGAATTTCGCCGCGCCATGATTTCCTTGTGACCCATCGCGATGATTTTCGTAACGGCATCCTCGGTGAGGGGATCGTTCTTGGAGACGACGGCTGTACCGCTGCTGTCTGCGACATCTTCCATGGAAACATATCTGTCGAGCTTTGCCATCGAACGGGCTGAAACCTGCGGTATTCCTGCGGCAGCGAGAGCATTCATATTGTCGGAGGTCAGCCGGTCACCCTTCGAGGCAACGGCGTTGCCAGAGGTGTCCGCATAATCCTGCATCAGCACCATATCGCTGTGGCTCGAACCCTTTGAGACTCCCATCATGCTCGCCTCCGGTAGAGGGACCATGCGGGCACTCTTCATCGCCTCCTCAATCGAGAAGGTCTTCGTCATCTCTTCCCTGATCTGATCGGTGGTCTTCGTCGGCGTAAACCAGAGCGGAATCCGCATGCCCGGTATGGCATCCTGCTTTACCCGAAATGCGGGAAGATTAAAAGAGTGAATAACATCCTTGGATGAGAGATAGAAGATCACCGGCTTGTCGACCGGGAGATTGAGCTGATTGATCGTCGTGATATCATCTTTCGCATCGGGATCGTTCCGGTCGAGACCCAGCGGATTTTCACCGTCGATCAGACTCGGTGACGTTCTCCCGAATTTTCCATCTTTCCCGGGATAATGAATGTTCCAGGCAAACTGCTCCGCTACAACACGGATGACGACAGCGTCTTTTTCAGCCGGAAAGCTATCAACGCGTTTCGACCAGAGGGGAATCGAAAAACCCACCAGGAGGATGACTTCGACCAGCAGAACTCCCACTTCCAAATAATTGGAGACATGGCTCTTTACGCCCGTATAATTTGCGGAAGGGTTCTTGGATTTCCGGAACCGGATCAACGTGTAGAGGTAGAATGCTCCCCATCCCACAAACAAGACGAGCATGACCCAATGCATCAGGCCGATCAGATGATCGATCGCCGGTCCATGAGCCGAGCCGTCAGGCGGGAGCCCTAAATATTGTTCCATTCCATTACTCCTTTTTCATTTTTCAGATTGAGCGATCCGTCCCCGCTCACAAATGCCGAATTGGACATCATCCGCTGATGCGTCCTGTATCGATGGCGGATGAAGAAGAAGAATCCCACAAATCCTGACAGCACAAATCCGATGATGCCGAGCATCGACAGGATTGCCATGTTCATGCCGGCGGTCATGGGAGAATCCTGAGCTCCGAAACAGACAGGGCATGCTGCTGACGGGGTTGCTGTGACGAGGACCGCCAGAATCGCAAGAAGAAGTATCCACAGGCGATTCATAAAAAGCTCACACCTTTGAGTTTTTTCAGGAACAGGATCCCATAAATGATCAGCCCGATTGCGGCAATGACTGAGCCGATCCCGGCGATGAGCGAAAGCACATTGTGGCTTTCCGCATACGAAACGATAGCCAGCGCTCCGCTTCCCAGAGCAAGGATCTCCGCGCATCCGATGAAAAATATGTGAAATGCTTTAAGGGACATTTTTGTTGATGATTGGATCGGAGTGGGCGAAGATTGGCAGCCACATCAATACCACAAAGAAAACGAGCGTCAGGAGGAGCGTCGCATAAATGGCCTTACGCTCTGAAATGAGGTGCATGAAGTAACTGGCGACCAGGGAGCCCTTGACCGCGGCGATGATGAGTGCCACAGTAATCGCAAGACCGATCTCCAGGTGAAGATACGAGACCGTGACAGTGATCAGTGTGAGCGCAAGGAGGGCGATGAAGACCACGACATATTTGCGTACGTGGGCTTTGATGTCGGCGTCATGTGTATGGGAGGCGTCCATCACGGTTCCTTTCTATAAGAGATACAGAACGGGAAAGAGAAAAATCCAGACGAGATCCACAAAATGCCAGTAGAGCCCCGCAACCTCTATCCTGTTGGTAAAACGATCGGGCTGCGTCTTCCACATCTTGCTGCCGAAGCTCCAGAAATAGGAGTTCACGATCAGCCCTCCAATCACATGCAGCCCGTGTAATCCCGTAAGTGTAAAATAAATTCCAAAGAAAGTGTTCTTGCTCGGAATCTCCCCCGTCTGAAAGTGGTGCGCGTATTCAAATCCCTTCAGGACAAGAAATGCTACCCCGAGAAGGATCGTCGCGCCGAGATACAGCCGGAATCTGCCGAACTTTTTCATCATGAGCGATGCCCACGCCATGACCATCGTGATACTCGAAGTGATGAGAATTGCGGTGTTTGCCGTTGCGAGGGGTATGTCCAGCTCGCCGCGGGGCCATTCCGGAGAGCCCACGCGAAGCAGTATATATGTGGTGAACAGAGCGCCGAACAGCATCACTTCCGATGCGAGAAAAAGCCATATGCCCATCTTCGCATTGAAGAGCCCCGTTTCCTGGCGCGGTTGTATTGTATAGGGAATATCCATCGTCCTATGCCTTGACAAGTTCGTTTTGTGGTGTGAAATCTTTTGCGTGACCCGGGACGCTGTATTCGTACGGACCGCGGTAGACTTCCGGGATCGTTACGAAATTCCCGTGCGGTACCGGCGGCGTCGGAGCCGCCGACCATTCCAGTGTCGTGGCATGCCAGTGGTTCGTCTCCGCTTTCTTGCCGGTCTTCAGACTCAGGAAGAAGTTCACGATGAAGAAGAGCTGGAAAAGCGCCATCACCCAGGCCGCAACGGACATCACGACATTGAGGTGAAGAACTCCCTGCGCGTGGGCATATTGCTGGCCGCCATCATAAAGCCGCCGCGAAACACCCGCGAGTCCCTGGATCAGCATCGGGAAGAAAATGAAATTCATGCAGACAAACGAACCCCAAAAATGAATCTTTCCGAGTGTTTCGTTCATCGTTTTGCCGGTAACTTTCGGATACCAGTAATAGATTCCTGCAAACAGGCCGAAGATTGTTCCGGGCGCCACCACGTAATGGAAGTGACCGATGACGTAATACGTATCGTGAAGTGCGATATCCGATGTCGCAAGTCCTAACGGGAGTCCGGTGAGCCCGCCAATCCCGAACATCGGCAGAAACGCCAGAGCAAAGAGCATCGGCGTGTTGAATCTGATCGAAGCCCCGTACAGTGAGATAAAGAGCGCCGAAAGGATGATCACCGACGGAATCGAGATGATCATCGTTGTTGTCTGGAAGAATGCGCTGATCGCCGTTCCCATGCCTGTCAGGAACATATGATGTGCCCAGACGATGAACGACATGAACCCAAGAAACACCGCGGCATACACCAGCGATTTGTAACCCCACAGCGGTTTGCGTGTGTTATTGGCTATAACTTCTGCGACAATGCCGAGAGCCGGGAGAATCAGAACATACACCTCAGGGTGGGCCAGGAACCAGAAGAGATGCTGCCACAATAACGGGCTTCCGCCCCCGGTGTTCGGCAGCGGTTGTCCGCTCACCACAAGTCCCGACGGAAGAAAGAAGCTTGTTCCCGCAACGCGGTCCATCAGCTGAAGAACCCCTGCCGCTTCGAGCGGCGGGAAGGCAAGAAGCAGGAGGAACGACGTCACGAACTGTGCCCAGACGAAAAAAGGAAGCCGCATGAACGACAATCCCTTTGTCCGGAGCTGGAGTATCGTGACGATAAAGTTGACGGATCCAAGGAGTGAGGAGGTGATCAGGAAAACCATCCCGATAAGCCACATCGTTTGCCCCATCGTGGCAATATCGGAAAGCGGGGGATACGATGTCCAGCCGGAGTTTGCCGCGCCGCCGGGGACGAAGAAGCTCGCGAGCATGACCACACCGCCGGTGAAATAGACCCAGTAACTCGTCATGTTGAGTTTCGGGAATGCCATGTCCGGTGCACCGATCTGCAGCGGCATCACATAATTCCCGAATGCACCGACCGCGAGGGGCACAACGCCGAGAAAAACCATGATCGTCCCGTGCATCGCACCGAGCTGGTTGTAGAATTCCGGCAGGATGACGCCGTCGGGCGCCCGGTCGTCGCCAAGCAGCCTGCCGATGATCGGTACTGCCTGCCCCGGATACGCGAGCTGCCAGCGCATGATCATCATCAGTGTAAATCCGAAGAAGAGGAAAATCAGGCTCGTCAGCCCGTATTGTATCCCGATGACTTTGTGATCCGTGGAGAAAATGTATTTTCTCCAGAATGAATGTTCCTCATGTGCGTGCAGGGGAGGATGTAGTTCAGCACTCACCACATGAGTGTTGCCAGAGTTACTCATAGCAAAGGTCTCTTTTCAACGTTGAGGAATGGATGATTGACGGCCGGGGATCAGGATGTCCCGGTTATTGACCGCCCATCGTAAAGTCGGCTGTTTTCGTGTCCGATGCGCCAACCGTGATATTCATGGTCTGCGTGCCGTACTTCTCATGCCATGCTTCGACGGTATAGGTTCCTGCAGGAAGATTCTTGATCGTGAAATCTCCTTTGTCGTCGGTAACGGCATAGAAGGGATTGTCGAGAACTCCGACGTACGCAGCCATCCAGCTGTGCACATCGCATTTGAGCTTTACCATGACCTCCGGCTTGTCAAATGTCTCGGTCCGGCGTGAGTTCTGTATCGGTTGGGCGATGTTGAATTGTTTGCTGTTCTTCGGAAGGGCATGTATGTTATGCAGCGTCGGATCGGCATTGACGATCTCCAGCGGCTGGTTTGCCATCATGCCAAACACGTGAGGATGGTACATGCATCCTTCCTGTGTCAGAGTGACTTTTGCGGTCGGAGTCGGGAATTTCTTTCCTTCCAGACCTTTCGTGATGTGTATGAAAACATCCTTCAGTGTGTTATTCGAATTGACGATCACCATCTCCGAAGGAACGTCTTTGCCATGATGCATTGAGACACATTTCGTGTCTGCATTCATCTTGATCATGGTGATTGCGGGCTTTGCGCCCTTGAAGCTGACTTTCCCGGTGATGGTTCCTGCGAAGCTGAGTGAAGTGAAAACTGCGGAGAGAAGAAGAACGCTGTAAACTGCCCGAAGTTGCTTGAACATAAGAACGCTCCTAAGTGATTGTATGATAAGTAATTCTCTCGACACGACGGAGATCCGCGGCGTGTTGAAAATCTCACCACTACGGAAGAATGAACCTTACCCCACGAAAATGATGCCTCAGTATACACATATTTTCTTTTTAAATCAACATTTGCGTTTCGCGAAAAATCAGTCGCTGGAGCCGCTTCTTCGACAGTGTGAGTGTATATCCACGGAAGCATCAACAAATTTATTGACTGCGAAGTTCTCTTTTGTGATGTTGAATGAAAAGAAGGGAATCCGTACTTGCCGGCATGTGCGCGTGCGATCATTCATATCCGGAGGTTAACCAAACGCATTTCTACTTCCTGATATTGATCCGGTCCGTGTGTGATTTTGCGCTCTGAGCAATTATCCTATATTGATAATCCGTCCGAACGCTCAGAAGAGCAAAGGCGAAATGGAAGTGACCAGCGACGGTCATATTCACGAATTGGTGGATGGCATCTATCGCGCCGAATCACGGCGGATGCTTGCCACGTTGATTCGTCTTCTCGGCGATTTCGAGATCGCCGAAGAGGCAATGCACGATGCCTTCGCCGCCGCGATTGAACAATGGGAGATAGTGGGGGTTCCGCACAATCCGCGTTCCTGGCTCATTTCGGCTGGTCGGTTCAAAGCCATTGATGCCCTCCGGCGCGGTGCACGGTTCGATGCGGTGAACTCCGGGCACATCGAACAGCTCGTCGCGGAATCGAGCGATCCCACTGACCGGATGGACGACGCTGTGGAGGATGATCAGCTCCGGCTGGTCTTTACCTGTTGCCACCCGGCGCTTGCGGAGGATGCGCGCATTGCGCTCACGCTCCGCGAGGTCTGCGGCCTCACGACCGAAGAAATCGCGCGCGCGTATCTTACCAGCCCGCCGACGCTCGCTCAGCGCATCGTGCGCGCGAAAGGGAAAATCCGCGATGCGCGAATTCCCTACCAGGTTCCCTCGAAGGACGATCTCCCCGAACGTCTGGACGCGGTCCTTCATGTCATCTATCTTGTCTTCAACGAGGGGTATTCTGCGTCGTCGGGTGCCGCGCTCACGCGTCCCGATCTCTCCTGCGAAGCCATCCGTCTCGGCCGGCTTGTCATGGACCTCCTTCCCGAGCCCGAGGTGGCCGGACTTCTTGCATTGATGCTCCTCCACGAGTCGAGGCGCTTGGCGCGCACCTCGATTGAAGGAGACCTGATCCTTCTTGAAGACCAGGACAGATCAGCGTGGAACCGGAATCTCATTACGGAGGGGGTCGGACTTGTCGAACGCGCGCTAGCCGGCGGACATTTTGGATCGTACACCATCCAGGCGGCGATCTCCGCGGTTCATGCTGAAGCTCCGAGTGCCCCGGAAACCGATTGGGCGCAGATTGTCGCATTGTACGATCTGCTCCTCCAAGCCGCCCCTTCACCTGTCGTCGAGCTGAACCGCGCCGTCGCTGTTGCAATGCGGGACGGGCCTGTGGCAGGACTCGCTCTCGTGGAGGCGATTCTGGCACGCGGCGACCTGAAGGAGTATCATCTGGCGCACGCCGCCCGTGCCGATCTTTGTCGCCGGCTTGGAAAGGCCGATGATGCGAAGAAATCCTATACGCGGGCTCTCTATCTCACAACGCAGACACCCGAGCGCAGATACCTCGAAAAACGGCTCGGAGAATTAAATTCAGAGTAATTTTCAGGTGTGTCGAATTCTTCCCCTCTCATTCGACTACCTCTTGAATCCATGAATTCCACAATCAATTTCGTAAGGAGTGAATTATGAAATACCTTTGTTTGATCTACAGCGACGAGTCCCAGTGGCGCACGATGCCAAAAGAAGAAATGGGGAAAATGTCGGCCGATTATTTTGCATTCACCGAAGGCATCATCAGGTCGGGAAATTTCATTGCGGGAAATCCGCTCCAGCCCACGAATACTGCGACTACGGTGAGGGTACGGAATGGGAAGCTTTCCGCAACAGATGGTCCCTTTGCCGAGACCAAGGAGCAGCTCGGGGGTTATTACCTGATCGACGCGAAAGATCTGAATCATGCGATTCAGATCGCAGCAAAGATTCCTGGTTCGCTCGTGGGAAGCATTGAAGTCCGCCCGATCCAGGAAATGGAAATGCCGCAGCCGAAGTAATCTGAGATCGGTGCGTATGCGCAATAACGGTTCACAAACCCTCTTGAAAGGATGGTCAGTATGCGTTTCATGATGTTTATGATTCCCCCGGAATACCAGCCGGATGCACCCCCGGAGAAGAAAGCCAAAACAAACTTTGCACCGCCGGCTGATGCCGTCGCGGCGATGATGAAGTACAACGAAGAGCTTGCCCAGGCAGGAGCACTCATCTCGCTCGACGGTCTTCATCCGCTCCTGAAGGGGGCACGCGTGACCTTTAAGAAAGGGCAGACGTCAGTGACCGATGGTCCCTTCGTCGAGGCGAAGGAAGTAGTCGGCGGTTACTGGATGATCGACGTGAAGTCAAAAGAAGAAGCCGTCGAGTGGGCGAAACGTTGTCCGGCTGTGAACGTTGACAGCGGTGCGGTCATCGAAGTTCGACAGGTCTTCGAGGTCTCGGAATTTCCTCCCGATGTTCGGAAGGCGGCCGAGAATCCAGTGGTGAGCAAACAGCTGGCCAAACATAAGAAATCACGATAGCCACGTCAAGAGTAAAAAGTCAAAAGTAAAAAGTAAAAAATGGTTATGGGACTGTGGGCAATCGATAGCTAGTGTGCTTGGAGATAGGCCTGGAATTGCGATTTCGACAAGCCGACATTCATGGTTGAATTGTTCATACTTCTTCGGGTCGAAATCGCGCTCTGGAAAAGTCTGCCAATTCTTTGAAGTGCGGTTCCGATTGCCCACAATTCCTTTGGTGCTTTCCTTCTAAAGGAAAGTACAACAAACTTGAACGCGCATGGTTCTCCCGTTTCGCTACCAAGTACCTGCTCCAAACGGGATCCCAAGAAAATGGACTTTGCTTCTTTCCTTCCAAAGGAAAGTGCAAAAGATCGAATTTGAATCCGCCTGAGGCGGACAAAAGGAAAAAGCAAAAAGGAAACCGAATGCAGAAAATCACTACATTCTTGTGGTTCAACAACCAGGCCGAAGACGCCGCGAAATTTTACTGCTCCATCTTCAGGCAGTCAAGAATCATCAGTTCGACTCCTATGATCGTCACATTTGAGCTCGAAGGCCAGAAATTTATAGCGCTGAACGGAGGACCGCAATTCAAGTTTAATGAAGCAATTTCTCTGTTCGTCGACTGTGATTCCCAGAAGGAAGTCACCTACTATTGGGAGAAGCTCACTGTTGGCGGTGAAGAATCAAGATGTGGTTGGTTGAAGGATAAATTTGGGCTCTCGTGGCAGATCGTCCCGGCACTCCTCATGAAACTGTTGGGAGATCCCGACCATGCAAAGTCTCACCGTGTTATGCAAGCCATGCTGAAGATGAATAAAATCGATTCAGAACTCCTGCAAAAGGCATATGACGCCAATGCGTGAGGAACTCCCCAGTTCCGATGCCAATTATTTCACTCTGGACTTAATCCAAAAAATTCGTAAGTTTCCAGATTACGAAGCCGTCACAATTTTACGCATCAAAGTGTTTACCATGTATCATCTCTATCACATCGTTCTTGGAAAGGAGTACCGATTATGAGCGGAGTACGAGTTCTTGTGGGATCACGGAAGGGGGCATTTGTCCTGACCGCCGACGGCAAACGCCAGAACTGGAATGTTGCCGGCCCGTATTTTGCCGGTTGGGAGATCTATCACATGAAGGGCTCTCCTGCCGATCCGAACAGATTGTATGCCTCGCAGACAAGCGGCTGGTTTGGACAGATCATCCAGCGTTCGAGCGACGGCGGAAAAACCTGGGAACAGCCGGGAACACAGCCCGGAGAGCCGACAACGACACCCGACGGAATGCCGAAAGCCGAGAGCAACAAATTCGTTTATGATACCTCTCCGAAATCCGGAAAACCGCTCACAACGCACCAATGGTACGATGGCACGCAGCACCCGTGGGAATTCAAACGCGTCTGGCATCTCGAGCCGTCGATCAAGGATCCCGATACGGTGTACGCCGGTGTCGAGGATGCCGCACTCTTCCGAACAACCGACGGCGGGAAGTCGTGGCATGAACTGGCAAGTCTTCGCGGCCACGGTACGGGCCCACAATGGATGCCCGGAGCGGGAGGTATGGGATTACATACGATCGTTCTCGACAGGAAGAATGAGAACAGGATGTTTGTAGCTATTTCTGCCGCCGGGGCATTCAGGACTGATGATGGCGGGAAGAATTGGAAAGCGATCAATCAGGGACTGAGATCGCAGTATATCCCGGATCCGACAGCCGAGGTTGGCCACTGTGTTCACCGTATCGCGATGCACCCGTCCCGCCCGGATGTTCTCTTCATGCAGAAACACTGGGATGTCATGCGGACGGATAATGCCGGCGAATTGTGGAAAGAAGTGAGCGGCAATCTACCGACGGACTTCGGGTTCGTGGTTGATGTTCATTCCCACGAGCAGGAGACCATCTATGTCGTTCCCATCAAGAGCGATGGTGAGCATTTTCCTCCGGATGGAAAACTGCGTGTCTATCGGAGCAAGACCGGCGGAAATGAATGGGAGCCGCTGACGAAAGGTTTGCCGCAGCAAAATTGTTACGTTAACGTTCTCCGCGATGCGATGGCGGTTGATTCACTCGACAAGTGTGGTATCTATTTCGGTACAACCGGCGGCCAGGTCTATGCATCGGCAGATGCCGGCGATTCTTGGGCGCCAATTGTGCGTGATCTTCCCGCCGTGCTCTCGGTGGAGGTTCAGACCTTGTCGTGATACGTGTAACCCTTCCATATCATCTGCGCACACTCGCCCGGGTGGGAGAAGAGGTTACGCTCACAGTCGGCGGACCGGTAACGCTGAACGCGGTTCTCGATGCCCTGGAAGCCCGCTATCCGATGCTTGCCGGGACCGTTCGTGATCACAACACACAACAGCGTCGTCCGTTTCTCCGGTTTTTCGCGTGCGGGGAAGATCTTTCTCTCGAGGCACTTGATTATCAATTGCCGGAGGAAGTGATCTCGGGCGCAGAGCCGTTCATGATCATCGGGGCGATCGCAGGAGGGTAAGGAAACGCAGTTGGTCTCAGGAGGTCGATATGTTGGTTGATGATAAGATCCAATCTCGCAAAGCATCAGCAGTGGATTTCCTGCAGCTCATCGTCTCGGGTGAAGTTGACGAGGCATATAAGAAGTATGCAGACATGAAGGGGAAACACCATAATCCGTACGTTCCGGCTGGGCTCCCTTCATTGCAAAAGGCGATGGCAGACGATAACGTTCGATCCCCCGGAAAGAAATTAACCGTGAAAAATGTCCTTGCCGATGGAAATCTCGTGGCTGTGCATTCACATCTCGTCATGCGGCAGGGCGAAACGGGAATGATTGTCGTTCACTTGTTTCGGTTTGATGGAGACAGAATCATGGAATTTTGGGATTGCGGTCAGCAGATTCCTCCTGATTCGCCAAACAAGGACGGGGCGTTTTAGGAAGCAGTCGACGGAAATACAGTGACAGCTGGAGAATCCAAATGGAAGATTTGAAAAACACGAATGCAAAACACTGGACGCTCGACGCGACACTTCTGCTCCTCCGCATCGCATCGTCGCTCATCATGATCCCGGCTGGCGGGATGAAGCTCTTCGGCTGGTTTGGGCTCATGCCCGGCGGATCTGTACACTTGCTTTCCCAGATGGGGATTGCCGGCATTCTCGAGGTGTTCGGGGGAGGCGCAATCGCACTTGGTTTGTGTACGCGGCCGATTGCCTTTGTCCTCTCCGGCGAGATGGCAGTGGCATACTGGCAGGGACATGCTCCGCACGGCATTCTGCCGATACTGAATCACGGTGAGCCGGCGGTGTTGCTCTGTTTCATCTTTTTATATCTGGCAGCGCGGGGTGGAGGTGGCTGGAGCATCGACGGCCTGATCCGTCGTTGGAAGATCACGACTCCGACATGATTCCGAAAACAGACGCATCAACTGCTCGGTGATTTGTCGAGCCCGATTTTCTTCAGGAGTGCGATAAATCTCGGCTCGGAACGGATCTCGTCTAAGAGCGGAGAGATTTTCAGGTACCCGATGAAGATGTTCTTTTCGAGATATGCTCTCTCGAGCCAGTCAAGGCATTTCGACTTTTCTCCCAGACCCAAATAGACGATCGCGATTTGGCCTCCCTGGATTGAGCCGTGTTCGGAAGCGGCAAGCAGACGATCCAGGATATCGAGGGCTTCCTTCTTCCGTCCCGTCTTTCCATAGACGTATCCAACCGCAGAAATGGCGTACAAATTGTCCGGACCAAGAACTTGTCTCAACTTATCAAACGCGGCGTAGCTTTCCACGGTCTTGCCGTGACGAAAGTATTCAACCCCGAGATCTGAATAGGTTCCCGGGAAGTTTGGATCGAGATCGATCGTTTTCTTGAACTGTGCGATTGCCTCATCGGTACGGCCCATCAACGAAAGCTCCTCGCCGACATTGATACTGATGATCGCGGAAAGCGGGTCGAGCTTCTGTGCGATTCCGATCTCGGCCCGTGCCTGCTCGAGTTTTCCCTGTTCCCGCAGGCAGATGGAGTACCAATGGTGAACAGTCGGATAATTGGGATTTAACTCGATCGCTTTTTGAAATTCTTCCTCTGCTCCTGCCCAGTCCCAGTCAAAATTAAATTTTATCAAACCCAGGACGGCGTGTGGCTCCGCAAGGGAGGGATCAAGATCTGATGCCTTTGTGGCGGCGGCCTCCACATCCTGAATTGCCTGCGCAGGGGGGACTCCGGCATACTCGGGAAGCAATGCGTACGCCGAAGCGAGACCTCCGTACGCAAGTGCATATCCGGGATCCTTCTCAATTGCAAGCTTGAATTGGGAAATTGCTTCTCTCAGACCGCCGGCTGTCCGCTTGTTCCAGAAAAATCTCCCTTTGAGGTAGTATTGATATGCCTCGGTATTCTCCGTGGCATGTCGTGTCAGTTTCTTCTCATCGTCTCCGACAAGTTTGAGACTGAGTTTCTCGGAAATCTCCTTGGAAATTTGGTCCTGGATCCCGAGAATGTCGGACAGCTTCTCGTTGTACTGTTCGCCCCAGATGTGGCTGTTATTTGCGACATTTACGAGCTCTGTGCTGATGGTGAGGCCTGTGCCTCGTTGAATGATCCTTCCGGTGAGGACCGCCTTCACTCCGAGCGTCTTTCCTGCTGCCTGCGGATCGACGTCCTTGCCTTTAAAATGAAATACCGAACTGCGGGACATGACGGTGAGATTCGAAACCTGTGAGAGACTGTTGATGAGACTCTCCGTAATCCCGTCGCTGAGATATTCGGTGCTCGAATCCGATCCCATATTCGTAAAGGGAAGCACGGCAATCGAATCAATCGTTTGATGCGGTGAAATGAACAGCAGATAGCCGATGACTGCAATGACAACGAGAGCAGCAGCGGACCCTGGAACGAGAAAGCGCCTTGATCTGCGTGGTGAGCCGCCGGCCGACTTCGACTCAATTGGTACATTCTCCCGGGATCGGTGTTCCTGATCCGGCACCTGTGGCGTAAACTCGCGGCTCATTGACCGCGCAACCCTGGTCGACTGTTTCTGCATGCGCCGGAGTTCACTGACCATGTCTGCCATCGACTGGTACCGGTCCTCGGGTTCCTTCTCCAGGGCCCTCCGGATGATCCGGTCGATATCCGGTGAGATGTCAGGCTTGTACCTGACGACGGAATCCGGTTCCTCGTTGAGGATGGAGTACATTACTGCCGCTTCGTGCTCACCCCGAAATGGCATTCTGCCGGTAATCATTTCAAACAGCAAAGTTCCGAAGGAGAAGATATCTGACCTCGCATCAACTTCACTGCCCTGGATCTGCTCCGGCGCCATGTATGCCAGCGTTCCCACCGTACTCGAAGTCTTCGTGAGTTTGAGCGATCCTTTCAGTTTTGCCAGTCCGAAGTCCATCACCTTCGCCTGGTTTTTGGTGTTGACCATGATATTGTCGGCTTTGATATCGCGGTGAACAATACCCTTGCCGTGTGCTTCCTGCAGGGCTTCTCCAACCTGAAGAGCGAGCGTGATGGCTTCGCTGAACTTCTCGACAGGCAGTTTCCTTCGAAGCGTTACCCCGTCGATGTACTCCATATCGATAAACTGCTGGCCATTGTCCTCCTCGATCGCATGAATTGTACAGATGTTGGGGTGATTGAGTGTTGCGGCTGCCTGGGCTTCCTGCAGGAACCGCGAGCGCTCGGCTTCCGTAGAAGTTAAGTGCTGCGGAAGAAACTTGAGCGCGACGATACGCTTCAGCCTGAGATCTTCGGCTTTATACACAACCCCCATCCCGCCTTCTCCGAGCTTTTCCAGAATCTTGTAATGAGAAATCGTTGTGCCGATCATTGCTCAGATGCTATTTTGTGGAAAATGTACTTTTCAATTCCTGGAATAGGTCAGTCACCACGGTATATTCCGAGGTGCTGAGATCCTTTGATGGAAGTGTGATGACAGCAAATTTCTTTCCGTCGGTTGAGATATCCACCAGAAAGGCCCCGCTTGAAGAAAGGTCGAGGATTTTTCGCGGGGCGGAATAATCAAATACATTTCCGGAGTGAATCGAAACGGCAAAGAGTGTCGAACCTTGCGTAAAGTAGATTTCGTTGCCGGAAGGCGACCAGATCGGATTCGACCCGCCCGCGGATGAAATCTGCCATTTGCCATTGCGTGTAGGGAAAGGCACGATGACGACTTCATTCCGTCCCGACTCATCTGTTTCATACGCCAGATAATGACCATCCGGAGAAAATACAGGATCACCTTCAATGGCCGGTGACTCAAAGAACGGAGCTGCTTTTCCCTTACCGTCCAGGGGAAGCAGCCAGATGTCTCCGTCCTGGATGAACGCTAGGAATTTTCCGTCAGGCGAAACCGATCGGGGGTATTGGGCTTGTGTGCTCGTCGTCAGGCGTTCTTCTTTGCCGGAACCGTCCCACACTTTACGATAGATATTTGGGGCATGCCCGTGTTCCGATGCGTAAATGACATACCGGCTATCGGGTGTCCAGACCGGAAAGCCGTTATTTCCATCACCGAATGTGAGTCGTGTCAGACTTTTCCGTCCGATGTGATAGAGCCAGATATCATCATTCGCCTCCTGGACATGGAGGGCGACCTTTTCACCGTCAGGTGAAAGTGCAGCGGAGAAGTACGAATTTGTTGTATCCACAAGAGAGGAAAAGTTTCCCCTCATATCGACCCATTTGATCTTGTTTACGGAGTATGCTTCGACTCCCCGGGGGATGTAAAGGAACATGCCATCATGGGAAAGTGCGAAGCTCGCGTCTCCGGAAAACGGGTTCATCCAACCTCCATAAAACAGCTGCTTTGGGGGTCCGGTAATTTCGAGTTTTGAGAGATCGAACGGCACGGCATAGATAAAATTTGTGCGGGCATAAACGATGTGTCCGGTCGGGACATATCGGGCGTACGTTCCGCCGCGGAGCAGCACCTTCTTTGTCCCGCTTTTCATATCGTATACTGCGATTGCGGCTTCATCGAACGTTGAGATCGTATTGAATTTGACCGTGAACAAGACACTTTTTCCATCCGGGAGTAATTCCGGAAATCGATGACTGATCTCTCCCGCAGTTGAGTCAAGCGTCGTTATCTGCACTGGTGTACCACCGTTTTCATCAACCCGAAAAATACCGCTGCTGATATTCCCGAAATACATATGGTGATCCTCAGCCCACCATAGCCCTCGAATTGCTCCTCCCGGGATATCGCACACGTTGACCGCGGCACCACCGAAGACCGAGGATTTCCTTATGAATGATCCCGGAGCGGACGCAATCCACTGACCATCGGGTGAAAATGCACTGTAGTAAGTCTGTGCGCTAAGGGAAATATCGGCGCCGAGGACAGGCTCAAGTACGTCACGGTCCGTGGGACGCAGCATCAGTTTCCCCTGCATACCTGAATGTATGACAAAGGACAAGAATTTGGAGTCAGGAGAGATATCAATGGGGCTAAAGCCGATCGGAATGGCCGCGCCTTCCGGCAATCTTGCGGTGAATTGCATCGGAGGACGCGTATTGATGTCCTTGGGGTTCCAGGGCCGCCAAACCAACCCGGTCACGACAATACCTGCAACGAAAGCAATCATACTCCACATGAGTGCTCGCGATTTGATTGTATGCGGAGCAGAACTCTCCGGACTGGACTCATTCCTTGCTGTCTGCTGAGACATTCGTGCATCCCGCACCGGAAACGAGCGCGACAATCTCGCCTTGCTCGACTCGCGTTTGAAACGCTTGAGATCTTTTGCAATATCCTTAACGGCATTGTATCGTTCGTCCGGATCTTTTTGCAGGCATTCAAGCACAATGCGATCCAGTTCAGGATCGATATCGTTCTTAACAGAACTCATCGGCGCCGCATCCACATTCACGATCTCATAGATCAACGCCGTTTCATGCACACCTTTGAAAGGAAGCTCGCCGGTGAAGAGCTCATACAGCATCACGCCGAGAGAAAAAATATCCGACCGGTGATCTGCTTCCTGTCCCTGCACCTGTTCCGGCGACATATATCCTGCGGTCCCGACGGTGCTTCCTTCCTTCGTCAGCCGTGTTATCCTGCTGCCGCTCGCCCTCAGCTTGGCAAGTCCGAAATCCATAATCTGCACGATGCCGTCTTTCCGGACCATGATGTTTTCCGGTTTGATATCGCGGTGCA
>DATIXJ010000003.1:0-9601 GCA_035518715.1 Bacteroidota bacterium | reverse complement strand
GATTGAAGGCGATCAGGCGAGATTTAAAGAGCTCTGCCGCAACTATGATGGTAACCGGTCTGTCATCCCCGTCAATCGGTTTGTTGATACGGACAAGAACAGTCTCGACTCGATTCTTGGGGAGCTGCACATCGAATCCTTAGATTTTCTGAGCATCGATATCGATGGACTCGATTATCAGATTATGGAATCTCTTCGCCTCCGGCCGAGGGTGATCTGCGTTGAAGTGAACGCGGGGCATGATCCGGAAAATGATACATTCATCCCGCCGGAGATTGCGAAAGAGAATATCGGCGAGCCGCTGCGGTTGTTTTGCCGGCTCGCCGATGAGATGGGGTATAATCTCACCTGTTACAATGGTAACGCTTTCTTCGTGCAGAAGGAATCTGTTCGCCCGTTCTCGCTTCCGTGCCTTTCTGCAAAGACTGCGTATGTCAATTTTCTCAGCCGACTTTCCGGATCGGAAAGGGAATGGTTGTACCTCGCGAATATCGGGATCGTACCGCCATACCATAAATTTCAGAATGCGCTCCTTGATCGTGTCGCGTTGGAGATTGATCCGGTGCGCGCATACCGATTACGCGTCGCGGGGAAGGGTAGACAATTCGTTTACCGACGGGCAAGGTCATTGAGACGGATCTTGCGGTAATCAATTGCTGGATTTCAGATAGCCGATCGTCGTCAAATAGGACATGACAAAACGGGCGAGGAAGTGATAACCGGTGCACACTCGATTATCTAGACCGGGTGAGGGTTTCTGTGATGAAGAACATGAACAATACCAACGTGCTGGGCTGCACTCTTATGAGTTTGATTCTCGCATCTCTATCATATTCTCAGATTTCACACAATTCTGTATACAGAGAATTTCATGATGCTCGAAACAATCTGATAACGGCAGAATATGATTCTATTAGTGGAGGACTTCTTTCAGTCGGGGGCTTGAGTGCAAACATCAAAGATTATGGTTTCTCAACTACGGGTTTGAATGAAGAAGTGGCGGACGAAATCGGCAGGAGGTTTGTCCATGAATATGGATTCATCATGGGAATAGATTCAAATCAGATCCTTACGGAGAACATTCGTTCTCATAACGGCTTGTGGTTCATTCATTACTATCAAGCATACCATGGAATCCCGATCGACGGAAGCCTGATTGGATTCTTTATTGGTCCAAAGGGACAAATCGAAGGTCTCCAGGGTACGTCATTCCAGATCGGTACGCTTCCGGTCAGTCCATCCGTGGCCTCCTCGAAAGCTACCGATATTGTCCAGAACGATAATGCGGGTATCAAAATAAAATTTGCCAGGGGACCGGACCTTGTTGTTTCCCCGGAGAAAGAAAGTGGGAAAAACACTTATTTCTTGGCCTGGAAATCATTTGTTTGGCTGATGACGGCCTCCCCAAAATACTTTGAGTACCTGATCGATGCAAAAAGCGGCCGGATCATTGAAAAGGAACAACTGGGAAATGAGATGATCCAATCGGGAGAGAAGAAGGGCAAGCAACAATAACAACAGAGTGTCTTCTAGCAGGTGTGGAGTGAGTTTCTTGGGAGTGAGATCAAGATGAGCAGCTCATCATGACTTGCATCGAAGCCAATTTCATTTTTTTGTTTGAAAATTCAAATTTTCAATTGGTTGCCACTTGGCCGCCCATTGTGCCCCCAACCGGATTCGAACCGGTGTTACAAGCTTGAAAAGCTCGTGTCCTAGGCCTCTAGACGATGGGGGCGGACCATTGTAAATTGAAAATTGTAAATGGCAAATTGAGGAGTGGCAGCGGGAGAATTAGCAACGGCTTGATTCAGACATATGCATTCGCGCCGTTTTCTCCGTTGCGGTAAAAATCGCGGTCAACTCCTTTGCTTCCGCCTGAAGCTCCTGAAAATCCGTGTCACCGATAGAGCCGGATTCATGGAGGAGCTGAATCCAGTACTGAGTCTCGTCACCTTCTTCCTGTACCGTGTGCATCTTTGCGACGAATTCCGCTTTTGACCTTGCTCTCACAGCTGCCCGGTAATTCGCACCCACAGAACTTGCAGAGCGAAGCACCTGCCTCCCGAGTATTTCACACGATCTCTTCTGGGGCAACAAATCGATGATTTGAATGATCCTTACGGCAAAATTCTTCGTCCGATCCTTCAATTGCTCGCCATCCATAAAATCCTCCCGATTCTATGTTTTGGGTGACCTTCCGCCACTACAAATTTTCCAATTTACAATTTACATTTTGAAATGTTCTGGGGTGTCCAGTGGGACTTGAACCCACGACCTCCAGGGCCACAACCTGGCGTTCTAACCAAACTGAACTATGGACACCATGGTAAGCGCACAAAAGATACTCAAAATTGGCACGATAATCAAGGAAATTCTCCCTTTCCATCAGAAACCACTGCGTGCTGCACTCGATCACCATAAAACAGAAAACCCCGGCGGGCGTTCTGTCCACCGGGGCTTCTGCAGAAACTCGGGTGCCTCTTATTTTATCAACAACATCTTCCCGGTTTGAGAATAACCGTCGTGCAGGTTCGTGACGTTTGTCGCCTCCATCCTGTAAAAATAGATTCCTGAAGAGTAGGCACCGGCATCCCAGCGTGCTTCCTTCGTCCCTGCAGTTTGCAACCCGCTCACAAGCGTAGCGACAACCTGCCCCAGCAGATTATACACTTTGAGGACCACTCTGCTGTCTGCAGGCAGCATGTATCTGATCGAAGTCGAGGGATTGAAGGGATTCGGATAGTTCTGCTCCAAGCCGAATGCCGCGGGGAGAATATTTTTCTTCGATGGCGCATCTCCTTCCGGCGGAGATGGCGGGGCGTCCCCGTTCTCGACGATCCTGATCGTCCCTGCACCGGCGACGGAGGAAGCAGACAAATTCAATGTTCCGGCCTGATTCACTTTCACCCAGTATCCTGTGCCCGGTTCGATGGTGTTCGATTTCTGATAGGTCCCGTTATAGGTAAAGAAGGATGAAGTCGTCATTCCCGAAGGATCAGAGACGATCGCTGACGTTGAAACAGGTACGGATATCGAGCCGATCATATTCCATCCCTCTTCGACGGGTATCGAGAGTGTCGGTATGCCGACGCCATCCAGAATCTTTGGTGCCGTGCCGACGGCATACTTCAGCCAGTAACCAACGCCGGCTTTGAGCGTGTCCGCCAATTGATAGGAAATAGAATAGGTGAAGGCATACGACATCGCATCCGGAAAGAGGTCTGTCTTTGTCATATCATCGTGACCATTCGGGACAGAAACCATGTACCAGTTCGAGATGGGATGGGGAATCACTCCCACGAGGACGGGCTTCTCCTCTGTGAACCCGGAGCCGGAATACCCATTGTCGATTGCTTGCACGCTCCAGTAATATTTGCCCGTCGGCAGGGTCAATGAACGCGTGAGATGATTGCCGCTGCTGCCCGACTTTGGAATTCTCCGATATCCTGTTGCCACGTTCGAGGATGGTGCAACGATATCGCTGGCGCCCGGAGATGTTCCGACCCGGAGATTATACGAGAGTGCATGAACAGGGGTATGGTCGTCCGTTGTCTGATCCCAGCTAAATTGGACCGTGTGGTCGGTGACGCTTGCTGCAAATCCGGCCGGAGTACTCGGGCTTCTGTTCGGGGCCACGGAAAGATTATTGTGATAGATCTGTGTGATTGGCACATAGGGAGGATGAAGATTAAAATACGCCTGCGGAATGGATCCTCCGCTTATGAGGAGGTCCAGGCGGCCATCATTATCCACATCGCCCCAGGCGACCGAACCCCACCAGACTGCCGGAAGGTTTGCATTGATATCCGTAAAATGACCGCCGCCGTCATTGTGAAAAATCTTCAAGACATTGGTGCTGTCATCGAGCCATCCGCAGATCGCCAGATCGGGCAGACCGTCGTTGTCGTAATCTCCCCATGCGACAGAACTGAAGCTGAGTTGGTCTATTCCGGGTTTGATGTCTGTGAACGTTCCATCGCCATTGTTGTGGTAAATTGTCGAGAAGGTATTCCATGTCCAGGTCGGTGGATCTCCCGAGATGACCACATCGGCATATCCGTCATTATCATAGTCGCCCCACGCCACGCCGCAGTGATTTGTTGCCTGGAACGGCGATCCCGCATCAATGAAGGGGGTTGACGAGTCGACCGCACAATTATTCATGAATAACTCCGAAGTGACCCCCCAGTCGCCATATCCGGTGATGAGGACATCAGGGTAACCGTCATTATTGTAATCTCCCCATGCGATCGAACTTGCCCAGACACCGGGGAAGGTGAATGGCACGGGTGTGAATGTGTCATTTCCATCGTTATGGTATAGGACGGTTTGAAATTCTCCGCTGTAGACATGTGCGCCAGTGACAAACAGATCAAGCTTACCGTCATTGTCATAGTCTACCCAACAGACGGAGCCCATCACCTGGATGAGGGGAGCATTGACATCCACGAACGTGCCGTTGTCATTGCGATAAATCTTTGTGATCGGAGTGAATGAGCCCGAATCCGGTGTCAGATTTCCCGTGATGGCGAGATCATAATCGCCGTCATTATCATAATCCCCCCAGGCAACACCGTGTTCAGAGACTATCCCGGGAATATTCGCGCCGATGTCCGTAAACACCCCGTTGTCGTTCCGATAAATCTTCGTGAGGGGAATGGAATCACCCATACCGGAGACCAGGATATCCAGATCACCGTCGTTATCATAATCGACCCAGACAGCGTCACCGCAGAAAACGCCTGCAAGTTCGGAGGGGTAGAGCGTGAAAGAGGTACTGTCGATGGTTGCAGCACGGGCAGGCCGTGATCGCGGCGGGATGTTTGTGGGCGTTCCCGATGGGGCGATCTTCGGGATATTCCTCACGCTGAACGGTATCCAGGAATGAGCGGGTCCTGAGCTTTTTTGGGCCATCACAATGTCTTCACACACGAGGAATGCCAGGAACAACGTAACTGCGCCTAAAGCGAATGATAGATCTTTTGCGCGCATGGTGGGTCTCCTTATAAATGTACAGAGCGCGGATTTACGCTCTCTCATCCAAACAGGTCTTGAGAACCGAAACCTCAAATGATATAACCTCCGAGGCCGGGCGATTATCCGGAAATCAACTTTGCCGAAGGATTTTGTGATGATCTATCCTGTGCCCTGGCGGGATCAGTACACGAGAAAAGAACGAGACAAAGCGTGATGACCAGCGAAATGATGAAAATTGACTTTGTGGTCATGGCAGGACTCCTCAACGAATATGAAGAGTGAACTATACCAAGCGGCACGATACGGTTTTTTGATTCAAGAATCAACTCCAAAAATCCCCAGTCCTCTATTTGATTGCTGCAGCAAGAGTTGCGGTGAATTCCTGTGTGATATTACAGGGCTCGGGATTGCACGTGAATGAATGCCTGCCCGCCCCTTGATGGCGGACCAAAGTCTTGACTTTTCCCGGGTCGGAACATATATTGGACTGTTCGATGTACCGGTGAAAATGATTCCGGACACCAGCGTCTCGACATTTGTCGAACCCTTCCAGCCGAACGCACACATACCTTACTGTCGACAGATGTCCCTGCATGGTTCAAGGGATTACTTTGCAAGAATCGCCGGCGCAGGCATCACTCCTCGACTGTTCTTGTTCAGCATTTCGCTTACATCCAAACCCCACGTTGGGGATGGAAGGAAAAACATCACTTCCGGGTAAGCTCATTTAATCGTCGGACCAATGGCAAGTGTGTGGCCATCGCTTTGATGGCCGGGAAGCGCGCAGGTTCGCCAGGCGGGGGTCTTTCCTTGAGTACATTCTTTCCGAGAAAGGAGAGAATTATCATGATTCTTGAACGAAGGTGTCGGATGCCGGCACTGCTACCGGTAATCCTTTTCCTCTGTTTCGTGTCGGGCGCAACTCAATCGTTCGGTCAGCGGCCGACTGCCACGAAAATTTATTCAAGTATTCTCACAACGATTGAAAAGCTCAAAGCCGACGGCATTACACCGCAGAATGCGCGGTACATGAATGTTGCATCGCGGTTCAATACCCTCCTTCACCAGTTCGATGAACTGGGCAGGATTGGGCTGCACCTGGATGTTTTCCGTGTTTCGCCGGGACTCATTTCCAAGCTCCAGGCATTCGGCGGAAACGTGCTCCTCGCGCTGGAAAGAGAACGGCTGATTACCGTATATCTCCCCTTTGATAAGATCGAGGACGTAGCGTCATTGGAAGAGGTCCGCATTATTCGCCCGATCACGGGTGGCGTGACGAACGAAGGATCGGTGGTGACCGAAGGCGATGTCGTTCATCATGCGGTCAAGGTTCGTTCCGATCTCGGCGTAAAAGGTGACAGCATCAATGTCGGCGTGATTTCAGACGGCTGCGCGTCGTGGGCTATGTCTTTAGGATCCGGAGACCTGCCTGCAACATTCGGTCCACCGAATTTTACTTTCAGTGTCGGCCCGAAGTCAGGTGCCGGCGATGAGGGAACCGCAATGATGGAAATCATACATGACCTCGCTCCCAATGCCGCTCTCTATTTCTATGGTGCGCTTCACGATGCAAAAGGGAGTGCTGCACACGTCGAGGCGATTCAGGTGCTGGTCAGGGAGAAACACTGCCGGATCATTGTTGATGATCTTACCTGGTTCGATCAGCCGATGTTCGAAGATGGGACACCCGCCACAACGGGCACGGTTGCGGCTGCCGCGAAGTGGGCGAATGACACCGGGGTCGTGTACATCAGCTCTGCGGGGAACTGGGCCGATGGTCCGCCGGATATTCTCTCGCGCTCGCATTATCAAGCAATGTATAACGACAACAATCCGGGTCAGAACAACAATGCGAAACCGATTCCCCCTCCGAATACGCCGCCGTGGAATGTGCCGGCGATACCCCCGGCGTCGCCGGTGCCGCTTGCCATGTGGCCTTACCGCGACCTGCACAACTTCAATCCCGTTGCAGGAGGACCGATCGATCCAGGCCTGATGGTAACAGTCCCGGGGTTTCATCCGCCCCTCGAGTCCGAGCCGACGACACTGCAGGTGATCCTGGAATGGGCTGATCCTCCGGGTTTGCCAAACGATCCGGATCCGTGGGGCAGCTCTGCCGATGATTACGACCTCTATCTCTATGATGCCGGTTTCATGCATCAGATTACCGCCAGCATTACCGTACAAAACGGACACCAGAATCCGTATGAGTATCTCTCGTGGCAAAACTACTCTTCAAACGATTCTGCGGTGAATATCGTCATCAATCACCTCGATACCATACCGCCTCATCATCCACCCAAGCTTCTCGGACTCTACATCTCGGGATGCCAGTGGGCGGAATATTTCACCCCCCAGAACAGCATCTGGGGTCAGCCCGGCATCCCGGAAGTTATTGCGACGGGGGCTGTGCCGTTCAACAATATCGGTGCGATCGAACCCTTCAGCTCACATGGAAATTATGATGTCTACGTGCCGGGGTATGTGAGCAGGGAGAAGCCCGACGTGGTGGGAGTGGATGGCGTAACGGTTTCCGGAACGGGCGGAACATTTCCTCCTCCGTTCTTTGGAACTTCGGCTGCCGCTCCGCATATCGCTGGGCTCGCAGCCCTGCTGCTTTCTGCGTGCCCTCAGCTCACACCTGCTCAGGTGCATGCCAAATTTGAACGCACTGCTATTCCGGACGGCGGCCCGGGATTCAATGCAGCATTCGGCAACGGCTTCCTGGATATCGAGCGGTCGATGCTCGAGCTCAATACCTCCCCCGGTCTCTATGGGCCGCTCACGCAGCAGAGTACGCTCAATGCGCCGATGTTCTTTGTTACACAGGACGCGTATGCCTTGAGCACAACGACAGTCACAGGCGGCCTGCAGCAGCCGAACTCCGTGACGACCAGCGTGACGGTCACAGCAGGAAATCCGTACACAAGTGCCGGCGTGCGAGATCCGGGGTGCCCGACAGTCAAACGCTGGTATACTCTCTCGCAGAACGGCGGGACAAACGGCGGCTTCAATGCCGACATCACCGCGTATGTCGATGAGTCAGAACGATCTGCTGCGGGAATTGATACGGGCAATCTGTCCATCCTGCACTGGAACGGATCGTTCTTCGATCTCCTGCCATCGGCTTCGGCTCGGGTCGGAAATACCTGGAAAGTGAAGGCCACATTTGCTCCTGCAAGTCTTTCTCCGTTCTTCGTCGGGTACCTGTCGAAGGGACTCGATGTGGCAACAATTTCAAATAATTCCGGGAGAGCGGATACTACTGTTGCAGTCGTCTTCACCATGCGGAATACCGGGAACGGATGGGATACGCTTTCCTTCCATTGCCGCGATACCAAGGGTTGGACCATCACACCGACAGACTCTGCACTTTCACTCACGACCGGCCAACTCGTGAATATCACGGTTTTTGTAACCGTGTCGCACGGGGATACAGTCGGGACCGTCGATACCGTCTGGCTTGCAGGTGCATCGGTCTCAAATCATGCGATCAAGGATTCCTCAAGTGCGACAGTCCGGAAAACGACCGGCGAAGTTACCATTACTCTGCACCTGAAGGATGGATGGAACATGGTCTCGGTGCCTCTCCATATGGCCGATTGCTGCGTGTCTTCTCTCTTCCCCGGTGCTGCTTCACGGGCGTTCGGGTATGAATATCATTACTCGACAGAGGATACGTTAGTTCACTGCCTGGGATACTGGGTGAAATATTCGGGCTCGCACGATATTACCCTGACGGGATATACCTGCGAGCATGATTCAATTAAAATACGGAGCGGCTGGAATATGATCGGGTCGATCAACATCCCACTTGCAGATACCGACATTACTTCCAGCCCCGGTGGTATCGTGACATCCAAAATCTTCGCGTTCAATGGAAGCTCATACATCATTGCCGACAGCATATTCCCCGGATACGGGTACTGGATCAAAGCCATATCGGGCGGTACGCTGTACCTGAATCGGCTGAGAGGCCCCGGTACAGCTCTGAGAATTGTCATGACGGCGGCTGGCGACATGCCGCCTCCACCTCCAACCGGCGAGATGCCGCCGTTGTACCGCGAAACTCCGGGTGAATATGGTCTCGACCAGAACTATCCCGAACCGTTCAATCCATCGACAGTCATTCGCTATCAGCTTCCAGCGGAGAGCCGCGTGACACTGACGGTGTATAATGTCCTGGGAAACGCGATCGCCCGACTTGTTGATGAAATCCAGCCGGCAGGATACAGATCGGTGGTGTGGAATGGAACCGGATGTGCCAGCGGAATTTACTTCTACAAACTTCAGGCGCGGAGCACGACAGCATCGCGGCAATCGATCGATCAGGTGCGGAAGATGCTCCTCGTGAAGTAAGATGAATCTTCACACGCCGAGGCAGAAAGTTGAGCCCCCGAGTACCGGGGGCTCACTGTTTCAGTCGGATTCCGGAATGTGAGGGTCGCGAGAATCCGCCGCTACCCTCAGCGAACGCCGTATGCTTTGATTTTGCATCTCACTTTTGTAGATTTTTGATTATGATCAGAAAGGGGATACGATGAGAAGGATATGCTCTGTGGGATTTTGTTCGACCATTGCTGGATGCCTGATGCTCGCGCACCTGGTATTTTTTCCTGCACCT
>DATIXJ010000002.1:0-19433 GCA_035518715.1 Bacteroidota bacterium | reverse complement strand
CTTTGATAGGTTCCTTGAGTCCTTTGCAGCAAAGCTCATCAACACCACTGCGCAGAGGCAGATCACCAGTGTCAAACCGAAATGTTTCATATCCGAAATCCTTTTATCTGACATCATCTGAGATTTCATTGCCATGTCATTCGTATTCCAAGGAGAATTTGTCGCGGGGCCTCGAAGACACCCGGGTAGGTGAAATCGTGCGCTACCCGATTCCACGGAAGGACGATCCCGTTTCCTGCCGTCGGATCCTGTATATCTCCGTACTCGGCGGGCCTGCCATAGTACTGACCGACCGTACTGTTCTGGAGAAACGAGGCGCTCACGTTATCCCGATTAAACAAGTTCGTGATATCAAGCGTCGCCATCATGTTGAGTGTCCCGAGAACCTGAAAGCCCTTATAGAGAGAGAGGTTGAAGACCGAAGTGTACGGTGCGGTTTCGCTGTTATGGAGATAGAGATTCCGGAGTGTGATATGACCGCCGTTGTATCCGCTGTATGGGTACCCGCTGCCATAGCTCCACGTGAGCGAGACGCCGTAATTATTCAACGGTATCCCGAAGATATAGGAATCCTGGCGGGGGTCCACGGCGTACCGGAGAAAGAGGTTGACCGTATTGTTCTGGTCCCAATCCATGCGCGTTTCTCTCGGCAGCTGGTAACTCGGCTGATAAACGCTCGCGAGCGGGTTTGATGCACGTCCCTTCGCAATTGCATAGGAATAGCTGAGTGTGGAAGAGAAGTTCGACGCGAGCGCCTGCTGGAACGACAGATCGAAACCACGCGTGCTCGCATAATCGAAGTTGTAATACAGTTGCGCATTTCCCGCCGATACAAGATCCGCATAGTCAAACACATCCTTGTAATAGGCATGCAGAGAGAATGACAGATTGTCTGCAAACTGGTCGTCGAATCCGGATTCATACTGGATCGTTTTCTGCGGTTTCAGATCCGGATTTCCGACATAGTTTCCGCTCGCGCCGAGCACCGTCGGGTCATTGAAGTACTCATCGAACGACGGGAACTGCAGAAAGTGCCCGTAGTTGAAGAAGAAGACGATCCTGTCGGTAACAGGATATCCGATAGCAAGCCGGGGGCTGAAGTAACCGTGGGTGAAATAATACCAGAACGTACTCCCGCCGTTCATCCTCTCATAATTGCCGCTGGCGTCTTTTTGTGCCCAGTCGGGTTGGAATGGTGAACCGGGTATGTCCGAGCCCACCGCAGTCCGCCATGACGATATCCATTGGTCATCGAACACCTGCCTGCCGATATCCTGGTAGTCGTAGCGCAGTCCGACGTGGAAATTGAGCCCGGAGAATTCAATGTTGTCCTGGACCCAGAGTGCGCCGCGATTCGGAAAATCATTGATGGACCACCGATACTTGCCGAACCCCGGATACAGGCCCTTACTATAAATATACGCCGTGTCGGGGAACTGGATGACGTTGCCGTCCGCATCGTAATGCGGGACCGTCGGATCGTCGATGGTCGTCGACTGCACGGAAAAATAGTGATACTCGAATCCGGTCTTCAGGAGGTGTAGAGGATGAACCTGGCTGTTGAACTCGAAACGCAGGGACCAGTCGCGTGTCACCGAGCTCGCCCATGCCTGGGTTGTCCCCACATCATAATAGCCGTCGTTGTTGATGTCCTGATTCTGGTTCACCGGTGAATAGTCGGATGGAAGGATGCCCGCAACGTCGTTTCCCGTGCGCTGTTCAACTTCTCCCAAAATGATTTTCCCGTATGAATTGCTGCCGAAGAAGTGTTCCCACGAGAGATTGTGATTGATTGAAAGCGTGGCGCTGAGCATCGATGAGTCCGCCATGTACACCCAGTTATTGTCATAATCGTGGCCCGAGCTGAGCGCGCCGTTATAGGAATACAGGATCTGATCCGTGCCGCTGATATCGTAGCGGAGTTTTGAGCTGAAGGTGAACGAGTTGGATTGATTGTCGCGAAAATCAAATCCCACGCCGTTCATGATTCCGCCGAACAGGCCGTTGAATTCCACTTTTCGCTGGAGAGGATTGTAAAACTGATTGTGTGCATACTGGCGGTATCCGTCCGACCGATCGATATCGACATTGAAGAAGAACGTCAGACTCCCTGGAAGTTTGAGTCCGAGTTCGGGGAGAAGATATCTCGAAAGGGGTTCAGGGCCACCGAGGGAAAATGAATTGTACGCCTCATTCTGATTCGTAGCCGCCATGCGGTCCGTCCTGAACTGCGCGCTTCCCGAATATCTCCCGGTATCGCCGGACTTCGTGGAAATATTGATGATGCCGGACTGAGCGTTTCCGTAGTCCGCATCGAACCCGCTCGTCTGCACGCTCACGGATGAAATCGCGTTTGCCGAGATGGACAAACCCGTCGCTCCACCGCCGACCGTCCCGGAATTCATTCCGGCATAGAGGTTGGACAAGGTCGCGTTCGGATCGACGATGTTGTTGTTCGAAAGAAGGTTGTTGACCGGCACACCGTCGACGACATACTGCACTTCGTTGGCGCGTCCACCGCGGACGTAAATGTTGTTTCCCTGCTTGAGAACTCCGGGCTGGATCTTTACCACGTCGTCGACGCTCTTCACGTTCGGGAGACTCTCGATGGATTTGCTGCCGACGTCGATCGTGGAGGAGGTATTCATATTATTGACGAGTTGCTCGCCGTGGATAACGACTTCGCCGAGCTGAACGTCGCTCGACGACATTGCAAAATCGAGAGGAGTGGTAACGTCGGCGCCGACCTTGAAGTCCTTTACTTCAACCGGGGCGTAGCCAACCTGGGTCGCCCGGATGGTGTAGGTCCCCGGCGGTATACCGATGATCGTATACTTGCCGTCGATGTCGGCAGAGGCGCCGCGCGATGTCCCCACGACCAGGATGTTCACGCCGATAATCGGCTCGTGCGTCTTGGCATCACGCACCACACCGACAATCTTGCCGGCGGCGGCAGCCAGAATGCCGGGGATGAGAAGGATACAGACAAGCGAGAGAGAAACTACGCGTACCAATGTCTTCATATCAAAACTCCTGCTGATCAAGGTCGATTCAATTCACCCACATCCGTGAATGCCTTCCGCATAAATTGTTCCGCGACAGGTTGCTGGGCAAAGTACAGCGGGAACGGAAGGAATATTGAGTTGAAAAAGCCGGGCCCGATATATCGCACACCTATCGATTCCAGGTGATATGGGGAGCCCGTGTTGCTGTCGAGCGTCTTGTATATCGTTTCACCGAATCCGGTCGGGAATGTGAGAAGCTGACCTGGTATACCCCCACTCCACGAAGGATAGAGCTTCGTGCTGTCCCAGACAATGTCAGGATATCCCAGCTGACCTTGTGCACCCATGATGATCTCCGTCGCCGGTATGCGTATTAGAAGATTCGCGATCCCGACATGAAACACCGAAGACTGATCGACATGGATGAGATTACGATAGAACGCATCCGTTACCTGAATGGCCGTACTGCTCCGGATTCCCCAGCCGATGAACATCGCATTCCCACCGGTGTTGCAGTACTGAATAAGTCCACTTTCTCTTCCCGGGTCAAGAAGAGGTTCCATGCCGCCGGTCGCGTTTCCACGGTCGGCGACAAGAATCACAAAGCTATATGCCTGAAGGGTGGATGCACCAGGGAAGCCGATTCCGATCGGTGGCGCAGAGCCACTTTCCCAGACGTCGAATTTCCCCGATTTCCCCAGGTCATTCAGAATATTCTCGTAAAAAGATTCTATCATCGCGCGGGTCGGCGACTGGGGACCAAGACTCGCTGAATCAAGAGAATTATTGATCAGAAGAATGCGTTGTAAATATCCCGGCCGCGCGAACGAGGGATAGAATGTGTAAAATGTTGTTTCTGCGGGAGTGGGATCGATGACCCCGAAGAGATTCTTTGCCCGCACCGAAAAAGTGTGCGAGGTTGCGTAGGGATCATGAAAAGACTCCGCTGCAATCTTCACCGTTTGGTACGGCTGGAATGTCGACCACGGGACGGAATCAGGGGCGTAAAACTCCCGATCAACAGCCCACTGATAGGTATTATATGAACTGTTCGGATCGACGGAGTGGTAATCGAATTCCAGCCCGGTGAACGCGTCGTTCTTGTGCAAGATCACGAGCGACGTATCGGGCAGGATATCGATTTTCGTATCCGGTGCCTCAGCACTCGGCGTTTCAAACGATACTTCCGCAGGAACTGCAGAAGTCGCACCCAGGTTATCGATCGCCTCGATTGCAAATGTATGGAGATTAACCGAATCGGGAGATTCAAAAATGAATGTTCCGCTGGTTGGATTGACATGGAACGGGAAGCGGTTGGAATCACGCTGCGTCGTACCCGGGATCAGGATCGAATCGGAATTCGAGGCATACACTTTTACGCCGGCAACCGTGATGGAATCGCCCCGCTTCAAATGACTGATGGAAGCCGTATCCAAACCGGTGGGTGGAAGAGTTGCAAAGTACTTGTACACGGCAGGAACAGCCGTCGGGTCTTTCGTCACCGCCATGAGCGCATATTTCTGAACCATGATATTCAGAAGAATCCGATAATCTTCCCACACGCCGGGCTCCTGCAGGTTATTGATCGTCCATCGATAGCGGAAACCCACAACATATCCATCCGGATCATCTCCGACCCAGTACAGGGTGAACTGGGGACTCGTGGTCACGACTGTATCGCTCTGGGGTGGAACATTCGATAGACGAGCGATCGGTCTCGCATTCGGTAAATACGCACCCTCATTGTGCGGACATCCTTCGAATATCATCCACAAGGAGCTTAACAGAGCTAGAAATATAATGCGACGGAAGATCTTCATGTGCTGAGTCATTTCAAAAATTCCTGTAACTGGTAGAATTACTGGACGGTCACCCTCGATATATAATAATAGGGTGTGAAGTGATACGTGACAAATCCTTTCACGAGGGATTGATCGAGATCCACCGTCAGCGTGATAGTGGTGAGTTTCGATTCCTCAACCTTAAACGGATAGAGAATACGAAGATTGGGGTTATAATTGTAAGGGGTAGTAACGCCGACAACCTGGTAGCCATTGAGCACCACCTGAGAATCAGGGACGGCGGTGATATCGATGCCGAGGTAGTCACCGGGCGGGGCATATCCTGCGCCAATCACGAGATCCGAGTCCCGGGCACGATAATCGAGCGTGTTATAATCGATGGGATTTCTCTTGATCGCCTGGATATCGCTGTAGATCGGAACGCGATTGCCGTTAGTCTCAACACCCTCGAGGATACTGACCGTCAACCCGAAATTATTCAGCGGAAGAAACGGAATATGATCGGGTGAAGAGATTGTTTTCAACTGAATCTTGATTTCACCCGGCGATGGAGACGAAAAATCATACGGAGTACAACTCATATTTGCCACGGTGAGGAGGAGAACACACACTCCAGCCGCAAATACCTGAAGCTTAGTGCTGCACATATATGTGGTGAGAAGAGTTGGGGAAAATCAGACGACGTTTCAGATAACCGATTATAGCAAAAATAATGATGAGTGTCAAGCGAAAAAACTGCAAAACGAGGGAAATTTCAAAGGAACACGGTCACCGGGAGAATGCATTGGACGACAGAGTTCGCTCTGCTGCGAGCGACCTCACGCGTAACAGGGTGCGACGCTCCCGAGGGTGCATATCTTCAAAGGATATTGAATTTGGCGGACTCGAACATATTTCCTATCTTTCCGTAGAACAATGAAGAGAAGTTCGTTGCAAACCGGGGACTTGAACGCCGCGCATTCCCCCTTCCAATGGTAAACTTTTTCAAGCTTCTCCGTGTCAAAAAACCAGAATTCGAAACTCTACTAAGTAAAATTTTCCTCATGAAACCAATCCTCGTTCTCGTAGTGCTCGCTGTAGTAGGTCTGGAATCCTGCAAAAAGAATGAAACGGATGCCAATCCTCCCGGACCTGTCTGGGTTTCATTCACAAAAGCCAACAGTCCCATTATCAGCAACCGAGTCAATGCACTGCTGGCTGCGAGCGACGGGTACATCTGGATCGGAACCCTTGATGGCGTGTCCGGATTTACCAAAGGATCATGGACGGCAATCAAAGATTCGCTGGCATTCCAGATCTACGGCGCCAATGGTCCAGCGACTTCATATGAAGTATCCGCACTTGCCGAAGGCAGGGATGGAAGTCTTTGGTTCGGGCTCAACGGCGGCGGCATCCGGAGATACGTCAGGAACGGATCTACCATTCAGTCCTGGTATCAATATCACGCTCCCGATGCCCCCTCGGAGTTCATCACCTCGATCGGGTCTGTACGGTATATCAGTCCGGGGGATGTCTGGTTTGCGAGCACAACCGGCATCACCGTCTTCGAACCTTCACTCGTGGATCCGCAGCTCGGTGGCGGCACGTGGGGACAAACTTCGACTTTTGCGCCGTACCTCCCGTCACCGAATGTCTATGTCATCCTGACCAATAACTATAACGGACAGGTGATGTTCGGAACGTTTGACGGTCTTGCCATCTATAGCACCTCGACGACGTCATGGGCAACAACTTCTCCGAAACTTTCATCGCCTATTGTTTCGCTTTCGTACGACAATTCGGGAGTCATCTGGATGGGTCAATGGGGAGGCATTTCAACACACAATCTCGGCAACCAAAACCTCGATAACAGTTACACGAGTGCGAGCACGAACGGACAGTTGCCACCGGGCACCGTCAACGCTGCAACTACTGATCTCCGTTCGACACGCTGGTTCGGAACCCCTTACGGTCTGATACGGCTCCAGGACACAACGTGGACAACGTTTACCCACGAAACGACCCCGAAAATTCCGACCGATACAGTCACTGCGCTGACCTACGATCTTCTGGGAAACCTGTGGATAGGAACGACGGGTGGCGTGGCAGTATATAATCCGAACGGAACACAGTTCTGATCTGCCACCGTATCTCGCCGGCGGAACCACGACGAGCAGTTCAATAACCTTGGCAGCGGATCACGCGGTACGTTACCCTCCCCACTAACCCGCAAGGATTTCCACGGCGTTCAGAGAGCTCTCCAGGTGCATTCCCACGTTGTCGCCGCTCCGGGAATCATAATGCGGTCTCCGTACTGAATCCGCTTTGCACCGGTGATCTTATCGAACCAGAACTCCCCGGGGAGTTTATTGGGCATTGTGACATATCCAATTGGCGGCATCGTGGATTCATCGAAAGCTTCGCGGACGAATTTCGTGTGCCAGTTCTTCTTGTCGACCGGTTCGAGCGTGACGGTGATTCTCCCCCATTTCGTCGGCGTGTAGGTGAGTGAAATCGGTTTTCCCGAACTTACTTCCGGCAAGCCAAGACCGTCGAAGAGCCGCAGATCCTTTTCATCCTCCATAACGAGCATGTGGCGGAGATACCGGATGCACTCCGCACTTGCCCAGTTATGCGGCATATCTCCGATGTACTGCGGATTCGGCGTCCCGGCATACGACTGCTCCTCGCGCCACGCAAAGAGCGGAGACGCGTGGTTCAGGAATCCGATGAATGTCTTGCGCGCCAGGTCGGGAAGCAAATTATACAGATAGAGTTGTGCTACGATCGCTGCGTTGTACGGCCAAACCGCATCGTTGGAGAGCCATCCGGTCTCCACGGGGATGTCTTCGCGTGTGGTCACCGCCTGCATGAGCTGAAGATTGCCGCCGGCAAACCGGTCTCCGCGTTCGAACAGCATGCCCGGATAGACCGCTTGCGTGAGATAGATCTGCGCAACCTGCGGCTTCGGACGTTTCTTCACATCCGGATCCGACCACGCGGTATCGGCACGCATGAGCATCGGGAGATAGGAGAATCCCTTGGGATGTTTGACAAGTTCCTCTGCACCGGCCTTATAGAATGCTTCGCGGAGTTCACCGTAGAAGTTGACCACATCAGAAAGTCGCGGGACCTTTAACCGTTTGATCACTTCCATCATTTTTTTCAGAGCAACGAGAGTCCAGATCGTATTCGTAAATTCCGGGCGAGCGCTCCCTCCGATTCCACTGTCGCCGAATCCTTCCGGCATGAGGCCGTATTTGCTGTTTGGGGTTCCATCCTTTTTTGCATTCTGGCGCAAGTCCCTCAAATACATGAGTGCTTTGAACGCATCCGGATAGAGTTCATTGAAATAATCCCAGTTTTGTGTCAGCTCGGCCTGACGGATGAGCGTGAACACCGCAACCGCGGAATCCTTGTAGTGTGTTGCCCCCGCCCCGCCGGTGATCGATCCGTCGTCCGCCTGAAGGTTCCACATATAGTCCAGAGATTCCTGAGCTTCCTTGTCCTGCCCGAGATATCGCGCCGCTTCGAGAAGTGAATATCCATCCACCATCCAGAGTCCCCGATAGCAGGTCGGGCCGACCTGGTACACATGCTTTCCGCCTTTCACTTCCCGCGACTCGACGATGTTTCTCGAACATGCCGTAAGAAAATCCTGTTCAACACCGTTGATCTGCCAGGCGACTTTCCCGCCGGTCGGGCTCCAGAGCTGCCAAAAGTCGCGTGCTTCCTTCAGGAGCTTCTCCACATCTCCCACATCGTAGCGTATCTTCTCTTTCGGCTGCTTCTCCTGGGGAAACCGGACAAGGTATTTGTATGCGGTGTCCTTTGCCGCTTTTCCGCCCTTCAACATGAAACGGTGATCATGAGCATCACCGCCCGGCTGCAGAGCTGAGCCGACCGTGAAGAATATTACGGGAGGATTACCGTTCAACTGCACCGTCCCATGATCGCCTTCGGACAACGCCGTGAATCCTGCCTCCGAATGTATCGTGATCTCCGGCGTGACTTCGACTTCATTTGTTCCCCTGGAATAGAGCTCCACCAGAAGATTATCAATGCGTCCTTCATCGGGATCGTTGGTTGCAAACGACGTCAGATGCATCAGCACATCATCCCATTCCAAATCCGTGGTGATGATCGGAATGCCGGGGGCTTCGAGCTTCTGATTGACATACGTCCCCCTTGCCCGGTCATGAAGTCCGACCGCGACGACGTGCGCAAACGCGTTCCAATCTGCTCCCATGCCCGCGTGACCATAGAGCAGTTCGCCGAATTTTCTCACAAGACTCTTAAACGGATCATCGGGAAAACAGTATGTCGACTGCCAATCCGCCGGTGCATACCGGAAATCCACTTCAGGAGTACCAGACGAGGGAGAGACCGTCTTTGCCTGCATTTTCCCCTGGAAGATCAGGTCAGGTTTCGGAAACGCATTGAGAATGTCTTTCCCAAGTGCCATGGCACCAACTGTAAGTCCGAGCTGTGCCAAAAATTTTCTGCGTTCGTGATCTTCCATTCTTCAAGCCCTTGTTGAATTGAATACTTCCGCCGGCTACCTGTTCCCCGTTGTGTCGGCAGTGGAGTCAGTCCCCGCCTGATTCTTCATTTCATCGAGCATCTTCTCCATATTCATGTCGAGGAGCTCTTTCTTGTAACCTTCGGGCGGAAGAAAGACCGTAGAATCGACTGCGGCAGGAGTGATAGCCGTAACCTCCTGCGTTTCACGCGTGCGGACATCGTGTGTTGTTGTCACTTTAAGGGGGAACATTTTGAGTGCGGCGAGCTGATGTTCCCAGCCGCCGGCACTCCCCTCGTTTCTCCCACCAAGCTGTCCTAACGATCGGGAGAGGCCTTCATACACATCGCCGAGTTTGGTGGTGGCAAGAATGCGCACCTCCGCCCCGTGCTCGTGCGTCACAAGTTCCTCACAGGGATATCCGAGCATCTTCTGCGTCTTGCCGGTCGGCCGGAGCTTCTCACCCGAATCGGCTTGCTGGCCGCCCTTTGGCCGATCCTGACCCTCCTGACTTGCCGTGGACATCTCGATGTAGTTCTTCGAGTCGTCATCAACGATCCACAGGACATTTCGGTCGCCCCGGAAAATGAACTTTCCATTCGGCATCGATGGTTCGGAATCATGAAACTCCGCGGCAATATTGCTCCCGCCGATCTGGAGGCGATAGGTTGCGGTCTGCACGGTGTCGGCACTCGTCGCGACGACCTTCATATCCAGTATCCCCTGGAATTGTCCATGGGCCAGCGGAATAAATCCGAGCACCATCAGAAGTATGACCGGGGTTTTCAAACGCATGTCACATTCATTGCAGGAAACGAGAGTAATCCGCAGCTACTATTCACACCGTGGAACACCACGAGGGAGTACTGCAGGAGATGTTCGCATACTACAAAAGTCCGGATTCTTTTCCAAATGCTGAAGGGTTTCAGGATATCGGTTTGGAAGGGGGAAGAGTGAACGCGATGATCTCCGATTGAAAATTACATTCCCGGTGAGTGCTGTCGCAGAACGGCTTGTTCTTGCTCACGCCGCAGCGGCAAAGAGAAACGGCTGTTCGCCCGGAGAGATCAAACTTGTTCCCCTGCTGGTCAACAATCTCGAAATCACCTTCGATCTTGATGCTTCCATTGTTCTTAATCAGTATTCTCGTCGGCATGATAGCTGTGGTTATGATGTGGATGATTCGGAAATTACGAGCGGATCCTTCGCTTCGACTTCCTGCTTTGTATCTTCATTGCGGACTGCGGGGAACCAAAACTTTTCCACCTCCATTCCCTGCATTCCCATCCGCACAAGAGCGGGAATGTCGAGGGCCTGTTCAGCGGCTGCGGTGGAATCCTGTGCTGCCCATGTCTCGGGCGAACGGGGAGCAAGAAACGAGCAGCAATCATCGTAGGGCTCGCGGGAGATATCATACGTGCCGATCTCCCGTGCGATCTGCATCGTTTCTTCCTTGTCCGTTCCGGAGAGCGGGCGCAGGATCGGAAAGGCGGCGGCTTCGTCGATGACGCGGATGTTCCGTAATGTCTGCGAGGCAACCTGGCCGACCGCCTCACCGGTGACAAGCGCTTCTGCCTTCTCGCGCCTTGCAATTGCCTCGGCAATCCTGATCATCATACGGCGGTACAGGAGCACACGAAGAGGCGGTGGGGTCTTGAGCACAATTTCGTTCTGGACCTCCGCAAAGGGAATGAGGTACAGAAGCGATTTCAGCTGATACCGTGTGAGGGCATTGACAATTTCCCGTACCTGGTCGATGGAGCGGCGGCTTGTATAGGGAACGCTGTGAAAATGCACAAAGACGGCGGACGCACCACGCCTCATAATTTGCCACGAAGCAACGGGCGAATCGAAACCCGCGGAAAGAAGTGAAACCACCCTTCCGCTCATACCGGTGGGAAGCCCTCCGGCGCCTTTCAGCTTCGAAACAAAAACAAATGCTTTCCCGTCAACAATCTCGATAAAAACGGTTTCATCCGGATTTTCCATCTTTGCGGGAACGCGAAAGTGCTCACACAGGAGCCCTCCGATTTCGCGGCTCACGTCCATCGAGTTGATCTTGAAATTCTTATCCGGACGGCGGGTCTCAACCCTCAATGAGGCAAATTTCCTTCCGCTCATCAGGTTCACGGCTGCAGCACCGAATTCTTCCATCGACTGCCCGACCTGCACTCCCGCACAAATATTTGCCAGCCCGAAGACTCTGGACAAGCGATCTATGAGAGGCGGCACCGGATTTCCTGCCTCAGGAAAGATGAAGAATTTCCCATATCCCCCCCCTGAAGACGATGCGAGGAGCAGATCTCCAAGAACGATGCGGATATTCCGCAACAACTGCCGCTCGAACTTCTCGCGGTTTTTCCCTTTGAGCGATATTTCGTGGTGATGAAGTATGAGAACCGGTTTCATATCAAAAAAGATACTGCTTTGGATAGGGAAATGCAACGAACCCGGATCGTGACAGCACTCCGCCGAAGGAACAGAAATTCGGGCGAATTTTCCTTCTGCGGAGTATCCAAATTTGGACACTGCGTACACTTTTTTCGACTGTCATTTGCAGCATTCGAAAAGAAGCCGCCGACCATACTCGCAGGTGCGCACTTTCGGATACAAAAATTCGGCATCGTTTTTGTCTACCGTCAAAACATGAAACACCACCTCAGTCATATTCCACTTGCAGGTATTGTCAGATTTCTCGCCCTCTGCGCTTTCTGTCTTCTCTGTATTTCTGGAACCAGCTACGCCCAGGATTCCACACTGATCGACCGTAATTTAGCGCTCCTTCGCGGATCGTGGCAGTATCACACATTTGAAGATAAATGGACGCTGGAGTTCATTTCCGATCATGCACTCATTCTCGACCGGAATCCCGTCGACTATACTGTGGTTTCGGATTCAATTGTCGTACGCGATGGTGATCAACTCAGCAGCTATTATTATCGGCTTGTGGGAAATCAACTCTCACTCATACTCCCTGATGGAACCGAGCGGAAGTATTCGAGAGATGATTACGGTGAATCTGAAGCGCAGGTCGGCGGCCAATTCTTCATCAAGAACTCGCCTTCAAGTTACGCCATGATTTCGTTGAACGGGATGGACAGGTTTTCGATTGTGCCGGATTCAGGTAATCCGCGTACCGGTGCCTTTCGTGTGGAAGATCAGCTGATACTTTTGACGTTTGATGACGGAACTGTGGGCGAAGCCGAGGTCACCGTGCGGGATGACGACGGCAATGCGGTAGACCTGGTCTATCTCGGTAATGAATATGAAACTGTCAGCGTGGAACAACCCTACGCCTATCAACCACCATGGACCGATCCGGGACCAGATCCAACTCCGATACCAGATCCGCCGTATCCACCGTATCCACCCTCTCCTCCTCCACCTCAACCGCCTTCCCCACCGACGACTCCGAACCAGCCGGCACAGGTCGATCGTCCGACCCGGGGGAGCACGGAATCCAAATCAACCAAGGACGATTCTCCTCCGCGGGATTTTGGTACGACCCGGGGAACTGCTCCACGCCGTTAGTTGATTTTCACACCTCCAGCAATATTCTTCTTACTACAAATCGAGGAGTCCTCGTCTCAAAGTTCTCATCGGAGACAAGGAGAATTTTCTGTGTCGTTCGACAGGCCTTAGGGAGAAAGTTGAAAATAACATCTTCCGTCATCTGAAATATGCAGGCGATTTCCTATCGTGATGGTGCCGCGTGTATCCAGCACGGCAGTACTTAGGTGACTAAGTGAATCGACCCCGTTTGGCAATATGACGCGTTCGGGAAGGACATTTACCCCCTGATACTCCGTGAGATAGATCGGTACATTACCGGAGTTGACAACCTTTGCCATCAGATGCGTGACCGTGTACACCAGGATTTCGTTTATCCCGACACCGAAACCCGTTTCAATTCCGGTCGGCCTGGTCAGGTCGATTTCAGCAGTGTCATCGAACAACCGGATATCTGCCAGGAGAGCAGTTACGCGAAGGGCCGTCGACATCATGACGACATGCCGCTCGCCGTTGGCATCCCGGGTTAGTCCTGCCAGCTGGAGCGTGTCGAAATTCACTCCCTGAGCCATCGTCTGTGCGAGCCCGACACCGCTCGGGTTGGTACCGTGTACCGCAACAAGCGTGATGATGCGGGCAGACCCGAACGCATCGCCGGGCCGAAGAGTGTCAATGGATGAATCGGCAAGAAATTGGGGATTGCTGTTCGTGATCGTGATGCCGGTAATCTCCCGGTCACCCGTATTCGAAACGACTAACGGGAATCTGGCGGTATTCCTGATCTGGCCAAGATCGATGGATCCGCCCGCCGAAGCCGACCAGGTGACTGCGAAAGATCCTCCCGCCGCGGGTTCCGGGAGGACGACGGTACCGATTTCCCTCGTACAGCCGGAGAGCATGAAAATCGAAAGACCGAATATCCCGAGCAAAGTTCTCATGGCATCATTCTCCGATCATAAAGTGATGATTCATCCGACGCCTCCTGAAAGACATGCGAATCAGATCCGGCCGGAATCAGGCCGGTACATATCCTGCGAAGATTTTGAACGAGCCTTCCTGCGCCGCCTCCTTGAGGCCGGGATCTTCCCAACACACGGATCACCCCTGGTAATGAGGTCGCATAAATGGACAACCGACTCTTCAAAATCCGATGCGCCCTCAGGAATCATCTGCCAGTTGGTTTCTCCTTTGCCGAGAACTCCGATGGAGCGCATTGAAGGAAAGAGTATTTTCAGCCGCGCATGGTGCTCTCTCCCGGTTGCAATCCACACGCCGTTCGCCGAGCGATGTGTACTGCGCTGGCGCAGAATGAGCATGATCTTCGGGCCGACGTACACCGCGTAGCAACCAAACATCGGCTTCACTACCGGATCGAGGTGTGAGAGATAATCGACGACGAATCGGAACGGCAGTTTGGGCGAGGCACCCGAAACGGGGGATCGCCTGGTCCGGGAGATCTTCAATCCAGGCCGGGGTCCTCTTCCCGCCGATGCGTTCAACAGGGGCTCACTTTCCGGATTGAGCCCACTCCGGAGTGATCACGACGTCGATACGACGGTTCTTCGCCCGCCCTTCCGGCGTGTCGTTGCTTGCCACCGGACGGCTTTCACCATAGCCCTGGGAATTGATCGGAATCGAGACATTCATATTTGCCATGAGATATTCCGCAACGGATTTCGCCCGGTTTTCGGAAAGGGTCTGGTTCATCTCGTCACTTCCCTGCGAATCGGTATGTCCTTCGATCGCCACCTTGCAATTGGGAAATTTCTTGATCGCATCCTGAACTCTTGTGAGCAGAGGATAATATTCCGGCTCGACCTCGCTCTTCCCCACTGGAAACGAAAGTCCGTAGAGACGGAGGATAATGTTGTCGCCGTCCCTCAGAACGATTCCCTCCTGTTCAGTAAACATTCCTCTCACATTGCGGATAGTCTCATCCTGTTGTTCCTTGAGGAGGAGTTTCTGCTGGAGGTCTTCTCCCTGTTTCTGAAGCTCTTTTTCATTTTCCGTCAATGAGCCGACGCGCTTTTCCATAGATCCGATCTGCTGGCGGAGATTATCAATCTCATTGTCCTTTTGCCTGCTGATATCGGACAGCTGCTTGATGGAGTCCTCGTCCCGTCGTACGCCTGCGTCCTTGCTCTTGATGGCAGTGATCAGATTCCGGACAGGTCCTTCGAATCCCTGATCGAAGTGCGGCTTGATGCCGAGGAAATCTGCCACCTCGTCGAGATGACGCTCATCCGTAAGAATCGCATCCTCGAATGTCTTGTCCTGCTGTTTCATCGTCTGGATAAGCTGGTAGAGATAGAGCGCGTGGGCGGCTTCGTATTTTGCCTCCTCTGCAACCTGGCGCGCTTCATCGGTATCGAAAATATTCTGCTTCAGGATGGAATCGACTTTGGCAGAGAGCATCCGTGCACGGGCGAGTGTTTTTGGGGCGTTGTCGCCCGCATTGGTCTCGTCTGCCCGTTGGAGCAGTGTCCGGGCGGGGGCCAGAAAATTTGTCTTGAGCGCTTCGAGCTCCGCAGTGTGATACGCCGCCTCCGCCTCTGCAGCCGAGCCACGCGCGTCTTCCACGCTTCCGTCTTCAAATTTTTGTGCGGCCTGTTTGAATGCGTCTTCGGCTTTCCGCCAGAGCTCCGGCGAGTAATTTGACGCCGACGCGCTGTCGGCGTTCGTGCGCGCAGTAATAACCCGGCTGAACATGATTGCAGCCTGCTTACCGACATCGGCAGCCTTTGTGAATAGGTCGGTTGCCGTTTTCAACTTGTCCCGTATGTCGTCGAGATTACCTCCTCCCTTATATTTCTCGTCGGCATCGCGGTAATATTCCAGTGCCTTCATAAACGTCCTCTCGGCGTAAAAATCTCCCCTCTTCTCCTTCGCCTGGCTCATTGCCTGATCGGCATTTCCGAAGAGCTGACCGCGGACTAGATCCTGGGCGGAAAGAATTCCGGCGCAACAAACACTCATCAGGATCAAGCAAGAAACCTTCCGGAAAACACTCATGTTCACTCCTTCTTTAGAATGCTGTAAATGAAAAAAATTCCTGCCAATATACCCCGATCGAAGAAGAGTATCAAGCACAATACTCACTGGGTCACGCTTCCCGATGAAAGAGCTTCTTTCAGCAGGGAAACGGGGTGCATGACCTTCATTCCAAGTCCAAAGTGTCGAATCCCATATGCCAGTTGTAGATGGCATCCCGGATTGGCAGTCACAACGATATCCGCGTTTGTGCTCTCCAGGTTTTGGATTTTTCGTTCGAGCATCTTCATCGAATCTTCGTGCCGGAGAAGATTGTAGATTCCCGCGCTCCCACAGCACCAGGTCGATTCCGGCAATTCAACAAACTCGGCTCCTCCTATCCGGCGGAGAATCGACCGGGGTTCCGCGCTGATTTTTTGTGTGTGAACCAGATGACAGGGGTCATGGTATGTTACACGCACATTCCTGTTCAGCTTCACAGGAGGAAGATCGAGAACCGCGAGAAATTCAGTGATATCCTTTACCTGCGAAGCGAGCAAGCGTGCATCGTCCCGGAATCCCGGATCGTCGGTGAGAAGCGTATCGTATTCCTTGAGAAAAGCACTGCACCCGGCGGAATCCACTACCAGAGCATCGATGGCGAACTTTCTGAAACATGCCACATTCAGCCGGGCAAGCTGCCGTGCCGTCTCGATGTCGCCGTTGTGCCCATGAAGTGAGCCGCAGCAAACCTGGCCTTTCGGGATGACGACGTCGAACCCAAGGGCGGTAAGGACCTCCACTGCATCCCGGTGAATATCCGAGAACGCCACATTCATAATACAGCCCGAGAGGAATCCGACGGTCCCGCGCTTTGGCATTTGCGCACGGACGATTTCCGGATACTGTTCATCGAAAACACCAGCATCGGCTTTGGGGAGAAGTGCGTGCATTGCCGCCATCCGTGGAGAGAAGAGTCCAAGGATTCCAGACTCATCGACGGCATCCTGTAATCCCGATCTGCGATACCACCGGAGCATCCTGCCGAAGGTTCGGGTCCCTTGCTTCGATGCAAGGATGCGCTTCAGGAATAACGTTTTCAACAACCGGAGAGTATTCGGATCTTTTTTCTGCTCGGAGATCCTCCTCCGGGCATCTTCCACAAGCGAACCATACCGAACCCCGGCGGGACAAGCAGTCTGGCACGCCTGACAGTCGAGACAGAAATACATTTCATCGACAAAATTGTCTGAGAGCCCGAGTGTTCCGTCATAAAGCGATCTGATCAGACGGATCCTTCCGCGCGGAGATGATTCTTCCTGTTGTGTGAGCGCATACGTAGGACATACCGGCAGGCACATGCCGCAATGAATGCACCGGTGAAGTACTTCATCGATATGATGGATGACAGCGGGATCCGGCGGGCGGGTTTCTGGCGGGATCATCGGAGATCTTCGCACCGTAATGCCACGAGACTATTGCATACCGTCAATGCAACTGACGGGATAGCCACTGCATCAGGTCGTTCAGACTCTCTTCGCTGATCTGATGCTGCATGTCGTACTCGCGGTAGGTGACACAGGCCTCCGCCTTTTGCAGAAGTTCCCGTGCCCTTTGGGCGAACGACACCGGAATGATGGGGTCGTACTTGCCATGAGCGACAAAGAACGGCTTTCCTTTCACTGCATTCCATTGAAATTGCAGCGAGGTTCCCTCGGGGATCAGGCCGCTGTTGGCAGCAACTCCCGCCACACTTGCTGGTTGCGTGAGCGCGACGCAAAACGACATGACGGTCCCCATGCTGAATCCTCCAAAGAAGATCTTTGCCGGATTCACGGGATAGTTTTTTTTCACGTCGTCCAAGAACTGCATCAGCTTGGCATAACTCTGTTCGAACATCGCCGGTTCCGGCATCCCCACATCCAGAATGTCGTACCACGTGAACCCGCCGTTCGAAAGGGTGAAGGGAGCCCGTGCGCTGATGATGAAGAGCCGTTCATCCAGATACTCTGCAAGCTCGAGAAGATCGTTTTCATTTGCGCCCCTGCCGTGGAGGAGAATTATGGCGGGGTATTGACCGGAGGACTTTACTTTCGGTTCGATGATTTTGTGAACAAGCGTGGATGTCGTCGATTTCATATCCCAATGTCCTGAATCTCAGGAGTCAAAAGTAAGAAGGAAAAGAGACAAATCAAAAGGGACGCACGCCCGCTCATGAGCGCTGCGCGTCGGTGTCGATAATTTCTCTCACTTTCTTCAGAACTTCCTCGGGAGAATACGGTTTTTGAATGAAATCACGGGCTCCGGACCGCAGGATCTCCGATTTGACATTCGGCTCCAGGTATCCGCTCGCGAGCACGACCTTTGCCGACGGATCGACCGATCGTATCTTCTTAAAGGCCTCATAACCGCCCACTTTGGGGAGACCCATATCCGATATCACGAGTGAAATCCTCTCTTGGTGCGTCACATACTGGGAGATCATCTCCTGACCGTCTTCCGCGAGAAGGACGTTGTATCCCTTACCGGTCAGAGTGCCGAACAGAAGTTCACGAAGCATTTGTTCGTCTTCGACCACCAGAATAGTCTCGGAACCGCCGGGGATATCGACAAGCTCTGCCTCTGTCGCAGCCCGTTCCTCAACCGTCCTCGACTGAACCGGGAAGTAAAGATGGAACGTGGTCCCCTTGCCTACTGCACTTTCGACTCCAATGAATCCCTTGTGCGTTTCCACAATGCCGAAGACGACTGCAAGCCCGAGACCGGTTCCTTTTCCCACTTCTTTCGTCGTGAAGAACGGCTCGAAGATACGGTTCAGTGTTTGCTCATCCATTCCGGTACCGCTGTCAGTCACACTGATCTCGACGTATTCTGATGCCGATGCTGCCGAATACTTTGATCGCACTTTTTCGAGCGGCACCTGTGATGTGCCGATGGAAAGTGTGCCGCCTTCAGGCATGGCATCGCGGGCATTGACGCAGAGATTCACGAGCACCTGGTGGAGCTGGTTGGCATCTGCATGGATCGGCGGGAGATTGCTTTCCAGCCGCATGGCAATGATGATTGTCTTCGGAAACGTCTCGTTGATAAGTTTGGCAACTTCGGCAATAACTTCATTCAGCCGGACTGATTCCAGCATCACATCAGTCTTGCGGGCAAATGTCAGCAACTGCCGGACAAGGCCTGCTCCTCGTTGTGCCGCTTTCTCAACCGCAACAACACTTTCCGGGCGTTTGGGAGAATCCGGGGGAAGCCGCTTCAGGATGGAGGCATGCCCGACAATGATTGTCAGAATGTTGTTGAAATCATGAGCTATCCCACCTGCGAGCCGGCCGATGCTTTCGATCTTCTGTGTTTGCATGAGCTGTTGCTGCAGCATGCGCCGTTCCGTCACATCCATGAAGGCCACCACCGCGCCCTGGATCTTCCCATTATCTACAATCGGCGATGAGGAATACTCGACTGGCAACGCGCTCCCGTCACGCCGCCACATGACTTCACCATCGATCCTGCATCCTTCTCCCGTTGCGAGCACCTTTGCAATCGGTGATTCACTGAACGGATAGGGATTGCCATCCTGGCGGGCACCCTGAATCAGCTGGTGCATATTTCTCCCAAATACTTCGAGCTGGGAATATCCCAGCA
>DATIXJ010000001.1:0-33855 GCA_035518715.1 Bacteroidota bacterium | reverse complement strand
GAAACCGGTATCTCGCGCTCCCAGGATGGCCGCTGGGCCCGAAACCATCATCAAAGTCGCCAGTCTGAATCTTGCAAAGTACAGTCGGCGGATCGAGGCAGACGACGTTGACCGCTTCGCGTCGATTCTCCGCCGTGATACGATCGACATTCTCGCACTGGAGGGCATTACGCGCTACCCTGACCTTGTCTCGCGTGTCGATGTGGTTGACGAGCTTGCTTTGCGAGCAGAGCTGCGAACGGCATTCGGCGAAACGATCACGATATCCGGACGGCAGGGTGGAAACGCCGTCTTGAGCGCGTATCCCATCGTCTCAAATCAGAATACCCACTACACCGGCCTTCATGCGAACGACTTCGAAGCTGCACTGCAGGCAGTGGTCGACTGCGGGACGGCGCAGGTAGTCGTCGTCAGCACGGGGATTCCGGAAAACGCCGCAATCCAGGACCAGTCGGCCGTGGCACTCACGCTCAATTCGCTCCGGAACCTCTACGTCAATAATCCGATGATCATCAGCGGCAATCTTCCTCGTGCCGATGCCCTTCGGGACATTTCCACGTACGATGACGCCACTCCCGCAAAGATGGATGATACGCCGAGGGTATGGTACTCCATCGGCGGCGCGATCAAACCGATCCGCGTACGAAGCGAGCGGACGAACTTCGGACCGATGGTTGTTGCGCTCTTCGGCCTCTACCGTCAACCCGGACCGTAAGCATGCGCCACAAGTATACAAAGGTCCTTCATACGCACAAGGGAGAGGGTTCGCTCCCTCAGCTCATCGTTGCCGAAAACGAAAATATGCAGTCGAAGTTCGTGGTGCAGAAGATCCTCGAACTCCGTGAAGAAGGCGTTCCGCTCGAAGAAATCGCCGTGCTCTTCCGCTCCTCCTTCCTCTCGTTTGATCTGGAGATCGAACTCGTAAAAGCCAATATCCCGTTTGTCAAATACGGCGGTTTTAAATTTCTCGAGACTGCACATGTGAAGGACATGGTTGCCTATCTCCGCGTCCTTGAGAATCCGCGCGACGTCGTCTCCTGGAACCGGATACTGCTGCTGATCGACGGAATCGGCCCCCGCGGTGCTGAACGGGTCATCGACGACATCCTCCGGCATCGTGTAGCATCCCCATCATCAACATTCTGGGAGAAGTATAATTCGTATCCGGAGAATGTGGCTGAACTGTTTGAGCTTCTGAAATCTATCCTTCCGGAACGGTTTTCACCCGCAGAAAAGGTCTCCCGCATATCAACATATTATCATCCGATCTTCAAGAAGAAATACGACGACTACAACAAGCGAAAAAAAGATCTGGAAATGTTCGAGCAAATTGCAGGGAGATATACCGACACGAGCAAGCTCCTTGCAGATATCACTCTCGAACCGCCAAACGAGAGTATTGTGGACGTCGATTCTCCGGGGAAGGAAGAAGAGTACCTTACTCTTTCGACAATCCATAGCGCGAAAGGGCTCGAATGGCACAGTGTGTTTTTGATTTACGCACTCGACGGAAGATTCCCCACTTCGCGTGCGGTAAACGACACCGACGAGCTCGAGGAAGAACGGCGTTTGATGTACGTGGCATGCACGAGGGCACAGGAGAATCTTTTCATCACCTATCCGATAAATGTTTATGACCGGGAGAGCGGTACGATTCTCACGAAGCCGTCGCGTTTTCTGGAAGGTATCGATGAGAAACTTATCGACCTGTGGGTCATTGGTGAAGAAGAATGAACGTTCTCTTCCGGTAACCAGAGGGTTTGTATATCTTTGAGGGAATCAGTACATTGATGGGAAGTTTGTTCCGCGGATGTTCTTCCCGGTTTTCTGCCGGCCTCATCGTCTAACGGTTTAGGACGCAGCCCTCTCAAGGCTGAAATACGGGTTCGATTCCCGTTGGGGCTACTCGTATCGGAGTCCCACTCAAAATTCCACCACCGTCCTTTCTGATAATCACTTCGTGTCACTGTTTTGACTCTTTCGCCAAAAGAGCTACATTAGAATTGACCCGTTCATCAATTTGTGCCTATGCAGAAAGCCCGGATCCTTCCGGATTTGGAAGATCCGGTGATGAATTCTCGTTGCTGGTAGCGATCCCGGGGGTCCATTCTTTCCCGTCATTCTGAAATGAAGTTACGGACTAAGATATTACTCGCCATCTGGGGAGTGGTCCTCGGGCTCCTCCTCGTAACCTACTTCGTCATCACCTACTGGATGCGCGTCCAGCTCGAATCACGGTTCTCGGAAGACCTGAAGAGCAATTATTCTGCGGTGACCGAACTGGAAGAATATCACCGGAGCGAGATCGTACGATCATGCCAAATCGTTGCCGAATCGCCGCGGCTGAAGGCGCTGGTTGAAATCAGGGACAGGAACACGGTTGTTCCTCTCTGCCAGGAGCTCAATCAGAACATGAAGAGCGAGCTCTTTATTCTCCGTGACAGTCTCGGCTATTCGCTCGCAACCCTCATCGACGGGAAGAACATCAGTATTCCAAAATCATCCATTGCCACGCTCGTTGATTCCCTGCCGAACGGGGCCTCAACCGGCATCTGGCAGTGGAATCACGAAGCATTTCGTTACGCGTCGGTCCCGCTGGTCATCGGCAACGAAACCGTCGGCTCGCTCACGATGGGATTTCGCCTCCACCCGGTGGATATTCTTGCCATCAAATCTACGATCAACAGTGACGTGGTTCTCTGCATCGACACCGTGATGGTAACTTCGACGCTCGCTCCCGGTCAGGCAAGCGAGATTGCAGTCTGGCTGAAATCACCTACAGAGCCGCTGACTCCGCGACGTTATGGCGGGGCGCCGGAAGTCTTTACCATCCAGACGCCGCACGACCGGTTTCCCGCTGCCTGGTGCCGGCTCGACCGGGGAGATGCGGCCGAGACATCCGCGATCGGGTTACTCCTCCTGAAGCCGATTGAATCCGAGGTCCAGTCGGTCATCGTCCCCGCACTCCGAACCTTTATTGCCCTTTCCATTATTATACTCATCGTCACCGCGGGGATAGGGTTCGTGATCTCACAGGGAATCACCCGGCCCATAGGCGCCCTGATCAAGGGAACATCCGAAGTGAGCAATGGAAATTACGATTACCCGATCCGGGTCGGCGGAGGCGGCGAAATGAAATACCTCGCACAGCGATTCGAGCAAATGAGCCAGTCCTTGAAGGAAAAAATCTCCCAGCTTGCAGAACGGAACACAGAGCTTGAGGCGGCACTCCAGCAGCTGAAGGACACACAGGCCGAACTCGTCAAATCGGAGCGGCTCGCGGTCACCGGAAATCTGACCGCGCAGCTTTCACACGAAATCAACAACCCGATCCATAATATTCAAAGCTGCCTCCAGACAGTGCTCAAGAGAACTCCTGCCGCATCGGCTGACCAGGAGCTCCTCTCGGTAGCGCTCGAGGAAGCTGAACGGCTTGCGAAGCTGACCAGGCAGATGCTCGACGTCTATCGGAATTCCGTCGTCCCGCTTGCGCGCGAACCGCTGAACCTCAACGATGTGCTGCAGGACGTCGCGCTCTCGTGCGCTCCTTCGCTCCATACGAGCAACATTTCGCTTCGGCTCAATCTGGACACTTCAACACTCAACATCGCCGGCTCACGCGATAAGCTGAAACAGGTATTTCTCAACCTGATCAGAAATTCCCAGGATGCCATGCCCGGAGGCGGGTCACTCCTGATCACGTCGAAAAAGCTGAACGGCAGTGCCGTCGTTGATGTCGCGGATACCGGGTCCGGCATCCCTCCCGAACATCTTCACCGGATCTTTGACGCGTTCTTCACAACCAAGAGTACGGTCAGCGGAGTGGGATTGGGATTATTCGTTACGTACGGAATTGTGAAACAGCACGATGGGTCCATTTCCGTTCGGAGCACTGTCGGTGAAGGCACCACATTCACACTTTCGTTCCCGTTCAGTCCCGGATAAGGAGATTATGAACCAACACGAATCCCAGAGATCACGAATTCTCATCGTCGACGACGACAACGCATTCCGCGTTGCCACGGTTGCACTTCTCCGCGAGGAGGGATATTCCGTCCGGGCGGTGAAAGGAAGTGAAGAAGCAAAACGCGCCTTGTCCGAGGAATCGTACGACCTGATTCTCTCCGACCTCGTCATGGAGCACATGAACGGGATCGATCTTCTTCGGTACATCCGACAGACACTCCCCGACGCAACCGTGATGATGATTACCGGATTCGGATCCGTACAAACAGCGGTTGACGCAATGCGGAGCGGCGCCTTTGATTACATCACCAAACCGTGCAACAACGACGAGCTGGTCATCAAAATCAAGAGGGCGGTCGATGAAAGCCGACGGGCCAAGGAACTTGTCCGACTTCGAAACCTGCTGCAGGGTGAGGCGAACTTCTCGAATGTCATCACCCGGAACGAGAAGATGAAGGATGTGTTCAAGCTCATCCGGCAGGTGGCTGAAACGGATGTCACGGTACTCGTCCTGGGTGAGACGGGGACGGGCAAGGAGCTTGTCTCAAAAGCAATCCATCTGAACAGCTCACGGCGAGATATGCCTTTCGTCATCGTCCAGTGCTCTGCCATTCCATCCACGCTGCTGGAAAGCGAGTTATTCGGATATGAAAAGGGAGCGTTCACCGGGGCAATGAAGCTCCACCGCGGAAAGATCGAAGAAGCCGAAGGCGGGACGCTGTTCCTCGATGAGATCGGCGACGTCTCACTTGAACTTCAAACAAAACTTCTTCGGATTCTCCAGGAAAAGCAATTTTCCCGTCTTGGCAGCAATGCTTCCATCACTGCGGACATCAGAATCATCGCGGCAACGCACAGGCACCTCGATGAAATGGTCAAGGAAGGAAAATTCCGCGAGGACCTTCTCTATCGCCTGAATGTTTTCCCGATAACCCTGCCTTCACTCCGCGAGCGTCTGGATGATATTCCCATTCTGGCGGAATTTTTTCTGGAGAAACATCGGTCCCTCGCTCGCCGCGAGATCACGGGGTTCACTCCGGCAGCAATCCACGATATGATGAATTATGACTGGAAAGGAAACGTGCGGGAGCTCGAGAACCTGATCAAACGCGCGATCATCAAGAGTGATGACGCAACCATCAAGACACTCGAGCTGCAGGGTGTACAACCGGACGCGGGTACCACTGAGCCGCTTGATCCGCCGCAGACGACAGCCCTCCCGTACAAGTCCTACATCGAGCATGTGGTCCGGGATGCCGAGCTTAAATATCTTCAACGGCTTCTCAAAGAATGCAAAGGCAATCTGAACCAGGTCGCCAGAATCATGGATGTCGACCGCAAGACCGTGTACCGCAAACTGGAAGATTATTCCATCGATCCGTCACTCTTCCGGGAGTAAATAACCGGGAGTTCGTTTTACAGTTCATTGTTTTACACCCGCCCTTACCGCCGATCCACAATTCTGATTTCAAGACATCCCCAATGTGACAGCAATGGGACATCACCCATCATTCAGGCAGTGGAGTGCGGGACAATAATTCCACACCACCTCCGAATTCATTTCAAAACTTCCTCTTTTTGAGTATTTGCTTCTGGTACGGATGTTGCCCTTCTCCTGCATGAGCGAGTAAGAAGTGGATCTCGCCAACGATTGATTTCGATTCAGCTCATTTCAGGAAAGGAGTTTCCAATGGCACGACCCCACAAACTTTACGCCGTCCTCACCGTCATCGCAACGATGGTGGCAGCTCTCATCGGCTGCAATAATAATCCTTCGAATTCGTACGGCGGATCTTCCTCAGGGTCTCCCCCGCCGCCGAATACTGTCGTGATGAGCGGGTATAGTTTTTCTCCGAGTTCAATGACAATCAAGAAGGGGACGACAATTACCTGGAAGAACAATGACGGTGCTATCCATACTTCAACAAGCGATTCCGGCGTATGGGACACCGGCGACATGCCGAACGGTGCGAGCAAGACCACGACATTCAATACCGTTGGGACATTCAACTACCATTGCACCTACCATCAGGCAATGGGGATGACCGGAACGATTACCGTTCAATAACAGCGCAGTCGGATACATTCCGCACTCGAAGGAGTCACCATCATGAGGAAGTTGAGCATTGTTGTACTATTTCTGGTTCTTTCGGTTTCGATGAGTTTCGCGACGAGCCACAAGATCATGAATTCCGGAACCACCTTTAGCCCCGCCACCCTGACGATCGCTGCCGGAGATACGGTGGTTTTCTCGATCGCGAGCATTCACAATGCCGTCGAGGTCAGCCAGGCCACCTGGAATGCCGACGGCATAACCTCGAACGGGGGATTCTCGGTCCCGTTCGGCGGGGGAACGATTGTCCTTTCGGCCGTTGGCACGCATTACTTCGTCTGCCAGGCACATGCTTCCATGGGCATGAAGGGAATCATCACGGTCACCCCGGCGGCGCCTCCACCCAGCACCATAACGATCCAGAGCTTCGTCGATCAGGACAGCAGTCTTGCAACAACCTCGGACCGGTTAGGGAAGGCCTGGACTCTGACGCTGTACCAGGATTCGATCGGATCCGGCATTGTCCTCGGATCAGATAACACCACATCCCTCACGGTACCAAACCTGAGCGCGGGAACATACGTCGCGCTTGAATCCGATAGTGTCTCATGGTCACATATTTCCGTCACCGTTGACGGATCATCGAAGGGGTACACCACAACCAACCAGTGGACCATAACCATCGGCGCGGGAGAATCGCACACAATACAGTTTTTCAATTTTGCGGAGCATACGGTCATTAATATAGGCGAGACATTCTTTCCTGATACCCTCTTCATCAATCCGAATGATACTGTTCGATTCGTTCTGGAGTCGATACATGATGCGGCTGAAGTGAGCCAGGCGACCTGGCTCGCCGACGGTACAACCTCGAATGGAGGATTTCTGGTCCCGTTCGGCGGAGGAACAGCCGTGATTTCAACACTGGGAATACACTATTACGTCTGCCAGGCACATGCCACCGACGGGATGAAAGGCATCATCGTTGCAGGGCCATTGCCTCCGAGCTTTCTCACGGTCCAGTCTCTGGTTGACGAGGACGGTAATCCCGCTACAACGACAGACCGGCAATTCAAGAAGTGGAGTTTGACGGTGTACAAAAATTCGGTGGGAGCGGGAAACGTCGTTGCATCGGCCGCATCGGGAAGCTCTCTCACGACCGACACCTTAAAAGCCGGGACCTACGTAGCCGTGGAATCGGACAGCACCTCGTGGTCACATCTCTCCGTGAGTGTCAACGGCGCGTCGCAGGGAGCCACATCGGTCAATACCTGGACTCTGGCCATCGGACAGGGTGAAGATGATACGATCGGTTTCGTGAACTTTGCACGGCACACAATCATCAATAGCGGAACAGCGTTTTTCCCTGACAGTTTATTTGTTACCTCCGGAGATACGGTTCGGTTTGCACTCGAATCAGATTTTTCCGCGCAGGAAGTCAGCCAGGCAGCCTGGCTTGCAAATGATACGACCTCAAACGGTGGATTCGATACGCCGTTGGGTGGCGGATCTGCGATTCTGACACAGGTTGGAACACACTATTATGTGTGCCTCCAGCATGCGTCGAGTGGAATGAAGGGCAGAATCATGGTGACTCCTCCGCCACCCACGGTGTCTATCGGCGCAACGCTCATGTCAGCATGGAATATGATCTCTCTCCCGGTCAGCGTTTCGGATGCCCGGCCCACTTCGCTGTTTCCGGATGCAGTTTCTCTTGGCTTCGGTTACGCCGGGAGATATGTTCCCGAGGCAAGCTTCAGCAACGGTTACGGTTACTGGCTGAAGTTCGGTACGGGGCAGACCGATACCCTGACGGGTATTGAGGCCGTCCACGATTCCGTCCTTGTCGACCAGGGGTGGAATATGATCGGCTCAATAACCTTCCCTATTGCTACGGCTACCATCAGAACACAACCGGGCGGAATCATCTCCTCCCCATTCTTCGGGTACAACAGCAGTTATTTCATCGTGGATACGCTACGGCCGGCCGGAGGATATTGGGTGAAAGTCTCGCAGGCGGGTGCTCTTGTACTCGATTCCGCGTCCACGTTCATTCCGCCTGCGGCGGGGAGAAAGCCAGTCGCATTGAATCCGGACAGACTCATCGTGACCGACGCCACCGGTCGGACTCAGACCCTGTACATCATGGCGGGTGCCGCGAGTACTTCAAATTCACCAGGATCCGACGAACTTCCGCCGATACCTCCCTCAGGGGGATTCGACGTCCGGTTTTACTCCGGAACGCAGACTATCTACGACGGCGGATCTCAGCGGGAAGTGGGTATCGAAGTTCTCTCTGCGGCATATCCGTTGCAGCTGCGGTGGGATCTTCCGGGGTTAACTGGTGATATTGCCCTCAATACCACTCAGGGTAATCTCATCATGCGCGGCAGCGGTTCACAAACGATCGGACAGCCGGGTGACCTCCTTGGGATCGTCTTCGGCGCTTCATCAACAGTACCCAATACCTATGCGCTCGAACAGGCATATCCAAATCCCTTCAATCCGACAACATCGATCCAGTACTCAATCCCGGTGCGGAGTCAGGTTTTGATCCGGACCTATAATCTTCTGGGGCAGGTAGTCGCGACGCTGGTCAGCGGTATTCAGGATGCGGGGACAAAATCGTATGCCTGGAACGCGGGAGATCTTGTCAGCGGCGTGTATTTTGTCAGGATGAATGCCGTAGCTTCGGCTAATCCATCCCGAACATTCGAGAAAGTAATGAAAGTCGTCTTACAGAAATAAGGTTCTCTGTTCTTGTGAATTGCCGGCGTGGACAGGGAGGTTGCGCCGAAGCAGAGTGATGAAGTGTATCCTCACGAGGGATAGGGACGGATCGGGAATGAAGTTCGGATGTACTCCCGGTCCGTTCCAACGATTTACGCATTCCTTCCTCTTATTGTCATCCCAAAATATTGAATCGAATATCTTCGCCAACTGCGTCTCTGTCTGATTTGACCGCGAAACCAACACAACGGAAAGAGCCGCGTGCGCGCAAACAAGAAATCCGGCGCCAGTATTCCGGCAGCCGGATTTTCGGGGACACGACGGAGAGATCCGTCGGTGTTTACAATTTCCGGATGCCCGGAGGAGGCAGCCGGAGTTCGAAGATTTCTCCCTTCCTCGATTGAAAGAGCTCCCCATGTTTCTGTCCGAAATGCAATGCGTACTGGACGTCATCCGCCTTGTAGTGATCGAGAATTGTCATGAGAACGGATTCCCGAATTCCAGGGTACTGAGTTGCATAGGCCTTAATGATCTTGAGGAGCTCCCGGTACCGCGGGTCCTGGCGTGCAAATTCTGAGAAGTCTTCTTCTGCGGAGCGAAGATTTTCAACGCACGCGGGTTGCTGGAGCGCGGCTTCGTACCAGGACTGGACCGCGTTGCGGAATGCAAACCGCGCGGTCTCCTGATCGCCCTTGCTCGCAAACTGGTGGGCGACACGCTGGAAGTATTCCGCCGCTTCTTTCGCCGTCGGTTTTATCATAGAGCACTCCCGGAATTTGTACTATTCCTCTTCCGTTCCTCTCAGTGGAACCTCATTCGGGCATACGAAAACACTGTCAGCAGTAAAGATACCTCTCTCACAGAGTGAGAGGCGTGAGGCAGGTCAATTCATTCACTTTTTACCCGTTCAGATACGGGCCGAGGAAAGGAAGTAAATCGTAAATCGGTTGCACAACTGCGTTGAAGAATGAGACTTTTCCCCGGACGAGAGTGCCGGGGACGACAGGGTGTCGCCGTCGTCACAGTCAGGTCACGGCACAATGCGCCCTTGAGCGACGACCTCCATTCACTTTGGTTTTGATTTGAAACTGGCGAGCGCCCGTTCGAGCGTTTCGTAGGTATCGAATACCTTTACGAGCTGGGTCATCACGAAGAGATTCTGCACCTTCCCTTCAACACGAGCCAGACGGAGATCTCCTCCGGATCCACGCATCGTGGTCAGAGCGGAAATGAGCGTCCCCAATCCGGAGCTGTTCATGTAGCTTACACCCCCAAGATCCACGACCACATGCTTCACTTCGTCATTCACAAGACTGTGGATTTTATCTCTCAGTGAGGTCGTATCCGGCTCTCCGAGAAGGTCGCCCTTCAGGGTAAGAACGGCAACGTCATTTTCCATCTTTTCCTTGATCTGCATAAAAATTCCAGATTCGTGATAAATGGGTTCGTTAACAAGAATGTTGCATCATACAAAAGTCTTGAGAAAAAGTCAACTAATCGCATTTTCCTGAGCAGATTGGTAATGGGAACTCTTCGGAACACGAGGGCGTTGTTATTCATGAGACTCATCCTCCTTAGATGGTGGTTTGTGAGATGGTGATTCCAATAAGGTGAAATAAGGGTAAGTGATGAGCACGATGCCGCTGTAAGAGTTCTACAGCGGCATTTTTATTGGCCCGGGCCGATTTCAGAATGGCGGAAATCCGTCAGGACGCGTTGCTTCTCTCTCTTTTTTCTGTTATATTGGTAAACACCATTTTTTGCACTATTTTTCAGAGAACCGAGTAATACCATGCCTTTAATGACCAAAATCCGGGAAAGTCTGTCCACATTTTTCTCCATCTTCGCGGGACTTTTTGTCATCTATATCGTCCTGGACTGGGGAATGGACATTACCGGCCGGCGCCATCAGGACAGAACCAAATCGCAGGAAATCGGAGAGATCAACGGACACGTCATCTACGCCAAGGATTTCGCCGATCTCGTCCGCCGTGCTGCCGATAACCAGAAGAAACAATCAGGAACTGAGCCGGATGAAGAACAGCAGAAATCCCTCCGGGATCAGATCTGGAATGAGCTCGTCGACCAGACGTTGTATGACGATCAGATCAAGAGGCTGGGCATCACCGTTCCCGACCAGGAAATTGTCGATTGGGTACGCGGTGACAATCCGCCGTCATTCCTGAAGCAGCAGTTTACCGACTCGACCGGAACGTTCAACCGGCAGCAGTACGAGGCGACCATCATGGATCCCAAGAACAAGGACATCATGGTGCAAGTCGAGGACGGACTCCGGAAACAGCGCGAGCGCGAAAAGCTCCAGAGCATTATTCTCGCCAGCGTTCAGGTTGACGAAGATGAGATCCTCCAGCGCTTTTTGGATCAGAACACCAAGTACAATGCGGATTACATGCTGTTCGACCCCAACGTTCTGGTGAAGGACAGTGCGGTCAAGTTCTCTGAAGATGATGTCCGCAGATACTACAACGAACACTCCGACGAATACAAGGTCGACGCCACACGGCAGATGAAGTATGTCCTCTTCCCGAACAACCCCTCCCATGCGGATACGGCAAGCGTCCTCACGGCCCTGGAGAACATACAGAAGAGCGCTTCAGAGGGTGCGGATTTTGTTGAGCTTGCGCGCCAGCAATCTGAATCACCGGTCGGGGACAGTCTCTTCCACAAGCACGGAGATTTACCGCAGGATGAAGAACTCGCAGTCTTCTCTGCGAAAGCCGGCGATCTCGTCGGTCCGCTTAAAGAGATCGACGGGTATCATTTTCTCAAAGTTCTGGAATTTCGATCCGGACAGAACGAGGCGATTCATGCGAGCCACATTCTCATCAATATCGAGAACAACGACAGCGCCCGGGCACTCCAGCTTGCAAGGGATGTCCTCGCGCAGGCAAAGAACGGAAAAGACTTCGCAACTCTTGCCATGCAATACTCGAAGGATCCCGGAACCGCACAGCGGGGCGGCGATCTCGGGTGGTTCGGCAAGGGAAGAATGGTGAAGCCGTTTGAAGACGCCGCATTCAAGGCAAGAGTCGGACAAATTGTAGGCCCGATACGGACAACATTTGGGTATCACATCATCAAGATCATTGCCCGGGATGACCGGGACGTTCGGGTCGCCGATCTTCGGATGCCGGTCCACCCCAGCTCGGACACACAGAGTGACATCTCCCAGCATGCCCAGGATTTCGTGTATCTTGCGAAACAGGGATCATTCGACCGCGAAGCCGAGCAGAGCAAATACCGCGTTCAGGTAACAGCTCCGTTTCAGAAAGGCGCGGTCATTCCGGGATTCGGCATCAACGCGGAGATCAACAAGTTTGCGTTCAACAACAAGCTCGGATCGATCAGCGATCCATTCCAGCTCCAGCAGGGATATGTCGTCTTTATGATATCGGATGTCAAAGAAGCCGGAATCCGGCCGTTCGACGAGCTCAAGATCAATCTCGAGGCACGGTTGAGGCATGACAAGAAAGTGGAGGTCACAAAGACCAATGTCCTCGCGTTGCGAAAGACTTTGGCTCCGGGAGACTCGCTCGGAAAACTTGCGATGAGCCAGCCCGGATCAACCGTTCAGCATCTCGCAGATTTTACTCTGGGCGGATTCATTCCCGCCATCGGACGTGATCTGAATTTTATCGGCGCAACCGCTGCTCTGCGCCCGGGCGAGATCTCGCCGCCCGTGGAAGGCCTGCGCGGCATCTACCTCATTCAACTCAAGAGCAAGTCGGCATTCGACTCCTCGGCATACAACACGCAGCGTGAGACGCTTCGGACACAGATTCTGACCGAGAAAAAGAACCGCTTTTTCACAGACTGGACAGACCAGCTGAAGAAGAACGCGGACATTGTCGACAATCGCGACACGTTCTACCGCTGAGCCGGCGGCAAGAGATAACGGACATTTCATGTGTGCAGGATTGCTTCTTGCATAGTTCTCCTGTCGGTCATTTCCTGTTCTGCACGTTCGCAGGATGCGGCCAGATATAGCTTCTCCGCATTCGGCACGCTTTCCACGGCAACCAAACTTTTCCGCAACGCTGATTCACCAAACGACCTGCTGCGCGATCAGTATGTTCCCTTCGATAATTTCCTGAGCGGAGGGATTGATCTGCGGCGGGACTTTCCCGACATCCATCTCCAAATCGGACTCAGTGTTGAATATCTCTCGAGAAACCAGACGTATTATCTCACCTCTCCGACAACTTTCACGGCAGTGCCGGTCGAGGACGGCTTTACCGCCGTTCCGATCGAACTCTCCGGCTATTTCCCGATACCGATCTCCACTTCCACGTTTCATGTGTACATCGGAGGCGGAACGGGACTGTACCTCGGCTCACGTCACTATGAGTATGCGGGTGCACGGGCCAGTGCGGTTTCTCACAAAACAGAATTCGGCATTCAGGTCCTGAGCGGCATAGAGTACACTCTTGCCCCTCCGGTATCGGTTCGCTGTGAGGCAAAATTCCGCGATATCCAGTTCGAAACTACCAATCAGTTCCAGCAATCATCAGTCCATTACCTTCAGCATAACGAGCCGCTTGACGACACCCCGTTCACGTCGAGAATCGCCATCGACGGCCTTGCACTGAACATCGGCATTGTCTGGCAATTCTGAATGGAGCACTCGCGGAAACATCTGGTGTATCTGACGGGCTTCATGGGAAGCGGCAAGAGTACCATCGGACCGATCCTCGGCAACACGCTCGGTTATCGTCACATCGACATCGATCAGGAAATCGAACGGGCAGCGGGAAAGAAGGTAGCGGAAATATTTTCGGAATTCGGGGAGGTGTATTTCAGAGATGCGGAACGCAAAATTCTCCGCGAGGCAAGCGGACAAACCGGTTGCGTCATTTCTTTGGGCGGAGGAACGATTGCTAGCAGGGAGAATTTCCAGATTATCAAATCGACCGGAATCCTCATCTACCTGCGAACCGATCCCGAGCAGATCTTCAGACGGATGAAATACAAGGCTGACCGGCCTCTTCTCCGGTCAAACGAAGGAACGATGCTCAGTGAACGGGAAATCCGCGATCGCATCTCCCATCTTCTCGCACAGCGGGAACCGTACTATGCACAGGCGGATCTCGTCATCCAAACCGACGGCAGACGGGTCGGTCTCACCGTCGATGAGATCGTGCACGCCCTGAAACATCTTCATTTGAAATAGTAGCGAAGGAACTTCGATAAGACCAGCGGTGCCAGCTGCTGGCTCAGACCTGGCTGCGGAGCAGCTCGATTTCGTGCCCGAGCGCCGTCTGACCGGCTACGGTCATTACATCGGCATTGAATGCGGGATCAACAACCTGCACCTCCTGCAGACTGTGGAGGTAATCGGGAGAAGTTTGGGAAAAATAGTCTTCAGCAAGAAGAAGATGAATATCAGCAGAGGAAACCGATGTATCCCGTGCGAACTGCCAGTCTGCATTTACACTCAAAACTGCAAGCCCCGAAGCAATCGACTGTGCGTAATTTTTTTCCGCGTTGTATGCGAAGGCAAGCCCCGCGTTCATATCTGCATTATTCGGACTCTTTGTTAACCCGGTCGAAAAACTGGAAACTGCCGACTGTGGCTTATTGAGCTTTGCATTTGACCATCCCAGGCCGTTATAGGCATCGGCGTATGATGCGTCCAGATTTGTGGCAGCTGAAAATTTTGTAATCGCCGTTGCATAATTGCGGGCGCTGTACGCAGCCCAACCATCCGTGGTCAGTTGAGATGCACTCTCATCGGTCCCGGTTTCGGTTTTCTGACAACCCGCAAGGAGGACGACAAGTATCATCAGGAACAACAGGTCGCGCAGCTTCATTTCATCTCACTTCATGAAACACATTTTTTCGATTTTCTGGAAAAGCATTGCCTGACCTTTTCGGATCAGCAGTCGGTCAAAATAAATTCCGCTCGCAACCCGGTCACCGGAGAAACTTGTCCCATCCCACCTCACCACATGATTCCCTGCCTCCAGATTCCCATCGACAAGGACGTTCACCAGCCGGCCGTTTACATCAAACACTTCGAGGCGCACATTTGCGCTGCCCGACAGATCGAATTCGATCTGCGTCGAGGGGTTAAATGGGTTGGGATAGTTCGGTTTCAGACGCATCTCGCCGGGAATCACCGATGAATGAATGGAATTCTCGTCATACCCGAGAGCAAACTCACCCAGAGTTGATACCCGTGCTGTTACTGTCCGGTGTGCAGGATCAATGAGACTTTGAACGGCGTTCCACGAGCTCCCGTCGAATTTCATGATCGCCAGATGGAGCGGGTTGCGCCCCCCCAACTGATCATCGGTGTAGGAAAATGAAATTGCTACCGACGAATTGAATTCCCGTTCCGGGCCAAATGTGTACGAAGGTCCAAGGAGTGCCATTGACGCCGAATGTTCAGGAATGACGGTGAAATACGTATCCTCCGGAAGCGCCGTACCCGATATCGAAAGAGTTACCTCATGGTCGGGCGTCGAAATGATCCCGCCCGTTCCCGCTTTGAGCAGCTGCGTCTGGAATGACCGGTAAGAAATGATCGTCCGGCCGAGAGAATCCTGTGCGCTACAGGTCAGCAGTGTGGAACCGCTGGACGAAAACTGATAGCTCCCCTTATAGACCCTGTAGGAATTCTGAACCATCGAAACAAGTTGAGAAGGTTTGCTCCCCACCGCAACACTGATCGAGGGACTTGAAGAAAGAGACTCTGCAGAAGTGACAAAGAGATCGACAAACTGGGAGAGAACAGAATTCTGGTGGATGATGATGGAAAGCGCGGCGGAAGAAACACCGAACGGCACGCTGCTTTTGAACATACCCCGCCCGTGTGTAGCAGCGAAAACGTATCCATCCGGTCGCAGATCGATGTCGGCAACGGAGACGTTTGCCATTCCCGAATTTTGTGAGATCCACGTCGACCCGCCGTCGGTCGTTTCAAATATCCCGATATCGGTCCCCGTCATGATATGGTTCGTGTTGGTGGAATCGAGGAGAAGAGCGTTTGACGGAACATCCGGCAGATTACCGCTGATATCCGTCCATGAGGTGCCGCGGTTAGTGGTTCGGAAAATATGCCCGGGAGTTGATGGTGTGTTCCCGTTGTATCCCGAGAATGCGGCTACCGCATCGCTTCCGTTCGACGGGTTGATTGAAATTGCCCGGACAACGCGATCCGGCAGCGGCGATCTTGTCACATTCGTCCAGGTGCTGCCGGTATTTGTCGTCACGACAACTCGGGACGAGAGAGTATCATATCCGCTTGTCCCGGCATAGATCGTCGACGAAGACGTGCGCGCTACCGATAACGCGGTAATGACGGATCCCGACGAACGCACTGCACCGGCCCCGTCTCCCGTAATGTCTGTGCTGATCGGATTCCAGCTGAGGCCGCCGGTCGTCGATCTGAAGACGCGGTACGTTCCAGCAACAAGATTTTGTGAGTTCGACGGGTCCATCGCAAAGGGTGCGATGAACGCACAACGATCCGACGTCCCGTCTCCCTGGTTGGATCCTGACTGCGGTATCCCCTGGATGGATCGTGTAAATGTTGTTCCGCCGTTGGTCGATTTCTGGATTGCGAGATAAACATATTCCGTAAAGACATTGGAAGGGTTGACGGGATCAACCAGCGTCACGCCGCCATCCCCCGAGAAAATTTCGTTCCATGAAGGAACTGTTCCGGATTTGAGAGTGCCGTTATCCTGGGTCCCCCCATAATAGGTTTCCGATGTCGGGTGCACTGCGCCGCTGTAAAATTGCGCAGTGGTCAGCCCAGTGTTAACTGCGACAAAGTTCACCCCGGAATTGACCGATTTGAAAATTCCCCCGTCATTTCCGGCATAGACTGTCGAAAGATTCGATGGATCAAAGACGATGGCATGCTGATCGACGTGCATACCTCCCGCATTCCCGTCGCTGATGCGGGTCCACTGCGATCCCCCGTCCGTCGACCGGAACATATTGATACCGCCGGTGAGAACAGTGTTCGCATTTGTCGGATCGACCGCGATGACATTATTATACCATCCCTGCCCTCCGAGGTGTGTATTGTTGACCAGGGGATCCGTGTCGAACGGAACCGAAACGGCAGTCCATGATGCTCCTCCATCCGCGGATTTCAGAATGCTGTGTGTGTAGTAATTGGAATCCGCCAGACAGGCATAGAGAACCTGTGGATTGGATGGAGCGATGGCGATGCTGATTCTTGTAAATTTTGTGGACGTTGCCGGAAAACCGTTTGTCAGCTTCGACCAGGTCAACCCGGCATTGGTGGTCTTGTATATTCCGTTGGAATTGAAGAGCCCGAACGCGCCGTAGAGTGTGCCCGAATTTGTGGGATCCATGACGAGGTCGGTGCAGAATTTCAGCGTCCCGCTGTTGATCGCCCCTCCTGCAGAGAGTTTCGACCAGCTTGTTCCCGCATCTGTCGACTTCCAGATCCCGACATCAACCGACGAAACGGCAGCATAGAGCACGCTGGTGTTCACCGGATCGATGACAATCTTATTGATATACGCCACCGGCGATGATGCCGCAACGAAATTGCTGAGAATAGACCAGCTCACCCCCGCATTGGTCGATTTGAGAATCCCCACACCCCGCAGAGCATCCACATTAAAATATCCCTCTCCTGTTCCAGCATAAATCACGGAGGGGTTGGATGGGTCTATAGCGAGACAGCCGATGACGAGATTAGACGCCGTTGAATCGGTCAATGGCATCCAGGAATTTCCAGCATCGGTGCTTCGCCAGATTCCGCCACTGACGGAACCGGAGTAGAGGATGTGGTTAACGGTGTCGATCGCGATCGACCGGGCACGACCTGCAATGTTCGTCGGACCGACGGAATTCCAGGCAATCGAACTCAGTCCGAATCGCCTGCCCTTCGGCGGGCTCATGCCTCGAAGCTGCATGAATGCGCTCTCCCGCCAGTCGAGCGGAACGTGGCCGGTAGGAAAGGCGCGTTCGAAATTATACCATCGCCATGCCTCGAGTGCATAGCCGGCTTCCTGTTTCTCAACTGCATCAGCGTCACGGTCGCTGTCCATGGCCTGACGGTTCCGCAGAATGATCGTCGCAAGCATGGTTGCCACGGTTACTGCTGCAAGAAGCAGAAAAATCGATCGGATTTTCATGGGTAAGAAATTCTCACTGATCTTGAACTTCGAGAAGGCGCCATCCGCCGTCCTGACCAAGGGAGAGCTTTCCCCTGAACGACTCCCCTTTCTTCATCGTGCGCAAACGAAGGAGCCCCTTGTTACGGGGCGCTGCAGGATCAACGGTCATGGAATCGGTCAACCCGTACTGCGGTACGATTGTCAGGTGTTCCCCTTCGGATGCAAACGTGTTCCCCTTACCTGATGCCGAGCGGACGAGAACAGAAGCGCGATAGGAAAGAGAGTCAGTCACAATCACGGTATCGACCACCGCTTCAACAAGCGAGACACTTTGTTGGAAGACATTCGGCTGCGTGCCGGAAGAAACTCGACGGGAACCCGCAATGACGGAATCGGCACCTCCTGCGGATTGTGCGTTCCGGGCAGAATGGCAATCCGTAAAAACGGCAATGAACACACAACTACAAAAAAACATAATCCATCGCATACTGTGATTTAATATCATCACAAATCGCAAGAAAAGCAAGGGAGGTTTTGATGAAACTGGTCCTGTCCGCCGAACTTCGGGAGGAAATCGGGTTTGCACAACTCGCGAATTAAGCATATCTTTGATTGATTTTGGAATGAACGAGAATCCATCCTGATGAAACTGCGAACCTACCGCCTCATCGTTTTGCTTTTCACCTTTCTCCTGCTGGTGCCGCAGGTACGCGCGCAGGATGCGAAGGAAAATGCAGAATTCAAGCTCGCGATCGGCCTCTACAACGACGGCATGTACGATCTTGCAGTTTCCCAGCTGAAAAATTTCATCGATGCCTATCCAAACACGTCTCAGGGAATTGAGGCGAGATTTTATCTCGGTCAGGCACAGTTAAAGCTCAAGCATTTCGATGAAGCGAGAATCACATTTCAGAATTTTGCTCTTACGTACGTCGATCATCCGAAGTCGCCGGAGGCATGGATGCGCGTGGGAGAGGCCTTCCTCGGGGAACAGAATGAACGTGAAGCGGCAGCGGCATTTGAACGGGTGAAAGTGTTTCATCCCAAAAGCCCGCTCGTTCCCGATGCCCTTCTGAAAGCTGGTCAGCTCTATCGGCAGCTGGGCGATAGGGAAAACGCCAAAAAGGATTTCCGATCCGTCATACAGGATTATTCGACAAGCTCGAGTGTGCTTCCCGCACGGCTTGCTATCAGTGAAATGTATGCGGAAGAGGGACAAACGGAGCTTGCGGAGCGGGAGGCACGGGACGTCGCCGAAAGTGATGCCCCGACAGAGGTCCGGGCAAGTGCGCTCTTCTCACTCGGAAAACTCCGCGCAATGAGCGGATTGTTCGGTAGCGCCGAATCGGCCTTCGTCTCGATCCTGCAAACCTACAAGAAAACCCCCGCGGCAATCGCCTCTCAGTACGAGCTCGGAGTCCTTGCTATGGGTGAGCAAAATTATACTTCCGCACTCGATCATCTGAAGCGAGTTTCATCGGATGACGGTGCCGATGACTCATTGCGTGCCGAGGCAACGTTCAAGATCGGTGAAGCGGAGATGCAAGTACATTCCTACGGTGAGGCGGAAAAATCATTTGCCCTCGTCGCAACACGGTATCCGAAACAGTCTCTTGCCGATCGCTCGCTTCTCCAGGCAGGAATTGCCGCCCTCGCTGACCGGAATGCCGCGCTTTCACTTCAGCATGCCCGAAAGCTCGCTTCGGATGAACACTCTCCGCTGCAACGAGAGGCACTCCTTGTTTGCGCCCACGCGGCAGTGGCGGCAAAACAATACAATGATGCGATGCAGTATTACACTTCGTTTGTCACTTCTCGCCCGAATGACCCGCGGGCAGCTCAGGCACTCATGGAGCTTGCAGGACTTTGCCGGGATCAGGTACACGATTACCGTAAGGCAATTTCGGCCTATGATCAGATAACGCAGCGATACACCCGGTCGCCTTTCCTCGTCAGTGCGCTGATCGGAACGGCAGAGTGTCAGCGCACGCTGGGCGATCCCGATGGGGCTGTGAAAACCTACAGAGATCTGGAATCCCAGTATCCGGCGAACGATGAGTATGACAACGTGCAGAGCACGATCAGATTTATCCAGGAACATGAACAGAAGGACCGGGATGCCGGGATCAGCAAGCTGGCGCGTCTCATGGGCGAGGTGCTGACGGAAAAATCGAAATCTACCCTGTCACTCAAGCTCGGCGAGATCTACTTCAATGACCTTAAGGATTATGAATCTGCAGCCCAGCAATTCGATCTCGCAATCAACGGCGGTCTGGATGAGAGCGACATGGTCCAGGCGTCCTTTCTGCGGGCAAGATCATACGACCTTCTTTCCGACATCGATTCGTCCATGGCCTCGAAGGCCGTCGGTGCATACTCCTCGTTTCTGAGTCAGTTCCCTAATCAGTCACAGGCAGGCGAAGCGGCATACAGACAGTATCTTCTTGCCGCTCGCGATGGAGGAGCGCAGAAGCGTGCAACTCTCGCCTCCAACTTTCTCAAAGACCACCCGATATCTTCCTACCGGGATCGAGTCCTTGCCGATCTGGCTTCGTCGGCTGTCGAAGTATCGGATACAACAACGGCGCTCGCCTGTATTTCCCAGATTCTCGCAGAATTTCCGGAATCGTCATTGATCGGAAAGATGCTGGACTTGAGGGGATCTCTGTACATGAATGCACATGAACCCGATTCTGCCGTGGCGAGCTGGAACGGAGTCCTCGCGCTCCGTGCCGATGCACCCCCGACGGTCAGCTCACTCTCGGAACTTGCGGCAGCGGCCATGGAACAACACCATCTTCCACAAGCCATCGCATTCTGGGAGCGGCTGACCACGGATTTCTTTTACACGGAAGCAGCGCGACAAGCGCAGAGTTCTCTTGTTAATGCCTACACGGCAAACGGCCAGCCGGATGAGGCAATCTCACTTATCCGCGTCCTCGGCGATTCAGAATCAAATCCCGAAACCCTCTACTCACTCGGGGCTGCCTACGAAAAGAAAGGGGACCGCCAGCAAGCCGTCCATTACTACATCCGCTATCTTCTTCGCGACCGGCGAGGGATTGAAGCCGGAAGATGTTTCTACGCCCTCGGCGGGTTTGCCCGCAGCCAGGGCCGCACCGACCTCGCGTCGGTATACTTCAAGGAGGCAGCCGCGCTCGGAGGTGCATCCGATGCCACACGTGATATTGCCGACCTGCTCTTCCAGACCGGGCAATATGTCGAAGCGGCACGGCAGTACAGCCGGCTTGCAAAGGATGCAGATTCGACATCGCAAAAAGAATATTTTCAGGAACGCGCAATCGTCTCTACTCTTCGCATGAACAAACTCGCCGAAGCGAAGCAACTGATCGAGCAATTCCAGGCGGCCTACGGCAAGAAATCGGCAACCGAGGCAGAATTTGAGTATGAGACGGGGTCGTCGTATTTTCAGCGGCAGGATTATACGAATGCACGAAGGGCCTTCGAAAAGGTATCCGACGATTACGATAAGACAAGTTTTGCTCCGTGGAGCAAGTATTATATCGGCAAAATCGCGGAGGTGAGCAATAAGCTTCCCGACGCGGCCAAAATTTACGAATCGATTCTCAACGACTCCCCGTCGTCCGACGTCCTGCCCCGCGTACTGTTGTCGCTCGGAAATATGCATTTCAATGCGGAACGGTACGAACAGGCTATCCACTATTATCAACAGATCATGCTCGAACCCGAAAAGGCGGGCGATGTTCTCCCCTATGCGATGAACAACCTCATCGAAGCATACGAATCCACAAAAGCGTACGATGCGGCACTCAAAACAACACGGGAGTATATCGACCGGTTTCCAAACGATGAGAATATCATCGACAAGAAAATCAAGCTGGGCACTCTGTATACAAACCTTGGTTATTACGACCAGGCGGTGTTATATTTTCAGAACCTGATCGGTGAAGCAGGAAGTCTTCTGGAAGCCGAGCTTCGGTATGATATCGGCGACGCATATTATCAGAAGGGAGATTACCAGCAGGCAATTCTCGAATTCCTGAAAGTTCCCTATCTCGTTTCACGGCAGGGAAAAGTGAACTGGACAGCCACGGCGTTCTATATGGCAGGGCAGTCGTACGAAAAGATGTCCAAGTTCGACGAAGCGAAAGGAATGTATCAGCAGATCGTCGATCGACCGGGGATCGATGCCACGTTTAAGGCGGCTGCAAAGAAAGAGATCGATCGTGTCCGAACGGTTATCAAGGGATCCCCCCGCTGATTTCGAGGCATCGACAACAGTTCTCCGGTTTTCACAAGATCAGTTCCTCCTGAATTCATCCAACTCAACGTACTGAAGACTCAATGTTCATTGATCAGGCAACAATCTCCGTGAAGTCGGGAAAAGGAGGTAACGGTATCATCAGCTTCCGGCACGAGAAGTTCATACCGAAAGGAGGTCCGGATGGTGGGAATGGCGGAAACGGCGGGAGCGTCCTCATTCGGGCCGATCGCCACCTGACCACGCTGATGGATTTCCGGTACAAACGGAATTATGCCGCCCGCAATGGCGAGCACGGCATGGGCAGCAACAAGACCGGGAAGTCTGCATCCGATGTCATCATCCGCGTTCCGGTCGGGACGGTGATCAGGGACGGGGAGACGGGAGAACTTCTGGCCGATCTCGTCTCGGATCACGATGAAATCCGCGTCGCATCGGGAGGAAAGGGAGGAAAAGGAAACGCGGAGTTTGCGACATCGACGAATCAGGCACCAAGGAAAGCGACTCCGGGGACACCGGGAGAAGAACGGACGATCGACCTGGAGTTAAAGCTCCTTGCCGACGTGGGGTTGGTTGGATTTCCCAATGCCGGAAAATCAACGCTCATTGCGCGCATCTCCGCGGCGAAGCCGAAAATCGCAGACTATCCTTTTACGACGCTCATTCCCAATCTCGGCATTGTACGATATCGCGAGGAAAAGAGTTTTGTCGTCGCAGATATGCCGGGATTGATCGAAGGCGCCCATAGCGGAAAGGGACTCGGCATCCAGTTCCTGCGCCATATTGAGCGGACACGTGTGCTGGTTCTGCTCATCGAGTCAACGACGGCGGATCCGCGGAACGAGTACGACATCCTGATCAACGAACTCAGATCCTTCAGCCCCGCAATGCTGAAAAAGCCACAGGTTGTGGCCCTCTCGAAAATAGACCTCGCGGAGAGTGCTCTCATGAAGTCCCTGAGTAAAATTTCATTCGGGAGGGGGATCCCGAAGGTCTGCATTTCGTCGGTAACGGGCGAAGGGATTCCCGAGCTGCTTGATCTCGTCTGGAAAAAGCTCTTACGAACGAGGACATCCCGCAGGCAATCTGCACAACAACATGAGGAATCGTAGTCATGGGAAGAGCATTTGAATTCCGGCGGGCGCGGAAAGAGCGCCGGTGGGGACGCATGGCGGTGGCCTTCACACGCCTGAGCAAGGAGATCACGCTCGCGGCCAAAAAAGGCGGACCGGATCCTGAATCGAATCTCCGTCTCCGGGTTGCCGTCGAAAGCGCAAGAAAAGAGAACATGCCGAAGGATAAAATTGAAGGCGCGATCAAGCGTGCGACTTCAAAAGAAACGGAAATCGAAGAGATCGTGTACGAAGGGTATGGTCCGCACGGCATTGGTATCGTCGTAGAGACGGCAACTGACAATCCCACGCGCACTGTTGGAAATATCCGCAGTTACTTCACGCATGCCGGCGGCTCGCTCGCAACATCCGGATCACTCGATTTTCTCTTCGAACGAAAAGGTGTCATCCGGTTTTCTGCGGGTTCACATAACCTCGAAGAACTCGAACTGGAACTTATCGATGCCGGAGCGGAAGAATTCGTTGTGGACGAAGGATCCGTCTTTGTGTATACCGGAATCAATGATTATCCCAGCATGCAGCGGGCTCTCGAACAAAAGGACATTGCAATCGAACAGGCGGAGATACAGCGACTTCCGACTTCTCCACTCGAACTCAACGAAGAGCAGCAAAGGGAAATTCAGGCACTTCTCGACCGGATTGAAGAAGATGAAGACGTGCAGGCCGTCTATCATACCATGAAGTAGATATTGTTGCCTGTCGGCGCAGGAAAGGCATCTGTTCGCCGGCACTCAAACCGGAATACTTCAAGAACTTTCCATTTCTCCCTCCCCGCCCCTTGTATAGATGCCGGTTTTTGCGTACATTGACCGTCATTCATTTTTTATCAACCATGCTCTGTGTGAACGATGGAGATCTTTAAGGAAGTTGAGAAGAACGGACATGAGCAGGTGGTATTCTGTTCTGATAAAAAGGCAAACCTGCGGGCGATCATCGCCATTCACAGCACCACGCTCGGGTCTGCACTTGGCGGAGCCCGCATGTGGACGTACAGTTCTGACGAAGATGCTTTGACCGACGCCCTTCGCCTCTCGCGGGGAATGACGTACAAGGCAGCCGTCGCCGGATTGAACCTCGGCGGAGGAAAAGCCGTCATCATCGGAGATCCGAACAGCGATAAGACGGAATCACTGTTTCGCACATACGGTCGTTTTGTGGAAGGGCTCGCGGGCCGCTACATCACCGCCGAAGATGTCGGCACCACAGTCCAGGACATGGAATTTGTCCGGATGGAAACGAAGTACGTCACCGGCATTGACCGCGCACTTGGCGGGGGCGGTGACCCCTCACCGATTACCGCGTACGGCGTTTATTACGGAATGAAAGCGTGTGTGAAGGAAGTGACCGGCAGCGATTCGCTCCGCGGGAAAAAGATCGCTGTTCAGGGAATGGGAAATGTGGCAAGCACCCTCTGCGATCATCTCGCACAGGAAGGCGCCCGGCTCTTTGTCACTGATATCTACCCGAACAAGGCAAAGCCGGTCGTCGAGAGAACAAAGGCGAAGTTCGTGGAGCCGGAGAAGATTTATGACGTCGATGCGGATATTTTTTGCCCGTGTGCACTCGGCGGCATTATCAACGACAAGACCATCCCCCGGCTCAAGGTGGACATCGTGGCCGGAGGGGCAAACAATCAGCTTGCCGACGAGAAGAAACACGGGGCCATGCTGCAGAAACGGAAGATCCTCTTCGCGCCCGATTACGCGATCAACGCCGGCGGCCTGATGAGCGTTGCATCGGAGCTCGAAGGATATCCTCCCGAGCGCGCGATGAAGCAGGCGGAAGGCATCTATGAGACGCTATTGAAGATTTTCCAGATCGCCAAGAACGAAAAAATACTCACATTTGAAGCATCCAATCACTTAGCAGAAGAACGCATAGGACAGATCGGTCACATACGCCGGCTGTACGCCGGCAAATCGGAATTCGACGGACAGCTTGCCCGATTCACCTGAGGCAGGCGACAACGCGGTGTAGAGCCGAACTTGTTCTTTGGGACATACTATGGCACGATACAAGCGAAGATTGATTCGTGAAAAAGTACTGCAGGCGTTATACGCGTATGAACTTTCGCGTGAACCGATTACCGACGTCATCAACAACGTTCTCGGTGAACTGAAGACGCAGAAGGATGATTTTGAATTCGCGAAGAAACTCGTGACGGAAGTAATCCACCACGAAGAGGAAGTTGAAAAATATATTAAAGCGAAGGTCGCACATTGGGAATTTGACCGGATCGCGATGGTCGACCGCCTCCTCCTGCGCATGGGAATCTGCGAAATGCTTTACTTCCCTGACATTCCCCCGAAGGTGACCATCAACGAATCGATCGAAGTGGCGAAGGCATTCAGCACGGAGAAGAGTGGAAAATTCATCAACGGGGTGCTTGATGCCATCCTCGAAGAGCTCAAGTCCTCCAAGTCTCTGAAGAAGACCGGACGAGGACTTATCAACGAATCACTCCACAACAATCAGCAGCTATCATTGCCGCACCCAAAGACCCCGAAGGGAAATTAACCCCTCTCTCTTCCACCCCCCACGCCCGTGCAAGAGTCTTTGCATGGACGCTCTACGATTTTGCGCGCACCAGTTTTTCGGTCATGATCAAGACGGTCGGCTTCGCGCTCTATTTCCGGGAAATCATCGCACTCAATTCACCGAGGGGTGACCTCTACTGGGGCTTTGCCGACAGCATCTCGATGCTCACCGCTGCAGTTCTATCCCCCATCCTCGGTGCCGCGAGCGACTACGCGCGAAGAAAGAAAAGCTTCCTCCTTTTTTTCAGTTTACTCTGCATTTTGTTCACGTCGCTCCTGTTTTTCCTCCGGCCGGGGATGATTGTCACCGGAATGCTGTTGTTCATCATTGCAAACGTGGGATTCGAGGGAGGGTATGCGTTTTACGATTCCTTCCTCCCTCAGATCACGACCGAGGAACATTATGGCCGGGTCTCGGGATACGGCTTTGCAATGGGATATCTCGGTGCGCTCGCGATCCTGGCGATTTCCTTCCCGCTCATCCAGGGAGGCTTCGCCGAGGAAAATCTCTTGAGCTTCCGATTCAGCTTTATCCTCACAGCGCTTTTTTTCCTGGTCTTCGCTCTTCCCTTTTTCCTCATCGTCAAGGAACAGCACCGCACGGGGATGCGAAGGATTCCCTATATCCGTCTCGGAATCCGGCAGACATTCAGGACAATCCGCCACATCCGCGGCTACCGGAACATCGTCCGTTTCCTCATCGCATTCTTCCTCTATATCGACGCGGTCAATACGGTGATCTTCTTTGCGGCGATCTTTGCACGCGTCACACTGCACTTCACCGAGCTGGAGGTGATCATCTTCTTCATCGTGACGCAATCGACAGCGATACTCGGCGCAGTCCTCTTCGGATTCGTCACCGACCGAGTCGGACCGAAGAGAACGATCAGCATCACTCTGCTCCTGTGGATGGTCGTTATTGCAGGGGCCTTCTTCACCGGCTCTAAGGCGGGATTCTATGCCGTCGGTCTGCTCGCAGGCGTGGCAATCGGGTCATCACAGTCGTCGAGCCGGAGTCTGATGGCGCGGCTTCTTCCGCCCGAGCACGAGGCAGAGTTCTTCGGATTTTACGACGGGATCTGTGGTAATGCTTCGGCAATTATCGGACCAACGGTCTTCGGCATTATCTCGGCAATCACGGGAAGTCAGCGTCTGGCGATTCTTTCGATCGGGTTCTTCTTCCTCAGCGGTTTTCTCTTCCTGCAAAAAGTCCGTGAACCTCATGCAAGATCCGCGGATCATCTGCCCGCACCGGAAAATTTGAAGTGAGCGTGCGATTGATTATCTTGAAGGAAATGCAGCACATCAACGGGTACATTCAGATATGAAACTGTTCATGATCCTCGCGTTGATTGTTCTCTTTACGGCTTCCGCGATAGCCGGCGGAAATCCCCCGACACAAAACAGCTACGTCCAATGCCGGGTGCAGACAAAACAAAAGAATCTCCAGCCCGGATCGAGTGGTGAACTTCTCATAACCCTCAAGCCGCAGGAAGGGATTCATATCAATCTGCAGCCAGCGATTGATGTGAAACTCGATTCATCGGTCGCCGTGACTGCCGTCGGAAAAACCGAAATCCCCCGACAAGCTACCGCAAATTATCTCGACACCTCCATTCCGGTCAAACAGTCTTTTGCAGTTCCGAAGTCCGCCCAGCCCGGCAACATTGTCGTCCGCGGGACAATCACCTACTTCTACTGTTCCGACGCCGAAGGATGGTGCAGCAGGTTCAAACAGCCCTTTCTCGTCAACCTGACCGTCGTTCGCTCATCACCATGAGCAAGGCATATTTTATTTCCGACGTTCATCTCGGTCTGGAATCGGCGGAACAGGAACGGGCGAAGGAGAGCCGTCTCCTGGCATTTCTGGATTTCATGGCAGAGGATGCATCGTCCCTGTTCATTGTCGGCGACTTGTTTGACGCATGGATCGAATACCGGACGGTTATCCCGAAGGGCTATCACCGGACTCTCGCGAAGCTCGACGAAATTGTTACGCGGGGAATCGACGTGCACTATCTTGCGGGCAATCATGATTTCTGGATGAGGGAGTTTTTTCATGATTCGCTGGGAATGAAAACGCACCGGGATGCGTTCAGTATTGTAGTGAACAAGAAGAACATCTTTCTTCATCACGGCGACGGGCTCGCAAATAATGATCTGGGATACCGGATCGTGAAGAAGGTTCTCCGCAACCGGATGTCCATCTGGCTGTTTTCATGGCTTCACCCCGATCTCGGCATTCGACTGGCACAATCCTCTTCCAAAACGAGCAGGAGCTATACGCAGGATAAGGATTATGGCCCCGTCGATGGCATGGAAGAATTCGCGAAACAGAAGATCAGCGAGGGATATGATATTGTGGTCATGGGGCATCGGCACCATCCCGCATTTACACGCATCGGGAACGGCGTCTACATTAACCTCGGAGACTGGATTACCTCCAACACCTATGCGGTACTTCAGGATGGAGACATTCAGCTCCGGGAATGGAGCTGACCAGCGATCATGAGTACACAGAACTTCATCATGAAACGCAAGTTCCTTCTCCTCTCCGGAGCCGTGGTCGTTGCCTGTGCGATCATTTACGGCGTCTATCTTGTTTCCGGGCTCCCGTCCCTCGAACAGCTCGAAAATCCGAAACCGGAGCTTGCAACAAAAGTATATTCGGCCGACGGCGAGGTCCTTGATCAATTCTATATCAAGAATAGAACGCAGGTCACCGCCGCCGACCTGACGCCGAACCTCGTCAACGGCTTAATCGCGACGGAGGACAAGAATTTTTACGAACACTGGGGCGTCGATCTTCCGAGGTTCATTCGCGCGATGTTCAAGAACCTCCTCACGTTCCAGCGCGCGGGGGCAAGCACCATCACTCAGCAGCTCGCCCGGAATCTTTACAACCTCAAGGGCGCGCATGAAACACTTTTCGGAAAACTGACCAGAAAAATCCGCGAGTTCATCACGGCGGTTCAGATCGAGCGGAATTATACGAAGCAGGAAATCCTGAATATGTATTTCAGTGTTTCCTATTTCGGGAGGAGTGCCTACGGCATCGCCTCTGCAGCACAGATCTATTTCGGCAAACCCGCAACCAACCTGTCACTCGCCGAAAGCTCCCTCCTCATTGGTATGCTCAAGGGGCCCGGGACGTACGATCCTATCCGACATCTCCAGAGGGCAATGAATCGGCGAAATACCGTCCTCGATCAAATGGTGAAGTACGGATATATCACACCGGAACAGGAAAAATCCGCCGAAGCCGAGCAGCTCTCGTTCCAGACGGATCAGGCGTACTCAAGTACCGGAATTGCCCCGCACTTCGTCGAGTGGGTGCGTCAGCAACTCCTGCAGAAAGCCGACAAGTACGGTTTTGATATTTACCGCGACGGCCTTTCGGTGTATACCACCCTTGACAGCCGGATGCAGCAATATGCGAACCGCGCGGTGGAAGAGCACCTGACAGGTTATCAGGCGGATTTCCTGAAGCAGTGGGACTGGAAAAATCATCGTGCGGAGCTTGCTCAGGCGATTGCCAACGCCATCAGAACAACGGACGCGTACCGCGATGCGGACACGCAGAAGGAGCGGGACAGCATTGCCCACGCGCTCCGATCGAGCTCTGTATTCATCGATTCGGTGAAGAAGACCTCAACGCGCATTGAAGTCGGCTTTGTCGCGCTCGATCATTCCAACGGGAATATCCTGGCGATGGTCGGGGGTTCAGACTTCCGGAATTTCAAGTACGGTCTGAATCACGTCACACAGATCCGCCGTCAGCCCGGCTCGGCGTTCAAACCTTTCGTCTACACGGCAGCGATCGATAACGGCTATCCGCCGTGCTTTGAACTCCTGAACCAGCCGGTCACGCTCGTCATGGCGGATGGAAAGCGATGGACTCCGGAAAATTTTGATCACACCTTTGGCGGGAAATATACGCTCCGTGAAGCGCTCAAACACTCCATCAACCTCGTCGCAATCCGCGCAATCATGGAAATCGCGCCGGTGAATCAGGTCATTCAGTACGCTCACAGGATGGGGATCAAATCGGATCTGCCTCCGTATGAGTCCCTGGCGATCGGGACCGGCGAAGTTCAGCCGCTCGAAATCACCTCTGCGTACGGCGTCTTCCCGAATGAAGGCGTCTATGTCGAGCCGATCTCCATATTGAAAATCGAAGACAAGAACGGTAACGTCATCGAGGAAAACGAGCCATCAAAACGTGAGGTGCTGAGCAAGGAAACTGCCTACATCATGACCTCGATGCTGGAAGGGAATGTGGGAGAAGGAGGCACAGGACAACGAGTCCGTAGCTTTTTCGCACTCCCGGCAGCCGGAAAGACCGGGACGACACAGGAATATGCCGATGCCTGGTTCATCGGCTTCACGCCTCAGCTGACTGCCGGGGTGTGGGTTGGATTTGACAATAAGTCAGTGCACTTTACGAACGAGGATGGTCAGGGAGGTCGCGCGGCTGCTCCCATCTGGGGCAGATTCATGAAGTACGTCTACGATGATAATTCCATCGGAATGCCGCTGGAAAATTTCGTTCAACCGGAGGGAGTAGAAACGGATACGATCTGCGTGGAGACCAAAAAGCTTGCGACTCCGTACTGTCCGGAACGGATGGCGGAAATCTTCAACAAGAAGTACGTGCCGGGAAAGTGTGACAAACACACGAGCTGGAATTCGGGGGGATCGGATAAAAATTCAATAAATTTCTAACCGCGTGTACGCCGGGTTAAAGCACTCAGCCGTCGATCGTTCACTCTTCCAGTTCAGAAGCAAAGATATCCGAGTCGTCGTCGTCCGGCAATCTGCTGTCCTGCTCCTTCCGCTTCTTCAGGATCACCATCACGGGAATGGCCACTAGTGCCGCCAACCCCGCCCACTTCAGAAACAGCTTCAGTTTGTTCTCGTCTTCCATAATCCAGAGATCGTCGTTGCTCATACAAACGTACAAACTCTTCCGGTAGCGTGATGTGACGAAAGTCACGAGGTGATTGCCGGCGGAGAGGTAAGTGCCGGCTAAAGAGATTGCGTCAGCGGGACAAGAGATTTGATGCGGAAAACGAGATACTCGATGTCGAACGGCTTCGTGATATATTCCGCGGCCCCCTCCTGTTTGGCAAGAATCGCCGCTTCCAGACTGTTGAATGCCGTCAGATAGACGAAGGGAAGTTCTTTACAGTGCGGAATCTGACGGATCTTCCGGTAAAAATCAAACCCATCAATTCCCGGGAGCTTAATATCTGCCAGAATGAGGTCGGGCCGAAGCTGACGAAGACGATCGAGCGCTTCCTCCCCCGTCTGAATTCCAACCACCGAGTATCCCTGGTCGCCCAGAACCTGACCGACCGTTTGTAGCAACTCTTCCTCATCCTCGAGGAACAGGATTGTTTTTTTCTTCAGATCGTTCAACATCTCGTCAGACACGCTCTCGAAATTCATACTAATATACTTCTCACCCTGCCGAAAGTCAAAAACCATTCCGCCCCGAACAGCGTTCTATCAACTCATACGATGATTAGCGAAAAAAGTTCAGGAACAGGCATGCTGAAATTATTTGCGCAAGAGTGAAAATAAAAAAGCTCCGGATCAGATCCGGAGCTTCTCCTGGAAACGGGTGAATTCGAAAGGTCACTTGATAAGAAGCATCTTCTTCACATCGACAAATTTTTCCGACTGGATCCGGCAGAAGTACATACCAGACGGGAGGTTAGATGCATTGAACACCGCGTGGTGATATCCCGCCTCAACAAGTCCGTCTACGAGCTCCTCCACTTCCTCTCCCACGATATTGTAGATCACCAGATGAACATGCTGTGCCGTGGGCAAGTCGAACCGGATGATTGTTGATGGATTGAACGGATTCGGATAATTCTGACTCAGCTTGAATTCCTTGGGTATACCCGCGCGATCTGCCACACCCGTCATGGTCCGGGTGAACTTCCTGATTGGTCCGTAGGCACTCCATCCGGCATTGTTTTCTGCACGAACATTCCACCAATAGACTTGTGGTGCGCCAATATGCCGGACCAGGGCCGTAGTATCCGCAATGGTCGTATCGGCGACAGGGGTCGTCATCAGAGAATCCGAGCAGATTGTGAGTTGGTAGTGAGTTACAGCCGGACCCGTTGAATGCCAAACGAATGTCGCGCTGTCGGCATTCACAGTTCCTCCATCGATCGGTAGTACCAGAGCAACAGTCGCGGGCAAAGGCACTATCGTGGTAAATGCTGATACCTCCGACCAGGGGCTGGTTCCCCCTACATCCGTCGCGCGCACGCGCCAGTAATATGTCGTACTATTTGCAAGTCCGTTCGCAATATCAAAGGTATCAGTGACGCTCGAATCATTTTTCACGACGCCCGAGACGAACAGCGAATCTGCCGCAACCTGCACAGCATAGGACGCGCTGTTCGGTGATACATACCACCGCAATGGTACCGTTGCCGGCTGATCGGTCGCCCCGTTTGCCGGGGAAGCGAGAAGTGGCGCATTCGGCGCGGCAATGATCGTTGTGAAACGGTGCGGGGATGTGTATGCCGTCACGCCGCTCGTATTGCGGGCGCTCACGCGCCAGAAATATGTCGTAAAATGACTGAGCGATGTGACAAGCCGGCTTGTGGCAGTCAGATTCGAATCAACGAGAACGATCACCGAGAAATTCGAGTCCTGCGCGACTTGCAGTGTATATCGAACAGTGTCTGAAAACCCGCCTGTAGAAGTCCACGCGAGAGGAAGCGACGTAGGTTGGTTAGTGGATCCATCTGCGGGTGCGCTGAGAACCGGGAGACTTGGAATGGTCAGAAACATCGCGTCTGGGCTCTGAACCGTATCAGCAGAATTTATTGCCACGACGCGGAAGTGGTAAAGGGTGTTTGAGACCAGGCCGGTCAGATTCGTTTGTGCACCCACAACAACAGTCCCCGAGAACGGGCTTCCCACGGCGGTCATGACGCTTCCGTAGGCAAGAGTCGTTCCGTATTGAAATGCCACGATGGTCGAGGAATTGTTCGGATCGACATTTGCATGCACTATGACGGAAGAGGAGGTCAGATTATCCGCGCTCAGGTTTGTAACAATCGGTGCTATCGCATGTGTTGTGAAAATCGAATCTGGTCCGTTCCGTACACCACCGGCATTCGTTGCGGAGATGCGGTAGTGGTATGTCGTGTTCGGAATGAGACCGCTGAGACTGGCACTCACCGCCGCCGTGGTTACGCCGTTAACGGGACTCTGTGTTGCTGAAAGTGAATTGCCATACGCGGCAGTAGTTCCATACTGAAACACGACAGTCGTCAATGAATTATTCGCGTTAACCGAACCTTCAAATTTCACGCTCTGCGAGCTCACGCTATCAGTGAATTGAGTCACGATGGTGGCTGCTTCCGGGGCGGTCGCAAATGCCGAATCTGCTCCCGTCGTTGTCCCGGCTCCGTTTGTCGCATTCACTCTGTAGTGATAGAGCGTATTCGGCACCAATCCGGTAAGAGGAGCACTCACCGGAGTCAAAGATGTCCCGTTGACTGGATTCGGAGCTGCTGTCACCTGGCTGCCATAGCCAGTCGTTGTCCCATAATCAAACCTCACGACTGTTGACGAGTTATTCGCATTCACGCTTCCATGCACTGATGCTGATTGGAATGCAATCGTATCGGCATACATCGTTATGGCAACAGGCAGAAGCGTATGTGTCGTGAATGTAGAATCCGGTCCATTGGTTACACCACCGGCATTTGTAGCAACGATGCGGTAGTGGTATGTCGTGTTCGGAATGAGTCCGTTAAGGTTAGCACTCACCGCCGTGGCTGTCGTTCCGTTGATCGGATTCTGTGTCGCCGGAATTGAATTACCGTATGCAATCGTCGTCCCATACTGGAACACCACTGCCGTAGATGAATTGTTCGCATTGACCGATCCTTCGAACTTCACACTCTGCGAGCTCACGCTGTCGGTGAGTTGTGTGGCGATCGTCGGTGCTTCAGCCGATGTGGTGAATGTCGAATCTGCCCCAGTAGTTGTGCCAGCTCCATTCGTTGCGTTGATTCGATAATGATACAGC